>JAFSPU010000015.1 GCA_017451265.1 Clostridiales bacterium
GACCAAGGGATATACACGTCTTGAGTTTAAGATCCCTTCCAGAGGACTCCTCGGATACCGTACCGAGTTTTTGACCGACACTAAGGGCAATGGTATAATGAACTCCGTTATCTCGGGCTTTGAACCCTTCGCAGGTGACATCGAGACGAGAGGTCAGGGAGTGCTCGTAGCATTCGAGACCGGAACGGCTGTAACCTACGGATTGTACAATGCCCAGGACAGAGGTGCACTCTTCATTGGAGCAGGCACACCGGTATATGAAGGCATGATCGTAGGTATCAACCCTAAGCCTGATGATATTACCGTTAATGTCTGCAAAAAGAAGCATGTAACCAACATGCGTTCTGCAGGAGCTGATGACGCTATGCGACTTACACCGCCCCTTACATTCTCCCTTGAGCAGTGCCTTGAATTTGTCGAAGATGATGAGCTTTGTGAAGTAACGCCTAAGAGCATCAGACTTCGCAAGAAGATACTTAATAACGATCTGCGTGCCAAGACGGTTGCAAAGGCTAAAAAGGACGTTTGATCTTAAATCTATATCGGGGGTGAGTTTTAACTGATGTTATCCGGCAAGGTCAGGGTCGCTCTCCGTATATTGATCGTTATCCTGCTGTTATTCGGATTCGCTGTAGGCGGCGTATACGTCGGCTATAACTATGTCATCTCACAGGATAAGAGATTTAATGCCCTCAAGTCAGACATCGATGCAGGCAAGTACAAGATTACCCAGGAAACCGAGGGTGCCGTATGCGTCGTCATCAGGAGCGGCGATTCAACTTCCGATATTGCGGATAAATTATATGACCAGGGACTTATCACGAATAAGTTCCTGTTCTCGATCATCAGTAAACTGAACGGCTTCGACGGAGCATACGTAGCAGGTACACACTACCTGTTAAAAGGCTTCTCTTATGACGAGCTCATGTATTTCTTAACACTTGAGCCTGCCGCGGTTAAGGTCACGATCCCTGAAGGTTCGACATATTACGACGTTAAGAAGATCCTGCATGAGGCAGGACTCAACTTCGATGACGCAGAGTTCGATAAGTGCATGAATTCACCTAACCTTTTTACGGACTATGAATTCGTCTCACAGATCGAGATCAAAGAGGGAAGAGACTTTATCCTTTCCGGATACCTTTATCCCGATACTTACTATTTCGACGTTAATGCAAGTCCGGAATCCATCATCAGAAGGTTCCTTAACAATACGCAGAGCAAGCTCTACGACGAGTACTATGTAAGAGCCGAGAGACTCGGTTATTCCATGGATGAGATAATAACCCTTGCTTCCGTTATCCAGATGGAGACAGGTAAGGCTTCGGACATGATGCTCATCTCTGCCGTATTCCATAACCGTCTTGATTCCGATGATGAAGATATGAGATTCCTCGGTTCTTCAGCTACGATCAATTATCTTGTTGAGATGAACGGCGGAAAGCCTTCGATCCTTCATACGGATGCGGAACTCAGCATCAACAGCCCTTATAACACATATACACATCAGGGACTTCCGCCGGGACCTATCTGCATGCCCGGTATCGACGCGA
>JAFSPU010000003.1 GCA_017451265.1 Clostridiales bacterium
AGAAAAGCTTACCGCAGCCAACAAAGCCTGATGCTGTATAAGGAACGAAGAATACTACGATAAAGATAGCGGAGATCAGTGTGAGGATCTTCTTATCATCACCGAATCTCTTGGAGAAGAAATCAGGGATAGTAACCGCTCCTACCTTCTGAGTATAGATACGAAGTCTCTTAGCTACAAAGAGCCAGTTAAGATAAGTACCTACCGCAAGTCCGATAGCTGTCCATGTAGCTTCTGCAAGACCTGTGATAAGAGCAAGTCCGGGAAGTCCGAGAAGAAGCCAGGAACTCATGTCAGAAGCCTCAGCACTCATCGCAGTTACGAGAGGTCCGAGTTTTCTGCCGCCAAGGAAAAAGTCGTCGGTACTCTTGTTCTTCTTGCTGAAGACAGCACCGATGACGATCATCATTACCAGATAAAGGACAATGGTGATCAAAATACAGATGGATGTCGACATATGAATAACTCCTATAAAAATACTATCGAAGATTTTATCAAAGTATTATGAATGCCTCAACTTTCATTCATTCATGGGGTTCTCTTAAATTGATAAAATCAAAAAAATAAGGTAAATTATAAATTCAGGAATAATGGATTAGGAGGAAATGTATGAACAAATTTTCAAGACTTACCCCCGAGATCATTGAACTCGCCAAGATGTGTGAGGAAAACAAGATTGATACAGAGCTTTATACCAAGAATAAAGTTAACCGCGGACTTCGCGACCTTAACGGTAAAGGTGTCTTAACGGGACTTACAGAAATCTCAGAGATCGTATCCAAGAAGATAGTAGACGGTGAAGAAGTTTCATGTGACGGCGAGCTCTACTACAGAGGCATCGATGTACATAAGATAGCTGACGGTATAACCGGTGCAGGAAGACATAACGGCTTCGAGGAAGTAACTTACCTCCTCCTTTTCGGAAAGCTTCCCAACGAGCGCGAGCTTCTCGACTTTATGATCATACTTGCCAACTACAGGGATGCACTGCCTAAGAACTTCGTAAGAGACGTTATCATGAAGGCCCCCAGCAACGACATCATGAACAACCTGCAGCGTGCGGTACTTACTCTTTATTCTTACGACCATAATGCTAATGATACGTCTATCCCGAACGTACTGCGCCAGTCACTCGAACTGATTGCCATGTTCCCGATGCTTGCGGCATATTCATACGCTGCAAAGATCTACTACAACGACAACAAGAGTCTTTATATCCACAGACCGAGAGCAAATCTGTCTACGGCAGAGAATATCCTTTATATGCTCCGTCCGGACAACAAGTTCACGCCGCTCGAGGCTCAGATCCTCGATCTATCACTCGTTCTTCACGCTGAGCACGGCGGTGGTAACAACTCAACATTCACGACTCATGTTGTTACTTCATCCGGCACTGATACTTATGCCGCTATCTCTGCCGCTATCTCTTCACTGAAGGGACCCAAGCACGGCGGTGCAAATATCAAGGTTATGCAGATGTTTGCTGATATCAAGAAAAATGTTAAGGACTGGAGCAACGAAGAGGAGCTTACAGCTTATCTCAACAAGATCCTTCACAAGGAAGCATTCGATAATGCCGGTGTTGTTTATGGAATGGGACATGCGGTTTATTCCATCTCCGATCCGCGTGCAATGATATTCAAATCTTTCGTAGAAAAGCTCTCCATCGAGAAGCATAAGACTAAGGAGTTCAAGCTCTACTCTGATGTAGAAAGGATCGCTGCCAAGCTCATTACTGAGCAGCGCCACATCTACAAGGGCGTATCTGCAAATATCGATTTCTATTCAGGCTTCGTATATTCGATGCTTAATCTGCCTTTGGAATTCTACACTCCCCTGTTCGCCATCGCACGTATTTCAGGATGGTCAGCTCACCGCATCGAGGAGCTGAACAACGCAGGCAAGATCATCCGACCTGCTTACAAAGCTGTTCAGCCCAGAGTTGAATACATTCCGATGGACGAGAGATAATCATCTGGGATTCTGATAAAAACAAAAAGACGGCCGCAGCCGTCTTTTTTATTTACCACTTAAATTGCCGTGATCAGGACATCGTTACGAGGCCGAGGATACCTAAGATAAGGAACAATACTCCGACAGCGATTCTGTACCAGCCGAACACGGTAAAGCTGTGCTTTTTGATATAGGCCATAAACTTCTTGATAACAACCCAGGAAACAACAAAGGCAACTACCATACCGATAACCAGGGTAGCTATCTCTGCACCTGTTACTTCACCTTCAAACTTTAAGATCTTAAGAAGGCTCGCACCCATCATTACGGGAATAGCAAGGAAGAAAGTAAACTTAGCGGCAGCCTCACGGCTGATACCCATTGCGAGTGAACCAACGATGGTGGAACCGGATCTGGATGTTCCCGGGAACACAGCAGCGATGAGCTGGAAAGCACCGATAAGAAAAGCCTGCGGATAAGAGATATCGTCGACAGACTTTACGTTAGGCTCTTTGTCTGCTACCCACTTCTCTACTGCGATAAAAGCGATACCGAAGAGGATCAGCATGATGGATACACATACGTAGTTATAAAATAGCTCATCGAGGTAATCATCGAACAGAACACCTACAATGATCGCAGGAATACAAGCAACCAGGATCTTGAACCACATATTAAACTTGTCGGCCTTGACCCAGCGTCCGATACCCTCTTTCTTCCAGGGGTGCTTATTATCCTTAATACCGAAAGGCCATATCTCTTTCCAGTAAATGACTACTACAGCCATGATGGCACCGAGCTGAATAACAACAAGATAAAGCTCGTGGAATGCCTCAGATACATGAAGGTTCAGAAATGAATCGAGAAGGATCATGTGTCCTGTGGAGCTGATAGGCAGCCACTCGGAAATACCCTCTACGATTCCATAGATTATGGCGATAATTACATCAATAAAACTCATAAATAATTCAAATATCCTTTTAAATCTTCAAGACACGCAGTGCAGTCTTTCACTCCAAGATAGTACAACGCGCCAAGTTTTTCCATATCAGACTCGAATCTTCCTATATCATCAAGCGATACGGAAGGCTCGATCATGAACACACGGTGAAGCTTGTTAAGATAAAACAGCTCATCCAGTTCAAGATTATAACGCTCATGCATATGAACGATGTTATCGGTAAGCGCAGGCTTGTTCCTGTATATCCTTCGAACAAGCGCCAGTTGGGCTTCTGACGGAGCAGGTTCACGGTAGTCGGCAGCACGGGTCTTAATAACGATGATCTTGTTATAACCCTGATTGATCGCCCAGTTAAACGGGATATTCACGCTCAGGCCGCCGTCAAGGTTATATGTGCCCTCCACTTCAACGGGACTTGATACATATGGCAGAGATGCCGATGCTTTCACAGCATGAAAAATATCACTGCAGTTTGTCTTCTCCCAGAAATGAGGTCTGCCGGTGTCAACGTCAGTACTTACAGCCACGAAACGCCTTTGGTCGAAAGCATCGCGGTCAAGCGGCTCCACGCCTTCTAGCTCTCCGAAAATGAAATCAAAACCGATCATGCCGTGTTCCGTAAGCATCGGCTTCACTCCGACATAATTCTTATCATGACGGTACTTCAGGTTTACTCTGGCAGAGCGGCCTATCTGGCACGAAGAGTAATTAATGCCATTGATGGCACCAGCAGAGACTCCACAGACGCAGCTCATATTAATACCGTTCTGCATCAGCACATCAAGCACACCCGAGGTATATAGGCCTCTGAAGGCACCGCCCTCAAGAACGATGCATCCTTCTGTCAGCTTGCCCGAACCGTATCCACTCGGCAGTTCATTCCAACCGGAATAGATCTTATCCAATTATTACTTGATCCTGGTCCCTTCTTCGAAGATGGCTCCGGGAGCACAAGCCTTAAGGTCATCGGCTGTCTTCTGTGTATACTCGCTTCCGCCGCTAGTAACGAACGGAATGATCTTCTTGCCGGAGAAATCAGCACTCTCAAGGAATGTGTTTATGATTCTGGGAGCATAACCCCACCAAAGCGGGAATCCAAGATAGATCTCATCGTATTTGGCGATATCTTCACACTTAGCAGCCAATGCTACTCTGTTACTCTTGTTTTCCATTTCATTGTTGGCTCTGCAGCCTCTCTCCTGCCAATCAAGATCGGCGCCTGTATAGGGCTCAAGGGGCTTGATCTCAAAGATATCAGCGCCTTCTCTTTCTGCGATCTTCTTAGCAACGGCTTCAGTTATGCCTGAAGTGGAGAAAAATGCAACAAGTTTCATTGTTAAAACCTCCAAAATAATTTACTTATTTATATTAACACAGTTTCTTTTTATTAAATTGAGGCGAATATATAAGAATAATCAGCGATATCACAAACATCACGATATAAGCTGCTTCCGAACATGCACAGATACCGTCAAAGAACGGATTATTATTCCACTGCACGAAAGCTATGATATGTACAAGAAAATCATATACAAAATGAAGGATCATCGTCAGCAAGATATTACCAGACTTAACGAATATAACCGCGAATGCAAATCCGATAGCAGCAGTTGTAAGGAATCTGTATGTATCCCATCCCGTTACACAGTGAAGCAGTCCGAACAAAACCGAACCCGAGAAAACATACAGAAGTTTCATACCCGTGGTATTTGATGTGTGTTTAAGTCCGTTAAGAAGCAGAAACCTGTAATTGATCTCCTCGTAAAAGCCTGTCGTAAGCTGCTGCAGGAGAACTCTTGTAAGAAAGATGCCTATAGTAAGGCCGTTGATCTCACCGAATCCGGACACAATCTGAATCAGAAAAAACAGGAAAAAGATCAAAAATCCGGCGCCTGTTGCAAGTGCACCCTTTATATTCTTAAATGACAGAATTTCTGAAGGTCTTAGTTCAAAGAGTTTGCAGGAAATAAGCAGAATACCAGTTCCGAAGATTATCCTTAACACCGAACTTATAAGAAACCATGTAACTCCTGAAGTAAACTGCAGGAACAGCAGTGACAGTCCTATGAAAGGCAGAGTAAAGATAAAGTGCCAGACGAACCCGCTGTATCTTTTATCCCAGAGTATCTTCCCCATTATCCCCTCCACTCTTCCCTCAGGATCGAATAATACAGTCTGTCCTCAAACTGACCGTTGATCATGAAATAATCTCTAAGAGCTCCTTCATAAGTAAAGCCGCACTTCTCGATAACTCTCTTGGAAGGCGTATTGGACGGCCTTACGCAGATCTGCACTTTATTAAAGCCTGCATAGCGGAACCCGAAGTCTATAACAGCCTTCGTAGCCTCTGTGGCATAACCTTTACCCTGGTAAGCAGAACCTATGCAGTATTCGATCTCGCCGAAAGCTCCTTGTGAGTTCACAAGAAAATAAGCAGCCTGACCGATGCACTCGCCGGAAGACTTCTCAATAATCGCCCAGCGAAATGAGTAACCGCCCTGGCAGCGCTTTATGAACTTGCTTATGAGCGCCTCGACCTCTTCCTTAGTCTTGTATGAAGGCTCGCCGTACATTCCCTGGATATAGTCATCGCTGACCCAGTTACGCATCATGGAATCAGCATCATCCATGGTAAATCCTCTTAGGATAAGCCTTTCTGTCTCGATGGGTTCCGGACCGCAGTCGTTGATCAAAGGGCACACTTCACTCTTCTTATACGCGCGGATCAGTTCAACCGTTTCATCGACAGACAGACACTTCGCATATCTTCCGGGCCACATATTCTCGTTATAGAACTTATATGTGGTCTCGCCATCCATATAATCATTACTGCGGGTAGTATTGCAGTATGCAGGCACTATCATTTCAAACCCGTTTGCGAATCCGCCCTTGACCGATGCATCTATACAGTAATCCGTCTGAAGTCCGACAATGATGACTTTAGTTACGCCCTTTGTCTCAAGATAGTCGGCAAGACCCGTGTAAAAGATAAAAGCATCGTTAACGTCCTTATCGAAGATCTTCTCACCTGCTTCAGGCGCAAATCTTCCGTCGATCTCGAAGGCCTCATCACCTGCAGAAAAACCGGATCCTCTACCGTCATCATGTCTAACATGGACGACCTCAACTCCGGCTGCACGCGCCTCGTCTATAAGGCGCTTTACATTCAGAACAAATTCATCATAACCATATAAGCGCTCATCAGTTATTCCCTTCTGTATATCAACAGCCAGCAGAATCATATATAACTCCCTTTTCCTAAAGCAAAATGCCCGTGAATTATTCCACGGGCATTATATCAAACATTCATGAGTTCAAGCGACTTCAGTTCTTGAATACGAATACTACAGAATCCTCTACTCCGTCAGGAGTTCCGGAGAATGTGCTGTATGTTGCAGAATATGCTCTCATGGCTTCGATCCTGTCAGATACGGGCGCGAGCTGGTTGATCATATCCGTAAGCTTCTCTACAGCCTGCTCGTTAAACTCATTAAGACCTTCCTCAAGCTGTCCCGCGCCGTCAAGCAAAGCAGATACTCCCTCGGAGAGCTCCTCGGTACCGGAAGCGAGTCTGTCAGCACCGTCAGACAAGGAAGCTGCACCGGAAGCAAGCGCCTGTGCCCCGCTGTTTACCTGGGCTACACCGTCATGAAGAGAAGCTGCGCCGGTTACGAGCTGGGAAGTACCGTTGCTTAAGGAAGCAGAACCGGATGCCAGCTGATTGATACCGTTAGCAAGTGCGCCTGTGCTGTTGTTAAGCGTGTTAAGGCCGTTAGATACCTGTGCCGCGCCGTTCGCAACCTGGGATGCGCCGGACTGTACCTGTGCTACTGCAGTTGCGACTTCACCGAACTTACCTGTAAGAGAATTGATACCGGCATCAATGCTGGCGTAGCCTTCATTGAGAGCGGCTACTGAAGATGAAACCTGGCTCATGCTTCCCGCCAGGGACGAGTAAGCCGAGATAAGTGCGCTGATACTGGCCGCCGTAGTCTCATCAGCCTCGGCAGCATAAGCACTGAGATACTGTATTGCACTCTGAACTGCAGCTGCCTGCTCGGGTGTCATTCCGCCTGAACTCAATGCTGTGTTAAGCGCAGACAGGCTCTGGGAAAACTGTGCGGAACCTGCAACAAGAGCCGTCATCTGTGCCTGTGCTTCCTGCGAGGTCATCTGGCCGTAAAGAGTATTCACGCCCGAGCTCAAAGAAGAAGCGCCCTGCGAAAGTGCGTTGGCACCATTAGTAAGGTCATTAACACCGCTCTGCAGTGCTGGGATATTGGACTGTACCTGGCTTAAGCCTGCATTAAGTGCCGCGGCACCGTCATTGACCTGGCTTATGCCGCTTTGCAAGGCATCCGTTCCGCCCGCAAGCTGCGATGTACCTGTACTCAAAGCAGATGCACCGGAAGCGAGTGCGGCAGTACCGTCAGCAACGGCAGATGCACCCTCATTCAAGGTAACAGCACCGTCGTTAAGGGCAGAAACGCCGTCATAAAGGCGCTCGGATCCGTCAACCAGACTTCTCATTCCGTCTGTGATCTCATCGATATCTTCGTCGATGCCTTCAGTATTAAGTTCAACATCTATCTCATCGAGATTCAAAACAGAAGCAACAGTCAGAGCGGTCAGCTCAGAGCAGTCAACAACATCACATTCAATAGTGATCTCATCGGGAATATTTATTTCTTCTATACTCTGCTCTATTTCGGGATCATCGATCTCAACGTCAGCAAGACCGAGGCTCTCGTAAAGGCCGGGGAAACCGATTCCGAGTACATAGGTGCGCTCTCCGTCATTAATGCACTGTCCGTTGGTTACTTCTATATTTCTGTATGTATCGTTATCAAGGAGCATACCTGTCGTCATCACAAACGGCATATAGATTGTATAAGTCTCACCATCTTCACTCTCGACTTCTTCACTTAGATTATTCACATAATCCACAGTCATAACGAGGTGTCCTGTCTTACCTTCAAGTTCAGATGCGGATACGGATGCACCGTCAAGAGTGTAAGAGATATTAACATCTACAGGTAGTTCATCATTAGAAACGCCCTGATAATAAATATCTTCACCATTTGCTTCCCAGGTGATCTGTCCGTTCTCATCCTGACCGAGCTCGGCCGCACCTCGTACGACTTCAATATCGGAAAGATCCGATACATCATTTACAGATGAACTACCGTCGGGATTGTGAAGCCAGGAGCTTACATAGGTGGTCCTGTCTCCTTCAGCCGAAGTTATGACATATACAGTCTCATTCTTTCCTGAAGTCAGAGAGTGATAAGCAGCAGCAAGATCCTGTGCCTGTGCGATCTCTTCGGTCAACTCCTGGGCCATAACCTTATTCTCTCTGTTCTTATAGATCAGCACTCCGCCGCAAGATCCAAGAGCCAGTGCAGCAGTTACTGATAATGCGACTGTCTTTTTCACATTTACTGATAACATTTCTTATGTACCTCCTTATGCGGTATGCAGGACTTCATATCCCACGTAGTTCTTATGATCAAACCGTCAAAGATCAAAAGCATCGACGGCAGCAGTGTAAGCACGATTACCATGGAAAGAAGCGCGCCCCTTGAAAGCAGCAGGCAGATCGAGCTTATGAGGTCGATGTCGGAGTAAACTGCAACGCCTACAGTAGCCGCAAAGAAGCCGAGTGCTGAGGAGAATACCGAATGGATCGAAGTCTTAACGGCATTGGCAACGGCTGTTTTCGCGTTGGCACCTGCGATGCGCTCCGTCTTGTAACGGTTGGTGAGAAGTATTGCGTAGTCTATGGTGGCGCCGAGCTGTATCGTTCCCACGCAGATGGATGCAATGAACGGCAGCGTGGACCCCGTGTAGTACGAGATTGACATGTTGATGTAGATCGCAAGCTCTACCACTGACACGAGGATCACAGGAAGCGAGCCAGACTTAAGCACGAAGAGGATCAGCAGGAAGATCGCGCCGATACTTACCAGACTTACGATCTTGAAGTCACGGTCAGTGATCTCGATCAGGTCCTTGGTAGCCGGAGCCTCACCGACAAACATGGAAGTCGGATCGTAACGCTTGATTATGTTCTGGATCTGATCACACTGAGCATTGATCTCGTCAGTCGCAACCTGATATGCGGAAGAGACTACGATGAGCTTCCAGCTTCCGCTCTGAAGCTTTGAAACTGCATCAGCAGGAATGATCTCATCCGGCACGAGTGAACCTACAACTGAATCAAGTCCGAGTGCGAAGTTGACTCCTTCTACACTCTTGATCTCATCGAGCATCTCTCTTGTCTGTCTTGAGGACATATCCGAATCCACAAGGATCATGGATACTGAAGAGATGTCGTAGTTTTCCTCAAGAGCCTCATTCGCCTGCACGGAACCAAGAGTTGCTGGAAGGCTTGAGTCAAGCTTGTAGTAAACATTAAGTCTCGTGTAGCCGTAGATCGCGGGAATCCACAGGAGAAGCAGGAGCACCGCGGTTACCACATATCTTTTTGAAATGAAACCGGACAGCAGGTCACCCTTGAAGTTCAGCGTCTTATGATGAGTCTTTTGGATGGCCTTGTCGCACAGAAGGATGAGCGAAGGCAGGATAGTTACGCAGCAGATTACGCCGAGCACAACGCCCTTTGCCATAACGACACCCATATCGAGACCGAGAGTGAATGTCATGAAACACATTGCCAGGAAGCCTGCGATAGTCGTGAGGGAGGAACCCGTTACGGAAGTGATCGTGGCTGCGATGGCGTTGGCCATGGCTTCCTTGTTGTCGGAGAACTTTGCCTTCTGCTCCATGTAGCTGTTGTAAAGGAAGATGGAGTAGTCCATCGTTACGGCAAGCTGCAGGATAGCAACGAGCGCCATGGTGATGAACGAGATCTCACCTTTTATAAAATTAGTTCCGAGATTATAGATGATCGAAATACCGATATCGATCAGAAAGATAATCGGAACCAGGAAAGAGTCTGTCATAAGGAACAGGACTACCAGGGCGAGTGCAACTGCGATAACCGTGTAGATAGGAGTCTGCTCGGCAACAAGATCCTTGGTATCAGTTACTACGGCAGCCATGCTGGAAAGCAGGCACTTTGTACCGGCGATCTTTCTTATCTGACCTATCGCCTCCATCGTCTCATCTGCAGAGCTCGTAGTATCAAAGAAGATAAACATCAGGCAACCGTCGCCGTTTTTGGATGTGAATACATCCTGAACTTCTGCCGGCATCATTTCGATCGGGATCTGCCCGTCAGTCAATGAACTGTAAGAGATAACATCGGCTACATGATCCACAGCCATGACGCTCTCCCTCATCTCTATCTGCTCTCTTGTACTAAGGCCGTCGCAGACGAATATACCGTACGCGCCCTTACCGAAGTCATTTAGCAGAACATCCTGTCCCTGCATTGTCTCGATATCATCCGGAAGATAATACAGGATATCGTAATTGATACGAGTATTAAGGAATCCGATGGCGGACGGGATCAGCAGGAGCAGTGCCAGGATCAGTATCATATATCTTGATCTGACTATCTGCTTTCCGAACTTAAGCATTATCAATTCACCTCTCTTGTTTTTGACCATCGGTCATTTTCTGAACTTATGATAGCACTTTTTGACTGTCGGTCAATAATTTTCAGTCAATTTCTTGACCGCTGGTCAAATTTTGTGTAAACTCACCAAAAAGCCTGTAAGCAAGGGGTTTATTATGGGAAAAGCTGAAGACAACAAAAGACTTAAGCGTAATACTTTACTGTCCAAGTCTTATGATCTGTTTACCACTAAGGGCATAACAGACACTTCCATATCCGACATCGTAAACAGCGCCGGAGTAGCCAAGGGCACCTTCTACTTCTACTTCAAGGATAAGCAGGATATCATCGACCATCTTATTGCCCGCAAATCCGAAGCTATTCTCATAAATGCAGTTAATAATCTTGATAAGAAGAAAAAGAATGATCCTGAGATCTCAACTGTAGATCAGATCATCGTTATTGCAGATTCGGTCGTTACGGATCTTTCCAAGGATCCGAGGCTCGTGCGCTTTTTAAACAGGAACTTAAACTTCGGCTTCTATCAGAAAGCCATCACCGACGATACACTCATAAGCTCCGTCAATGTCCGCGAGGAATACGAGAACATCCTTCACAGCAACGGCGCACAGTGGAAAGACGAACCCATAATGCTCTACACGCTTATTGAGTTTATCAGTTCCACTGCGCACACGGTGATACTTGAAGGCACCCCCTGCGATCTGGATTCCTACAAGCCGTACATGTTCGACTGTATCCGTAAGATCTGCGAAGTATTCGCGCTGGAGCCGGAAGCATGAGCACGGAAGTAATCTCAGGCACAGACTCGAAAAAAGCTGACCGTTACGCAATTGACGTGCTCGGCATACCTTCACTCACCCTGATGGAAACAGCTTCTTCCAAGGCTGCCGCACACATCGTAAGCCGTTTCCCGTCTTCATCCGTAACTGTACTTTCAGGCACGGGCAATAACGGCGCCGACGGCATCTGCATTGCGAGGCTTCTTACAGAAAACAGTAAGTTTACCGGCACGGTACAGGCTGTGGTCTCAGGTAATCTCGAGCATGCAAGCTGGGAGTTTCTTCACCAGCTCGCGCAATACAAGCGCATCGGCGGCAAGCTTACTTACTACAAAACCGGTGATGCCCTTCCCCCTTCAGATGTACTCGTTGATGCAGTATTCGGCATCGGTCTTCTGTCGCCGCTTAGAGAAGATAAAAAAGAACTGCTTATGAAGGCCGACAGCATGCATTATTTGCACGTCGTCGCCGTTGATATACCTTCAGGCATCAATTCTGATACAGGCGAGCTTATGGGCGCAGGCATACGTGCTGAGGTCACCGTCACATTCGGCAGGAACAAGACCGGCCTCATCACAGGCGAAGGCAGAGACTACGCAGGCGAAGTAATTGTCGAAGACATAGGAATACCGGAAGAAGCTTATGACCACGCACTTTCCTGATTACTATAAAGACTTCAAGTGCATCGCCTCACACTGTAAGCACACTTGCTGCGCAGGCTGGGAGATTGATGTTGACGAGGCTTCCCTTGAGCGTTTCATGGCTGTCCCCGGCATCGCGAGACACATCAAAGACGGCTCCATTGTTTTAGGCGAGGACGAGCGCTGTCCTTTCCTGCGCGAAGACGGTCTGTGCACCATGATACTTGAGCACGGCGAGGATTTCCTGTGTGACATCTGTACCGAGCACCCCAGGTTCTATAATGATTTCGAAGACCACACAGAAGGCGGTCTCGGCCTTGTGTGCGAGGAAGCATGCCGCCTGATCCTCGAGAAAAAGGAAGACTTCACGCTCTGCCCTCCCCTTGAATTACCCGAAGAAATACAGACAGTTTTCGATACGACGCGCGCACTGACGGATAGGCTGCATGAGCTTAAGGAGAACATTATCCCTTCCCTTACGCGTGCCTCTTTTATTAACACGCTCGAAGTAATGGACCCTGTATGGACCGAGACCATGGACCGGATCATCGCCAATCCGCCGTCATTAGAAGAAGAAAATGCGGCCATCGACAGCGACAGCCGCAGATTCTCTAATTTCTGTGCTTATCTTCTCTACAGATATCCGTGTGCGGCGGGTTTTGCCGCTGAAGCTACATACCTTCTCGCAGATCTGGTGTTACGAGGAACTGACATGCTTGAAGCCGCCAGACTGTTCTCGGGAGAGATTGAGTATTCCGATATCAATATAGAGAAAGCAATAGAAGAATTCTCTTTCTGACCTTAGAACGAACCTTCCGTGTAGTCGACAGTATATTCAGCTATAAGGCTGCCGTCACCGTCATACAGCATGAACGTCTCTTCATTCCATCCGCAGAAGCAGCCGTCAACAGCGGTGAGATTATAAAAAACTTCATCTGACTGGAAGATAACGTCACCGTCAGGCAGACTGCAGACATTCATAACGCCGTCATCTATGTAGACAAAATACAGTTCGCCGCTGATCTCATCAATGACCTCATATTCATAACCTTCACCGCTTAATATAAGATTCAGAGAGCCGTCATAGACACGCCACAAATTATCAGGATTGTTTCCGTCGCTCAGGTTATCCGAGAATAAGTATCCGCAGGTGAATGTATATGAGAACAATCCGTCCTCACAGGCAAGAGTATCACCGGTATTAAGATTAATGATGTATCCGTCATCTTCATAGGAGCGGAAGTACATATCCCCTTCCCCGTAATCATACCAGTCGCGAAGATAAGAACCGTCACTCAGGTCTATATTCCCTGCATCACAAACAAACTGAAGGTCCTGATCATATATAGTCGTATTACCGTCCTCACAGATCGCGATATGTCCGAATGAAGCGAACACGTCCATACCAAAGCCGCCGGGAACGGAATTTACAACTTCCCAATCAATATCATAAACACAGATCTCATCACCGGATGCGAGAAGGTATCTGTAAGGTGTCACGATACTGCCGTAAGCTGCGTTGTCGCTTACTATCACTTCTCCGTCCAGATTATAGACTGTAACTCCGTCTCCGCCTATTCCCTGTTCGATGATCACATCACCGAACACATAAGTCTTCATATCACCTGCGGCGTTATCGTCATAAAGGACATCTCCGGTCTCGGTATCGATAAGGATCTTGTGATAATAGAACGCACTTCTGTTTACTATAATGGCTCTGTTACCGTTCAGATAGCATACTGACAGCTGTGCGCCTGATGCTGTGTAAGGAAGCTGATCGGGATCGATCGTAATATCGCACTCATCAACAGTCTCAAGCTCTGCATTAAGACTGACGACATGAAGCGTACCATTCAGATATTCAGTCGCATAGAAACTTACTCCGCAGGCCTCCTCAGGAGATACAGACCAAAGACCGTCATACTTAAGCTCGGTGAACAGAGATCCGTCTGCACTTAGGACACCATACTTAGTTAATCCCTGTGATGTACGTCTCAGGATGTATGCATCTGCCCCGGCACAATATGCACTCATATCGAAATAAGGGCCGCACACTTCTTCACCGTCAAGATTGATAAGCCTGAATACGCAGGTATTATTCTCAGGCGTATATGCGTCTTCATAGTATTCCGCAACGCAAGGCAGGATTCTGCCGTAATCAGCAGGAACATAATCTATCTGAATAACTGCTGAAGCAGGTGCATCACCCGGTTCTACAGGTTCGTCGACTACCGTCTCGGGACAAAGCTGTAATTCACACTCAAGTTCAGACCAGGAATCAGAAGAAGCATCATAGACTTGTGAATAATGCTCAATACAGTCTCCGCCCGTGCAGTCTGCCGTCATGATACCGTCGCTTATATTAAAGTGATAAGGAGTTCCGACTGAGATTGAAAAAGCGCTTAAGTCGTCCCAGTCTATATCTTCAACATCAAAGCTGAAAGTCATCTCTTCGGCATTTATCTCAATATCTTCTCCGTTTACGGTAACTCTCTCGTCACCGCAGGTAAAAAATACAGCATTACGGCTATTAAAGCTCTCACGCTCAAAAATTCCGCTTACACCCTCGGGATAATCTTTATCAAAGACATAATCCTCATCAAAGAGCATCGTCATCCTTCCGTCATCGAGATAAAGACCTTCAAATCCCAACATATTATCCGGGTTACAGCTGAAGATCTCCTCGCCATAGTCGTATGCTCCGCCTTTTCCGCATCCTGAAAGCAACGATGCAGCAAGAAGCACAGTCACAATCACCGCAGTTTTCTTCATAAACACCTCCGAAACTAATCCTAACAATTAAGACGGTGTTTTCAGGAAAAGGTCACATTAATTCTGACTGTCATCTTTAGTTTTCTTCACATCTTTAATGGTTCCGTCAGGATACTTGATCTTCATATTGTTAAGCTGATTGGAAAGATTACCTACCACCTTCGCACGGTACTCGTTACGAAGCTCGGTCTGCTCTTTCTTCTCCGCCTCATTAAGGCCCTCTGCCTTAGATTTCCTGCTTAATTCATTAATGCGCTTAATTAGCTGATCAAACTCCATACACTTTCCTCATACTTATAATAGATATTCCAACTCATTAGCTATCTGTTGCTTATCTTTTAATATAAAAACGGCCGGACAATGTCCGACCGTAACCTATGGTGGATGATACAGGACTCGAACCTGTGACCCCCTGCACGTCAAGCAGGTACTCTAGCCAGCTGAGCTAATCATCCTCAGCCCGAAGATAATATCATTTATCCGTAATGAATACAAGTATTACAGCTTTATGCAGAATCATGCTTTACATATACCCCCAGTAGGTATATGATAAGCATAAACAGATACCCCCACAGGGTATATCACGAGGTAATGAATCATGGCTAAAGACAACACCTGTCCCCACTGCAACCATAAAGACAGAACTGATGATGAGGTAAAAGATCTCATCACCCGCCTTAACAGGATAGAAGGTCAGATCCGCGGCATACATAAGATGGTAGATGAAGGCGCTTATTGCGTTGACATCCTGACACAGGTAAATGCGGCCAGATGCTCGCTCAACTCCTTTTCTAAGGTACTCCTCGGAAGCCACATCAAGTCATGCGTTAAAGAAGACGTAATGAACGGTTCCGAAGAGAAGATCGATGAGCTCGTTGAGCTTTTACAGAAGATGATGAAGTAATATGGCAAAGTACGATGTAACAGGAATGAGCTGTGCCGCATGCCAGGCACATGTCGAGAAAGCCGTTAACGGCGTTCCCGGGGTTGAATCCTGCGCTGTTTCCCTTCTCACCAACTCCATGACGGTAGAAGGCAGCGCTTCTCCCGACAGCATTATCAAAGCCGTCGAGGATGCAGGTTACGGCGCATCGCTGACGGGTGCCGTTAACACGCCTAAGAAAGATTCGCTCGATAACAAAGAACTGCCTGTACTTAAGAAGAGACTTATAAGTTCCGTGATTATTCTTCTGATTCTCATGTACTTCTCGATGGGCGTACATATGTGGGGCTGGCCCTCACCCGCCTTCATTGGGCATAACATGGTTGCATCCGGGATCTTCCAGATGCTGCTTTCAGGCATCGTAATGGTTATCAACCAGAAGTTTTTTATAAGCGGATCCAAGGCTGTCATGCACGGCGCACCTAACATGGATACTCTGGTGGCTATGGGATCCGGCGTATCCTTCCTATACAGCGTTTATCAACTGATCAATATGAGCAATTCAGCAAGTCATACTGATATGCCTGCGCTTTACTTCGAATCAGCCGCGATGATCGTCACTCTCATCACCATAGGCAAGCTTCTAGAATCCATATCCAAAGGCCGCACTACTAATGCGCTTAAATCACTTATGGATCTTGCCCCGCAGAGCGCAACAGTTATACGTAATGATAAAGAAGTGACCGTACCTGTTGAAGAGGTCGCCGCAGGAGATGTATTCATCGTTAAGCCCGGTGATAAGATCCCTGTCGACGGCGTTGTTATCGAAGGATTAAGTGCAATAAACGAAGCTGCACTTACAGGAGAATCCGTTCCTGTTGATAAGGAGCCGGGCGACAAAGTATCAGCCGCAACGGTTAATCAATCAGGTTTCCTAAAATGCAAAGCTACCCGCGTAGGCGAAGATACAACTTTATCCCAGATCATTAAGATGGTCAGCGATTCGGCAGCAACCAAAGCCCCTATTGCAAGGACCGCTGATAAAATATCGGGGATATTCGTTCCCGTTGTACTGTTAATCGCAGCTGTTGTAACTGTGATCTGGCTGGTCATTGGACAAGACTTAAGTTTTTCCCTCACCAGAGGCATTGCGGTGCTTGTCGTAAGCTGTCCCTGTGCATTAGGACTTGCCACACCTGTTGCGATAATGGCAGGAAACGGACTCGGCGCCAAGAACGGTATTCTTTTCAAGACTTCAGAAGCTTTAGAGCAAACCGGCAGAACATCAATAGTTGCTTTGGATAAGACAGGGACTATCACCAAAGGCGAGCCTTCGGTTACTGACGTCTTCACCGCTTCGGGAATCGATAAGGATGAATTGATCAGAATCGCAGCAAGTCTGGAGAGCAAGTCCGAGCACCCGCTCGCCAAAGCCGTTGTCGCCTGTTCTGATGACAGATACGAGTGCACTGATTTTACTGCCGTCCCCGGCAATGGGCTTACAGGCACAGTAAGAGGCAAAAAAACATTCGGCGGAAACAAAGAATATATAACAAAGCTTGTAACAGTTCCCGATGAGGCGATATCAGAATCAGTCAGACTTTCCGGCGAAGGCAAGACTCCCCTCTTCTTCGCTTGTGACGGTAAATTCATCGGAATAATTGCAGTTGCCGACACGATCAAGGAAGAAGCTTCCAAAGCGATCAGAGAGCTTCATAACATGGGAATCAAAACAGTTATGCTTACCGGCGATAATGAGAGAACAGCGAATGCAATCGCTGCCAAAGCCGGAGTAGATAAGGTTATCGCAGGAGTGCTGCCGGACGGCAAAGATAAAGTAATCAGAGAACTTCAAAAGTACGGTAAAGTCGCGATGGTCGGTGACGGCATCAACGACGCGCCTGCCCTTACCAGCGCTGACATCGGCATTGCGATAGGAGCAGGAACAGACGTTGCAATAGACGCAGCCGATGTAGTACTCGTTAAGTCCAAGCTCACAGACGTACCTGCAGCGATCAGGCTTTCCAGAAGAACCGTTACGATAATCCATGAGAATCTGTTCTGGGCATTTATCTATAACATTCTTCTCATACCAGTAGCTTCCGGCGCACTCTACAGTCTGGGTATAATAATGAAACCAGTCCTCGGTGCCGCAGCCATGAGCATTTCGAGTTTTACCGTGTGCATGAACGCACTGAGGATCAACCTTTTCGACGTGTCTTCTTCAAGGCACGACAAACGCTTAAGCAAGCCCGCGGAGCTTCCGCAGGAAATAACAGGAGGTATCAGAAAAATGGCAACAAAAACAATCAATATCGAGGGCATGATGTGCAAGCATTGCGAGAAGGCAGTAAGAAACGCTCTTATGGCCATCCCCGGTGTAATTACCGCTGAGGCTTCACACGAGGCCGGCAACGCAGTGATCGAGATCGACGGCGATGTTACCGACGAGATCATCACAAAGACTATTACGGAACTGGATTATCAGGTAACCGGAATTAACTGATCACTTAGGGATCTCGATAACCATATACTCGCCTGCCTGAAGGACAAGACGCAGTCCCAGGCGGTCGAGATCTCTTTCCATGAGCAAGTCACCGTGTGACGAGTATCTTCTGTAAGAACCGTCAGCGGTATTATAAGCGTCACTGAGCACTACAAACTGCTGCAGCTCGTCCGAATGGTTGGCAATAACAATACATATACTTTCAGGCTTATCTATAAGAAGAGTCTCGCAGGCCGCGTCAAAGTCCTCTGCAGTGAACCTTGAAGTCTGATCGAGCGGAGCCATAGTCTCACAGAACATGGTATCGCCGCCGATGATGGGCCTGAGCGTAGCAATAAGCCTGCAGGACTGCATATCGGAATCGATCATGATGAGGTCAGCATACATATTCTCAGCTCTTATGATAGCCGATACGATGTCAGCACAGTCATAAGCCCCCTGCTCCACACTGTCGCCTATCCTTACGGTAGAAACAAACTCACCGCCTCCTGAGCCACCGTTACGGTTACGGGGAGCGTTGTAGATCATATTATCGATAGCGGTATAAACCGAATCGACGAACGAAAGCTCACCCTCTTCACCCTGCACGATATCAAGCACTACTCCTGAAGCGTGCCTGTCTGCATCAGACAGCATAATGCCGCCCTCATATGTCATGCCGTCGATAAAGACGATCCTGTCCTTAATCTCGATATAGAACTCAGACTTGGCAAAAAGGCTCATTACATAGGACACATAAGCACCGCGCTGGGAATCAGTCAGGAACGTGCCGTCCAGATCGCTTATCTCAACATAGATCGTATCGAACTGCCTGCTCCAGGGAAGCGCCGTGCCGTTATCTATCCTTCGCTTACCGTAAGCGTCTGAAACTGAACCGCACAGGTAACCCAGGAACTCGTTGACATCTGTCTGGGATACAGAAGATCCCATAACGATCCAGGGGTTGGCCCCGGAATTCTTACTTAAAAGAAGCTCGCGCTCAAGAGAGAATGCGCTTATGCCGTAATATGTCTCCTCACAGAAACCGTCGCTTCCCGGAACGGTGGAACTGAACCTTAATGCAGACGGCGCACAGGCAGTCATCTCATCAGCAAAGTCAGTGGGAACAGAATTGATATCATAGCGGTCGAGGCCGAGGTATGCGTTGAAGATATTAATAACAGCATCACCCTCGAAAGATATATTAAAGCGCAATGTCTCATCAGTAAGCATTGTATCCGTTACCGCAAACACATACGAATAAGATCTCGGCAGCGAATCAATATCAGTAACGTAAAGTCCCTGCTCACCGAACGTCTCACCGTTAAGCCAGATATAGCATTCGGCGCCTTCTGTATCGGAAGAAAGTGAGACTTCGATACGGTAGAAAAGATTATTCTCGAAAAGCTCAGCTGAAGTTCCGTCAAGCTCCACGGACATAGCATGTACACCGCTTCCCGTTCCTACGAGGCTGACGCCCTGAGACTGCGATATCAGGTGAGTATCTCCATAAAGATCCCAGACTTCGGAATCAAACCTGGAATGCTCGATGATACATGTATCACCCGCCATTACGACACCGTCAGCTACAGGTACATCTACGAGAACCGCTGACTTAAGCGATGATTCATAAAGCGTATTGCCGCTTCTTATAAGATATCTGTCAGAACCGTAATTCATAATGTAGTCTACTGAGATACCGGTGAGTCCCAAGGACCTAGGCGTGCCGGTCTCGATGGGGACATAATAAGCCTGACTGTCTGAAGTTACTGCAATAACGGCGTCATCGCCGGAAGCACAGATACTCACAGGTTCGATAGATGAAATATCGCAGGAAGTAAGCTCCGGGGCATCCCCTTCCATTCCGATCCTTACAAGTCTTCCATAAGACGTAAGGACATATGCCTCGTTAATGCCGCCCTCCATATCAGCGATAGTCTCGCCCTCGCGCATATATTCGGCAAACTCATCAAGGTGCGCAAAGAACAGACCGTTATGGCTTACATAAATATCATTGCCGGAGGAATATGCCATGTACCCCTGTCCGGACACAGTAAACTCCGCCTGCGCATCAGCAACTTCGGTACATCCGGAAGCTGTCAGAGAAACAGCAGAACCGTCAGATAAGAAAACAACGATATTACCGTTAGCTGAAGCAATACGGTTAACGCTGACACCTTCAGAAATGCCGCAGGAACCAAACAAAGAGAAAGGACCTGAATCAGTAGATACATATATCTCTCCCACAGAAGTAACTGCATAGACTGACAATCCTTCTGAACAGATATCAATTACAGGCATTTCTATTCCGCTTAATTCGGGATAAACAGCAGCATCCGTGATCAAACTGCCGCTTGCCGTAAGAAGATAAAGATAACCGGAATACTCCGCTGTCTTAATAACAGGATCATTTATCCACAGAGCTGACGAATCCTCAAGAGCAACCGGTACACCGAATACAGTCTCGGTAAAACCGACGGCAGTACCGGAATAACGAAGGCCCATCTTACCATTTGCGTCTATGGCAAGTATCTCCACATTATCTCCGAAAGACAATTCAGAGAAAGACGATGTAACTGAAGGATCAAAATAAATACTGTTACCGCTTACCTCGGTTATCTGAGCGGACAGATTATCACTGAACTTTCCGAAGAAAGGATTCTCAATAAGATTCGCATCCGGAACATCAACGACGTTGATTCCGACTCCTTCTGTATGCTTGGAAGTAAGTTCAGCTGATGCCCTGATTCTGGGAAGCTCCGCGCGGCTTCCGAAGAAACCGATAAACATAAGAAAGAGCATTGAAGTAAGCAATATCAGCGTAATCAGAACGATTACGAGGAATATCCTTCTTTTATGAAGATTTCCGAATCTGAAGCGTGCGAGTCTGTTCATGCGAATTCCTCTTCGTCTTCAGCTTCCGTAACCGGAGCCTCTTTCTTACTGTTCTCCTGATAAAGCTTTACCATCAGTATAAAAGCTGCAAACGCAGGGATTATGCATACTATCTCGACCATCGATGCATGTAATCTCAAATTATAAGTATCCATAGTCGTTCCAAGCACGCCGCTCTCCAGCAAAGAGAAAAGCGATGACCCGATTAGATTGAACAAAGCATGAACCAGGTATGAGATCCATATAGATCCTGAATAATGATATACAAGACAGAGCGCTATACCGCAGAACACCGCATAACCCACATGGATCGATACTCCATGCAAAAGTCCGAATATCAGGGATGATAATACTGCAGCTAAAACAGGATGCATCTTCTCTCTTAACTCACCGAACACGGCACCCCTGAAAGCCAATTCCTCCGCCAGAGGGACGATCAGAACGGATGCTGTGAAATCGAGGAGTGAATCCCATGCAGGAACTGCCGTTACCTCTACAGAAGTGAATCTGTCGATTCGTTCCGCATATACTGCAACATCTTCAGCAACCTTCTGAAAATGCTCAGATAAGAAGATCACCAAATACATATAGACTGTTACGATACCAAGAAGTCCGAATGCGATTACAACGGCTGCAATGTAATTAAACAGCTCAGAACGGCCGGCAATGATCAGTCTTTCTCTTTTGTAAGACCTGATAATGTTATAAACAACGAAAGCGCCGACGATGATCAGTCCGTACACAGCCGAAAACAGGCCCTGATAGATAGTTGTATCAAGACCAAAAGTATTAAATGCCTTGATAACGGCAAGCTGTATAAGAACGAACAGAAAAACGGCGATTAGAACTCTGAATGCTACGCCGAGATAATCTATTACCTTATTCATGACTTATCAGCGCACTCCGACACGGTCCTGTCTTCCCGGAGCATCGGAATCATAATAACGTCTCATAAACAAAGAGAAGGCGACCTCAAGCTCATTCTTATCTCTGATAGAGATAAAGATCTGGTCGCCCTTCTCATTGAATTTAGTCTCCATGATAACGAGTTCGGGATTATCGTGGTTCCCGTTGTCGGGAGCATAGTTATACATAACGATGTACTCCTTCTCTTTGTAGAAGAAGTCATCGATGACCGAGAGGAAATAGTCTTTATTAGTCGATACATCACGGATAACGATAAGCTCGTCCTCAGCGCCGGTCTTCTTACGGCTTATGATCGGAGTCTTATCCTTAATACCGATGAGACTTTTAAAGAAACCTGTCCTCTGATTGGTCTTCATTTACTCTTCGGAACCGTCCTGCTCTTCCTCAGCTTCATCGCAGAGGCTGTCATAGAAATCATAAACAGCATCCTCTTCTGACTCATCAAGGGACTCGAGCATGATATCATCTCCGTCCTCGATCATCTCAAGGATAACTACCTCAGCCTCATCCTCATTCTCTTCAAGAGTAAGGAAAACGCCGAAGCTTCTGTCTTCCATATCAAAATTATCGATAATGCGAAGCTTTACTTCCTCGCCTGTCTCTTCATTAACCAATGTGATGATATCTTCGTCCATACCGGTCTCCTTTATTATTAATCTTTAACCTATTAATTCTAACATAAATATAAGTATTATCGCAGTGTCTCCAGGTAATCGGCCAGAATGATCTCAGCTGCCACCTGATCTATTACCTTCTTCTGTTTCTTGGCAGTTCTTCCTATGTCCTGCATAAATCTGGATGCGAGAACGGTCGTATATCTTTCGTCCTTCATGATAGGAGTGATACCCGTACGAGTCTCGATCTTCTTGCCGAATTCCACAGCCGCTTCCTCGGTATGAGAAACAGTGCCGTCAGTCCTGGAGGGTTTGCCAAGAATGATACCCGTTACATTATTCTCTTTAACGATCTCTACGATCCTATTTACGGCCCATGTATCATCCAGGCCGTTCCAGTTTACAGTCTCACAGCCTGAAGCAGTTATCCACAGCTCATCGGACAAAGCCACACCTATGTGCTTCATACCGAAATCAATTCCCATCCATCTTCCTTTACTCATGCTAAAATCCTTTCCGCGTCAGCTTAAATAAAAAAGCGGCACCTTAATCCCAAGTGCCGCCTTTATACCATACATCGGTCTTTATCACAACTTGCTGCAGTATTCGGAGATAATAACCTCAAGCAGCTCGTCTCTGTCTATTCTCTTGATAACGCCTCTGGCACCCTTATAGCTGGTGATATAAGTAGGATCGCCCGAGATGAAGTAACCGACCAGCTGATTGATCGGATTATAACCCTTCTCTTTCAGCGCATAGAGAACATAGGTCATAAGCTCTCTTGCATTGGCTGACTTATCAACAGAAAAATTAAACTTAGTAGTCTCTGTATCCAACTTCATAAACCTCGAATCTATCTATAGATTCATTCTACCATACTGAAAACAAAAAATATAAGTATTTTTTATATTTTAAAAAACTTTACAAATGACCGCGGAATACATATTCCCGGTGGCCTTAACCTTAGTAACCGTACCTATTTCAAGCTGCCTGTCATGTGACACCATGGCCTTCACATACTCCCGCGTATACCCCACATACATATCATCGTGGTCTGTTTCGATCAGTACTTCCAGCTCTTTTCCTATCTGCGCCTCGGCAAAATGCGCTTCCTGCTCGTCAGAAAGCTTACGCAGAATCTCACATCTTTCCTTCTTCATGGTCCCGTCAACCTGCGGCATAGCAGCGGCTTTCGTGCCCTTTCTCACTGAATACGGAAACACATGCACCTTATCGACATGAGCAGTCTTAACGAATTCCATCGTCTCATTAAACTCTTCGTCAGTCTCCCCAGGGAAACCGACGATAATATCTGTAGTAAGCTTCATGGTCGGAAACTGTTCACGTAAAAGCTTCACCTTCTCAAGATAAAGCTTCGTATCATACTTCCTGTTCATCCTCTTAAGCACCGTGTCGCTTCCGCTTTGCAGTGACAGATGAAAATGCGGGCACAGTTTACCGATCTTGCCGAGCTCCCTTATGAACTCTTCTGACAAACTTGAAGGCTCAAGCGATCCTATCCTTATCCTCTGAATCCCATCAATCTCCGCGATATCCTGAAGCACACCCAGAAACGACTCTATCCCCTCGCCTCTGTCCGAGCCGTAAGAGCACACCTCAATACCGGAGACAATGATCTCCCTGAAGCCTGCAGCAGCGAGGTTATTAGCCTCTTCACGTATACTCTCGCGGGGCCTTGAAGCCACGCGGCCTCTCGCAAAGGGGATAATGCAGTAGGTGCAGAAGTTATTGCAGCCGTCTTCTATCTTCATGAAAGCACGGCTTCCCTCAGGCGATACTATGGTGCCGAAGTCATGGTACTCATCATGGTGCGATAAAGAAGGACGCTCGTGCGAAGCCTTGTGCGTTACCTCCCGCCTTGCAGCCAGAAACTCTTCCACGCGGTTTACGATCTCATTCTTGTCGCGCGTGCCGAGGACTATGTCAGCATCGAGCTCGCCGTCTGCCATCTCAGACGCGCACCCCATGGCAACGATGACAGCACCGGGATTAAGCCTTGCCGCGCCTCTTAAGTTCTGCCTGGACTTGCGGTCAGCTTCCCCTGTCACAGTGCATGTGTTGATAACGCAGATGTCGGCCTCAGTCACTTCTGTCGTGCACTCGAAGCCCGCGGATAAAAACAGCTCGCGTGCCGCATCAGTCTCATACTGATTGACACGGCACCCGAGCGTGTAAAAATAGACTTTTCCTTTGGAAGACATTACTGTCTGACCTTGATGTGAACCTCACGGAGCTGCTGCTCAGTAACATCTCCGGGAGCTCCGCAGAGAAGATCCTGTGCATTACCGTTCATAGGGAATGCGATAACCTCACGGATAGACTCCTCATTTCTCATGAGCATGATCATACGGTCAACGCCGGGAGCCATACCTGCATGCGGAGGTGCACCGTACTGGAATGCGTTGTAGAGCGCTCCGAATCTCTGCTTCAGGTCCTCCTCAGAGTAACCGGCGATCTCAAAGGCCTTCTTCATGATCTCGACATCGTGGTTTCTTACGGCACCGGAAGAAAGCTCTACGCCGTTACATACGATATCGTACTGGTAAGCGAGGATCTCCTCGGGATTCTTGGTGTTAAGAGCCTCGAGTCCGCCCTGAGGCATGGAGAAAGGATTGTGTGTGAAGATGTACTTCTTAGTCTCCTTGTCATACTCATACATCGGGAAATCATTTACATAGCAGAAACGGTAGGCATTCTTCTCGATGAGGTCGAGTCTTGCGCCGAGTTCGTTTCTGATCTTGCCTGCGCACTCGTTAGCCTTAACCTCTGTATCGGCGATGAAGAAGATCGTATCGCCCTGCTGGAGTCCTGCAAGATCAGCAAGCTCCTTCTTCATATCATCAGGAATGAACTTATCGATAGGTCCCTTATAAGACATATCCTCGAGAACCTCGAGATAACCTAAGCCGCCCATGCCGAGCTCGTCCTGAGCGAACTTGAGCATCTTCTCATGCTGACCCTTGGAAAGCTTGGCATGTACATTGATTGCACGTACTGTCTTGCCGATGAAAGCCTTGAATGTGCATCTGGAGAAGAACTCAGTAACATCGATGATTCTCAAGGGGTTTCTCAGATCAGGCTTATCGCATCCGAACTCGAGCATAGCCTGCTTGTAAGGAATGATCGGGTAAGGTGCTTCAGTAACAACTGCGCCCTCGGGAGCGAACTTCTTGAATACCTTGGTAAGCACTTCCTCACCTGCAGCGAATACGTCCTCCTGAGTTGCAAAGCTCATCTCGAAGTCAAGCTGATAGAACTCTCCGGGAGATCTGTCTGCTCTCGCATCCTCGTCTCTGAAGCAGGGTGCGATCTGATAGTACTTATCGAAACCGGATACCATCAGAAGCTGCTTGAACTGCTGGGGAGCCTGCGGGAGAGCGTAGAACTTACCCTTGTACTTTCTTGAGGGAACGATATAGTCACGTGCGCCCTCAGGTGAAGACGATGTGAGGATAGGTGTCTGGAACTCTACAAAGCCCATCTCCTCCATGGTGGATCTCAAGAAAGAGATTACCTTGGATCTGAAAAGGATATTCTCCTTAACCTTCTTATTACGAAGATCGAGGTAACGGTACTTAAGTCTTACGTCCTCGCGGATCTCCTTGCTTGTCTGAACCTCGAAAGGAAGCTGAGAGTAGATCTTACCTAAAACATCTACCTTCTTGCAGTCAAGCTCGATCGTACCTGTCTCAATCTTGGGATTATAAGTCTCTTCATCTCTGTGCTCGATCACGCCCTCGACGGAGATGCACTCTTCCTTGACGAGTCCGTCAAGAAGATTCGTATCTCTCATAACGACCTGAAGTACGCCGTACTGGTCACGAAGATCGATGAACGATACACCGCCGTGGTCTCTGATATTCTCGATCCAGCCGCAAGCTCTGATAGTGGAACCTACGTCCTTCTCGGAGATCTCATTTATAACCTTGTCTCTGTAGATGTTTGACATTGCAAATAACCCCATTCGACTTTTTATATTAATAAAAATACTCGAAGATGTTATTACATAACACTCGGGTTGTCAAACAACGCTATATTTTATTATAATAGCGCCATGAAAAAGATAGCTTTTGTTATTCCCTGGTACAGCGATAAAGTCAGAGGCGGCGCGGAGACTGAACTGCGCGGTATTGCCAAGCATCTGAGCGCTTCCGGGGTCGAACTTGAAATCCTGACCACTTGCGTTAAGGAATTCTCCTCAGACTGGTCTGTTAACTTCTATAAACCCGGCGAGGCCGACGAAGGCGGTATCAAAGTAATCCGCTTCCCTGCCCGTAAAAGAGACACGGCGGCCTTTGACGCAGTTAATCTGAAATTCATCAAGGGAATCCCCGTCACACCTGAAGAAGAACAGATATTCATGCAGGAGATGGTAAATTCTCCTAAGCTCTATGAATACATAGAACAGCACAAGGACGACTATTCCCTTTTCGTTCATATTCCTTATATGTTCGGCACCGCATACTACGGTATCAAGGCGGCTCCCGAGAAATCTGTGCTCATCCCCTGCCTTCATGAAGAAGCTTATGCGCACATGACTCTTTGGAATGATGTATTCAGCAAGCTTGCAGGTATGATCTACCTGTCATCTCCTGAGATGAAGCTCAGCAACGAGCTTTATGACCTTTCTTCTGTTAAACAGGAGGTCCTCGGAGCGGGAGTTGATTCAGACTTTGATCCTGTAGCATCCAGATTCCGCGAGAAATATAAGATCAACGATCCTTTTATCCTTTATGCAGGGCGCAAGGATACCGGTAAGAATGTCGATGTGCTTATTCAGTATTTCTGTGAGTTCAAAAAGCGCAACCCTTCAAGCGACGGACTTAAGCTCATACTCATCGGAGGTGGCGAAATCGAGATCCCTAAGGACTTCGCCTCTCAGATAATTGATCTGGGATTCGTGGACAGAGCTGATAAATATGATGCCTGTGCGGCTTCACTTTGCCTGTGCCAGCCGTCTACCCATGAGAGTTTCTCCATCGTCATCATGGAAAGCTGGCTGTGTGGAAGGCCCGTGCTCGTTCATGAGAACTGCGATGTAACTTGCGCTTTTGCCAAGGAATCTAATTCCGGCCTTTACTTCAAGGATTTCTTTGATTTCGAAGGCGCGGTAAAATATTATATCGAGAACCCGGATACGGCCGACATCATGGGCAAGACCGGCAAAAAATATGTACTCGAGCGTTTTACATGGGATGTAATTACGCGCAAATATACCGATTTCTTCAAGGAGGTTTCAAATGAAGAAGATTAATGTAAGACTCATGACCATAAACGACGTAAAGGATTTTGTTACCGCAGCCAATTTCTGCAGCTATGACATCGACCTTATCTCCGGCAGATATAACGTTGATGCCAAGAGCCTCATGGGCATCTTCAGTATCGTGCCTTCAGAGAAGCTCGAGTGCCAGATCTTCTCAGATGATTGCGAAGAATTCCTTAAGGCAATCGATTCATTTATCGTTAAGTAATAAAAAGGAAGGCTTAACGCCTTCCCTTACGGTTTCTTTTGATCTTTCTGCGGCCGGGACCTTTGTCTCCGGCTTTATTTCTGCTTCCGCTCCTCTCGAAGCCCTCCTCGAAAACGAAATCTATCTTCGCAGCATCCAGATCCACTGCAGCTACGACTATCTTCACCTTCATACCGATGGTAAGCTTCAGACCGCCTCTGGCACCGACTGCACGGTACATTCTCTCGTCGAAAATATAGTGATCTGACATGGTCCTGAATGGTATAAAACCTTCAGCCGTGCTGTCCAGCATAACAAACACACCGGATGCGATGATCGAAGTGATGTGTCCTTCAAAGTGCTCGCCGATCCGCTTGCTCATGTACTCGCAGATCTTGATATTCTTGGAAGCTCTCTCTGCATCAACGCTGTTTCTTTCCATCTCGGAACTGTGGTCGGATACATTCGCGACAAGACCGCCGAAATGCTTCTTCTTTTCCTCATGATGCAGGTAACTTTTAATGATCCTGTGGATATAGAGGTCAGGATACCTTCTGATAGGGCTCGTAAAATGGCAGTAGAACCTTGAAGCCAGGCCAAAATGCCCGAGGTTTCTCTCACTGTAGCAAGCCTTGGCCATGGATCTTAACAGGACCTGGTCAAGCATAGGCTTGGCCTCGTCGTCCCTGACGCCGTCCATGAACTCGACCACATCAAGTGGTGTAACGTCACCCGACAGTTTGCCCGATGCACCGAAAGACCTCGCAATGCGCGCGAACCTTGCAAGCTTAATGGGGTCCGGATCCTCGTGAATACGGTAAACAAAAGGCCAGTTCATCTTACAGAATTTCTCAGCTATAAACTCATTGGCACATATCATGAACTGCTCGATGATGCCGTTCGCAAATGTGATCGGATGAGCCATTATCTTAGTCGGATTGCCGTCATCATCAAGGATTACGTCAGTCTCGGGAAAATCAAAGTTGATCGCTCCCCTTCGGGCCCTCATTCTTTTCAGGGTGTCAGCCAGAATATTCATATCGTAGAGCATATCAAGGATGGGACCGTACTCTTCCTCATCTGATTCCTTCTCTTCAGTCAGGATACGGTAAACTTCGTTATAGCTCATACGCCTGTCAGATCTTATAACGCTCTCATAGACATCGCCGTCATAAGTATTTCCGTCAGGATCGACATACATTTCAGACGTCATGGTAAGGCGGTCAACCTTAGGATTTAAGCTGCAAAGACCGTTACTCAATTTAGGCGGCAGCATCGGGATAACCCTGTCAACAAGATAAACGGAAGTTCCTCTCAGCTGAGCCTCGGCGTCTAGAGATGTATTTTCTTTAACATAATCCGATACATCAGCGATATGAACATAAAGCTTGTAATTGCCGTTATTAAGCCTCTTTATGGAGATCGCGTCATCCAGGTCCTTGGCATCCTCGCCGTCGATGGTGATAGTAAGCAGATCGCGAAGGTCCTTCCTTCCCGCCTTAATCTGCTCCTCGACCATACCGGGATCAGGATTAACCGGAAGATCCTTAACTTCTTCATTAACATCATCAGGAAATGTCTGGGACAGTCCGTACTGACGCAGAACAGAAAGCATTCTGACGTCGTTATTACCCATATCACCAAGAACTTCAACGATCTTGCCGCGGAAATCCTTATTCATATTGTCAGGATTAAGGACCTCACACACAACAGTCATCTTAAATGGCGCACCGTTAAGGTTATTCTTATCGATGTGGATAACACCGAAATTCGTCTCCCTGAAAGCCTGATCCGGGTAAACAAGGCCTCCTTCTCCGTTCTGGACAAGGCGTCCTATTACCTGATTCTTTACTCCGAGAGGTCCTCGCGGGGACAGATCCGCGAAATTCTTTGGTGCATCACTTGAAAAGCCTTCAGCAGCCGCACGTCTTGCCTGCTGTCTAATGCTCATATTATTTGCAAATGGATTTCTCACTGTCTTCTTATTACTCATACAAATTCAGTATAACAAAAATTAACGGCCGCACCTATGATGCGGCCGTCTGAAGTTCAAATTGTAATCTTAGATCAGAATCCCTTTGTTACTGCCAGATAAAGAATAATGGACATTACAGCGAAGAGGATAGCAACTACCTTTGTTGCCTGCTTCAGTCTCTCCTCAAGAGTCTGTCCCTTGGCCTTGCTGTAGTAGGAATCGCTGGATGCGCCGGAAATGGCACCCATACCCTGGTCATTACCTTCCTGAACGAGGAACAAAATAACCATGATCACTCCCAAAAGGATGTCAAATATAGATAAAACAACATCAAGTGCGCTCATCAATAAGCCTCCGATATTTATAATTCAATGAATTTAACCGTAGGATATTATCATACGGAAGTTTATAGTGCAAACTTATTTTTCTTTACTTACGGCACCCTTTACTGCCTTAAACACTTCACTTACCGTAAAAGGAACCAGCGAGAGCGGGATGATAACGAGCCAGGACTTGAGGCTTAAGGCAACATTATCGAAGATTCCGTTAACGCCGGGGATATAGATCACGGCAAGAAGCATAACAAGTGACAGTCCTACAGCGGTATTCATAAGCTTATTGGAGAACAAGCCAAGCTTAAATACCGACATTCTCTCTGATCTGGATGCATAAGCTCTGAGAAGCTCAGCCAGGATAAGTGTGGCAAAAGCCACTGTTCTGGCACCTGTAAGAGCCTCGATATCAGAGGAGAAGAAGAAACCGTTGTTATGTGTAAGCGGAATCAGGAATGCAGCGGCTACGCAGGCAAAGATCGCTGTGGCCTGAACAAAGATCTGAACCAGCATGCTCTTATTGATGATGGGTTCCCCCTTAGGTCTGGGCGGCATCTTCATTATTCCGGGTTCCCCCTTCTCTCGTCCGAGAGCCAGGGCCGGGAACGAGTCAGTTACGAGATTAAGCCACAAAAGCTGGATAGCCGTAAGAGGAGCTGCGATACCGGGGATCACCGTATTCGGGATCAAAGACAGCAGGAAGATAACAAGGATCTCACCTACATTACATGACAGCAGGAAGCTTACGAACTTTCTGATGTTCGAATAGATGATTCTTCCCTCTTCTACAGCCTTAACGATGGTGGCGAAGTTATCGTCCATCAGGATCATATCTGCGGAGTTCTTGGCAACGTCAGTACCTGTGATACCCATGGCAACACCGATATCGGCTGACTTCAGAGCCATGGCATCGTTAACGCCGTCACCTGTCATGGATGCAATGTGATCATTCTTCTTAAGTGCAGTTACGATACGAACCTTATGCTCAGGGGATACTCTGGCATAAACGTTAGTATTCTCACATGCTGTGAGAAGCTCCTCATCGGAGATCTTATCAAGTTCAGCTCCTGACAGAGCCTGTGAGTTCTCATCCATCATCTCAAGGTTATTGGCGATGGCTACGGCAGAATCCTTATAGTCACCGGTGATCATAACAGTTCTGATGCCGGCTTCCTTACATACTGCAATAGCGTCCTTAGCTTCCTTACGCTCAGGATCGATCATTCCGATAAGACCTACAAAGATGAGATCCTTCTCGTGCTCGAACTCAGCTGTAGTTCCCTTATTGTGAACTCTGTAAGCAAAAGCAAGAACACGGATAGCCTGACATGCGAAGTCATGGTTCTGCTTAGTGATCCTCTTCCTTATCTCGTCCGTCATAGGTACGGGACCGTTTTCACTCTCGTAGTAAGCGCATCTGGAGATAACGATATCAGGACCGCCCTTGGTATAGGAAACAAGCTTTCCTTCCTCGATACCTGTGTGATAGGTAGTCATCATCTTTCTGTCAGAGTCGAACGGGAGCTCAGTGATTCTGGGATATTTGTCCATCGTCTTCACGCGCTCCATGCCGGTCTTCATACCGAGAGTCGTAAGTGATCCCTCAGTAGGGTCTCCGATACATGTATATTCACCGGACTCGTTCTTAACGATATTTGCATCATTACAAAGAACTGCAGCCCTGATCAAAGTCTCAAGCTTACCATCAGGCTTAACCTCTGCATCCTTATCATCACGCAGCTTGCCCTCAGGAGCGTAACCATTGCCGTCTACATTAACGATCTTCTCGCCGTCGTAGAGGACCTTAACTGTCATCTGATTCTGCGTAAGTGTACCTGTCTTATCAGAGCAGATTACATCGACGCATCCGAGTGTCTCTACAGCCAGAAGACGCTTTACGATGGCATTGTTCTGAGCCATCTTAGTCATACCGATCGAAAGTACGATGGTTACTACTGCAGCCAGGCCCTCAGGGATAGCAGCAACAGCCAGAGAAACAGCTGTCATCAAAGCCTCGGATACAGGCTCTTTCTGAACGAAGATATCAACAACAAAAACGATGATACATACGATGATACATACAACAGCAAGGATCTTACCCAGGTGATTAAGATTCTTCTGCAAAGGAGTAACCTCATCTTCCATGGTAGAGAGCTTGTTGGCGATCTTACCGAGCTCTGTATTCTTTCCCGTTCCGACTACTACACCCGTTGCTCTTCCGTAAGTTACGGAAGTACCCATAAACAGCATATTCTTACGGTCACCAAGGGAGCAGTCATCTCCTAAGATCAGGTCTGCAGCCTTATCAACCGCAACAGACTCACCTGTCAGGGAAGCCTCCTCGGCCTTAAGTGAATTGGAAGACAGAAGTCTGATATCTGCTGATATTGCATCACCGGCATCGATAGAGATAAGGTCTCCTTCTACTACGTTCTCAGAGTCAACCATTACGACCTCGCCGTCTCTTACGACCTTGGTCTGGGGAGAGCTCATCTTTTTAAGGGCTGCGAGAGCCTGATCAGCTTTACCTTCCTGGTATACACCGAGAATGGCATTAAGGATTACGATGGCAAGAATTACAAATACATCGATCCAGCCCTCGAGGCCCTCATTATTCTTAACTGCCATAAAAGCTGACAGGATAGCTGCCGCTATCAGGATAATTACCATCGCATCAGCGAACTGCGCGAGGAATCTTTTCCACAATGGTACTTTCTTCTCTTCACCGAGTGTATTGGGACCGTTCTTAATAAGTCTGTCCTCAGCCTCTTTTTTAGTGAGGCCTACAGCTGCATCCGTATTAAGTTCTCTTACTACTTCTTCGGTACTTTTCGAAAACGCTTTATCCAACTTATTACCCTCCGTGCATGAAACCCCATGCTAATACTGGGATATATTATAAATAACATGTTGTTTTTTTCAATAAAACTGTAAAATATTAGAAGATAAATTAGTATTTGGGATTAAGAGGAGATTTATGAAAGTATTTTTGAAGATCTTGGGAGGATTCTTCCTTTACCTGATCACTACACTGGCCATACTGTTCGTAGGCCTTTACGGCGGACTAAAGATCGCAGTCGACGGTCCTTCCGACCATTTCAGACAGATATTCATTACTTCCCTGATGGAATCATCCGCAGGCCCTATTGCAGCCAGGATGGTGCTTACAGATGCGCAGATCAATGAGATACTCGCCAACAATAAGACGATAGAGTTCGATCAGATAACAGATCCTGCTCTTGTAAGTGTTATGCGAGAAGAAGCTGAAGCTGCCGCAGCCGCTGCCGCACAGGCAGGTATAGACGCAGAAAACAATCTCGACCCTGACGGAGACGGCATTGAGATCCATGAGATATCGGGTCCTATGTATCACGGCATGATGATGATCGTTTATGATCCCTCGCGTGTCATCTGCGCCACCATCGACAACTACACTCACTCCGGTGCAGGCATGACACTCCAGCAGCTTATCGAAAAATACGGCGCTGTAGCAGGCATCAACGGAGGTCAGTACGAGGACGAGAGCGGCCTTGGTATCGGTGGCTGGCCTGTAGGTGTCGTTATGTCAGAGGGCGTTTTGCGAGCAGACCATGCTGACGAGTTCTACGAAGCAGGCACGGATGCTAACGGCGATCCGATTTATGAGACACGAACAAGCCTTCCTACTGTAGGCTTCACGCAGGATGACATCCTCGTGGTGGGTACTTTCAGCGGAAGCTATGCCGAGAGCATCGGCTTAAGAGACGCGGTTTCATTCGGCCCTGCCCTCATCGTAAACGGAGTCGCAGCCAATTACAGCGGCGTAGGCGGAGGACTTAACCCCCGTACCGCAATAGGACAGAGAGCTGACGGTGCCGTACTCATGCTCGCCATCGAAGGCAGAAGGTCCACCTCCATGGGTGCCACCATGGCCGACCTCATCGACATCATGGTCGAATACGGCGCAGTAAACGCATTTAACCTTGACGGCGGCATGTCCTCTTCCATGGTCTATAACGGCGAAGAGATCGTCGATAACGCCAACATCAGAGGTGACAGAGCGATACCAACAGCCTGGGTAGTACTCCCTCTTGATTCTACGGCTTCAGCGGAGGTGTCCAATGAAGAAACATGATCAGAGCAAGAGCTACTCTTCTGAGTCCGCACGCATGAGCACTCCTGTTGTTAAGTCACAGAGCTCCCCTTTTGTGGCGGATAATGCAGGAAGAACCTCCGCCGCAGGAACCCCTAAGAAGAAAAAGAAGGCCAAGGGCAAAAAGCAGTTCCATGTTTATGTTGCAGTGCTTTTCGTATGGCTTATTGCCGTTACATGCGCGATCCTTTACGGGTACAAGAAGTTCAATACTTTCCTGATCGATTACGAGTCCTCATATCAGTCCTCCCAGCCGTCACTGGTAATGGCTGAAGTATTTACACACTTTGAATCTTATGACATCGATTATATCTGGCAGAACATGCCTGAGCATCCGACTGTATCCCAGTTCGAATCCGAAGATGTCATCAAGACTTATATGCTCTCCATGATCGAAGGCAAGACACTCACTTATGTTGAATCAGGCGAGTATTCTGCCGACAGGCCTGCATATGCGATCGAAGCTGACGGATATGTAGTAGGTACGGTTACACTGCAGAAAATAGGTCAGAAGGAATATGGTAATCCCGTTTGGGCTCTTGCTGACATCTCCTTCCCTGTACTGCCTCTTGAAGGCGCGATGATCACCATCCCCTCTAATTCCACCGTATATATCAACGGCATCGCTCTTGATGATACTTATATCACTGAGGAGCAGCCTGTAGATGAGGATGAGCTTCAGTATGTTGAACCGTACGGCGGTTCCATCCCCGGTTTCACCACATACGCCATTTCCGGCCTGTATTACGAGCCTCAGGTCACGGTAAAGGATTACGCAGGCAATGACAGTCCTGTCGAATATAATGCCGATTTCGACCGTTATAACGCAAACTATTCCTCATGCCATGATGAAAGAGAAACACTCGAGCAGTTCGGAATTGATTTCACGACTACATTCGCCAACGTTATCTCCATGGATGCGGATCTTACAGAACTTGATCCTTACTTCCCGCCGGACAGCCTTGCTTATAACTACATAAGCAGAAGCACCGCACTGCGCTACTTCACGGGACACGGTGCCGTAACGATGCAGAATGAAGAAGTTCAAGAATTTATCGCCTATAACGAGGATACCGTCTATATGCAGGTATATGTTGAGCAGGAGATGCAGATGTGGCCCGATCCTGAGATAGTTCCTACGACTACACATATCTACCTGACCAGAATCGACGGTGAGTGGCAGATCTCAGGAATGAGATATTAACAGAGGCGCTTGGCCGCGAACAGTGCGCTCGTCGCTTCGCTCCTCCGCAACTTGCAGCGCCGTCCGTTAACATCTCAGAACAAACTTGATGTCAATGAGGCGCTTGACCGCGAACAGTGCGCTCGTCGCTTCGCTCCTCCGCAACTTGCAGCGCCGTCCGTTAACATCTCAGAACAAACTTGATGTCAATGAGGCGCTTGGCCGCGAATAACTAAAACAAAAAAGCTCCGCTGATGCGGAGCTTATTTGGTGCCCAGAGACAGAATCGAACTGCCGACACGGGGATTTTCAGTCCCCTGCTCTACCGACTGAGCTATCTGGGCAAATTATTACCGGTACCGAAGCACCGGTGATAATGGCGACGCAGAAGGGGCTCGAACCCTCGACCTCCAGCGTGACAGGCTGGCATTCTAACCAGCTGAACTACTGCGCCATTGGTGGAAACTACAGGGCTCGAACCTGTGACCCTCTGCTTGTAAGGCAGATGCTCTCCCAGCTGAGCTAAGCTTCCATTTTAGTTGCTGGTGTGTGCTCCTCTTCGAAGCGCAAAAGAAGTATATCGAAAGTAATAGGCGATGTCAACTTCTTTTTTAAACTTTTTCTATCATTATTTTTCAGGCCTGAAAAACAGGATTTCGCATAGTTAATTAATCCTTAATTACCAGCTTTTCATTCTTTGCTAACTTAAACAAAATTCGCAAAGCCTCAGTAACGGATTTCATCTTTAAAGATGACTTCCCTGCCGTGTAATGAATCGGAACTTCGATCGTCTTGTATTTCCTGCAATAGTATCTCATCTCGGTCTGATACATGTGACCTGTAGAAAGAAACTTATCAAAATCGAAGTGATCAAGAACCGCTCTTTGAAATGCTTCAAAACCGCTGGTCATATCTTTAAGTTTGGTTCCGAGAACCAGATTAGACAGGAATGTACCTCCTCCGCTTAAGACTTTCCTGTATAGGGGGTCATTCTTCATACCACCGCCTTTAATAAAACGCGATCCCCAAACGCAGTCATAACCTTCTTCAAGCTTCTCGATGAACTGAGGTATTTCTGACGGCTTATGACTCCCTCCGCCGTCCATCTCGATCACCCATTCGGCACCATCTTTAAGTGCCTGTCTGTAACCTTCAAAGTAACAACTTATTACGCCACTGGATTCCTTATAGAATATGCATTTCACGCGTCCGGTAGATTCATATGATCTGATTATCTTTTCCGTGTCATCCTTGGAATAAGAATCAATAACAGGATATAAATACAGATTATCATAGGGCAAAGCCAGTATCTGCTCAATGATGCTGCCCATGGTTTCCTGTTCGTTAGCTACCGGCATAACAATAATAGTCTTTTTCATACTGGCCTCATACTAACAGTTCTTCAGCTGTCTTAGCTGCCAATTCAACGACCAGATCAGAATTATAATGCTCATGTTCACCCCATCGACCTAGAGGGATAACATTCTTACTTCTGGAAAAGGCGATGATTTTCTTCATTATAGAAGGCTTGTCTATGGTATTCAAAGGATATGCATACTCATTGAGATACGAATGATTGTTATCGTTATCTTTAAAGCGTTCTTTACGCGTCTCCTTCCAGTAGCCGCGCGAATCCGGACAGAAATTATGTCTTACCAGTATTCTGTGATAATCCTTATCAGGATCAGGCTCATATATCCAGTGAGCTTCTGTTTCAAGATTATCCGGGCAGTACGAAATTACCACACCTGTATGTTTAAGTTTCTTAATACTTTCTTTCAACTCACCAGGCATACCTTTAATCTCATGAAAACACGTCCACGGGATTGTAGTTATAATCACATCCGCTTCATAGATTTCGCCATTAATTAAAGCTACCGTTTTAGAATCAAAATCAATTGTTTGGACATCACTTTCATACTTTATCCGGTCTTCAAGTCTACCGGCCATCCTATTCCACAGTTCACCGTAACCATACTTCTTAGGATAATAGAACGATGCGTGTCCGGGCTGCTTCGCATGAGCCTTATGTTCAAGGCACGATCTCAAAACATCTTCAAAGCTGACATCCGGAAGTTTATTTAGCCAGTATGTTCCCAATTCATTTAGATCATCGCCGAACATCTTTCTGTTATAAGGGATCATATACGAGTCAGATATTCTGTCACCAAGCTTCCATCTTATCCAGTCAACAAACGCCTCAGGTCTCTGTGCACCTGTGACACATCCCGCTGTTGATATCGACATAAGGTACTGAAGCTGAGTTTCAATATCCATCTGCCAGATATTGGCTTCCAGCGGATGACTTACCATTTGACCGTCAACATGTATCCTGCTGTCACGTGAATACAGGTCCCATTCTTCCTGAGGCATGAAACGGAAAAGGTACTCATTAACCTCAGGCCTTCTGACATCAAGGAAGTGACCGCCCCCGATATCAAGAGGCGATTCGTCAACAATACAGGATCTGCATAATCCGCCGGCCTCCTTCTCCTTCTCAAGAACAACAAGATTCGTCTCACCACTATCAATAAGCTTATTGGCAAGTGTCAACCCTGCGGGGCCAGCGCCTAAAATCAGATATTTCGTCATAGTCATAACAAATCAGCGCACATAGTAAATATACAGATATGCATGGTCTCCTTCTTCGATATCGATGAAGTGCAGAACATGGTGTCCGTCTTCTGTATCGGCCTCATGCATCCAGATATATGAACCTGCCAAAGGCGCCGGATGCATATCAGTATAAGAATAGAAATTCTCGAACATGTAGTCCGTCATGGTCTTATACTCTTCCATAGTCAAAAATCGGCCTGAGTCACCATAACCCTGAACAAAGCATGTAAGAATCTCCTCAGGGTTTTCAGGATCGATCTCTACCTTTGCTTCATATGCCACGCGGTAGAAAAGGAATCCGTGCTTATCAACATCTACAACCTTGGTATCTTCCGGAAGCGTATATGCGAGTGTTCTGCTCATAAGCGCAGGCGTTCTGTCATACACAAAGCACACCACAAGCAGGATAACCATGATCAGTGTAACGGTAACAAGTATCTTCTCTTTCTTCGACATATAAAAACCTCTCTTAAAGCCTAAACAGCCTTCTGCCGTTCTCGGCTGTTATACGAGCAGCCTCAGCGGGTTCAACCCCCTTAAGCTGCGCAATCTTTTCCACAACCAATGTAACAAAAGCAGGCTCATTAGTCATGCCTCTGTTCGGTTCCGGCGCAAGATACGGTGAATCCGTCTCCGCCACTATCCTGTCCCAGGGACATATCTCGAGCACGCCGGGAGTCTTCTTATTATTCTTGAATGTCAATGGACCGTCAAAACCAATATAGAAACCCATGTCTAAAAGCATCTTCGCGATCTCGGCGGAACATGAGCAACAGTGGCACACACCCGGCGCAGGCAGCAACATGCCGTTTTTCTGCGCTTCCTTAAGAATATCTATGCAATCCTGTGTCGCATCGCGCTCGTGCAAAATAAACGGTATATCGAGCTCATAAGAAAGTTTAAGCTGCTTCCTGAACACATCGCGCTGCACATCGCGAGGAGAGTGGTCGTAGTAGTAATCAAGCCCTATCTCACCTAACGCCTTTATCTTGTGCTTATCACGCTCGGAAAGCATGTCGGCAAGAAAACGTTCCGTGTCATCGGTGTAGGACGAAGCCTCATGCGGGTGCACGCCTACAGAGCAATATAAGTCGATGCCCTTAAACCCGTCCCATTTCTGCACGTAGTCCACCGCAAGCCTGCTGGTCTCCTCGTTATCGGCAGGAACCAGGACAGTGTCCACACCGCATTCCAGTGCGCGTTCCAGCACAGCCTCAGCATCCTGAAAAATACGCGCATCATAAAGATGCGCGTGTGTGTCAAATACTCCTTTATACCCCTGAGGGTAATGCGGCTCGCGATGCTTGTGAGACATCAGGAGATATCGGCGCCGGCCTTAATATCGTCGCCGAACTCGACTACTCTGAACTTGTCGCCGTCTCTTACGGACATGATCATGCCGTTGCTCTCAAGTCCCATCATCTTACGGGGCGCGAGGTTAATGATCATGCCGAGGGTCTTGCCTACAAGCTGCTCAGGCTCGTAATACTTCGCAATGCCGGACAGAACCTGTCTTTCACCGAAGCCGTCATCTACGATGAACTTCAGAAGTTTATCGGACTTGGGTACGCGCTCACAAGAGAGCACCTTTACGGCACGCAGGTCAAGCTTGGCGAAATTATCGAAGTCCGTGATGTCCTTCATGGGCTCAGCAGGAAGCTCGCGGGCAGGCTTATTCATGGCATCAAGCTCAGCGATTTCCTTCTCTACGTCGATACGGGGGAAGAGCACTCTTCCCTTCTTAACAGTAACCGCAGCATTAAGAAGGTGGCGTGACTTTGCAGCCTCCCATGTTGTTACGGACTCGTCAGCACCGATCTGCTCGAAGATCTCAGGGCAGATATGAGGCATAACGGGTGTAAGCAGAATGGAGCAGCGTCTTACTGTATCGAGGAGGTTATAAAGCACAGCAGCAAGTCTGGGCTTCTTCTCCTCATCCTTGGCAAGGATCCAGGGCTCGTTCTCATCAATGTACTTATTAGCACGTGCGATAACGCGGAAGATCTTCTCGAGACCTTCGGAGAATCTCAGCGTGGTGAATGCATCATCAACGAAAGCCGGAAGCTCATCTGTCATGGACAGCAGATCCTCATCAGAATCATTGAACTCCTTGTTCTCGGGAAGCGTGCCGCCGAAATACTTCTCGGCCATTGCAACAGTTCTTGATACGAGGTTACCGAGGTCGTTTGCCAGATCACTGTTATATCTGTTGAACATCTGCTCGTTGGAGTACGGGCAGTCAGAACCGAATACCATCTCACGGAGCAGATGATAACGCAAGGAATCCACGCCGTATCTCTCACTTAATACGAAAGGATCGATTACATTACCCTTAGACTTACTCATCTTTCCGCCGTCACCGAATGTGATCCAGCCGTGACCGTAAACCTTCTTAGGAAGAGGCAGATCAAGAGCCATAAGAATTGCAGGCCAGATAAGCGAGTGGAATCTTACGATTTCCTTAGCCATAACATGCATATCAGCAGGCCAATACTTGTCGTAATCGTTATAGGTATCGTTAAGATATCCAAGTGCAGTGATATAGTTTGATAGAGCATCAATCCAGACATATACGATATGTCCTTCATCAAAGTCTACAGGAATACCCCATGTAAAGCTCGTTCTGGATACGCACAGATCCTGAAGACCGGGCTCGATGAAGTTGTTGATCATCTCATTAACTCTGGACTTAGGATTAAGGAAATCCTTTTTCTCATCAAGGAGAAGTTCCTTAAGCTTAGGAGCAAACTGTGAAAGCTTGAAGAAATAAGCTTCCTCGGATGCGTCTGTAACCTCACGGCCGCAGTCAGGGCACTTGCCGTCAACAAGCTGTGATTCAGTCCAGAAAGACTCACAGGGTGTGCAGTACTTACCCTTATACTCGCTCTTGTAGATATAACCTGTATCGTAAAGCTTCTTAAAGATCTTCTGAACGGACTCGATGTGGTAATCGTCTGTCGTTCTGATGAATCTGTCGTAAGTGATTCCGAGAGTGCCCCAGAGTTTCTTGAAGTTAGCTACTATCTCATCGACGTAAGCCTTAGGTGTGATACCGAGCTCCTCAGCCTTCTTCTCGATCTTCTGTCCGTGCTCATCGGTTCCTGTCAGGAACATTACATCGTAGCCCTGCATTCGCTTCATTCTGGCAACAACATCGCAGGCGATGGTGGAATAGCAATGACCGATATGCGGATTGCCCGAAGGATAGTAAATGGGCGTGGTGATGTAAAACGGTGTTTTCTCTGACATAGAGCAATAACCCCTCCTGATAGATAATTAACTTATCTATAATACATCAAACGAAGTATTTATTCCAGAAAGCAAAGACGGACATAGGCTTGCCGAAATAATAGCCCTGGATCAGGTCGGCATCCATATCCTTTATCATGTTGTACTGCTCTTCAGTCTCTACTCCTTCAACAACGACACCCTTACCGATGGAATGCGCAAGCATCGTCATAGCGGAGATGAATGTATTATCAAACTTATTGGACAGCATATCATCGACGAAGGTCTTATCGATCTTGATCTCATCTACAGGAAGTTCCTTAAGATAATTAAAGGATGAGTATCCGGATCCGAAGTCATCAAGAGCTGTCTTGATATTATGCTCATGCAGCAATTCGATATTTCGTCTGCACAGAGCCATATTCTGCATCAAGGAAGTCTCAGTAAGCTCGATTATGATATTCTTCGCAGACAGATGATACTTCTTAAGAAGTCCTAAAAGTCTCTCAGAATAATCTTCAGCGATAAGATCATCTGCGGTGGCATTTACATGAATATAGAAATCCTCAGAGGCGCCCTTGGCAATCCACTCGGAACACTGCCTGATAGACTCCTCAAGGATCCACTTACCTACAGCTTCCATCTGGTTAGTTGCCTCAAGGGCTGCTACAACCTTCTCGGGGTTCTCAGGATTGCCGTCCGGCTTTATCCAACGAAGCAGCGCCTCAGCGCCCTTCAGAGTTTTGGTCTTGGCATCTGTAAGAGGCTGATAGTACAGCATGAAATTCTCGAATCCGTTAAGGATATTCTCAGATATAGTCGTCTGGAAATCGAGTTTCTCACGCAGTTCGTTCCTGTCTGCAGGAGAGAACACTGCATATCTTAATGTCTTGTCTTCCTTAACCTTATGAAGAGTAATCTCCGCCTGACTCAGAAGCTCCTCAGGTGTTCTTCCCTCAGGATAGAAAGCTGCCGAAGCGATCAGATGGATAAAGAACTTGCTGCCGTCTATGGTAAAGGGCTCCTCCGACTTTGCGATCACGTCCTTCATATAATTACCGGCTTTGATCTGCGAGGAATCAGGCCACAGCACAGCAAAATTATCCGTCCCTATGTGATAGAGCTTAGCTCTGTCCGGAAGCTCGCTGTTAAGCAGATCCGCGAGGTTACGCAGGATCTTGTCACCCGCGTCCTTACCGTATCTGTCTGTAAACTCGTGGAAATCATTTATATCAAACATGATAACCGCCGCACAGCTAACACTGCCGTCACGGATAACCATGTTAATGTCTCTGGAAAGCCTCTGCTGAGTGGGAAGTCCCGTGATCTGATGTGAGGAACCTGCCTTCTCAAAAGTTTCCTTAACTTCGTTCATGGCGGACAGGTCAAGAATACTTCCCGTAACCCAGCGGGTAAGCGTATTCCTGTTCTCGAATGACTTACCTCTGATCGCTACCCATGAAGCCTTGTCCTCCTGATTCCTGACTCTTACTTCAATCGCGAATCTTGTCCCTATCTCCTGGATGGATCTGTTAAGGATATTCCTTAATCTCTGTCTGTCCGTCTGTACAACATATGGTACTAAAGTCTCGACAAAATCCCCTGCCACCATAAGCGGAAAATCCGGGAAAATCTTCTGTATCTTCTTAGAGATGGTGGTGACATTCCTGTTGATGTCAGTATTAAAGATGGCAGCATTAAGTCCGTCGATCATGTTATCCCACATGAAGTCATCATTAACAAAGCTCGTTACGTCAGAGAAGATACCTGAAATAAAACGCCCTTCACCTCCGTAGTCCGAGAAACCGTCCGTACGAAGATAGATGACTCCCCTTCCCGGCGCCTGGAATCTTACCTGCAGACTGACATCATAAGTACGGTCCTGAAGGTAATTGATGATGGCATTATGAAGGATCTCCGAATCATCAGGATGAACATAATTCCTGTAAGTCTCCGTGAACTTGGGAAGCTCGTTAGATTCCAGATCAAACTCACGCACAAACTTATCGCTTAAGTAGCATACATTTCTCTTTGTGTCATATACGAACAGATAGGATTTGATATCAGGACCAAACAGCTCATTGAAAGCCGTCTTCACCATATCCGGTGTCTCGTCCTTGATCAAAGCAAGGATAAAACGTGACTTTTCGATCGTCTCCACTCTCATAGAGACCTCAAGATCATAAAGCTCGTCTCCCTGCCCCTTGATCTTATGCTTCAAAGTCAGCACTCCGGGATTCTTCTCCATAAGCTCACCTATAGAGGTTTCATACTTGGAGATAACCGAAGCTCTTATGTCATCCGGGAAATAATGATAGAACTGGGAAAGATACATGAAGGAACCCGCGGCGATACCGAGTATGTCTCCCATGGAATCCGAGAAACATATCTCTTTCTCCCAAGGATCGATAACTGCCACAGCTTTATAGGCGTCTTCAAACATAGGAGTGTATTCCCGGAAAGACAGCTCCTGGGCATATGAGATCAAAGATTCTCTTGTGATCTTTTCTCCATTGGAATCGTTCATTAAGGGCAGGTTCCTCTCGAGTTGCTTACTCTTATGATTTTAACAGACTTACCGCCCTCGAATACATTTCTTTTTTGTTAAAACCTGTGGCATCTGAAAGAACCTTGGCAATTTCCTTCACTGACATGCCCTCTTCGCGCAGCCTTCTTATCTCGCTGTCGATGTACTCGTCATCAAACACTGGGGCCGCCTTAACAGCAGGCTCGAGGCAAACGACATACTCACCTCGCGGCTCAGTCTGCTCATAATACGCTTCCGCCTCATCTATCGTCATGCGGAGCACTTCCTCGTACTTCTTGGTAAGCTCCCTGCAAAAGGCTGCCCGCGATGGGCCGAAACCTTCCTCCTTAAGTTCTGACACCAACTTACGCAGCCTGTGAGGCGCCTCGTAAAGCACAATGGTCTCGTCGTACTTGGGTAGCTCCTTAAGCCTCTTTCTGCGCTCAGAACCCGAGTTAGGCAGGAATCCCTCGTAATGGTAGCGGCGCGTGGAAATACCGCTTAACACGAGTGCCGTTATGGCCGCAACGGGACCCGGCACCACAGTAAACTCCACATCCTGCTCAATGCACAGCTTAACCAGGTCCTCACCGGGGTCGCTTATGGCAGGCATGCCGGCATCAGAAACCTGAGCCACATTAAAGCCCTGCTTAAGAAGGTCAACCAGCTCCTGCCCCTTGGAAGCCTTGTTATGCTCGTGATATGAAATGAGCTTATGCTCTTCGATACCGAGGTTCTTAAGGAGAATTCCCGTAACCCTTGTGTCCTCGCACGCAATATAATCAACCGAGCTTAAGATCTCGACCGCGCGGCTGCTGATGTCTCCCATATTTCCTATCGGTGTTCCTACAAGGTAAAGCAATCTGTTTGCTCCTTATCGTAGATTGAAGTCATTTGTTCCTTATCATTTAATACCAGCGGAGGCATTATCTCAAGCTGTGTAGTTGAAGTCGTCTTCTTTCCTGCGATGAGAACTATCTGTGCATTCCTGTCGGGAGCCGGATGAACCGCTGTCATGAGCATTGGCTTTATCCCGTGCTTCATCATAAGCGACATGACTTCGTCTGTGCGTCTTGCCGTCATAACCACAGTCATGATGCCTGATGAAGGTATCAGACGGGATGAACCTGCACTGATGAAGTCTTCAAGCGTGCCGTCAGTCTCACTTCGTCCTATTACTTCGGCAGTGGGGCCCGCGCCCTCCCTGTAAAACGGTGGATTCATGAACACGGCGTCATACTGCTTCTGCCTGATATCACCGGGGAGTTCACGCACATCACCTTCATAAGCCGAAATGCGTTCTTCAAGGCCGTTATCCTTGATATTCAGCTTAAGCACTTCACAGGCATCACGGTCAAGCTCAAGAGCATCGATCTGCACACAGTCTCTTCTTCCCGCCAGAAGCAAGGAAGCGGCGCCGCAGTTGGCACCCAGTTCAAGGCAAGCGACTTTCTTTCCCTCTTTTATACAGGAAGCCGTAAACCAAGACAGAAGGACCGTATCCGTACCGAAGCGGAAACCGTCCTTCAACTGATGCATTGTAAGCCCTTTTCGGCCTAAATCGACGAATGTGAGTCTGTTCTCATCCATAGCACTAATTATACATAAAAAAGCTGCCCCGTTACCGAGGCAGCTCGTTCTTTGATCTCTTATGGTCTTATCCGATTATTCCTCAGAAATCGCAGATACGGGGCAAACACCCGCGCATGCTCCGCAAGAAATGCAGACTTCAGGATCGATGTTGTACTGTGTATCACCGGAAGCGATAGCAGAAACGGGACAGCCGTCTGCACAAGTTCCGCATGAGATACAGGAATCAGAAATCACATATGCCATGTTTGCTAACCTCCTATATTGAATTGCAAGTTAATTATCACATAAATCAAAAAGAAAATAAATGAAGATACAATGAATAATATTTTACAAAATTAATTTTCATCATCCTCATTGGCATAATCACGGTCATCCTGCTCCTCGCGGCGGTTCTTATGAGGACAGGGGCAGTTAACATCCATATTAAGAGGAGCAAGGCCTTCCCAGTCATAAACTTCAGTGGTGAAAGACTCATTCTCTTCAAACTTGACCGTTACCTTCTCGGCAATGTAATTAACATCAGTTACTACACCCACGCCGTCAGGAGTCCTTACTTTCTTGCCGTTCTTGGGAAGGCGCTTTCTGGCATCGGCATAAGCCTCCTTCTCAAACTGCAGGCAGCACATAAGTCTTCCGCAGGCACCGTTAAGCTTACCGGGGTTAAGGGACATACCCTGATCACGTGCAGTTCTTAATGTTACGGGAGCAAACTTATTAAGGAAGGTGCAGCAGCAAAGCTCACGTCCGCACATACCGATCCCGCCCACGAGTTTAGCCTGGTCACGGGAACCGATCTGGCGCAGCTCGATCCTGGCACGGAAGGAAGATACGAGATCCTTTACGAGTTCTCTGAAGTCAACGCGGTTATCCGAGGTGAAGAAGAATGTTACTTTCTTGCCGTCGAATGTGAACACTGCATCGATCAGGTTCATATCGAGCTCATGCTTACCTATAAGCTCAAGGCAAAGATCATATGCTTCCTTCTCCTTGACCTTCTTAATCTTGCCTCTCTCGATCTCCTTATCGTTTGCCAGGCGCTCTACCGGCAGGATATCATCTCCCAGAAGCTTCTCATCCAGCTCCATAGGAACGCCTGTAACCTTACCCAGGTCAAGTGTTCCCTGATTATCTGCCATAACATAATCGCCGGGCTTAAGATCCAGGCCCTCGCATGTATATTTCGTGTTCTTTCCGCCTTCACGGAAACTCAGATTAACTATTCTTTTCATAACAAAGCTCCTTATGTATGCGTAAGAGCATATTGCAGCAGGATGTCTCAAAGCTCGTGTTGACGTGTGAAGCGTCGATAAAGTCTGTCACGGCTTTCTCGGCATTGCTGATATTGATCAGTGTAACTGCACTGTTTTCAGACACGAAACGTATGATCTCACGCTTCTTGTCTGAATTCTTGATATTCTCCGGATCAGGCACGGCTATCGCTGACGCGATATCTCCCAGAGTCCAGATCATAAGAAGAAGCAGCTCATCCATCTTATCACGATTCTTATCAAAGTAAGTAAACTCATCATAAAGAAGGTCCGTATAACCCATCTTCGGAATATTCATGACAAGATTGAATATATGGTCGCGCTCCTCCATAAAGTCGGGATCATTGATAAGAGACAGAGCCTTTCCCGGGATGCCGGATGAGAATGCGGTAAGAAAAGAGATCTTATCGTCAGAAAGATCTGCACCGCCCTTCTCCCTAAGGATGCTCTTCATCTGATCAGCCGTATACTCACGGAAATTAAGCTCCGTCACACGGGAAAGAATCGTACCCAGAAGTCTGGATGTATCTGAGCACAGAAGGATATACACCAGATGAGCACCGGGCTCCTCGAGGGACTTGAGCATCAGGTTCTGACAGTCCGGAGCAGTCTTATCCGCATTGATGATAAGAACCTTATGGGACGCGATCTGCGGCTTTACTTCAGCATCTCTTATAACCTCACGCAGATCCGCGATCCTGATATTCTTTCTGCCCTCAGTGGGCTCCACTTCTATCAGATCGGGATGTGTCCCGGCATCAATATACTTGCAGGAAGCGCACTCACAGCAGGCACCGTCAGCCTTACGGTTCTCACACAGTATGGCCTTTGCCGTCTCACGCGCAAAGAGGTGCTTGCCTATGCCTTCGGGACCCGTAAACAAAAGCGAGCAAGCAGAAGGATCGGCTGTAATGTCCTTAAGCCTGTTCTTGATTGTTTCCTGTCCTGTCAGCTGATTAAATCCCATATATACGAATGAATCTGCTCAAAGATCTTTTCAGGTGTGTTATCTGCATTGATGACCTTGATCCTGTCCTCGCCCTTGGCAAGCTCAAGGTAACCCTCTCTTACCTTCTCCTGGTATGCAAGGCCAAGCTTCTCGATGCGGTCCTCTTCTCCCCTCTGCGCACGTCTCGTATAAGCAGTCTGAGGGTCAATATCAAGCAGGATGGTGATGTCGGGGTAAGTCTCGTTCGTGGCCTTAAGATTCAGGAAATCGGTAAGATCAGTTCCCATCTTGTTAGCATAACCCTGATATGCAGTGGTGGAATCATAGAATCTGTCGCAGATTACATTGATACCCTTGTTAAGTGCAGGTATGATTACCTCTTCCGTGATCTGTGCTCTGGCAGCCTCGAAAAGAAGAAGCTCCGCCATTCGTGTCATGGAATCATTGGCCTTGTCGAGAAGGATCGTTCTGATCTTCTCACCTACAGCAGTGCCACCGGGTTCTCTGACCTCGATAAAATCGATGTCCTGCTTAGTAAATTCGTCCTTAAGAAGATTAAGCTGCGTGCTCTTGCCGCAGCCGTCTATACCTTCAAATGTAATGAAAAGTCCTTTGCTCATTCAAGCTTAATCGTATGGATCTCAGCGATGTCGATCCAAATCTCTTTCTCTATTCTGTCGTTATCAGCCTTGATGTCAGCGAGCGTCTCCTCAGCAGGCTTAATGGGCTTCGGGGGCTCGATGTTTCTTCTGTGCTGCTTTCTGTTTCTGTTATCGTAGTTCTTTTTCTTGAACTCGCCGTTCTCTCTGTTGCCGCGGTTCTCATTGTTAGCGCGGTTTTCGCTGCGCTCGGGACGGCTGCCGTTATTCTCCCTGTTGGGATTATTCCTGTTACGGTTCCTGTTACGGTTACGGTTTCTGTTATTCGGGTTACGGTTCTGACCGTTACCGCCGTTATTTCTGTTATTCTCAGAAGCTGGTTTGTTGTTATTCTCAGCCATCAGCTCACTCCTTTGATTAATCAAAACAGATTGATTATACCACATCAGTGTTCTTATAGGGTTTAACGCTCTTATCCTCAGGGATCGGCCCGTAATAAAGCCCTAATTCTCTAAGAGGAACGAGCACAAAAGCCCTCTCATACATGCGCGGATGAGGGATAGTAAGTTCCTTTGTATCCATCTTCACTCCGGGGATCATCAGGATATCAAGATCTATAGTCCTAGGACCGTTCTTGATAGTGCGTACGCGGTGAAGCTCATTCTCTATTCTTTGAAGCTCATGAAGCACTTCCAGAGGCTCCAGATAAGTCCTGATAACGGCACATCCGTTAAGGAAATCATCCTGATCGTCATAGCCCACCGGCTCCGTCTCATACAGGGAAGACACCTTAACGAGCTCGAGAGCATGATTATTCCTGATCATATCAAGAGCTGTGCGGATCTTCTCCTCACGGTCACCCATATTGCCGCCGAAGCCTATGATCACATCCTTACGGGACACTGTGATCTCAGTCTCCATGGCATCAAATTCACCGTCTATCGGCGCATCAGGCTTTCTAACGAGCACGCGGACCGAATCAGCAAGATCGTACTTGGATATAACAGCTCTGCCTATCTCATGAGCCAGATGTTCGATCAGATTAAAATGCGACTTCTCCACGATCTTCTCAGCGATCTCATAGACATCGGCATAATTGATCGTATCGTTAAGATCATCGGTTAATGCTCCCGGGATATCCCTGCAGAACATATCGATGCTTACATAGAAAAACTGGCCGTTCTCCTTCTCTTCAGAAAGACAGCCTGTGTATCCGTACAACTTCATCTGCTTGAGACTTATGCGGTTCATCATTCTTCGCCTTTCAGTCTTGCCACAGCTTTAAGCGCGGCATATGTATCATTAACATCATGAACTCTGACTTCAGATGCACCCTTCTCCACTCCGTAAAGCGCGAGTGCCAGTGAAGCTCCGAGTCTCTCGTCAGCCTTGGTGACACCCTTATAAAACTCAGCCGTAACCCTCTTACGGGAAACACCTAAGAATACGGGATAACCCCACTTCTCAATCATCGCAGGGATCGCATTAATAAGTTCAATATCCTGCTCGCGTGTCTTCGTGAATCCCACACCGGGATCAAGAACGATTCTGTCGTCGTTAATCCCTGCACTCTTAGCTGCATCTACAGTTCTTTGAAGCATTACTTCCCAGCCTTCATCAGGATCTCCGAAACCGTCTCTCATAAGAACTGCTTTCGCGCCATAAGATGCGATAACTTCGCCCATCTTAGGATCTGCCATAAGGCCGGTAATGTCATTGATAATATCGGCACCTGCATCCAGTGAAGCCTTCGCCGTGCCCGATCTGAATGTATCGACGGAGATAACACATGAAGGATATTTCTCCTTCAGCGCCTTAATAACAGGTACAACCCTTGATATCTCCTCATCTTCGGGTACATCAGTAAATCCGGGACGTGTGGACATGCCGCCGATATCGATAACATCAGCACCCTCTTCGATCATGGCAAGAGCATGATCAACGGCTGCGTCCACATCAAAGAACCTGCCTCCGTCAGAAAAAGAGTCAGGCGTTACATTAAGAATTCCATAAATAAGAACTTTACTCATCAGCCGTTTCTCTGGCGGTTGATAAGAGCCAGTGCCTCGTTTCTTGTCCTAAGATCGGATCTGCATCCGCCTCTCATAGCAGAAGTGACAGTCTTGGAGCCGGGCTTCCTGATGCCTCTCATAGTCATGCACAGATGCTCAGCTTCGATAACAACGCATACGGCACGCGCATCCACAGCCTGCTCGATAGTATCTGCGATCTGGCTTGTGAGGCGCTCCTGGATCTGAGGCTTACGTGAGAGTGTATCTACGATTCGTGCAACCTTGGAAAGACCCAAGATCTTACCATCCTTCGGGATATATACCACGTGGCACTTGCCGTGGAAAGGAAGCAGATGGTGCTCACACATGGAATAAAACGGGATGTCTCCGATGAGGATCATCTCGTCGTTACCCTCATCCGTAAAAATCTTTATATCCTTGTTGATATCGCGGTGAAGGCCTGAGAAAATCTCGGCATACATTCTGGCAACTCTCTGCGGGGTCTCCTTCACGCCTTCCCTGTCGGGGTCTTCTCCTACTGCTTTAAGAATAGTCCTTACGGCTTCCTCGATAGCCGGCAGATCCATATTCTCGCGGCTTTCCTCAGGAATGCTCATGTCGTTTTTATAGTCGTACAAAGAAGTCACCCTCTTCCTATCCTTTGTTTTCTGTACTCGAGCGGCGTCATGCCCATCAGTTTCTTGAAAGCTACATTAAACCTCTGGGGGCTTGAGAATCCTGCCTGGGACGCAATACCGGAGACCTTGATCTCGTCATTCTCGAGCAGCTCGCAAGCCTTGTCAATTCTCTTCTTCATAAGGTATGTCATGGGGCTTACGCCTATCTCGTCACGGAAAGCTCTCGTGAAGTAACCCTGGCTTAAGAATACATACGATGCAGCCTCGGCTACTGTGATGCCTCTTTCGTAGTTCTCGTCAATATAATCGCAGGCAATGAGCACGAGCTCCCTTGCCTTGCCGTTACGCACCTTAAGTGAAGCCTCCCACTCTTTTCTCATGGCACGCGCAAGTGTGAGCATAAGCTCTACAGTCAGAACTTCCATCATGAGGTCCTTGTTAAAGGCGTCCTCTTTCTTCTCGTCCACGATACGTTCAAGGAGGCTGCCGATGCTCTTCTTGTAAGTTCCGGACAGGGTAAAGAATGTCTGGTGGCCGTAATCACTCTGCACGCTGGCCTCTTCACTACCTGCGAACTCGAGGAAACTTTCGAGAGACGGCTGAGCCGTACCGGGGTTATTGGGCTTACTAAAACCAAAGTAAAGACCTACAGTATCTGCCACCTTGGAGATAACTCTGATCTTATGTGCCGTGTGAGGCTTGATGATAAGAGTGGTGCCGGGATCGATAATGAGACTTGTATTGTCGAAGATAAACTCTACCCTGCCGCTTCTTAAGTAAAACAGCTCGTGAAAAGGATGCACGCTCATTTCGGCGTTTGCTTCCTTCTTTTCCAGGATGTGCTCAAGCCCCTCGAAGACGACAGGCATCGAGCCTGAATCGTTCTTCATACTCTCTTCAAGTGCAGGCAAAAGCTTATCAAACATTACGCATCTTCCTTATACAAATCTAATATTATCGATGTAGATCTCGCCGTTCTTAGACGCATCTACGACAGTGAACTTCAGGTGCTCGAGAACGATGTCTTCATCCTTGTTCCATTCTATCTCAAGCCTCTGCCAGTTCAAAGACTGACGGATCTCCTTCGTTACGAATCCGGATACGCGCAGCTCCTTTTTAACGGCATCGGGATTAAATACATCCACGACCATCTTACGCTTATTTCTTACGATAAGCGGAGCCATCAGCGACGCATAATCAAGATTAGGTTCGAAACCGTAAAGAGAATTCTCTGTCTCGTATCTGATGTGAAGCGATCCGCTTCCCTCTGACTTATTCATGGTATCTACAGAAATAACGCCGTTGCCCTTGAAGGTCCTGAACACCTTAAGGACTTCGAAGTCGTCTCCCCACTCCTTCATGCCGATGAGCTCGAGGTCATCGCAGCTTGTGAAGAACATATCGGGTGCGTAGTACGCAGGAAGCCTGTCGAATCTGAACGGCATTACCGGCAGATCATTCAGGTTCTTGAATGTAGCATCATGAGGGAACGGAGAGAAACCGTAAGTTACGCTTACAGGCTCTTCTATGTCATCTCTCCAGACCATTACTCTTACGCCGTGCAGGATTCGTGCCTGAGCAGGATAGAATATTCTATCCTCACCGCACACCGCAAAGCCGCGCAGTTCAGTCTGGCCCTCGGCAAGTCTTAAGCCGTCAGCCAGGTTCTCGAACTCAAGGATGAGCTTGTTGCCAGCCTTCTCGACGCCGATGCATTCGGGGCAGGACTTTGGCATCTTGGGCGTGATGTGAAGGCCCATTGCGATGACGGCGAGTCTTACGCCGAGAGTAAAAGTCTTCGTCTTGTCAGGCAGAAGCAGGTCATGCAGGCTTATGATGCCGCTCGGCATATTGAGCTTGCCCGTGAACTCACGCAGGTTCTCGTTAAACTCGAGCACCTTGTAAGGAAAGTCTCTGTCGACGCACTTGGGGTGCATTGCCACCAGCAGGAACGACGGCATAAGGCTGTCATCGTATACTTCCTTAGGCTCGAAGGTCTGCGAGAGCGTGCCGAGAAGGCCCATGAGGAGCAGGTCGTATCTTCCGAAAAGCTGCTCTTCTGCCTCAGGCGAGAAACACATACCTCTTACAGAGAGCCCCGACAGAGCCGCGAGCTTACATCTGTAAAGCGTGGAGGGACGGAACTTCTTCTTTATGTACTGGGAATCATCGACATTCGCAGTCGACTTCCCTGACTTGACCTGCATGCTGCTCATCATGTCAAAGTCGAGATTCTTGGTGGTGGAACCGTTGTCATCAGCAGGCTTGATCGGCTTCTTGAAAGATGAGTTAGCGGATGTCGGAAAATCGAGTCCCGAAGCAGCTTCGATATTCTCTGAAGCCGTGGATTCACCCTTGATCTCACCGTATTCGTTCTCTTTTTTCAGATCAATATCCAGGTTCTTACGGCCTTCCTTGACCGCATTCTCCACATTCTGCTCATGGCGGGACCTTCTGTCACGCTTGATCAGAGCATTATATCTTTCTTCATCGGTATAAAGACCGAGCTCATTGATGTAGTCGCACAGGGCAGTCTGATTATCGATAACCTCATCTGAAAGCCAGTTAAGAATTGTAGAGCCCGGAGTGGAAAGATCGACTACGCCGATAGGGTAGTTAACCTGGTCAGCTACGGTATACGCGAAAGAGAAAGCTGACGAGGATACGTCGGCAAGCTTCTTGGTATCAGTGATCTTGATCCAGCCTGCTTCCTTGAAGTGGGTCTTAACCTCATAGGCGATATCTTCCTCATCCCCTTCCAGACCGGATCTGGTAGGCGTGAAGAATCTTAAGTTCGTCATTACATGGCGCTTGAGAGGCGTCTTAGGAGCGTTGGCATTCTTCATGGGAACGCTTAAGAAGTCATTACCTAAGAATACCCATACGTCACCGCATCTTATATCGTTGAAACTTACGACATTCTGGAAACACTTAAATACAAATGTATATGTATCAGTCGAAGCCTTGTAAGCCGGGATATTAAATCTGAATCTTCCCTTATCGGAAGTGGTGGTCTCAAGGCTTAAGATGACACCATAATCTGTATCAAGCTTGGATACTTTACGTCCGTCAGTAGGATCCTTGGAGATTTCAAGAGTTATTGTTGCTGAAGGTGCTGCCGTACCCTCGATCACGAAAGGCACATTCTGTTGGAACACAGCCTTATTGCCGATCCAGCTCGGCAGGATGATGGGATTAACTTCTATCACCTTCTGTCCTCCCCCGCGATAACCAGATTGATCTTCTTGGATCTGATATATTCAGCCGTATCCTCTGAGATCTGATTATCTGTTATAAGATAATCGATCTTATTAGGAACGATAAATACGGAAGCCGAATCATCACCGATCTTAGTGGAGTCAACAAGAGCTACTACATTCTTGCTTCTTTCAACACATATCCTCTTAAGCTCAAGCTCAAAGAAGTTATTACCTGAAAGTCCTGCATCGGCAGAAAAGCCGTTACCGGATACAAAGTAATACTCGGCAGAAAGTCTGCTGATCATCTCACGGCTCATTACGCCCTCGATAGTACCTGAATGAGGTCTTAACATACCACCGATAAGGATAATGGACTTGAAGTTGTTATATCTTTGAAGTTCGATAGCTGTATTGATACCGTTGGTAATAACAGTTACATCCACTGTATTCTCAAGGAAAGGGATCATATGAAAGGCCGTAGAACTGGCATCCATAAAGATAGTATCACCGTTGCCTACGAGAAGTGCAGCCTGCTTACCGATCTGCATTTTAAGATCGATATTGGTGACTGATCTGACCATGTAATTCTCATTAACCTGGTCTCTGGGCCTGTCAGGAAGTCTGACACCGCCGTGGTATCTTACAATAGCACCTTCCCTGGCAAGATCTCGCAGATCGGTCCTTATAGTGGCACCTGTAACATTGAGCCTTACGGAAAGATCATTGGTGTTGATAGAACCCTCGGACTCGAGGATATCAAGGATCTGTTTACGTCTTTCAAGATTAATCATGAAGATATATTAGCAAGGTGATTTTTCTTAGTCAATCATTTGTTTTCATTTCTTTCATTTGGCAATTTCACCTGTTAGCCATACTTTAAATGCATCTTGTACATCCTAAAGTGCTACTTGTACAGATTTAGCCACACGGGAATCTTAAGACTGTTAAGGTAATGCCATCAAAAGCAAAGAGGATTACTAAAATGACGAACACTAAAAAACGTACTCTTACACCCGAACAGAAGAAGCTTGATGTGAATCTGTGGATAATCGCATTGATCAGCATAGCAGCATACGGCCTGTACGGAGCCTTCGGCAGCGGGATCATGGCATTCTGCAAAGACAGCAGTATTTCCGTATGGCCGAGACTTCTTGCAGCCGCAGGCTTTGAATACGCAGTTGCCGGTCTCGGAATAACCGTGGTATGTATTTTCCGCAAATTATCCTTTGTAAGTTTCGGATTAAAGAAGGCAAACGCTTTTAAGGCAGTAATCGGTACGATCATCTGCTTCATCCCTTATATCGCTTATATCGTTCTTTCAGGACAGTTCGAGGGTTATGAGCCGCTCAGCATTATGGTTACCCCTGATCTGCATAAGGCTGGAATACTCACTGAAATAATAGGCACATTGATCATTGCAGTAGTATGGGGATTCTTCGAAGGATTCAATTATGCGGTAATTGCAGAATTCATTTCTAAAAGATATCCTCTCAAGAGCAAGATATTAGACTTGGGAGCCTTGATCTGCACATTGATGGGAATCATGTTCCACCCCATTCATTTTGACGCATTAGGCTTAATCGATTTTGCAACTACATTTGTTGCATTATACGGAATGCTTATGGTACGCAAATACACAAAGAACTCATGGGGCTGCGTATTTGCCTTTCTCTTCATCTGGAATGCGATCTGAGCTAATCATTTTGATTTCTTTTCAGGAAGTTCTGCATACATGCCTTCAAGCAGCTCTGAAATCAAATCCGGATTCTCAAATCTGTCGAATACATGCATCAGCGTTTTTGAACCTTCATATGGATAACGCAGTTCTGAGTCTGCAAGAAGCCGATCCGATGTTGTTGTCCTCTTCAAAAACAGTTCATTATCGCAAATGTCACCGATCAGTTTACCGTTAAAGTATACAAGATATCCGCCCATCATGGACCTTATGACAATGTCACCGACCGCAGAAAACCTCTCACGTACGTATTCATTAAACTCATTCACTGTGATTACCCCCACAAATACCAAATAACAAAAAATAATTTTGAAAGATATCAGTCTTCCTCAATGAAAACTAATTCGTTATCTATAAACTCAACGGTTCCCGTTGCATATTGGTCAGGATATATATACTCCTCTACTATCTTTCAGCAACAAACCGATAAAGCTCTACATTTCCATCCCTTTCGGTTGATGCTATTCGAAATCCGCATTTTTCTGTATAGAACTTCACATTCTCTTTCTTGTCAATCGGTGTTACTAAAGTTAGCCTCTCCCAATCACCATAGAAAGATTTTATGAAGCGAATTGCCTGTGTACCTATCCCCTTACCCTGATACTCAGGAATAACACACAAACAGCCAACCTCATACACTCCCTCGCCCAAGTCTATGCACGATACACAACCGACAGGTTTATTATCGCACAGTATGATGTGTTTCAGATATTTGCTGATCGACGCTTCCATCATTTCTTTGGTTTGACCATAGCCGGGACACGAACCGAATCGCACATAATCATCATAAAATGAAGAGTTATAAATGTTTACCAGCAACTCCGCGTCTTCAATGACCGCTTGTCTATATTCAATCTTCATGTTCAGCACTCCAGGCATTTGCTTTTACCAGAATATCGTCCATCAAATCTTCCTTACCTTTGACATAAGCGTTCTTATACTAATTTCGCGTCCGGCGGTCCTTCTCGGGATGTCTGCGGTAATACTCGGCCTTATCCTGATACATTCGCTCATCCGCCGTCTGTATCGCGTCCTGGATATTACTGTCAGTGCAGTACGCACTACCGAAAGCAAAACTCACATCTGTAGTATTCTCAGCAAGAGCACGCACCTCAAAAAGTTTTTTCTCCAACTCCTCTTCTGTAATACCCGGACAGAGGATGACAAACTCATCGCCGCCGGCTCTGTAGATTTCCCAGTCACCGAATCCGAGTTTTAGAAGCGAAGCTGTCTTAACAAGCAGCCTGTCACCTGCCTCATGACCTTGACTGTCATTTACAGCTTTCAGTCCATTCAAGTCGGCAAATACAACTCCGCAATTTTTCTGCGAATCGGAACCTTCTATAGAATATGTTTCTATACGTTCATTAAGGGCATTCCTGCTGTTAATCTGTGTCAGCTCATCCACCATACTCTTAACTTCAAGACGCGCCAAAAGCTGATTATTATAGATTACCGCTGCAAGAAGGAAACTGCACAGTTCCAAAGTCTCCTTGATCTTATCCGTGGACGCTGTATCGTAGTTTGCCGCCCATATAAACCCGACCAGAGTCTGATTCGAACGCACGGCATACAAAATAATATTGTGTATTTCATGAAGCTTGAGAGAGCGGTACCACTCAGGATCTCGCTCCTCGATTACCTTCAGATCTTCAAGAAGGAGACAATCACTCAATGCAAGATCTCTTTCCCACGCTTCAGCAACTTCATAAGGAGTCCTGCCCATCTCGGAAGCAAAGTTCTCAAGATACTCATCATTGACTCCATCCACTCCTATGAACGAGCAGGTTCTTCTGTTCTGATCAACCGTATAAAGAGAGCACTTCTCGGCTCCGCAGATTTTCTTTATCTCTGCCGCTGCAGCTGACATTGACTGGTTGAAATCCGGCGTCTCGTGTAACTTAATACTGATTTCCATAACCGCACTCGCGATATCAGAAGATTTCTTGGACATCGAGTCGGCTTCAACTTTGTCTGAATAAGAAATTACATAAAGGCAGTAGCGGGTTTTCTGCGAATCTCTGTCAGAGTCAGAGATATCCGTATCATTTACAGGGATATAGAATCCTTTCAGCCATACACCTCGGGCGTTGACATATGAATACAGAGGCTGTCCGGTACTCGCGCACTTATAAACGAAGCTTTCAAAGTTCAGGTCCATCCAGTAATTACGGTAAGGGATACCCGGATAAAACTCAGGTGCCTGAGGGTTCATTTGCAACATTCCGACATTCTGTTTATTAACTGCCATCAGACGGATCTCGCTGAATGAACCGTCATCCAAAATATCAAACGAATACAGACTTGCAAGGCCGTTAATCCCCTCAATCCATGACTGATAATCCATACTGACTCCTCCTGCCGGGAATTCAACACATATATCAATAATTATAAGGCGAATATATTAATTATCTTTTAACGGCAGGAAACAAAAATGAGTAGGAATTGCCGAATTATAATTCATAGGAAAGCAATGAAACCAATTGCCAAACCGGCTCCGGCAAACACTACAGATATGCCGACTGTTCTTGACTTGTTCTTTTGCTTTACCAAGGATTATCATTCCGAAGAAGATTAACAGGATCGGTGCCCATCAAATCAACATTTCCATTATCTGATTCCTCTGAGGTATTCCTCAACCTCCTTTAGATTGAAGGAGGAAATGAGTCTTCTGTCCTTATCATCAAGAAGTCTGTAATGGTTAGAAATAACATTCTGCTGGATCTTATAACCGTCTTCTTTCTTTATCTCTCTCCACCAGACTCTCCCACCCATTGTCATAGGGTATGTCACTTCGACATCTTTCAACGCAAGCGCAGAAACCATGTGGACAAAATCTTCTCCCAGAGCATCCGTAAGGATCGTACTCTTCTCGAAAATAGTGACAAGTGCCACGGCTTCCGTCCATCCAAGGGGGCGGCGCCCTTTTTCGCTCTCGACGAGCGATTTCTTGGAAATCCCGAGGATCACCGCCATCTTGTCCTGCGTGAGCCCGTATTCGGTCCTCACGAGTTTCAGTCTATCGTTAACTGTTGATACTACTTCTTCTCTGGTCATATCAGTCTCCTACATACTCGTAAGCTATCGTGGGGAATTCCATGAAGATACCGGAATTATCCGTCCGGTAAACGTCAAATCCCAAAGCCTTGATCTTAATATCCTGCTCACCGAGATCATACTCCCCGTAAACATCTTCGTTATCCTCGAGAACGTTTCTAAGATCTTCATCGGATTCTAGAAGGAACGTCTGTCCGTTAACACGTGCATAATAGCGGAAACGGCCGTCAATCTTATCGCCCGACAGCATATAGACATCATTGAAATGTTTTGTATGCGAAATAAAAGAATATATCAGCAGCCCGCCGGCAACAGCAACGATAATGAGGAGCACGGCTAACAATATCTTCAACGTCTTTTTACTGCTTTTGCTCATAAGAAACACCTCCCTCGCTCTTTTAGTGTAATTTTACACCATGCGAGTAAATATGCAATATCATATTTGAGGGATGTTTATGGAAAACAAATTGAACTTAAACCAAATTTTAAACCAATTTATAATAGTAATTGGGCTTGCGCAGATTTATAACATAACAAAAGGGCTTGTCATTACTGACAAACCCTTATTGGTGGGAAGAGGTGGATTCGAACCACCGAAGTCGTAGACGGCAGATTTACAGTCTGCTCCCTTTAGCCACTCGGGAATCTTCCCATATATACTTTTGTCAAATGCCCTGACGGTGAAAGTGGTGGGCCTTCAGGGACTCGAACCCGGGACCTACCGGTTATGAGCCGGGAGCTCTAACCAACTGAGCTAAAGGCCCACATTCAACACCTTCGCGTCAAAACGCTTAGTAAGTATATAAATAGTTTTCCCTTAAGTCAAGAGGTTTTTTACGCAGTTACGATCTTACTTGCATTCTCAAGATCGTGTCTTGCCACAGCCTCTTGTCTCATCTTGTATTTCAGTATCTTTCCGGCTGCATTCATCGGGAATGAATCGACGAAGTCAACGTATCTCGGAACCTTATGTTTAGCCATATGAGTCTTAACATAATCCTTGATCTCATCCTCTGTCGCCTCCACTCCGGGCTTCAGGATAACGCATGCCATAATCTCCTCACCGTAGTCGGCGTCAGGAACACCGATTACCTGGACATCCTGGATCTTCTCATATGTATAAAGGAAGTCCTCGATCTCCTTCGGATAGATGTTCTCTCCTCCTCTGATGATCATGTCCTTAATACGGCCTGTGATCTTGTAGTAACCATCCTCAGGACGTCTCAGAGCGAGGTCTCCGGAATGGAGCCAGCCGTCCTCATCGATAGCAGCTGCCGTAGCCTCAGGCATCTTGTAGTAGCCCTTCATGATGTTGTAGCCGCGTGCGCAGAACTCTCCGGGAACGCCGTCAGGAAGCTCCTCACCTGTCTCAGGATCAACGATCTTGGTCTCTACGCCGAAGATGGAAGGTCCTACAGTGTTAACACGCTGCTCGATGGTGTCTGTTGTCTTACTCATCGTTGTAGCAGGAGATGCCTCAGTCTGACCGTATGTGATAACGATCTCAGGCATATGCATCTTCTCAATAACCTCTTCCATCGTCTTGATGGGGCAAGGTGAACCAGCCATGATGCCTGTTCTCATGTGAGAGAAGTCAGTCTTGGAGAAGTTCTCGTGGCCGAGCATGGCGATGAACATCGTAGGTACGCCGTGGAAGCATGTGATCTTCTCCTGGTTGATGCAGTGCAGGCCCTTACGGGGTGAGAATGCTGTGATAGGAGACATCGTTACGCCGTGTGTAACGGAAGCCGTCATTGCGAGTACCATACCGAAGCAGTGGAACATCGGCACCTGGATCATCATGCGGTCTGCAGTGGAAAGATCCATGCAGTCTCCGATAGCCTTACCATTGTTTACTACGTTGTAGTGCGTGAGCATTACGCCCTTAGGGAAGCCTGTAGTACCTGATGTGTACTGCATATTGCAGACGTCATGCTTGTCGATGGTGCGGCGGATCTTCTCTACCTCACTGTAAGGCACCTTATCGGCAACCTCGTGCAGATCATCCCAGTGGAAGCAGCCGTCTACTCGGGACTCACAAGTGATGACGTTCTTCAGGTAAGGAAGTCTTGCAGCATTAAGCTTACCGGGCTCGGAAGTCTTAAGTTCAGGACAGATCTCGTTGATGATCTGAATGTAATCGGAATCCTTGAACTTGTCGATCATGACGAGTGTGCACGTATCAGACTGGCGCAGCAGGTACTCGATCTCGTGGATCTTGTAAGCTGTGTTAACTGTTACGAGCACGCAGCCGATCTTGGTTGCAGCCCAGAATGTCAGATACCACTGGGGCACGTTTGTAGCCCAGATGGCGATGTGATCACCCTTCTTACAGCCCATGGCGAGGAAGGCCCTTGCGAGGTTGTCTACGTCGTCACGGAACTCGGGGTAAGTTCTTGTATAGTCGAGCTCAGTATATCTGAAAGCATACTGATGCGGGAAAAGTTCGCAGATCTTATCGAGGACATCCGGAAATGTCAGGTCGATCAGGGTTTCCTTGGGCCAGGGATAGACTCCTGTTCCCCTCTTATCCTGTTGAAGGGACTCCTTGTTCTTGTGGTCCCTGTACTGCTCCATGTAGCCTGCAAAGTGAGGAACTACGATGTTAGCGTCAAGAAGATCCTTGGACCATCTGTAGACCCACTCAAGTGAAACATAACCGGAGAAGTTGATCGCCTCAAGGGCCTCGAAAGTCTCCTTCAGGGGCATGTCACCGGTACCCATGAGCTTATAGATTACCTTGCCGTCCTCCATAACGGAGTCCTTAACGTGTACGTGCTTGATGTACTCGCCTAAAGTATCTACTGTCTGCTTGGGGCTCTCACCGAAGAATCTGTAAGGGTGATGCATATCCCAAAGAGCAGCTACCTTGTGACTGCCGATGGCATCGAGAACCTTCTTAAGTCTCTTGGTATCTGCATAAGCGCCGTTAGTCTCGAGAAGCAAAGTTACATTGTTCTTCTCAGCTACGGGAACGAGCTGCTTCATAGTCTCGATTACGACCTCATCGTCCACTTCCTTGCCGGGAGCGGCATTACGGTCACCGAGAACTCTGATATATCTCGCGCCGATCTTACCCGCGAGCTCACAGTAGGCAATGATCTCGTCCTCAGCCTGCTGTCTTGTATTAACGTCATTAACCGGCTCACCGGAAGAAAGACACGGAATCTCAAGCTTTAGCTGCTTTAGCTTCGCGATTGTCTTCGGAAGCTCGGAATCCTTAAAAGGAGGAGCCTTTACAGAGAAGATATCGTTACCGAGACCTCTGATCTCGATACCGTCGAAGTTAAAGTCCTTGGCCATGGAATAGATGTCCTGCCAGGAAAAATCGGGACACGCGAGTGTCGAGAAGCAAGTGAGCATAGTTTCTCCCTACCTTAATGCTAGTTTTATCATGCGTATTTTAATATCTGAAAGCACTGCTGTAAAACAGCAATAGTTAATAAAAATTCACGATATTATGCGCGTATACATGGGAAATCAATACCCTATTCTGATTCCGATGGCTAAAAAAGCCACCACGGCAAGCGTTATCGCCGTGAAAAGAGGAGCACTCTTCTTAACCCAGGTAAAGTAGCTTACGTTGATCATGGAAAGACCCAGCAGAAGCACCGGAGACGTCGGAAAAAGCATATTCGTGTAGCCGTCAGCGAAAGTATAGATCAGCACGAGCATGGTCTTAGACAGCCCGAGGTTTGCAACCGAGAGCATGCTCATGACAAGGATCGCCTTGGCTGTGGAAGACGAGATAAAGAACTCCAGCACCAGCACAATAACATACACGATCAGCGCCACTCCTAACGGGGCCACGCCGCTCGTGATCTCGTTCATCTGATTAACGATAGTCGGCAGCACCTGTCCCTGCACAAAAACAAACTTTACGGAAGATGCCACCGCCACAAGCAAAATAGCCGGAAGTGCACTCACAAGGCCTGTTTTTAAGCCCTGGAAAACCTTACGCATATCGTGACACGCAAGCTTACCCGCGATTATGCCGCCTATCAGGAAATAAACCGTCAGGAACACCACAGAGTAATCCCTTACGGCTTCGATCATGGAGGGCACTATAACGGCTACGACTCCGAGCACCAGGAATACCGTGTAGATCTTTCTTACCCTGTCCTCGTCAGCTTCATCGAAAAGCTCCGTCTTCTCCCCTGAACGCAGCTTCTCGTCACTCTCGTATGTGTAACTTGAAGTCGGGTCCTTGGTAATCTTCCGGGTGTACAGAAGAATGTACGTTACCATTATCAAGAAGATCACGATGAAGATGATGATCCTGTACCAGATCTTGGCCATTGGGCTGATATCGATGATATTGGAAGCGAGAACGACCGTGAACGGGTTGGTTATAGCCGTAGCGAAGCCTATTCCTGTCGAGGCGATGCAGCACAGAAATCCTGTGAAAGAATCGTAACCCATCAGCACACAAAGCGATGCCACGATAGGAAGAAGCGTAAGCATATTCTCGAACTGACCGAGAAAAGCTCCCAGCGAATAGAACATAAGCGACATAGCAACGATAAGAAGCTTTCTTCTGTTACTGAACTTCCTGCTCAAAGAGCCGATAAGTGAATGAACTCCTCCGACATCAGACATTATCTGGAATGCACCGGCGACAACTACAAGGAATAAGGCAAGCACGAACAGAGTCAAACCGTCGGATGTTAAGAATACAAGCACCGGAGCGAATATGCCCTTAAGTATCGGGACGCCTGTGTAATCGTCCCTTCTGATATATACAGAATAATCGGGCGTTCCGTCAGATAAGGTACCGAATTCTCCTCCGGGAATGATATAAGTCAGAACGATGGATACAAGCATGATGGCAGCAAGTAATGCAGTTACCTGAATTACCGTCTTCTTAGGCAGATTTATAAGTCTGTTCTCATTCTCCATCAGTCCGCTCAGTCTCCTTCCTGGACTTGATTATATCAACAATGTGCGCCCATCTGGTGGACTGAGCAGGATTCTCATCCGGGCAGAAAAAAAACATCTCGTCTTCATAATAGATCTCGAAGTGGTCGCCGCTCGTAAACGCCATAGCCTGTATCTTGTCCATGGAATAAGTAAAGGATACATTCGGGGATTCGTATGAGAACTCATCATGTGTGAGTCTGCAGAAGCCTCTCTCCTTCCTCTTCTTACCGGTGCTTGAATAAATCACAGTCGTAACTTCCGCACTAAGATCGATGTTCTCTATGTCTTTAAGTTCCACATCCGTCATGTGATCGTACCAGGCCGCGATAGTATACGGCTCCTCAGTAAACCTGTAGTCCTCATCGAGAGTGAAAGTCTTACCGCACTTGGAGCAGGATATGGTGTTTCCCTTGGTGCTGGTGGTGTAAAGACTGTCGCACGCATAGCAGCGGTAAAGGATATTGTGAAGGCCCTCTGCCTTGTCTTTCTGCGGGTACTTACACAGGAGGTGCGAGCCGGCGTCATTTCGAATAGTGTTCTCGATAACGCTGTTAAGCTCCTCCCCTGTCATGGCGGCTGCTTCTTCCTTCGTGATGATCCTCTGAACCGTAACGGACACAGGCGTGCGGTAGCGGCGCTTACGCCACTTGGGCTTCTCGTAGAAAGCGCCGTTTACCCTTACCAGAACGATATCCACCCCAAGCCTTCTATAGAAAGCGCCTCCCGGCTCGGCGATCCTGTTGGTCCTGCCGTCGATGCACATTCTGCCTTCAGGGTAGATTATTACCGGATTACCGCTCTTAAGAGTCCTCATGATCCTTACGGGAGTGACCATATCGTCGGTGAACAGCTTCTTCGGGATCATGCCGGTATGCTTATTCAGTTGCTTCAAAAACGGCATGGTACAGTAAAGCCTGTTGACTACATAGATTGGCTTTCTCTTGTGAGGGAGCCTGTAAAGATAGTAGAAATCATAGAATGATTCATGATTAGACAGCAAGATGTACGGGGACTCAACCTTATCGAAGTCATTCAGTATAAACTCGGGTTCAGGTTTACTGCCGAATATGAGTCCTACCAGAAAGAAGACGAAATTATAGACCGGAGAAACGGATTTTGAATGTTTGTTTAACAAGTTCTTATTGTCAGTCATAGAGCCTTCGAAAGTGATAAAATTCTTATTAATATATTAATATTTTTCTAAATTTAGGGGGATTAGTCAATAAATGGCTGCTGAGAAACGGTTTACATTAGCAACAAGATTATTGTTGACGCATGTTTACCATTCAGAAAACATCGATGAAGCACTGACATCGGGATTAGATGTCATACTTGACGCGCTTGGAGCTGAAAGCGGCACAATCTGGATTCTCAACAACAAGAAAGACAGACTGTTCCCTGCTACGAGCGTCGGCCCTCTTGATATTTCAAATACCAGCATACGGATCGGTGCAGGTGTCGTAGGAACTGTAGCTTCATCTCAGAAGAGCATCCTTATCTCACAGTCAGAGGGCAAGGAATACACCTTAACGCCGGAAGAGACTTGCGGTATGACTGTATTCTCACTCATATGCGTTCCCCTCCTAAGCAATAAAGAAATTGTTGGCTGCATTGAGATAATCAACAAGAAGGACGGGACCTTCTTCAATTCAATCGATACTGAATTGTGCGAGCACCTGGCTTACCTTACGGCGATGGCCGTTGATGAGAAGGGCTTCCCTCTCATCGCAGAAGAACCGAAGGATCTTCTCATCACCATCAGAGATCTTAAGAAAGACTACGAGAACGGTGAATCGAAGTTACATGTTCTGAAGGGACTTAACCTCGACATATACAAGAATGAATTCCTCGTTATCCTCGGTGAGTCAGGATGCGGCAAGTCCACACTTATGAATATCATCGGCGGAATGGATACACTTACGAGCGGCACTGTTCTCGTAGAAGGCCGCGATATCTCACACCTTACCGAGCGTGAGCTTACGATGTACCGAAGAGATTTCTTAGGATTCGTCTTCCAGGCATATAACCTTATGCCTAACCTGACTGCTCTCGAGAATGTCAGATATATCGCAGAGCTTGTTGATAATCCCATGAGGCCCGAGGATGCTATCGATAAGGTTAAGCTCAGTGCGAAGGCAGGCTTCTACCCCGGCCAGATGTCAGGAGGCCAGCAGCAGCGTGTATCGATCGCACGAGCCATCGTTAAGAACCCGAAGCTTATTCTCGCTGATGAGCCTACGGCCGCACTCGATTATCAGACGAGTATCGAAGTTCTGTCCGTTATCGAGGATGTAGTTAAGACCAAGGGAACAACGATCGTCATGATCACTCATAACACACAGATAGCGAAGATGGCTGACCGTGTCGTTACGATGAGAAACGGAGTTGTCTCGAACATCAAGAAGAATCTCAATCCCTGTTCTGCGACGGATCTTGTTTGGTAAGACTTATGAAGCGGACGCAGCTTAAAGATTCACTAAGAACGATCAAGAAGCAGATAGTCTCATACATATCTGTCATTGTTATCGCTTTGCTCGCGACCTCCATTTTCCTTAGTGTAAGCTTCGCATCCAAGACGATCTTAAACAACGGTAATTACTACTACAACGAATCGAATTACCGCGACGCTGAATTGTTCTACAATTACGGTGCCAAGCAGGAAGACATCGACTACTTCTCTTCCCTCGAAGGTGTTAGTGCAGCGGAGGGTGAATTCACGCTCACATGTTCGTTGGCAACTGACAGTAATCCCGTCACTGTCGATGTAATGTCACTCACGCATAATATCAGCACCCCTATTCTCCTCGAAGGAGAACTTCCGCTCGCCAATAACGAGTGTCTGGTCGAACAGGATCTCGCGACAGAGAATTCGATCAGCATCGGCGATCATGTATCGTTCGTCGACGAGGACGGCAACAAACCGGATGAACTTGCATATGACGAATATGTGGTTACCGGTATTATTTACCACGCCAACAACCTCGCTATAGCCATGTACACTAACAACAATCTGTGCGCTGTTATACCGCTGGACGGATTCGATTCCGAGGCACGCCACGACTTATTCACCTCAATTCTTCTCAGGTTCAACTGCACTGAGGGAATGTCCAGATTCGACAAGAGATATCTCGAAGCTGTGCGTGACATGGAGGACGAACTTGAACCCATAATCGAAGAACGCGGCGGAATTATCTACAGCGGTATCCGTTCCGAATATGAAGAAACGATAGACGGATACCAGGTCGACCTCGACGCAGGACTTGCACAACTTAACGATTCCAGAGCACAGATAGATGACGGCTGGGCAGAACTTGCCGAAGGTGAAGCTGAACTCGAGGATGCCGAGCGACAGCTTGCAGAATCAAGGCAGCAGCTTGATGAAGCACAGACTACTCTCGAGAATGCACGTGTACAGCTCGAAGATGCAGAAAGACAGCTTGCCGCAGGATGGCAGGAACTGCAGGCTAATCTCGCGGCACTCGAAGCCGCAGAAGCACAGTTCGCCCCTGCCCGAGCCCAGCTCGAAGCCGCAAGAGCACAGCTTGATGAAGCACATCAGCAGCTCCTGGACGGTGAAGCTCAGCTGCAGTATTTCGCAGATCAGATTGCTCAGGGACAGATACAGCTTGATGAAGCAAGGCAGCAGCTTGCAGAAGCGGAATCCAGACTTAATCAGGCACAGGCCGAGATTGATTCACATGCAGCTGAAGCCGCAGATCTCGAACAGCAGCTGCAGGATGCGACGAACACTATCAACAACAATGTTGTTCCTTTCGCCACGAACCTGCATACCATACTGAAATCACTCATCGGTGATTATGCAGATTCATTCGACTGGTCACAGGTAACAACGCCTGTCGACTACCACGACCGCAATTCTCACATCAACAGATATGTATTGCCGGGAGATGTAACTATCGATATAGCCCAGCCTCTTTCAGTAAATGTCGAGACGCTGCTGCGCACGCTGAACCTAAGCGAGGAAACGCTTGCCGCTGCATATTCTGCCGCTACGGGCAACCCGCCGGAATTACCCGTAGGAGTGTCTTCATGGCATCAGTATATTTCCGGTATCGCGGCGGACAGAGTGCTCGATGTATTCCCTCAGTACAACACTCTTGCTGACAATGTTAACCAGTGGGAAACAGGACACGATTACTACATCCAGTACACCGATGCCGTCAACGAAGTACAGAACGGATGGAATCAGTATTACGGCGGCATGAGCAGGTACTATCAAGGTCTTGAAGAACTTAATTCTTCGATAGATCTTTTTAACCAGAAACAGGCTGAATATAATGCCGGTCTTGAAGAGTATAACCGCGGGCTTGCCGAGTATAATGCGGCACTCGCTGAGTACAATGCAGCACGTGCTCCGCTCGATGAAGGCTGGGCACAGTACTATGCAGCTCTCGACCGTTATAACGCTGCACTTGCCGAGTTCGAACGTAACCGTCAGGCATACCTCACGGGACTTGCAGAGTATCAGGCAGGATCTGAGGATTATGAATACGGTCAGTCTGCATATGAACAAGGTCTTCGTGAATATGAGGAATCGTTCGAGAGACTGCAGGCTGCTGAGGATGAATATGCTGAAGGACTCGCGGAATATGAAGAAAGTCTCGAGCAGTTCGAGGCCGCCAGAGATATGCTCGACATCAGCAATGAGTCGAGGTTCTTATTCTCTGATGTAACAGCTAACCGTTCGTACTCTATCATCCGCAGAACTGGCGGCAACCTCTCTGATATAGGACGCACATTCACGGCAGTATTTGTTATTATCGCCGCACTGGTTATCTATGCGACACTCGGCAGAATCGTTGATGAGCAGAGAAACCAGATCGGCACAAACAAAGCACTCGGTTTCTTCAACAAAGAAGTTCTGTCTAAATATCTGTTGTTCGGTATCACGGGTACCCTTGCAGGCGCGATAATCGGAACTGTACTCGGATACATCGTAGTCTTGCCTGTTGTTATGAAAGGCTATTCTCATAACTTCGTTTACGGCGCAGGCAAGTATGCATTTGTTCCTTATCTTGTTGTTGCAGTGGTGGTCACTGCAATAATTCTCGCGACATTCACTATCGTATTCGCATGTCTTACGATGCTGACATCGAATGCCATCACACTTCTTGCTCCTCCCGTCCCTCATGTTCACAAGCATAAGGGCAAAGCGAAGTCCGTCAAGTTCCTGTATCCGAAGCTTATCGTGATGAATATGCTTTCTGACAAGAAGAGAGTAATCGCGACTATCGTAAGCGTACTCGGATGCTGCACACTGTTGTCAGCCGGATTCGGAATGCAGTTCGCTATCAAGAATTCGATCTCGAACCAGTTTATTAAATATGAGCATTACGACTATAAAGTAAAGTTCGATAACGTACGTAATCCTGATGCCGAGGCGGAAGTGCTCGAGGCACTCAATAACAACGGAACAACATACGTAGAGATGAGCGATTACTTCAGAGTAGCAAAAGTAGAAGGTACGACAATTGCCATCGAATTAGTCTGCGGAGATCTTGATGAGATCAATCCGTACTTCACTCTTAACGATGCTGATACCGGTACTCATCTTGATTCCTCACGTTCCGGAATCTGGATACATAGCAAGCTCTCTGAATACTACGGCGTTTACCCCGGTGATACACTTATTGTTTACGACAACAAATTGAACCCGTATACGATTACGATCGCAGGAATATATGAGAACAATCTGGGTTTCTATTCGTTCATGACACACGAGAATTATGTGGAAATATTCGGAGAGGAACCTCAGTACAATTCGTACTTCATATTCCAGAATGAACAGGGTCCGCTTAACCTCATATCAGACATTGATCAGATAGAAGGAATCTCGGAGTTCAAGAATAATATCGAGTTAAGAGATTACTATCTTGATGTAGCATCTGCTCTTGATGCACTCTCCTTCGTTCTCATAGGTATGTCTGCTATGCTCGCATACTTCATTCTTCTTAATCTCGTATCAATGCTGATCAACCAGAAGAAGAGAGAACTTACGATCATGCGAGTTAACGGTTTCTCACTCGCGAAGACTATCACATATGTCGCGAGCGAACTTGCTGTATGTACCGTCATAGGAATCATCCTCGGCTTGATATGCGGCAACGGTCTGGAGTTAAATATCGTGCAACTTCTCGAATCAGATCAGCTCAGATTCGAACACGGAATTCAGTGGACCGCGTGTCTGTATGCCACATTGATAACAATATTCTTCACAGTTCTTGTCTCGGCACCGGTATTCCGTAAGATCAAGTTTCTTCAGCTTGCTGACATGACCTCGTAAATAAGCTGTGCCTGTCAGATAAAAGGCTCCTCAGGCGGCTTAATACCGATGCTGCCCATGATCTTTACTCCCACGTCGTACATCATCCTGCAGGCCGCTTCCTTGGGCATTCTGAAGTTATCAAAGATCATCATTACCGCAAGGCCGTGCGTGTATATAACGACGTCCCTAACGGCTTGGCCAAGAACATCTCCGTCGATGTTATACTCCGCCGAAATCATCTGCAAAGCTTCCTTATCGAACTGATTCATGAAGATACTTGAGTTGCCGGTGATACTCTCGCCTATCGTCTTCTCGGGACTGTCTACATTAATAAAGCGGAACACATTCGGGTGGTCACAGGCTCCGGAGAGATAATGCACGCCTGATATAAAGAACGCCTCGAAGGCAGGCTTACCCTCCATCTTACGAGGCAGCTCCTCGTAAAGCTTATTGCCGGCAAAGAAATACAGTTCCTTCTTAAGTTCCGTCATGCTCCCGAAATGCCACGATACCGGCTGAGTGGAGCAGTTAAGCTTCGCCGCTATAGACTTAATGGCAACGGCTTCGATACCGCCCTCATCGAGCAGTTCGTAAGTCGCCTCCAGTATCATCTGTTTGTCTATCTTCGCTTTACGTCCCATAAGGTTTATAGTTCAAAGGCTTCTCGCAGCCCCATCCCTTTGCTATCTTTCCGAACATGATCCTTCCGATCGTCTTAAAGATTATACCTAACAAAAGTCTTATATGCGCCGGAAAAATCTCAGGACCCGTAAACTTCCTGCACTCTTCGCCGAAGAAATCACCTGTCTGCCCATAGACCTCACCCATTTTCTGATACGGTCCGGTAACCCTGTCCTGCATATCTCCCTCGAAGAATCTGATGCTGAAGTTATCGCCCTTAATAAGTGTGCCCTTGTACTCACAGCCTAAACGCTTGCTTAACATAACGAGGTACTCCTCGCCGCACCTTAACTGTGCACCCTCAGCGAAACCTCCCTGCAGGATATACGCTATCTTTGTGCTGCCGTCCTTAGGCGTAACGCTTGCAAGAAACTCCAGCAGCAGGCCGGGAATGTTTTCGACATAAAGAGGGATCGCGATAAGGATGTTACCGTTCCTGTCCCAGGCCTCACGGATGCTGTCCCACTGCTTCCTGTCGGAGACCTCATACTGCTCGAAGGTATTCCCCTGAGAGCTTAACCCTTCCGTGAACTTCGCAAGGATCTTGTCCGTGTTGCTGTACTTTTTTACCCTGGGACTTCCGTTTATTATTAAGACATGCATGCTGCTGCCTCCTCTATACTTTCCTTGCTGTAGGCACCGAGCGACTCACTCTCAAAGTTAAGCGCGCACCTTACAGTCCACTTCTTCAGGTAGTCCATGTCAGCCTCTCCTGTTACGATGAGGCCTACGTCCGTACGTTTCTTATAACGCGCCACATGTCTCATCTGATCACCTTTAAACTTCAGATACATAGTGGCGATGGGAAGGATCCTGTCGAAGATATTTTTCCCCTTATGATCGATGAATCCGAGTGCTGTATCGGATATCACCCAGAGCTGATCCGCCTTGATGATCTTCTTTAAGATCTCCTCGTAGTCATCCTTGATGGAACAGACGCCCGGCGTCTTAAGCCAGCAGTAGTTGCAGCCGATGCAGTGACTGATCTTCATGTCACCAGCTTCAACGATTTGTGCTTCTATTCCCTTATTCCCGATGTGGGCTTGAAGTTCTTGTGTTATTCCTGTGTCTTTTGTGGTGTTGACTATCAGGACCATAGTATTACCCCTTTTCGCAATTTTATGTAAGTGCGTTTATGTAAATGCGTTTACATAATATCATATACCCCGTCTTTGTCAAGCTGTTATAATGATTATCGGAACAGGGACAGAAAGCGTATATTTATGTTTACTAATCAAATCTCACTTGAACTGAGGTCTCGTTTAGCTTCGGTGAATAAAATCATCGACTGGTGTGAGAAAGGCCTAGCTAAATCCCCTCCGGGGAGGCTAAAGATCAAGCATCAGGGCGGCAAAGTCTACTTTTATCAGTTGTCAGAAGGAAAGTATCCAAAGGCACATTATCTCGACAGCGGTCAAATGGATTTAATCAAGGCTTTGGCACAGAAAGCATACATAAAAGATCTTCTCAGGAAAGCTCAGAACGAGAAGCGCATGTTAACACATTTTCTCGGAGGTTTTTCCGAGTCATCATTAACGCAAATCTATGAAGATTATTCTCATGATCGCAAGAGTCTAATAACACCTTTCACCCTCCCCGATGAAGAATTCAAACAAAGCTGGCTTTCCAAAGAATACAAGCATAAGAGCATCTCTGAAAATCTGCCAGTATTCGAAACTCTAAATGGAGAAAGAGTAAGATCAAAGTCCGAGCAGATAATAGCTGACAGGTTGTATGTTAATAACATTCCATACAAATACGAATGTCCTTTTCCAATGGAGGACTATGTGGTCCATCCGGACTTTACCATCCTTCGTATGAGCGACCGCCGTGAAATCTACTATGAGCACCTTGGGCGAATGGATGACGAGGATTATGCCAACAAGAATACAAGAAAGATAATTAATTACAATAGAAACGGCCTCGTACTTGGAGATAACCTGTTCGTTACAATGGAAACCAAACGTAATCCGCTGGATGTCAGAGTATTAGACAACTTGATTCAAAGGAAATTCAAGTAGAGTGGTCACATTATCTAATTGTTCTTAAAGTGGGACCAGATTAATTACCTTTATCTGGTCCCAAATCCTTATATATTCGAATACGGGACCATTATTATCAGGATTTCTGGTCCCAACAAGTCAAATACAGATATGTGTGACCATCTTAATCAATAAAACCTGGTCCCATTCTCCTTAATTACTAATAGTGGGACCAGACGCCCCGAAAACAGACAACAAAAAACCTCTCACCGTTAAGATGAGAGGTCTTATGGCTGCCGAACTAGGATTCGAACCCAGACAGACGGTGCCAGAAACCGGAGTGCTACCCTTACACAATTCGGCAATGTTGATTTATCAACGCAAGCAAGTATAGCAAATCAAAAATGAAAATTCAATAGCTGATTCAAGCATCCGGATTAACCGGTTCCAGAGGAGGCAAAACGCCCAATTCTTCGAGCTTTGCCCTCACCTTCCCCATATCTTCGTAGATCGGTATCTTCTGCTTGGGATCACGCAGAGCATATGCAGGATGGTAAGTCGTCATGATGTAATAGCCGTTGCTTTCAATAAAGCGGCCGCGCACATCGCCCATCTTAACCTTCTGACCGAAGAAGCCCTCACAAGCCGTGGAACCGCACAGAAGGATCACCTTAGGGCGTACAAGCCGGAACTGAGCTGCCAGAAGCTTCTTACAAGCATTGATCTCTGTAGGTTCAGGTCTTCTGTTCTGAGGAGGACGGCACTTACAGATATTACAGATGTGATAATCCTCATCACTGAAGCCGTATGAAGAAAGAAGGCTCTGGAGAAGCTGTCCTGAACGTCCTACAAAAGGACGGCCCTCCATATCCTCATTCGCACCGGGAGCCTCACCTACGATCATCAAAGGCGCATGACGGCCGCCGCGGTAGATAACGGTATTCGTCGCATTCTGCCTAAGAGGACATGCAGAACATGATCTGCATAAAGCCTCGAACTCATTCCACTTCTCATTAAACTGATCTGAATTCATACATTCCTCACTTAAACATAACTATCGTTATTCCCGGGTTATCCCTTCCCCAGTCAATATCCTTACGAACTTCGGGACACGCAGCTGAAAGACTTCTGCCCTCCTCACTGAATGGCCCAAACTTCTCACCGGGACAGATCTGTTTGATCACATGCCGGACTTTATACTCCAGAAGCTTTCTTCTGCATTCCTTGCGGATAATTCCGCCGCGCCCGGTAGACCCGTATCCGTGAATGATCTTAACTAACCTAGCACCCGTAGCCCTCTCGGCATAGATCCGGTTATTCAGTGTATTCATCGCTTCGAGCGAAGTCGGCATCCCTGCTTCAAGGTTTATCGTTCTCATGGAGTAAATTATACACTATGGGATATAATTAATCCGTGAGACTCGATAAAGCATTGGCATCATCCGGATACGGAACCAGAACAGAAGTTAAAGCCCTTATAAGCAAGGGGCTCGTTTCTTTGGACGGAACTGTAATTAAAGATCCCGGTTTTAAGATCAGCGATGATCAGAAGGACCTCATCGAAGTCGCAGGACAGTCGGCAACCATCAAGGATAAAATCTATCTTCTCCTTAATAAACCGGACGGAGTTCTCACTGCCATGGAAGACAAGAGACTTCCTCATGTCGGACAGTTCATCCCTTCTAATATCATCAACAGAAAGATATCCCCTGTAGGAAGACTGGACTTCCATACTACAGGTCTTCTTATACTCACCAACGACGGCGAGCTCTCTCACCGTCTGACTTCTCCCGTATACGGCATCAGTAAGGTATATGAAGTCACTTATGATGGCCCTGTTCTCACGGAAGCTGAAGTAAATGAAGCCAAGGCCGGTATCACTCTTACGGATCAGGACAAACCCGTTAATCTTCACCCGGCCGAACTTAAGATCAAAGACGGCAACTCCGCCTGCCTCACCCTCACGGAAGGAAAGACACACGAGGTCAGAAGGATCTTTGCTCACTGGGAAAGACCCGTCCTCACATTAAAAAGAATATCCGTAGGAGATCTCGCACTCGGAGACAACCTTGCAGAAGGTCAGATAAGAGAGCTTACAGAAGAAGAGATCAACGGACTTAAGAAGATCACAAAACTGAATTAAGCAGCTCCATAATAATCATCTCGGAATCGCTGTAATTCATGGTCTGCGAATAGATCGTGAATACGAGCGAAGGCTCTGTCTCAGGCCACAGGTTCTGATAACCGAGTGCGGTTATAGCATCTTCATCCTCAATAACGATTCCGATCATAATGGGATTCTCATCATAGACTGACATATCAAGATCATCGATTCCGCCGATACCCTCGGCACCATAATTGATCTCATAATCGATAAGTATCTCCTGAGCCTGTCTCTCGCTCATATAGATCGGACGCAGCTTGGCAAGCTGAGCCTGGGTAAGATTATCACGCAGATAGCTGTACAGCAATGTAAGATCCTGAAGATCCGAATAGTAATACGGCAGAGTCGCTTCATCGAATATAAGCACATTTGGGCCTGACAGCATAAGAGTCGAAGCCGTCTGGTCTGCATATGCCTGCTGTGACTGTCCCTGATCATTCGGGACAACAATGTCGACAGTGCTGATAAGAGGATTCTCAAATCCGAGTCTGGATGTCATAAACCTCTCGACATAATCCGTAGTCATCTCGAAATGTCCTATCGAGACCACTCCGCTGTCGTAACCCTTATTTGTTATGATCGCGTGCAGGATATTTCCTGCCAGGATAATGAGCAGCAGGCCGATAAGGTACTTGTACCATGTGTATGAGAAATACGTTCTCCACTCGTCCCCGGTCTTACCGAGGAACTTCTTCTCCCTGTCACGCTGTTCTTCCTTAAGAACTCTCTCATCACGGCGTCCCGTCGCAATGTCATAGGCAGCTGAAAGGTCAGCTATCTTCTGCTTGCCTTCAGGAGTGTTATCACCGCGAAGCTGCTTGCTCATCTTCCAGAACTTCTCGTCTATGGCGAAATCATTCGCATCAACAGGCAGGCCCATATATGTCAGAGCCTGCTCACGTGTCATGGAGCTGATATCGGAAGGCGCACCGGAATCCGTGCCGTTCTTGATCATAAGCAGCGCGAACTGCTCGCTTACGACCTTATCCGTCTTGAACTTGTCTTTAAACAGGCAGTAAGGCGAATCATCGCAGGATGTTCCAACCTTTTCTTCTTCAACGACAAAGAAGATATGCTCGCACGAAGACTGTACGAGCTTGGGAATAATAACCTTCTTTATCCATTTGAGGTCATCCTCCCCGAGTTCCATGTTCTGCTCACAGGCATCCTCGATGATCAGGTGCATGCAGCCATGCTTCCTGATGATCTCGACCGCCTGCATGATCGGGGTTCTGAAATTATCTCTGTCCCCGTACGTCTTATGGATCAGCACGCACGAGTTCGTTTCATCATCGTATCTTAATCTGAAAGATTCTGAATCATATAATTCATCCATCTTTGAAACACATTACCGCCATTCTAATAATATTGCAGGTGCAGTACTGAAGGTCCGCCTTAGGCAGGCTGCCGTCAGCCACAGCATCAATTATATCAGTAACATTCTGTTTGCAACCCGGCATCTGCCAGTCATTTCCGCTTCTGATACATTCTACGCTGGAAGAATGAGGATATATGGCTTTCTTGGGGTCACTGATTCCGAATACCGCCTGAGATGTAAACCAGTCTGTCATAACAACGCCCTTGAAGCCCCACTCATCGCGTAGGACACGCTTGCACAGGCCAACATGATTCGCTGTGTGGATGCCGTTAAGCAGGTTGTAAGAAGACATTACCTAGTACGGCTGCGACTTCCTTACAGCTATCTCGAAGCCCCTGAGGTACAGGTTACGCAGCGTTCTCTCGGTTACTCGGGAGTTTGAATACATTCTGTTGGTTTCCTGGTTGTTGCAGCAGAAGTGCTTGATGGTGGTGCCTCCGATGCCCCACTTCTGCACTCCGTCAGTCATGGCTGCCGCGCACATACCGGAAAGGAACGGATCCTCCGAATAATACTCGAAGTTTCTTCCGCACAGGGGATTTCTGTGAATATTCATGCCGGGGGCAAGCCAGAACTGAACGAAATACTCCTTCATCTCCTCTCCTACGGCAGAACCGATCTCTCGTATAAGTTCCGTGTTAAAGCTCTGCGCCAAAGCTGTCGCAATGGGGATGGCGGTGCAGTACTGGTAGTAGTCCTCTGCGTCCTCAGGGATATCGTCAGGGAAAGGTGTGACAGCAAGACCGAAGACCTCGCCGCCGGGCAGCTTCCTGCCGTCCTTGGCCTTAAAGTGAGGATACAGTCTCAAGCCTGCAGGGCCGTCAGCAAGGATCATGGACGGTATACCGCGGTCCTTCTCATAGGTGGAGATAGTCTCGGCAGCGGCACCCGGAACCCGTACGGCAGCATTGCCTACGACAGCAAGATTCAGGTCCTCGCCGAAGTCTCCTACGCAAAGGGCAGCCATCTGCTCCACAGTAAGCTGGGCTACAAGCTCCTCTACTGTCGCCTTGCCCGCAAGCACGTCTTCAAATCTTAAGGTCTCACCTGCACGCGCATCGGTAAGCTCAGGGCTTACTTCCTTGTATTCAGGCTCAAACACCTTTACGCCGGAAGCGTCGATCGTAAACTCTTCCACACCGAAATCATCAACAGGAGCGGCATTACCGGGATTGGTATACTCCTCAGTGATTCCGCTTACGCCGAATACATTCTTAAGATGCTCGGTCTCAATGCTGTCCGTAACGATCAACTTGGCAATAGCCTGCACATTCTCTGAATCGCTTCCTGCGAGCACATAATAATTACCAGCCTCGAGCACTTTAGACTCACACTTATCGCAGTATGAAGCTACCTGTGCAAGATTGAATGAAGCCTTTACAATCGTCTCCTTACCGGGTTCTACGGGATCGGACTTAACAAATGCCACGAGCTCCTTGAAAGGCTTATCCAGAATATCATGAGGAGATGCCACATAGATCTGGACGACCTCCTTACCCGTGCGGGCTCCGATATTAGCCACATTAAACTCAGCTTCCACTTCAAGTCCGTTAACCTTAACTGACTTAAGGTCTGTATCAAACGAGGTGTATCCGAGTCCGTATCCGAAAGGATAATCCGGCTTAATACCAAAGGAATCAAAGTACCTGTAACCTATATACGGTCCCTCTGTATAGTACTCATCATCAGTATTGCCGTTATTAAGACTGAAAGTCTCGCTGTTAGGATAGTTATAGTAATCGGAATCCCATGTATCCGTAAGTCTTCCGCAAGGATCGCTCTTTCCGGTTAAAACATCAGCACAGATATTACCCGTGAGGTTACCGAGCTGGCTTAAAAGAACAACGGAGGAGAACTTCTTGGCATACTTTCCGAGGGAGATGATACCGCCTACATTAAGGATCAGGATACTCCTGGCATATGAAGAAGTGATAGCCTCGAAAGCTGCCTCTTCTTCGTCCGTCAGGAAGAAGTCTCCCTTATCGGCCTTACGGTCATAGCCCTCTCCGGAATCTCTTGAAAGAACATAGATCGCAGTATCAGCATCATCCTCTTCCGGCTTGATGGCAGGGATCGGAGGAATTGACGGCGCGAACTCCAACATGATGGTGATCTCGTTGTAGCCGGTTTCGGCACAGCGGCGTCTTACCTCTGTCATATAGTCTTCGATATGCTGCTTAGACACTGCATCGAATTCATCTAGCCAGGCTCCGGTAGCAATCTCAAAACCCGCATCCTTAAGGCCTTCTTCAATATTAACTACATATCTGGAATTTACGTCTCCGCTTCCTGTACCGCCCTTGATGGTGTGTCTGGCACCGTTTCCGAAAAGCGCTACCTTTCCGGGGGTCTCGATCGGTAATGAACCGTCATTTTCAAGAATAACAACGCATTCCCCTGCAAGCTTTCTTACTGTATTGCTGTGAGCGATCTCTTCAGGGGTGATCTTATCCGTAGTTCTTGCGTGGTAAGCCATAAGCGGGACCTCCTCAAAATATCTGTAAATATTTTAAAGGTTAAGTCCCGCTTTTGAAATTAAAGTATTTGTGAATAATGGGGCAGTTACTGTCTTATCCAGCGCTTGATGTAGATCTTAAATCCTCTTACGTCAGCGCCGTGAATAGAAAGGCCTTCCTTGATCTCAGCACCCTGGCAGATACCGGTAATATCCTCGATAGCATGACCGAAAGCGGAACCCTCATGTGTGATGAAAGGCTTGATCGTCTTACCTTCCCAGTTAAACTTCTCCAGGAATGTAAACATGGCCATCGGATAGGTCTCGATATAATTAGGGCCTCCGAGGTAGACCGTATCATATTCGTCGATGGACTCGGGGCAGTTCTTGATCTCGGGTCTCATATTAGCACTCTGATCGACCTTAGCCTTGGCAAAGCAGTCCTCATAGGACTCAGGCATAGGCTCCACGGGATCGATCTTAATCATATCCGCATCGGGAATGAACTCTTTAATGTACTCTGCAGCAATCTCAGTATTGCCCTTGGGGAGATTTACGATATCTCCGTTAACGTTGTTCTCACCGGCCTTTGAAAAGTAGGCTATCAGTGTCTTACCCATCTGTTACTCATCTCCTGTTTCTATCACTCAGCTTCATCGAGCTTGTTTATTACATAATCGAGGATGGCCTCTTCTATTTCCTCCGGGCTCATCTGCTCAGCGTCAAAGCACATATCGTAGTTTGCGGGGTCACCGAAGACCTTACCAGTATATGCCTCATAGAAGTCCTTCCTGTACTTGTTGGAGCTTATCTCAAGCTTGGCGGCATCCTCTTCACTGACTCTCAGTCTCTTGGCGATATTCTTTATTCTGTATTCCTTGGGAGCATCAATAAAGAAGCTGAAAACATTGGGGCGTCCCGAGAGAACATAGTCAGCGCATCGGCCTACGATGATACAGGACTCGCTGTCAGCCAGAAGATTGATCAGCTGCGCCTGCTTATCAAATAGTTCCTTATCATAAGTAAAAGCGGACTCCGGCTCGATAGTATCACCGGAACCTTCGCTCAGAAGATTCTTTATATCAACCTTGCCGCGGCCTACGTTCTTGATACCTTTGTTGTAGTACCTGATACCGAGCTTATCGGCGAGGTTCTTGGCAACTCGCTTACCGCCGCTGCCGAATGTTCTTGATATGGTGATCACATAATCTTTCATATCTGTGCCTCCGATCCAAACACAATTATATCACAGTCAATTTGTGGTATATTGTATTGGCATAAGAAAGGAATAAAATGAAGACTTCTGATTTTTATTATGATTTGCCTGAAGAACTGATAGCCCAGCATCCTCTCGATGTCCGTTCCAATTCGAGACTCATGGTACTCGATAAAAACGACGGCGAGATCCTGCACAGGCACTTTTACGATATAAAGAAACTCCTGATCCCGGGCGATGTGCTCGTGGTCAACAATACCCGCGTTATCCCCGCGCGCCTTATGGGTTCGCGTTCTGACACAGGAACCGCAGTCGAGATCCTCCTGCTAAAGAGGCTTGACGAGAAGCGCTGGGAGACCCTGGCACGTCCCGGAAAGAAAGTAAGAGAAGGCCGCAGAGTGACCTTCATCCCCGGCGAGCTTGAAGCAGAGTGCGAGGCCGTCCTTCCTGACGGCAACAGAATAATGCGTTTTGAGTTCGAGGGCATCTGGGAAGAAGTCCTTGACCGCGCAGGCACCATGCCGCTTCCTCCCTATATCCACGAGCAGCTCGTTGACAGGGAAAGATATCAGACCGTTTACTCCAAGATACCGGGCTCGGCCGCAGCGCCCACAGCAGGCCTGCACTTCACCCCCGAGCTTTTGAAGGAACTCGATGACATGGGCGTAATACGCGCTGAAGTAACACTGGACGTAGGCCTCGGCACATTCCGCCCCGTAAAGTCCGATAACATAGAGCAGCACGAGATGCACTCGGAGCGCTACACTTTCGGGCAGGAGGCTTCCGACATTGTGAGAGCCGCCAGAGCCGAAGGCCGCCGTATCGTATCCGTAGGCACCACTTCCACACGAGTGCTTGAGACGGTTGCTGCTTCTGACCCCGAGATGAAGCCCTGCGCAGGTGACACGCAGATCTTTATTTACCCGGGTTACGAATTCAAGTGCATTGATGCCCTTATCACGAATTTCCACCTTCCCGAGTCGACGCTCGTAATGCTCGTCTCGGCTATGGCAGGCAAAGAAAATGTCCTGAATGCTTATAACGAGGCCGTTAAGGAGCGATACAGATTCTTCTCTTTCGGCGACGCCATGTTTATAACAGATCTTAAGAGGTTCCCCGCGCATGAGTAATTATCCTGTATGGTATGAACACATCCACACCTGCAAGCAGACCGGTGCAAGGCTCGGCCGGGTGCACACGCCTCACGGCACTTTCGACACACCTGCTTTCATGCCCGTAGGAACACAGGCTTCTGTTAAGGGCATGAGTCCTGAAGAAGTTGCAGGCACGGGAGCCGGCATCATACTTTCCAACACATATCACCTCTGGCTGCGTCCCGGAAGCGAGATAGTAGCCAAGGCAGGCGGTCTTCACAAGTTCATGAACTGGAAAGGCTCCGTCCTCACGGACAGCGGAGGATTCCAGGTATTCTCGCTTGCGAAGCCTAAGGACATAGTCGAGGAAGGAGTTAAGTTCAGATCTCACCTCGACGGCTCCAGACAGTTCCTCTCGCCCGAGTTATCCATGAAGGTCCAGAACGACCTCGGTGCGGATATCATCATGGCTTTCGATGAGTGCTGCCCCTACCCCTCCACGCATGAATATGCCAAGCGTTCCCTTGAAAGGACCACACGCTGGCTTGACCGCTGTATAGACTCCCATAAGAATCCTGACACGCAGGCTCTGTTCGGCATCATCCAGGGTTCCATGTATGAGGACTTAAGAGCAATAAGCGCCGAGCAGATCACATCCAGAGACCTTCCGGGCTTTGCCATCGGCGGCATCTCCGTCGGCGAGCCAAAGGATCTGTTCCTTAAGATGATCGACTGCACGGTTCCCCTTATGCCTGAGGAAAAGCCCCGTTATCTTATGGGTGTCGGCACTCCCGATTACCTTATCGAAGGCTCATTAAGAGGCGTCGACATGTTTGACTGCGTTCTTCCCACCAGACTCGGAAGACACGGCACCATCACAACTTCCAAGGGCAAGAGGATCATCAGGGACAAGTGTTACGCCGAAGACTTCGGCCCCATGGATCCGAACTGCGACTGCTATGCATGCAGGAATTATCAGGCAGCTTACGTAAGACACCTGCTTAAGGCTAAGGAGATGTTCGGTCAGAGACTTTGCACTTATCACAACATCTGGTTCCTGGTTAAGCTTATGGAGAAGATTAGAGAGGCTATCGCTGAGGACTGTCTCGGAGATTTTGCCAAGGCTTTCTACGAAGAGTATTACGGTTAATCGCCGGATCGGACGATCATCGTAACAGCTGTAAGGTTGCCTTCGGACAGACGGTTCTTGTCTGAGATCCTGCACACCATATTATCCATCCACTCTTCCGCACTGTCGGATACGACCGCGTCAGACAAAATGGCGAGGTCATTAAGGCAACGCTTAAATTCATTTGTACAGCAGATTACCCTGTCCCCGTCTTCCAGCGACGTCTTTCCGTTCGGCAGCATCTTAAGCTCGCCGTTCTGAACGATGTAAGCGAAGACCTTGCCGTGACGCTCGATGGTGATGGTGTTGTCATCTATCCTTATGAGCATGTAATTTCTAAGATTGGTAAGGATCGGATAGATGGACTCGGAAAGATCTGTGAAACGCATCTTGGAACTCGCCTGCACGAGAGCCTGCACAGAGGCCTCATCGGCCACGGAGAACTCAGCCTCCGTAGGAAGGTACAGGATAGCCATGGTAAGAGCGTGCGAATAATTCACGAAAACGCTGTCGCGGTACTCTTCCTGCCCGCCCTTGTGCATAAGAATGTAGTTCTCGATCACAGAAGGCTCCTTTTGACCGTAAACACGATCGCGGTGTAGTTATCCTGCTTGGGACGTTTGCGCGCGGCAACGGCATGCTTAAGCTCTACTGCAGTTGAAGCTGCCGTGTCTTTTAAGTAGCGCGTAAGATTGCGAAGGGAGACGGCATCTGTAAGGCCGTCCGAGCTGACGATTATCTTGTCGCCGTCGAAGATCCTTATCGGCTTCTTGGTGTAGATGACCCTGGGGTTCTTGTTTCCCATGAAGTCCACCAGGGACCTGGCCTTTGGGTTGCTGTAAGCGGTCTGCGTCTGCTTGTTGTTGCGGCAAAGGGACTTTATAAGCAGCGCCATGTAATTCTGCCTCGGGTTAAGAATGGTTGGAGTGCCGTTACGCACCAGGATAATATCGCTGTCGCCGACGCTGTAGTAGTTCATGAAGTTGCCCGTGATGTGAACCATCGCGAGCGTGGAGCCGCCGGACAGATTGTATTCTTCGTAAAGCACATTAGAGAAACGCCTTAATTCATCCGCATTCTGCTCAGAGGCAAAGAATGACATGGGACACATATTCTCGACGAAACCCGCTACCTTCTCAGAGATCTCGCCTCCGAATTCCATTCCGCCCATGCCGTCGGCAACGAGAGCCGTAATACCGTATTTATGGTAATCCTGCAAAGGAGAGATATAGACCGAGTCCTGCTGAGACGGTCTCTTTCCTATCTCGCAAAACCAGGCACAGTCAATATACAATTCATTGTCATCAGGATGGCCGAAGCCCCCCTTTTTAACATAAACAACAGAAAACCAGATGAAAACAGCCGTAGTCAGCACAAACAGGATTACAGCCGGCAGGATAAGCCCGTGCAGGACCGGAAGATCTGCAAAACTAGTCTGCATCGCCTTCCTCTTCCGTTAATTCATCAGACAGATCATCGTCTTCTACGGTTTCTTCCGCCGCATCCATGGGGGCGATATACTCCTTGATAACTTCGCCTGTGAAGTAAGCCATTGTGTACTGCACAAGACCGAAGATAAGTGTCAGATAGTAGAAGACTACAACCGCATAAGCGAAGTATGTGGTCGTAACCAGAAGCATCGCAGGGATGATGATGAGAGCCACGATGAGAAGCAGCGCGAGTCCCAGACAAGGTCCGAACTTAAGAAGGAAGAACAGGAATGCATTCTTGTAGATCTTACGAAGAGGAAGATCACGGGAAACGATCAGAGTGTAGACCATATTCTGAATGATGATAAACACAAAAAACAGTATCACGAAGAATGTTCCGATCGCGGTACCCCAGGTAGTTCCGATATTTAGATAGAAGCCTGTGGCCAAAAGGCACAGCGCAGTTACGATTACAGATATGATCGAAGCTGCCAGCGACTGCTTCCAGTTAGTCTTCATACCATCCTTAAAATCAGTAAAGAGGAATACTCCCTCCTGCCTGTAAAGGTTTCTGTAGACCTGAGTGAAACCGGCCTGAAAAGGTCCTATTACGAGCAAAGTACTTCCCAGAAGGAACATAACGCAGAAAAGTACGATTAGGTAATAGATCTGGTAAGCGGCATCAGAACCGACATCATTGATAGACTGGTTGCCGACGACTCCTGAATCAAACATGAACTGAACGAAGTTCTCGGGAACAAATACGCTGTTGATATACGGAAGGAAGAACAGCACGAATGCAAAGGCCAGAAGCATCATCGGTATATTAAATACCAGGAAGAGCACATTGACCGACATTACCGTAAACAGGTGCGTCTTGAGAGCATAAAAATAATTATAGACAGGCCCGTGCTGTTCGGGCACATAATCTTCCTTGGGAACTTTCTTCAGATTCATCTGAATCTCCTTAAATCAAATCTTTATCTTATTGATTATATCGCTAAAAGCATCGATTCGGGCAAGTGAACGTTCTGCAATGGCTGCATTCTTGTCCTGTTTGGCTGTTTTGCCTCTGAATTTGCCCGGCATATGAGCCACGATACCGAAATTGGCATTCATGGGAACGAACTTGGTTATCGTCTGATCCGATACATAAGATGCCATGGCGCCAATTACAGTCTCATCGTTAAGTGTCTGAGTAGGATCTATCCCCTTGGTTCTTAATGCTGCATTAAGTCCCGCGAAGAAACCGGAAGATGCAGATTCGATATAGCCCTCTACTCCCGTTATCTGTCCCGCAAAGAAGATATCGGGATGATCCTTCATGCTGTAATCGGGATTAAGAAGCTTAGGTGAATTGATATAAGTGTTACGGTGCATTACTCCGTATCTTAGATACTCCGCATTCTCAAGGCCCGGTATCATACCGAAGACACGCTTCTGCTCACCGAACTTGAGTCTTGTCTGGAAGCCGACGAGATTATACATGGTGGATGCTCTGTCATCCTGTCTTAGCTGCAGACAGGCATACGGCTCCTTGCCCGTGTTGGGATCTGTAAGTCCCACGGGCTTCAGGGGACCGAATCTCATGGTGTCCTCTCCCCTTGCCGCCATAACTTCGATAGGCATACAGCCTTCGAACACATTGATCTTGTCGAAGCCGTGTACATCGGCTTTCTCCGCCTCGATGAGAGCGTTGTAGAAATCCTTGTATTCTTCCTCGTTCATCGGACAGTTGATATAATCGTTACCGCCTTTGCCGTAACGGGACTGCCTGAACGCTTTGTTCATATCAATGGACTCATAAGAGACGATCGGAGCCGCGGCATCAAAAAAATGAAGATCTGCATTTCCCGTAAGCCTCATGATGTCATCGTAGAGCTTACCGTCAGTAAGAGGGCCTGTGGCCACGATTACGACTCCGTCGGTCGGGATAGTCTCAACTTCTTCGGTCAGCACATGAATATGAGGATTGTTTTTGATCTTCTGTGTTATGTAACCCGAGAACTCCTCACGATCGACCGCCAGAGCACCACCCGCAGGAACCTCAGCCTTATCGGCAGCCTCCATAATAAGAGACCCCATACGGCGTAATTCTTCCTTAAGAAGTCCTACGGCATTTGTTATGGACACAGCTCTTAATGAGTTACTGCAGACAAGTTCAGCGAACATATCCGTCTTATGCGCAGGAGACTTTCTTGCAGGCTTCATCTCATAAAGGTCAACGTCTATACCAAATGAAGCAATAATATGAGCAGCCTCGCATCCTGCGAGGCCGGCTCCTATAACTTTTATTCTATTAACGGGATCAGGCATCCTTAATCCTTACTGTCCGAATCGGACTTCTTTCTTGTCTTCCTGGAAGGGCAGTCTTCATTGCCGCATCTCGGATACATCTTGCCTCTGAATCTGTGGAGTACCATGTAAGATCCGCATGTCTCACACTTCTTACCCTCAACAGGGATATCCCAGGAAATGAACTTACACTCGGGATCATTACCCTTCTTGTCACATACATAGAATGTTCTGTGGTTCTTGATGGTCTTCTTGATAAGAAGTCCGGAACCGCACAGAGGGCACTTTCCCTTGGCCTGTACTTCGATGTTTCTGGTGTACTTACACTCAGGATAATTGGAGCAGGCAATGAACTTACCGTTTCTTCCGTCCTTAATAACGAGCTCTCCGCCGCAGTCAGGACAGATCTCACCGGTCTTAACATCCTCGATCTTGACCTTCTCGATGTTGGCATCAGCCTGCTTGATCTTATCGTGGAAGCCGGGATAGAAATCCTTAAGAAGTCTTACCCAGTCCTTCTCACCTATCTCGACATCATCAAGCTTGGACTCCATGCCTGCTGTGAAAGAAACATCAACGATCTCATTGAAGTTCTCCTCAAGCATATTGGTTACGAGCTTACCGAGATCAGTGATAAGAAGGTTCTTGCCTTCCTTCTCGACATACTTTCTGTCGAGAACTGTGGTGATAGTCTTGGAATATGTGGAAGGTCTTCCGATACCGAACTCTTCCATGGCCTTGATAAGAGAAGCTTCGTTATAGTGTGCGGGAGGCAGCGTCTGCTTTGCCTCGATCTTGGCGCCGAGGTTCTTAAGAACAGCACCCTAGCTTACCTCAGGAAGTATAGCCTTTCCCTATTAAGCTTTCTTATCGTCCTTTATATCTCCGTATGCCGCAAGGAATCCGGGGAATACAACTGTCTCACCCGTAGCACGGAATACATCGTCACCGCACTTGGCGTCGATCGTAACCGTATTGGTAACTGCATCAGCCATCTGGGAAGCAAGGAATCTTTCCCATATGAGCTTATAGAGCTTATACTGCTCGTTCGACAAAGATGACTTAATAGATTCAGGATTAAGATCAAAGTGAGAAGGACGGATAGCCTCGTGCGCATCCTGGGCAGAATTTCTGTTCTTGAACTTTCTGTCATAAGGACATACGAATTCCTTGCCGTACTTCTCCTTAATAAGACCCTTTGAAGCTGCTACAGCCTCATCGGAGATTCTTACGGAGTCTGTTCTGATATAAGTAACGAGAGCCGTCTGACCCTGCCCCTCAATGTTGACACCTTCATAAAGCTGCTGGGCAACTCTTGTCGTGGTCCTGGTAGTAAAGCCGAGTCTTCTTGAAGCCTCCTGCTGCATCGTAGATGTAGTAAACGGAGGTGCAGGCTTCCTGGAGCCCTTGCCCTTCTTTACACTGAATGCCTCAAGGTCGCTGTCCTTAACATTTTCGTAGATCCTGTCAGCAGCTGTTTTATCAGTTACCTTGCCGCCCTCAGGCTTAACGATCTCGCCACCCTCGTATGTACCGTAATACTTAACAGTAAATGAATCCTTCTTGGCTCCGGGTGTAACCTCGCATGAAAGATTCCAGTAATCCTCAGGAATAAATGCCTCTATCTCGGCGTCCTTATCAAGAACCATCCTTGTTACTACAGACTGTACGCGGCCTGCAGAAAGACCTGTTCTGATCTTCTTGCAAAGCAGCGGGCTTAACTCATATCCTACGAGTCTGTCGAGGATTCTTCTGGCCTGCTGTGCATCCACAAGATTCATGTCGATGGCTCTAGGGTTAGCAATGGCCTCCTGAACAGCCTTCTTGGTAATCTCGTTAAATGTAACTCTGCATGAAGATTCGGGATCGATCTTCAGTGTCTTGGCTACATGCCATGCAATAGCTTCTCCCTCGCGGTCCGGGTCGGTTGCGATATAGACCTGATCGGCCTGGGAAGCAAGAGCGATGAGCTCTTTCTTTACCTTTACATTCTTATCTATATATAAGGGCTTAAAATCATTCTCGACACTTACACCCAGCGTCTTATCCGGCAGATCTCTGAAATGACCTACCGTTGCTGTTACTTTATAATCGTGTCCAAGATATCTCTCGATGGTCTTTGCCTTGGCAGGAGACTCAACGATAACAAGATTCTTTCCCATGGTTAAATTTCACCGCTTTCAATCGATTCAGTGTTTTACTATAGATTAACCTTTCTGAATTGTCAAAACATATTTTCCTCGCTCATTGGCGATCAAACCTTCCGTCTCGAGCATTGTAATGATCGATGACAGATACGTAAAAGGGATCCCGAGGCAGTTACAAAGCTCATCGATATTCCTTGGTTTCTCGGATATCTCATCACAGATCACGGCCTTCCATGCGCCTTCAGACAGGTGCTCGGGATCGACCTTCATCATCTCCCTGAAAAAGTCCAGATCAGGCTCCTCAGGGTAGTCACCGCATAGAAGCCGCCTGTTCTCCACCTCCTTTTGTATACGCTCGTAAACAGTTTCAACATCTATCAGCACTTCGGCACCATCACGCAGAAGATTAAGGCCTCCGATGCAGTTATCGACATAAATGCTGTTCGGCAGCACGAAAACATCTTTCCCCTGGTTAGCCGCGAAAGATGCGGTATGAAGAGTGCCGCTGCGTTTTCCCGCCTCCATGATCAGGCACACATCTGATAAAGCGGATATAAGCCTGTTTCTGGATGGAAAATACTGCTTAATGACATCATGTCCGGGCGGCATCTCGGACACCACTGCCCCCGTCTGACAGATTCGCTCATATGTATCCCTGTTATGGTACGGGTAGATCACATCGCAGCCTCCGGGAAGCACCGCGATCGTGCGTCCGTTATTTGCCATACACGCTTCATGCGCATTTCTGTCTATACCCAGCGCCATACCGGATACGATTACGACATTCCTTTCACTTAAGGCCTGTGAGAACTCACGGGTTGCATACAGGGAATATCTTCCGGGGTCCCGGCTTCCCACGATAGCCGCGCCGCCGTTGTTATCGACTTCCCTTAACACATCAGGATCGCCCTTTAAAAACAGCACCGGCGGCATTCCGCTTAAGTAGCGCCATATTCGGGGATAAAGATCACTGTCTCTGGGAATGATCCTGATATTCCCTCTGTCGGCAAATTCGGCATATCTTAACGCCGCCTCTTTAACCTTAGGTGAACTTCCGACTGCATCATCGATAAGAAGCGAAGTCCTTCCGCTTAACCGCGTATAATACTCCTCCGAGATCCGTTTCAGATCCGCAATATCAGGGAAGTCATGAAAGCCTATAGCGCCGATATTATTCAATTCTTCCCAGACCTTATAGTCCACCTTCGTTTCATTTCTGATCGCCACATATTCAAGAAGCGCTAAGTCCCGCTCTGACATACTGATTATCTCCTTTCCTGTAAATACCCGCTTCGGCTACATCCGCCTTGATCATGTCTTCTCTTCCTGCAAGATCCGCGACAGTTCTTCCCACGCGCAGGATACGGTTAAAGCCCCTGGCCGAGAACCCCGAAGCCTCTGCAATCTCGGCTGCATATCTGACTACTTCTGAACTTGCTCTGAACAGCTCGGCATCGGCATTACAGCATGTCCCGTTAAATACGCCGTCGTTAAACCTATTTCTCTGCATATCCCAGGCACTCTTCACATAGGCCTTCATCTGTTCGTTAACCTTTATGTCCTCCTTCACCGCAGACTCTGCCAGGTACTCTCCGGATATGGACCTCATCTCCGCGACCAGATCTATCCTGTCTTTGATCGGGCCCGACAGTTTCCCCATATAGTTATTGATGACCCTGGGCGTGCAAGTGCACCTTCTGCCCTCTTCGTAGAGCATTCCGCACCTGCACGGGTTGCCTGCAGCCACGAACACGAACGACGCCGGGAAAGCGAAGTTTCTGCCGTCTTTGCTCATGCGCACCACATGGTCTTCCAGAGGCACTCGCAGGGCTTCCATAACTTCCCTTTTAAACTCGAATATCTCATCCGCGAAAAGCACACCGTGATTGGCGAGCGCGAACTCACCCGGCATAAGCTTGCTGGGCGTGCCGAGTATCCTTCCCCTGCTCATCCCCGGGTAAATGTAGCGGAAAGGCCTTCTGTCGCTTAGGATCAGGCTCTCCTCGGGGTCATCCTTCAGCCCCGCAGCCTCCATCACCGAGTAAACATCACCTATCTCGGCACCCTTAAGAGGAGGCAGTATACCCGCAAGTATCTTTCCTGCCATGGTCTTGCCGCACCCCGGGCTTCCGAGCAGGAGTATGTTATGCACTCCAGCCGCAGCAATGAGCAGTGCGCGCACCGCCTTCTGCTGTCCCTTTACGGAAGAGAAGTCAGGCAGGTCCTCTTCACTTCTGCCGATGTCATCCACGCTATAAGACACAGGGCTGTACCCGTCATCTTCAAAAATACTTCGCAGCTCGCTTATGCTCCTTAATGTCATGCACTTTAAGCTTGCGCACCTCGCCGCATCCACCTCTTCTTCCGGTATGAAGACCATATCGTACTGTTCATGGTTCATGCGCAGCCTTAAGGAAGCCGCAGGCGTACCCTTGACCGTACCGTCCAACATGATCTCTCCACTTGAATAGATGCGTACCCCTGACGGGACTTCTAGCTGACCTGAAGCGATAAGCATACCCACCGCAATAGGCAGATCGAATCCCGTGCCGGATTTCTTGATGTATGAGGGCGAGATTGAAGCCGTGATGTGGCCCTTGGGCATCTTATATCCGGAAGCCGCAAGCGCAGGCTGTATCCTGCCCCTGGACTCCCTTATGGAAGAGTCGCACAGACCTATTACATCAAATGACGGCAGGCCCGGCGTGATCGAGACTTCAATCTGCGCATCCACAGCGGTCATGCCGTCCATAAAAGACGTAAAAACCTTAACTAAAGCTGTTTTTGCAGCCATTTTCTATCCTCCTTATTCCCTGTTCCTTCTTAACAATAGCAGGGTTTGGAGTCCAAAAGACCGACAATTGTCGACAAAAAACGACAAAAAACGACAAAGTGGTGGTACAATACGTAGGCTTTATTAGAAATAAATAATAAGAACAGAGGTATATATAATGGAACTTGGTATAGTAGGACTTCCGAACGTAGGAAAGAGTACACTTTTCAATGCGATCACAAAGGCCGGCGCAGAGTCTGCCAACTACCCCTTCTGCACCATCGAGCCTAACGTAGGCGTCGTTGCCGTACCTGACAGCAGACTTGATGAGCTTGCCAAGATGTATAACCCCGAGAAGTACACTCCCGCCGTTATCAAATTCGTTGACATCGCAGGTCTCGTTAAGGGCGCGAGCAAAGGCGAAGGCTTAGGAAACAAGTTCCTTTCCAACATTAGAGAAGTTGATGCCGTCGTTCACGTTGTAAGATGCTTCGATGACCCTGATGTTATCCACGTAGACGGCAGCGCTGATCCTGAGCGTGATATCGGTGTAATTAATCTCGAGCTCATCCTCTCTGACATGGAAGTTATGGAGAAGAGGATCGACAGAACCAAGAAGATGATGAAGGGCGGCGATAAGTCCTATCAGGCCGCTTTGGATGTATATGAGAAGATCTATGCAGCTCTTGAGGCTGAGAAGTCCGCAAGATCAGTAGAGCTTGACGACGACGAGATGGAGTTCACCAAGGACCTTCAGCTCATCACCATGAAGCCTGTCCTCTACTGCTGCAACATCAAGGAAGACGAGATCGGCAACGACGATATTCCTTATGTAAATACCGTAAAGAAGATCGCGGCTGAGGAAGGCTCACAGGTAGTAGTCATCTCCGCTAAGATCGAAGAAGAATTAAGTCAGCTTGATGATGAAGACAGACAGATGTTCCTTGACGACTTAGGTCTGGATTCAGCAGGTCTTGATAAGATGATCCAGGCTTCCTACAAGCTTCTCGGTCTCATCTCCTACCTCACCGCCGGTCCTCAGGAAGTCCGCGCATGGACTATCAAAGAAGGCACCAAGGCTCCTCAGGCAGCAGGTAAGATCCACTCCGACTTTGAGCGCGGATTCATCCGTGCAGAAGTAGTCTCCTTCGATGACCTCGTAGGACTGGGTTCCATGGCCGCATGCAAAGAGAAGGGCCTTGTAAGATCCGAAGGAAAAGAATACGTAATGAAGGACGGCGACGTAGTACTGTTCAGATTCAACGTCTGATACAGCTCATCGCTCGTTTATACGAATCTCAAACGTCTCCTTATAGGTGACGTTTTTCTTTAACGGAAGATTTGTCGTATTCGTATCCGTACGCTCGATCTCCTTACTGCAGAAGTCGATCATAAGCTCACAGAAATCATTCTGTCGCAGCAGCTCATCGTGAAGTGATTCGTTCATCTGCTCGGGAGTAAACGGAAGGATCGTGAAGTCGAACTTCTTATCACCTGTTACTCTTGTAACTACAAACGAACTTCCCTGCGATGACTGCAGTCTCATGGAATCAGTCTCTGTATGTGAGCTGTTCTCGGCCGGTCTTGCATATGAGTGGAAGATCTTGTCTGCACCCGCTGAAAACTGTCCTATACGTGTCGCATTCTTACGATCGTAGTAAGACTCTCCGGGACCTCTTCCGTACCATGTACAGAGCATGTCATCCTTAGTAACCGGCATACGGAAACCGTAGCGCACCATATCGTATCTGGGAGTAAAGTTAAGCGTGACGCGGATAAGATCCTTGGAAGGAACTTCATACGCCACCAGGATATCTCCCTTAAATGCAAATGACTTATATCTTGAGATGAGTGAGAATACGCCGTTTACCACGCCGTAGTTCATGCCGTCGAACTTAATAGACTTCTGTATCTGCTCGTAATCACTCTCGTTGGAGAAGATAGTCCTGGACAGTACAAAACTTCTGTCTGTTCTGTCGATATTAGACGGGCATCTGTAGAAGCTCGGCATCATGGGGCCCTTGATAAACTCGAAGCCGTGGGAAGCGATTCCGAAGAGTGCGCCGTCATTGCGCGAGAAGCGGATGCTTAAGGCTTCTGTATTAAACTGCAGGCAGTCCGGCAGTGCCGTGAGCTCAGCCTTCTCGAGCTTGGTAACAGATGTCTCCTCCAGAGCCTCTGACTCCGCAATGGCCATGGCCATTTCAGAGAGCGGTATCTCCTCTGTGTCCTCCTGAACCGGCTGCTCCATGACTGTGAGCGAGCCGTCAAAATTCTCCTCGGTGACTTCAGGTGCCGGAAGCGCATTAGGCGATACCGGTGCTTTCTCCTCGATTACAGCAGCAGCCTTGCTCTTGCCTCCGCCCGGGAGTCCGCAGTCAGGCGCAATAATATCCTGGTAGAAAGCGATCTCGAAGCCTTCCTTGGCATAGTAAGTGTCCTTGGCAAGCTTGAGTGTGATGGCGAAAACGATCTGATGTGACAGAAGGTTCATATACATCTCGACGAGCTCGGGCTTGCCATCAGCCCAGCCGTCCTCAAGGAACTTGTCTATATTGATCGGGAACTTCAGTGTTCTCGTGCCGTAAGGCTCAATCTGAGGGATGGTTCCCCTGCCCGTCATTACCGCCTGGCCTCCGAGCTGCACCTGCCACTCCAGGAGGAGTTCGGCAGTATAAGCAAACGGGTGCGCATTGCGAAGTGTCAGCGTGGACGGATCGTCCGGATGCGAGAAGATATTCAGCGTATTGCACTGGTTCTTGATATCGAGGTAGATGGGGTGCGGATTACGCTCGGCATCTACGATACCCTGGCCGATACAGCTGTCGTCCTTGTTCTTGCCGCCTACGAGGTCAGCATGATGGATCCACTTGTACTCGGCATTATCATCAGGGAAACGCTTTCTTCCCGGTACATTATCAAAGATATTCTTTCCAGTCTTGTTCTTGGCAAACAGTTCCTTACGGTCAAGACACAGGTCGACCCAGGGTCCGTAAACAATACCGGACTCATTCGGGAAAGGCATGATATCGGATACGGCTTTGGTATCATCCTCACCGCAGTACCATGCTCTGTTGTGATCTACTTCAGACTTGATCTCATTCTTTACCTTGAGACACTTATCCTTATTAAAACGGTAGTCGTTGAACGCCCACATAACAACGCAGGGGTGGTTCACCGCACTCTCGACATAATCTCTCATGAGTTTTCTGTCGCAGCAGGCAACTACATAAAGACCATACTGGTCACACAAGTTAAGGAACTCGTCGCTTAACGGGAAACCTTCACCCATAACGGCATTAATACCGCAGCGCTTCATCAGGATGATATCCTGACGGAATCTCCCGATCGGGACCGTAATACCGCCCTTAGGATCGAATTCACAGTAACGTACGAGGTTAAGCTTTACGGGTACGTCATTAATATGAAGCTTATCCGCGAGGATCTCGGCTGTTCTGAAACCGAATCTCTTCTTCTTGACACAGATGGATCTTCCCTCGGAATCAAGAACCTCGATTATGAGATCGTAAAGGACCGGAGCCGCATCATTCCATGTGGCAACGTCAAGAGCTACGAACTCCACCTTGTCCCTGCTGGTGCTTCTGGACTGGGCCGTACCGCCCGCCTGAGACTGGATGCTTATCTGAACGAGAGGAAGCTTATAAGGATCGTACTCGGATCTTACCTCCATCAAAGAGACGCTCAGCTGATAAGGCATGATGTAATCGGTATGGTTCCTTACTCTAAAGTCAGCCGTTACCGAGAAGTTATTCCTGTTGATGCCGTTCTTTACCGAAGTCGAAAGAGAGGTCGACTGGGCATTCGGGTTAATGATATCAAGCTGGTTAACATAAGCATCAGGAACATTGGTGATATTCAGATGCAGATTGGATATCTCGAGCAAAGGCTCAGCTACGATCCTTACAGGTCTTACGAGTCCGGAGAAACCGAAGTTCATAAGTTCCTTCATGATGTGACCGTAACGCTCTCTGTCCCATCTGTAGACAGCGATGGCAAGCTGGTTGGTACCGGGTCTAGCGCTGTCAGACAGAAGTATCCTCTTACGGGTCATAACTGCATGAGATTCCGTGATAAGCTGTCCGTTAAGATAGATATCACAGCTGCCGCATATACCGGATGCTTCAAGGTAAAGAGCTCGGTCCAGATCCTGAGGGGTAAAGACTACAGTAGTCCTGTAGATACCGATCTCATCATGGGACTCATTCGTAGACTTCATCAAATACTTATCACTGATGGAGTCCTCACCGCGCTTTGTGATCTTCTCGAGCTCGGCGGGATAGTTATAAAGCAGGTTCTGAGGAAGTCCGTATCCTTCAGTCTGCCATGTGGAAGGAACATTGATAATGTCCCAGTCGGAATCATCGAATGACAGCGCCTCAAAGCCGAACGGCATCTGTGATTCGCCGTTAGCGAGGAAGAACTTCCATGAAGAAAGGATCCTGTCGTAAGGAGAAGCTACTTCTCCAAACTCGGGGAGCTTTCTCTCTTTATATATATAATCGAACGTATCATATGGTAAAAATCCGTCTGTACTGAATTCAAACGCCATACTTACTCCTTGTTCACGCAATTATATATTTTATTTTAACAGATAGGATTTTAACTGTTCGTTTCCGAATGGTTACAAGTTGTGGCAAATTAAAAGGACCGTTTCCGAAGAAACGGTCCTTCATATTCATTTTTCTCTTATCAGAATCTGAAGATAGAGATGCTTCTGATAACAGGAGCGAGTGTGTTTGCTACTGTAGACATCATCTTGATGAAGATATCGAGAGCAACACCGACAACGTCCTTACGTGTGTCACCGATCGTGTCACCGGTAACGGAAGCCTTATGTGCTGCGGAGCCCTTTCCGTGGCCCTCGAGCATTCCGGACTCGATGTACTTCTTGGCGTTATCGAAAGCACCGCCGGAGTTACCCATGAAGATAGCTCTCGGGATAGCAACGATTGTAGCACCTACGAGAATACCTCCGACGAATTGTACGCCGAAGAGGATACCGCCGACAACAGGGATAACCAGAGCGAGGATCGAAGGAACGATCATCTTTCTGATAGCCTCTCTTGCTGCCATGGCGATCATCTTGTTGTAGTCAGGCTTAACCTTACCCTCGAGAACGCCGGGAACGGACATCTGCTTGTCACCCTCGTCAGCCATAAGCTTGGCGGAGTCGATAGTGTTATCTGTAAGAACGGCACTGAAGTACTCAACGAGAGCACCGCCGATGATACCGCCTGCGACAACGGCGAATGAAGCGAAGTTAAGCACAGGATCGGAACCGAGCTCTGTGTACTGTCCTACGTAAGCCGTAATGAGGGATACTGTAGCGAAAGCTGCAGATCCGATAGCGAAGCCCTTACCGATAGCAGCAGTTGTGTTACCTACTGCATCAAGCTTATCTGTGATGGCACGGACCTCAGGCGCGAGGTGGCAAGCTTCAGCAAGACCGCCTGCGTTATCTGCGATAGGACCGAAAGCATCGATGGAAACTGTTGCACCTACGAAAGCGAGCATTCCGAGAGCGGAAACAGCTACGCCGTATGTGCCTCCGAGAACACCTGAGATGAGAAGTGAAATACCGATGAGAAGGATCGGAAGCAGACATGATCTGGAACCGATAGCGTCACCCTTAGTAACTACGAAGGCCTCACCTTCAGTACAGATCTCGGCAAGTTCTCTTGTAGGTTTGTGCTCTGTAGCTGTGTAGTACTCTGTGATGATACCGATGGCAACGCCGCTCACGATACCGAGAACGGAAGAAATCCAAGGGGAAGCCCAGTCGAGCTTAAAACCGTAAGTTGTCATATCATGCTCCTTAAAGAGCACATAGGAAGCGATACCGCCGAGAACGACAGTAATACCTGCGGAGATCCATGTGGAGAGGTCGAGCTCTCTTGAAGGATCATCGCCCATCTTCTTGAAGTTGGCGATACCAAGGCCGATAAGGCAGCCGATAAGGCCGCAGCCTGCAAGAACTATCGGGAACAATGTAGCATTTGTAAATGCCTGCTCTGCGATCTCCTTACCTTCATGAACTGCTACCTGGTAGATAGTAACGGCGATCATGATAGTAGCGGACATTGTAGCAACGAAGCTCTCGAGCAAGTCGGAGCAGTTACCGGCGATGTCGTTTACATTATCACCGATGAAGTCTGCGATTGTGTTAGGGATTCTGGAGTCATCCTCAGGAAGGTCATGACGGAGCTTACCGAGAATGTCAGAAGAGATATCTGCTGCCTTTGTGTAGTTACCGCCGGCAACACGGTTAAACATAGCAACAATGGAACAACCGAGTGAATATGTGGAGATTCTCATCATTGTAGGATTACATACGAGGTTAACGAGTAAGCCTCTGCTCTCAGCTGTATGTGAAACACCGCCGTCGAAGCAGAACTCACCGAGGAGGAGAACAAGGATGATACCGAACATACCGAAAGCCTGAACAGCAAGTCCGCTGATGGAACCGCCGCACAAAGCAACCTTAACCGTCTCTCCGATGGAGAGGGACTCTCTAGCCTTGTTGGATGTTCTTACGTTAGCGTAAGTAGCACTCTTCATTCCGAGAATACATACGATGGAGCTCATAAGTCCTCCGATGAGGAATGAGATACCGGAAGTCTTCTCGATGACCATGCAGAAAATAACTGCAACTACACAGAGCACGATTCCAATGTACCTGAACTCAGTCTTAAGGAATGTCTCTGCACCGGATCTGATGATACCTGCGAGTTCGGACATCTCCGCTGTACCCTCCGGCATCTGCTTGATCCTGGCATAGTTCCAGAATATGTAGACCATAGCAACGACGGTGAGACAGAGGACGATAAGCCAAACAGAAACTGTTGACATAACAATACCCTCCTATTAAAAAACAAACTATCAAGACTATACTTTAAACAGGGGGAAAATTCAATTAAAAAACAAGGATAAGCCCGACCACTTCAAGAATAATCAAAAGGCCGAAAATCAGGCATCCGATAAGCAGATCGACGGGGTTGTTGAAGAACGCCGGAGTGGAGAATGATTCCTTGGATAAAGCACCCATCTGGGAGGTCCTGTCATACGAGTCTACGGACGGCACAGCTTCGATATGATCCTTGGACGGATCATAGACATTAGGCTTGCCGTCATAGCCTGTATCATAGACAGCCGTAACCGATGGCTTGACCTGTCCTGAGATCAGTGCCTCGTCTTCAAAAGGCTCGTTATAAGCAATGGATGTATCTGTAAATTCCACAGACTCATAACGGGCGGAACGCATAAGCTTGCGCTTATCTTCATCCGTCTTGATAACGAAACCTGTCTTGTCATCCGGGTCCCTGGTATTAAGGACGTTACGCTCCGGATCCATGTCAAAGTCTCTGACTGCCATACGCGAATTATACCATAAAGCGAGAAACTTGCTTGCAAGGGGTTCGAGCGCATATGGGTATAACGGAGCGAAGCGGCGAGGACTGTCTGAAGCCAAGCGCCTCGTTGCCCGTGAGTCACCATGGGTGGCTCGAGTTTGTGAAGGCAGACATGTAGTCGTCCGGTGTTCCGTTGGCACCGGCATATCTTTCCTGCTGACCCTGATTCTGGAGCGCGAGGATCTGCTCTTCAGGTGTGAGTGTCGGAGTAGGTGTTGCTCCTCCCTCTCCGCCGCCTTCAGGCGTGGGCGTAGGACCCTGTTCACCGCCGTCAGGCGTAGGTGTCGGTTCTTCACCGCCCTCAGGTGTAGGCGTCGGTTCTTCACCGCCCTCAGGTGTAGGCGTAGGTGTCTCTCCACCTTCAGGAGTAGGTGTCGGCGTCTCATCAGCTCCCGGTGTGGGAGTCGGCGTCTCACTCGGCGTAGGAGACGGTTCCGGAGGAGTCGTCAGATACTCTTCGAAAGCATCAATCTCATTCTTAAGTCTCTGTGCATCAGGATAGTGACCGCTGTTATCCGTCCTGGAAGCACAGCCGTTCTCGCAGAGGATATCACGGGCCTGATCAAGGATAGCGAGGACCTCATCGAGGTTCTCATCATTTATGTAAGCGGGATCGATAGCCTCTACCAAAGAGAGCGCATAGTTAACTCTAAGACGGCAGTCCTGATGATCATGAAGATCGCATTCGAGTGCCTGCTCGTACTCTGCCCTGGCAAGGTCATACTGACCCAGCGAATAGAAAATGTTTCCGCGGTTATAGTAATTAACCTGAGGCTCAAAGAAGCCCAGGAAGCCCAGAGGATTCTGCTCGTACTGACCGTTATTAAACTTCTCGATCATCCTGTTATTGCTGTAATCAGCAAGCAGAATGATAGCAAGGAGCATCGCAGTTACAGTCCAGATAGCGGCCATTATTCTCTTCATCATAATCAGCCCCTCCTCTTAAGACTTATAAACTCATAGGAGACGAGCAGCACGAGAGGAGCTACAAAAATAAAGTAGCAGTCCTCATAACCCTGCCTGTACTCCGGTTCCGGATCAGCAGCAAATGATTCTCTTAAGTCATCAATTACCGGCTCAAGCACATTATCACCGTTCATATACAGATAAGGAACATGAAGGTCGACGGCCAGATCCTGAAGGTTCTCCTCATCGAGCTTGGTAACGGCCTGGTTATTAGGATAGTTGCTGTAATCCATCAGCATCTCATACTCGTCATCAAGGCTGTCGTAATAATTCATGTGACCGCCTCTTGTAGTGCCGTAACCCATAACAGCACCGCCGCAGATATACTCAGCAAGATCACCGAAAGAAGTCATCTCTCCGCCGTCCGTATTCTCGCCGTCAGTCAGGAAGAATAATACTGTATTGGTGTTCTCCATATCTTCTGTTCTATCAAGGATATCCTCGACCGTGTCGTAGCATACGCTGATATTAGTACCTGTCGCATATGTGGGAGAAAGCGGATAGATGGAATCTATGGCATTCTGGACATAGTCGACATTATCGGTAAAAGGCGTCAGCACATGCGTATTGTTGTTAAAGCAGACAACAGATATCTTGGCGCCCGGAAGATTCTGCATAATATAAGCCATATCCGCCTTGGCGCGATCAAGCCTGGTTTCATATCCGATCTGATCGTCACCGATCATACTGATGGTATCATCGACTACGAACACAACATTAAGATCCATATTCTGCTTCTGGACAAGGATATTATCTGCAGGATACATCGGTCTCAGGTTGATAATGAACAGCAGCAGAACCGTCAGTATCTGGCGGATATAAGGGATCACTCCTCTTCTTTTGAAGATGATCAGGACAGCACAGAATACCGCCATGACGGGGATCGGTACTATGGGATTAAATGTAAAATCACCTAACAGTCCGCCCATACGTCACACCTTACACAGCCATTCCAGAAGTATCATGAAAGCCATCGAAATAAGAAGGAACATGAACGGTATCTCGGGAGTGATCTGTTCACTGATCTCATACTCCACAGTATCCATGGTGGCTACATGCTCCTGAATATTCTCGATGATATTGCTTACAACTCGTGAATCCTCACCGTAGTAGAACTGACCTCCCGTCATCTCTACAGCGTTCTTCATCATTCTCTTATCAGCTGAATACATCTGCTCGGTTCCGATACCGTAAACAGTTATCCCACGCTCGACACAGAGCTGACCTGCCTCAGGAAGAGTAATGATCTCCTGTCCCTGCAGATCGTTATCTGTGGAGAAAATAATAATCCTTGATCTGCCGGGATCTTCCTCGATGTTATTGAAGTCAAGAGCAGCTGCTGCAAGGCCGTCACCTATGATGGATGAACCTCTGTCTTCATTGCCTATCAAAGTTCCGTCACTGATATATCTGTCGAGCTCTACCAGACGGTTGGAATATCCGCCGTTACCCTCGTAATAGTCGTAACGCAGCTCGAGGGCTTCTTCTATGATATCCAGCTCATTAAGCACCTGCTCATAATCAGTCGTCAAAGGTACAAGATAAAGCGGAGAAGTATTGAAGATAACGATACCGAATCTCTCTCCGTTAAGGTTCTCTACTACTTCCTTAAGCTTGCCTACGAGCTCGAAGTTAAGATGGTCTACCGTAGTCGAGATATCCATGCAAAGGATGATATCTCTGTTCATGTTCTGAACCTCGGTTACCTCAGTCTTATAAGGAACTGCCATAAGATAACCGGATATCAGGATATTGGTGATTATACTGGTGGACAGTATAAACTTAAGGAACTTATACATCCTCATCTTTCTTCTGAAATAAGGGATGTTCCTTACAAACTCAGGCTCAGCAGCTTTCGTTCCGCCTCTGAACTTCTTCTTTCTTCTTAATCTGATAAAAGAGAAGACTATGAATGCAAGTGCAATTGCTGCACAGACATATAAAGCGATGACATACTTTAATTCCATTCAGATATCACCTTCCTGGTCCTCTCTATGGATGCCTTAACATCACCCTCCGAGATCTTATCGAACTCGGGCTCATAATACTCTTCAATCAAGTCTGCCAAAGCATCAAGACCTGTCCCCTTGATCTCGGAAAGCGAGTATTTAAGCACCTCAATGCCAGTGGCCTTATATGTAAACTCTCTGATCAGTACGCTCATGCGCTCATAAGCGGATCTGATCTGCTTATCGGAATCAAAATCAAGTTCGATCTGCATCAGCTTGGCAAGATACTCCTGACGGAGCTTATCAAGATTGGTGGGGGTCCAGAGCAAAGCCTTTATTGTGTTCTTGCGGCCTGCCCTCTTATTCTTAATTCCGGAGAACACGAACATGGCAATAAGTATCAGCGTGAAGACAACCAAAGCCGTAGCCACAATGGTAAGCGGCCAGGGAGAGAATTTGAACATCTTTTGTAACTCTACTGTCGTCGGCATACTGTTACTTCCAATGCTTATGCTTCTCCAGAAGCTCGATCAGGCTTCTGTCCACATGATCTGCAGTATCTACGGTCGTATGAGCGATACCGTTATGATTCAGTTTTTCCTCGTTTGACTCTATGATCTCCTTACGCATCTTAGCTGATATCTTCTTAAGCTTACGGCTCTCGTAAACGAAAGGAGGAAGATAATCGCGCTGTTCTACGCTGTAGATCTTCTTACCGAACATGTCAGCGTCGCTTACATTAACGAGCAGAACATCATGAACGATAACGAGCTGTCTTAATAAAGACTCATTAAGCTTTCTCGTTCCCTCCATATCAGTGATGATTATGATGATCATTCGCCGTCTGATATTTCGGATAAGATATGAAAGTGCATTATTCAGATCGGAATCATTATCATATGTTACCGACTGATGGTAATTGCTCAGGATATTCTCCAGATTAAGAAGACCTCTCTTAAACGGAAAATGACGCATAGACTTGCTATCAGGGAAAATAGCACTTACATAGTCACCGTTATGATCGACCATGTATGCGAGGCTTCCGCCGGAGATCAGCGCTACATCACGCTTCTCTTCACCCTTGTCGGTATCGGCAAGCATGCGCTTATTCGTATCCATAACGAACATGATATTGTGCTTCTTCTCGGCAATATACTGCCTTACAAGGACCTTCTGTGATCTGGACGTAGCCTTCCAGTCGATATCCTTGATATCGTCACCGGGCACATATTCGCGCAGCTCATCAAAGTTCATACTTCTACCCTTATAGATAGAATTGTATGAACCGTCCAAAACCCTGCTCGTCGCCTTCTTGGTATAAATTGTCTTATATCTTTGAAGGCCGAAGCTAATCCTTGAAACGTAGTTTAATTTCATGGAGTATCAACAGCCTGGAAGATAGCGTCAATAATAGTCTCAGGCTGTACTCCGTCTGCGATGGCTGCGAAGTTCAGCATGATTCTGTGTCTCATTACCTCATGGCGCATTTCCTTAACATCATCAGGGGTTACATAAGCTCTTCCTCTGATGAGGGCAACCGCCTTGGAAGCTTCCATAAATGCGATAGCAGCACGTGTGGATGCACCCATTGCAACATAAGGAGCAAGATCCTTGAAGATGGCGTCAGGTCTTCTTGAAGCCTGTACGAGATCTACGATGTACTTCTTGATGGAAGGAGCAAGGTAGATCTTCTTGCAGATATCCTGCAGGAAAAGTACATCATCGATGGTTGCAACGGACTTTGCATTAGTGAATACATCCTTCTCGATACGGTTCAGAATCTCAACTTCCTGATCGGCAGTAGGATATGTGATGATCTCCTTAAGCAGGAATCTGTCCAGCTGAGCCTCTGAAAGCTCATATGTACCCTCCTGCTCGATGGGGTTCTGTGTAGCAACTACAATGAAGATATCGGGAAGCTTGTAGCTTGTACCGCCGATACTTACCGTTTTCTCCTGCATCGCCTCGAGCATGGCGCTCTGAGTCTTGGCAGATGAACGGTTGATCTCGTCGAGAAGTACGAAGTTCGCGAATACAGGTCCGATCTTCGTCTCGAACGTATTGTTATTCATATTAAAAGTCTGGGTACCGATGATATCACTCGGCAGAAGGTCAGGAGTACACTGAATTCTTGAGAACTGTCCGTTAACAGCTTCAGTTACTACCTTCGCAGCTGTCGTCTTGGCAAGTCCCGGAACTGATTCCAGAAGAATGTGTCCGTTAGCCATCATGGATACAAGGAGAGAAAGTCCAAGTCTTTCCTGTCCAACCATCTTGGAAGCATAATAGGCTCTGATGCCGTTAATTATGTCTCCGGCGCGCTGCATCTGTTCAACCGTAATATCGGTCTTGATCTGATCCATATACCTTACCCCTTTTAAGTATTAAAAACTCATATCATTATAACACAAAGGGCTGTCCGTCAAGACAGCCCTCTGAATGAATACTGAGTTATAAGGACTATTAAGCCTTACCAGCAGCCTCGAAGCCTTCGCAGAGCTCCTTAGCCTTAGCAACGATAGCCTCGCAGCCGGGCTTGAGAAGCTTACGGGGATCGTAACCCTTGCCCTCGAGATCCTTACCAGCCTCGATGTACTTACGTGTAGCATCAGCAAATACGAGCTGGAGCTCAGTGTTGATGTTGATCTTGGAAACACCGAGGGAAACAGCCTTCTTTGTCTGCTCGAAAGGAATACCGGAACCGCCGTGGAGAACCATGGGCTTGCCGCCGATAGCTTCCTTGATCTCAGCGAGTCTGTCAAAGTTAAGACCAGCCCAGTCAGCAGGATACTTACCGTGGATGTTACCGATACCTGCAGCAAGGAAGTCTACGCCGAGGTCAGCGATCTTCTTGCACTCAGCAGGATCAGCGAGCTCACCGTTAGAAGCAACACCGTCCTCAACGCCGCCGATACCGCCGACTTCGCACTCTACGGATACACCCTTAGCGTGTGCGAGCTCGATGATCTCCTTGGACTTAGCGATGTTCTCCTCGATAGGGAAATGAGAACCGTCGAACATTACGGAAGAGTAACCAGCCTCGATGCAAGCCTTTGCACCCTCATATGTACCGTGGTCGAGGTGCAGAGCAACAGGAACTGTGATACCCATGGAATCGATAAGGTCGTTAACCATATCTACAACTACCTTGTAGCCGCCCATGTACTTAGCAGCACCCTCAGATGTCTGGATCATAACAGGTGTGTTTGTCTCCTGAACAGCTCTCAGAATGCACTGTGTCCACTCGAGGTTGTTTGTGTTGAATGCGGGGATCGCGTAGTGACCCTCGTGAGCCTTGTTGATCATTTCTGTAGCAGAAACTAAAGCCATTTTATATTTCCTCCTGAAAAATTATAAACCTGTTCTATATTACATTCTTTTAGTCAAAAATCAACACTAAATCCGCGAGATAGTTAGCTTATGCTAATCAAAAAAGCCGACCCGTAAAGGATCGGCTTTAAGTAAACCATTGTAAAGAGGATATTACTTACTGTTCTTATGCTCTTCAGTAACCTCATCAACGATATCGGAAATCTCGTCCTCGTTGAGGTCTGTGGGACCGATATCCTTCTTGCCTCTTCCGTCTGTATTAGGCTTGATAGCATCCTCGCTGTTTCTTGCGCCGTAAGCGTCAGCGATAGCAAAAGATTCCTTCATGAGCTGGTCGAAATCCTCCTTGGAAGCGAGGTCCTTGGAAGATGTCTGATAACAAGCCTCATCAAATACATTATCAAGAACAAGATACTTAGTAACAGAACCCTGGTTTGTTGCGTTATTCAGCATCTCCTCTGCCTTGTCAGGCTCACCCTCTCTGGCATCGAATGTATCGAAAGGGATCTCGATAAGGCTGAATCTGTAGCGAAGAACGAGTTTCTTCTCGTTGTAATCAACTGCAACACGGAACTTCGCGATCAGGAAAGTCTGAGCGAATACCAGAAGAGTGATAATAAAAGCTACAAGGCTGATAGCAGCCAGAATGATCTGCTTATTTGTCATAAAGAAGAATACTGCTGCAAGTGCGATGAAGACCACCATAAGCACGCAAGTTACTATTCTTCTTGTCTTTATCTGCTGCGCATTGGCAGGATAGCAGTGTACGCCTTCCTGCGGAAGCTTAGCGATAAGATCGTTGTTCTCGAATCCTGTTCCCATTGTTATGTCCTCCTTAAAGACAGGTCTTATTACAGAGCAGACAGAGTAGCGATTCTGTCTGAAATGTTCTTCTGCATTTCCTCATACTTGGTAAGCTTAGCCCTCTCGGCTTCAACTACCTGAGCGGGAGCCTTAGCAGTAAAGTTCTCGTTGGAAAGCTTGCCGTTAAGTCTCTTGATCTCACCGTCAAGCTTCTCCTTCTCCTTGGAAAGACGCTCGAGCTCCTTGCTGATGTCGATGAGGTCCTCGAGAGGCATGTAGATCTCTCCGCCCTCGAAAAGCGCAGCTACTGCCGTGGAAGGGATGCCTTCCTTGGTCTTCTGAATATCCATGGAGCCTACGGAAGCAAGTCTCTCTAGGAAAGCCAAGCCGTTGGTAAACATGGAAGCAACTTCATCGGAAGCTGTAACCACAATGATGTGTGCCTTGCGTGAAGGAGCGACATTCATTTCGGCACGGATATTACGCATGGATCTGATGGCACCCATGAGTGTGCTCATCATCTTCTCGTCCTCAGGGAAAGAAGGTACCTTGGAGGCATCAGGCCAGTCTGTGATCATGATGGAATCTGCCTCAGTGTCGATAACGAGGTTCCTGTAGACTTCCTCTGTAAGGAACGGCATTACCGGGTGCAGGAGCTTCATGAGAGTTGCGAGCACGTTGTTAAGCAGATACAGAGCCTCGTTTCTTGTGGGGCAGGCCTCGTCGAAAAGACGGCTCTTGGCAATCTCGATGTACCAGTCGCAATAAGACTCCCAGATGAAGTCTACGATCTTCTGGAGTGCAACACCGTAGTCGTAATTCTCATAGTTAACAGTTACTTCGCTGATGAGTCTGTTGAGACCTGTCAGAATCCACTTATCTTCAAGTGTGTACTTAGAAGGATCGACATTCTCATAAGAAAGATCATCACTGCAGTTCATGATAACGAATCTCATGGCATTCCAGATCTTATTGGAGAAGTTTCTTCCCATCTCGATCTTATCTTCCTGGAATCTCTGATCGTTACCGGGAGCATTACCCGTTACGAGTGCAAATCTCAAGGCATCAGCACCGTACTTATCGATGATCTCGAGCGGGTCGATACCGTTACCCAAAGACTTACTCATCTTTCTTCCCTGCGCATCTCTTACGAGGCCGTGGATAAGAACATCCTTGAAAGGAACCTCGTTCATGTGTGCGCAGCCTGCAACCATCATTCTGGACACCCAGAAAGTGATGATGTCATAACCTGTTACAAGTGTATTTGTAGGATAGAACTTCTTAAGATCCTCAGTATTCTCAGGCCAGCCTAATGTGGAGAAAGGCCAAAGAGCCGAAGAGAACCATGTATCAAGTGTATCAGGGTCCTGACGCATCGGCTTTCCGCACTTGGGGCAGACTGCACTCTCGTCCTTTGTAACTACGATCTCGCCGCAGTCATCGCAGTAGAATGCAGGAATTCTGTGACCCCACCAAAGCTGTCTGGAGATACACCAGTCACGGATATCATTCATCCAGTTGAAGTAATTCTTCTCGAATCTTGTAGGAACAAATCTTGTTTTACCTGTCTTAACGGCTTCGATAGCGGGCTTTGCAAGCTCCTCCATCTTAACGAACCACTGCAGTGAAACGCGAGGCTCGATGGTGGTGCCGCAGCGGTAGCAAGTACCTACGTTATGGCTGTGGTCTTCAGTGCGAAGCAGGAAGCCGCCTTCCTCAAGGTCCTTAACGATAGCCTTACGTGCCTCGTAACGGTCCATGCCAGCATACTTAGGATAGTCCTCAGTTACCTTGGCATCCTCAGTAAGAACAGTAATAACCTCAAGGTTATGTCTTCTTCCTACCTCGAAGTCGTTAGGGTCATGTGCAGGAGTGATCTTAACGGCACCTGTACCGAACTCAACGTCAACATAATCATCTGCGATAACAGGGATCTTTCTTCCTACCAGAGGAAGCACGAGCATCTTGCCGATAATATCCTTATATCGCTCATCCTTGGGGTTAACTGCAACAGCAGTATCGCCGAGGAGTGTCTCAGGTCTTGTGGTAGCAAGTTCAATGTAGCCTGTGCCGTCCTCAAAAGGATACTTAAGGTGCCAGAAGTGGCCAGCCTGATCCTCATATTCAACCTCAGCATTTGAGATAGATGTAAGGCAGTGAGGGCACCAGTTGATGATCCTCTCACCTCTGTAGATATAACCTTGATTGTAGTACTTAACGAATACTTCCTTAACGGCCTCGGAGCAACCATCGTCCATAGTGAAGCGCTCGTGATCCCAGTCACATGAGGAACCCATCTTCTTGAGCTGCTCTACGATCCTTCCGCCGTACTGCTTCTTCCAATCCCAGGCACGCTCGAGGAACTTCTCTCTTCCGAGATCTTCCTTGAAGATGCCTTCCTTACGCATCTGCTCTACGATCTTAGCTTCTGTAGCGATTGAAGCATGGTCAGTACCCGGCAGCCAAAGTGTCGAGTAGCCTCTCATTCTCTTATATCTGACGAGAATATCCTGAAGGGTATTATCGAGAGCGTGTCCCATATGCAGCTGTCCCGTGATATTCGGGGGCGGCATTACGATAGAAAATGCTTCCTTCTCCGGGTTGCTGTCAGGCTTGAAATAGCCCTTGTCCTTCCATTCATTGTAAAGCCTGGGTTCCGCCTCTTTGGGATCGAAAACCTTGTTTACTGAATCAATTCTCGCCATGGGTCCTTACTTCTTCTTTCTTAAATTATTTGTCTGTTATCATTGAGAGCGCGCCGTAGAGGATGGAATCATCACCTAAGCCCGCTGTCTTGAACTCTACTGTTTCTCTAATTGAAGGCATGCAGTATCTGTCTACTTCGGAGAGGATCTTCTCAAGGAAGTAATCACCGCAGGCTTCGATAACACCGCCGCCGTAAACTACCATCTCGGGGCTGAATGTGTTTACGAGGTTGCCTGAAGCGATTGCAAGATAGTGACATGCACGATCTACTGCTTCAACTGCAACGGGATCCTTCGCAGCAAGGCTCTTCTTCAGAAGCTTGCTCTTAAAGACTCCGTCAACAACACCTTCCGCCATCATGGACTCACGACCTCTTGCAGACTGTGTTCTGATATAGTCGCTCATTCCCTGCTTACTTGAGAAAGCCTCAAGACATCCTCTCTGTCCGCAGTTGCACTTGGGTCCTTCGGGATCGAGGATCATGTGGCCGTACTCGGCACCCTTGAACTTATGTCCTGTATAGAGCTTTCCGTCAAGGATAAGGCCTCCGCCCATTCCTGTGCCTACGAAAAGTCCGACTACATTCTTCTTGCCCTTGGCAACGCCGTACTTATACTCGCCGAGAACGCCTACGTTTACGTCATTTCCGATGAAGAAAGGCGCACCAAACTTCTTCTCGATAGGCTTTCTGATGTCGTAATTCTTCCAAGGAAGATTAGGTGAAGTAAGAACGATACCGTTCTGCTGATCGATAACACCGGGAGCACCTGCAGCGATAGCCTTGATCTGGGTTCTCTTGATGCCGAATCCGCCGATGAGCTCGTCAACTACAGAGATGATAGTCTCTTCAACATTCTGTGTTGCTTCACCGTCAGCCTTAGTCTTCTTCTTGATGCGGTAGACGATATTCTTCTTGGAGTCGAAGATGGCTCCGAGGATCTTTGTTCCACCGATATCCAGACAGATGTTGTACATAGCGGGCATGATCTTACCTCCTTTAACTATCAGCCGACATCGAGACCGAGACGCTTATTTCCGGTCGCAGATACGGCATTACTTGTATTCTCAGCTTTCTTCTTGTAGATGAGAGTAGGCTCCTTGCCTTCAGTAATACAGGGAGCGTCGATGATGCACTTTGATACATCCTTCTGTGAAGGAATGTTGTACATTACACCCTGCATAGTATTCTCGATAATTGAACGAAGTCCTCTGGCACCGGTCTTCTGCTCGATAGCCTTATTGGCGATGGCAAGAACGGCTTCATCAGTGAACTCGAGCTCTACATCATCGAGTTTAAGCATCTTCTTATACTGCTTAACGATAGCATTCTTAGGCTGTGTGAGAACATGAACGAGATCCTCTGCCATAAGCTTGTTAAGAGCTACAGTAACAGGGATTCTTCCGATAAACTCGGGAATGAGTCCGTACTTAACGAGATCCATAGGCTGTACCTGATTATAGAACAGACCGCTGTGCATATCCTTCTTGGACTGGACTTCAGCGCCGAAGCCGTACTGCTTCTCTGCAACTCTCTGAGCGATGATCTCATCGAGGCCGTCAAAAGCGCCGCCGCAGATGAACAGGATATTAGTAGTATCGATGGAGTAGCACTCCTCATTGGGATGCTTTCTACCGCCCTTGGGAGGAACACTTGCGACAGTTCCCTCAAGTATCTTGAGTAATGCCTGCTGAACGCCCTCACCGCTGACATCTCTCGTGATGGAGACATTCTCTGACTTCTTGGTGATCTTATCGATCTCATCGATGTAGATGATACCAGTCTGGGCACGCTCGATGTCGTAGTCAGCTGCCATGATAAGCTTGAGAAGGATATTCTCTACGTCCTCACCGACATAACCGGCTTCAGTAAGTGAAGTAGCATCTGCTACTGCGAAAGGTACATCAAGGATCCTTGCAAGGGTCTGGGCAAGAAGTGTCTTACCGGAACCTGTAGGACCGAGGAGCATGATATTACTCTTCTGAAGCTCTGTATCATCGTCTGTAAGGTCTGCGTAAACTCTCTTGTAGTGATTATAAACAGCAACGGAAAGCGCGATCTTGGCATCATCCTGACCGATTACATACTGATCAAGACTGTCCTTGATATCATGAGGAGTAATGAGCTTATTAGGTCTTGTGGACTTAAGTCTCTTCTTCTTTCTGACCTTCTCCTCTTCGGAGATGATACCGTAAGCGGTTCTGATGCAGTCTATGCAAATGTAACAGTTAACTCCGGAGAACAGTCTGGGTACGTCATACTCTGACTTACCGCAAAAAGAACAACTTAAGATCTCTCCCCCATTACCGTGATCTCCGCCGTCATATCTCATATTTGCCATTTAACACCCCTTAAAATGTTATGTCTTAACAATTAAGTTTATCACATAATATATTAAATATAAAAATATAAGATTAAATGTATATTAAAAACGCCGTTTCCATCAGGAAACGGCGGTAAATGCGGAGCACGCAGCGTGGATATTACTCCTCGCTCTTCTCTTCTTCCTTAGGCTCAGTCTTAACAGCCTTGTCAGCGAGGTACTCAACTGTCTTTCTGCTGACGATAGTCTCCTTGATGTAAGGATTCTCCTCGCCGAAAGCCTTCTTGAGATTCTCAACGTCTGTGTTATAAGCCTTAGCCATATCCTCGAGTTCCTTCTCATACTCTTCGGAAGTAGCCTCCATCTTGAGCTCCTTAGCAACAGCTTCGATAACGAGGTTGCTCTTAACTCTGATGAGAGCCATAGGCTTCATACCAGCCTTGAAGTCATCCATGGACTGGCCTGTGTACTGGAGATACATATCAAGGCCGATGCCCTGCTGGCTCATCCTGGAAGCCTGTTCGTCAGCCATATTCTCTACTTCGTTGTCGATCATTACATCAGGGATCTCAACCTCAGCGTTCTCAGCTACAGCGCCTACAACTGCGTTGATGAAAGCATTCTTAGCCTCGTTCTCAGCAGCCTCTTCCTGGCTCTTTCTGATATCAGCCTTGAGCTCATCAAGTGTATCGAACTCGGAAACATCCTTAACGAACTCGTCATCAAGCTCAGGAACCTTCTCCTCCTTGATGTTGTGGATCTTTACATTGAATGTAGCAGCTGCACCCTTGAGGTCCTCTGCGTGATAATCTTCAGGGAATGTAACCTCAATAGTGAACTCCTCACCGATGCTGTGGCCAGCAACCTGATCCTCGAAACCGGGGATGAAGGACTTGGAACCGAGCTTAAGGCTGTAGTTCTCACCCTTGCCGCCCTCGAAGGCAACTCCGTCCTTGAAGCCCTCATAGTCGATAACAACTGTATCGCCTTCCTGTGCAGGACGGTCTTCAACATTCTCCAGAGTGGAGTTTCTTCTTCTCATAGCCTCGATATCGGCATTAACTGTCTCGTCTGTGATCTCTCTCTTGAAGTAAGGAGCCTCGACACCCTCGTACTTACCGAGCTTAACCTCAGGCTTAACAGTAACTGTGAGTGTGTACTTCATTCCGTTCTCATCAATGGACTCTACATCGAGCTCAGGACGGGAAACAACCTGGAGTTCATTCTCCTTAACAGCAGCCTGATATGCGGGATTAACTACCTCATCGATAGCATCCTCATAAAGAACACCCTCGCCGTAGTACTTAACTACCAGCTGATAAGGAACCTTGCCCTTACGGAAACCGGGAACCTGGAATCTGTTCCTGTTCTTCTTATAAGAGCTCTGCAGAGCCTTATCGAACTCTTCTCTGCCGCACTCAAGCTTAATAGCTACCTTGGAATGCTCAAGCTTCTCGATCTGTGCCATATATGTTCTCCTTAATATAAATATTATTCAATTAAGCAATCGACAAAGGATTGTATCACAGCAATCGTGAAAATTGCAACAATATCAGAGTACTGTAACCTGTATTCCCTTCAATATATCGAAGGTCTCTTCGTTAAGCTTCTTATCAAATGAATCAGTAAGAGATGAATCCACAATGATCTCGGCCTCGGGAGCCGCTGCCTTAGCCATAACGGCATTGGAAATAACGCAGATATTGGATACAAGGCCGCACACCTCGATGGATTCATAATTCTTTGAATTGATATAATTGCCGAGTTCCAATGAACCAAATGTAGGCTTTTCAAAGCACTTGCAGCCATCAAGGATCTCCTTAAGGGCAGGAACAAGAGCATGGCCTTCAGAACCCTTTATACAGTGAGGAACCGGAAGATTCTTTCCCTCCTGAGTCTGCATGTAATTCTCATGATGGGTATCAAGCGTGTAAACGATTTCGTCGCCGGCTTCCTTATAGGATCTGATCTTATCTGCGATGCCGCTGATGATCTTATCTGCCCCCTCAAACCCGAGAGCGCCGTCAACAAAGTCGTTCTGCATGTCTACTACTACCAAAAGTCTGCCCATAATGTGCCTCCCCGACATTAACTGATAGTAAAAATCGACCGCCGAACAAACGACGGTCGATTATATGGCGCGCCCGGCAGAAGTCGAATCCGCAGCCTTCTGATCCGTAGTCAGACACTCTATCCAGTTGAGCTACGAGCGCGTAAAGCTTATTAATAATAGTATAGGGCGGGTTGAATGTCAACAACGACATGATGTAGAATAGCGCCGATGAGAAACTACGATCCTGATACACAACGTCTGTTCTTCGACGATCTGATCAACTGCAGAGAGCTTGGCGGCATGCCCGGATCTGACGGTGTTATTTTTCGCAAGGGTATCCTGCTGCGTTCCGGATCCCCTTCCCTAGCTTCAGATAAAGCATACGAGGAGCTGAAGGCATTCGGTGTGAAGACTGTCATTGACTTAAGGTCCAAGGCAGAATACGCGCATTACGGAAACCCCTTCGATGACGGAGAGACTCATTTTTATAACATTCCCCTTTTTCTGGGAGATCCCGATGCAGTAAACGATCCCACGATGAAGTTTCTTGAAACTCACACCATGGGCGAGTTCTATGTCATGATGGTTCAGGGCTTAGGTCCCCAGATAGTCGATGTTCTGCGAGTCATAATTAAAGAAACAGACGGCTATACCCTGTTTCACTGTGCCCACGGCAAGGACAGGACCGGAGTCATCTGTGCCGTACTCTATCTCCTTATAGGAGCAGCCCCCGATGACATCATACTTAACTACAAGGTTTCTTATGAATATGCAAAGCACTTCCTCGACCCCCTCATAGAAGCAAGAGTCGATAACATGAAGCATACATTAAGATCCGATGCCGGCAACATGGTTACACTTCTTAATTATTTCAAGAAAGAATATGACCTTAATATCGAGAAATATCTTCTTGAGAACGGTATGACTGAAGACGAGATAGCTGAACTTAAGAAAAGGATCACTGCCTGATCAGGCTGAAACCTTGATATTAACTACCGTATCATTCTCATCAAAAGTGAACGTTACAGTATAAGATCCCGTTGAAGTTTCTACAGGCAGAGTAAATCCGAGATTATCCACATTCGGATATGCAAGCAGGATCTGTGACCTTGTCATTCCTACGAAGAGGTTATATCCGATACTGTATACAGAATCATTGATAAGTCTGATAGATGTAATCGAACCGACCCAGTCACCGTCAACCTCATTTACATTATCGAGCCTGAGAATAACATCAGGATAAATAAGGAGCAGCATATGGGAATTGGGATCATAAGTAAGCGTGGAAGGCTCTCCCATAACTGCCGCAATCTGCTCGTGAGTATACTCCGGACCTACACGCAGAATTCTCTCATCACCTCTCACGAGATATGTGAGATTTATGTCAGGGGCAATGGATATCTGATCCTCAATGGAATAACTTCCGGAAGCATAATAGATTGTCACATCATGCTCCTCAAAGTATTCTCCGTCCACAGCTATCGTCTCAGGAATCCTTACGCACAGCTCCCAGGGAACGAGTCTTGTTATCTCATATTCGTTTCTGCTGGACATTACTCTTAAGCGGTAAAAATCACACAACTGCTGAGCCTTGGCATAAAGAACTTCATCCGTGTATACCTCACTTTGAAGACCAGGGATAAGCAGAGCCTTAACGCCGTCCGCATTGGATTCATCAAGCAGATTAAAGTAGTGATTGCTGTAGTTATAGATATTGATGATCGATGTTACCCAGTCTCGTGACAATGATATGCTGCCGTCATCATTCTGTCTGAAAAAGATATAAACCGGATACTCGACATCCGATGAATACAGAAGCTGTGCTCCCTTCATATCCCCATAAGTCGCGCTTACATCCGTACCGAGAAGATCACGGCACTCCTCATCTCCAAGGATTCTGAAAGATACTACCTTGCCGTTACCGTCCTGTGTAGATACGGAACGCAAAATATTCGTATACTCATAGAAATAGGAATATGACAGTCCGTCGAGCTGTGATTCGGGAATGTTCGAATAAGCATCAGCGGTAGATCTTTTATCGTTGATCGAAGATATGAGTAGTCTGGTCATTTCCTGGAGGGAAACATCAGACTGGTAGATGATCCTTTCATGGACGCTGCTTCTGATCTGTTCAGCTATATTGCAGGCACTCGAAGACATTAGCAAAGCCGTACACATTATCAGGACTATGGCTTTCTTCATAAAACGCTTCATGAAAGCACCTCTTCTGCCGATTCCTCGAAGGCATCGATCGCCAGGCCGGGATTAGAATAATCACCGTTGACATATGCTGAAGCATAATCGATGAATTCCCTCTCAATGAGACTATCGTAGGGCGAAATATCAGATGCGTCAATACCCCATGCAACCTGAGAGAACACGCGGAACGGATTCTGTCCGTTGAGCCATGTCTCACAGTACTCATCGTTTTCTGCACAAGCCATCATTACGCTGATATTGTTGACTGTAATGCCGTCAGAAGCCATATCGTAAAGGTTTTCCTCATTGACAGCGACGTTCCTGATAAACCTTGCAGCGGACGCCTCCATGTCGCAGTACGAGGTAACGAATATATAATTACCGCCATCATAGAAATTCTGAGGAGGAGCAACTATACCCCAGTCGCCCGGGTGATTAGGCTTCAGGAAGAGTTCTCCGAATCTCATGGTTCCGAAGTAAGCTATAGCTGTCCTGTTCGACAGTCTTACAGACCACTGAGAGCTCCATCTGGACACATCGAATGTAAGGCCGTCATTCGTAAGAGCATCGATCAAAGGCAGATAATCCTCCATATACTCAGGAGTCTGCAGATCTCCGTTACTGTCAAACCAGCTCTCGTCCCTGCCGTTGATATACGCATCCTGTATGTCGGATGGACATGAGATAAGGCAGCGGGTTCCTCCCGAGGACTCATTTACTACCTGTGCCGTACTTAAAACTGCATCCCAGGACTCGAAATAAGGAGCAACCTCTCCGGGCTCACTCACTCCAAGCTCGCTTAACATAGCACTTCTGTAGTAGAAGACAGCTCCGGGCGTAACCTCCCAGGACACACCCTTAATGACTGAATCTTCATCAGTCGTAAGCGAGAATGTGTACTCATACATGTACTGAAGTTCCTGATATGAGATTCCGATGTCATTAAGAGGGATCGTGGATTCACTTAATGCATAGTGTCTTGCGTAGTCTATGTCACAGATAATAATGTCAGGAGCATTCTCGCCTGAAGCAAGAGCCTGATCCACGCGCTGCTCGAAGATATTCATGCTGACATTCGTATTCGTGAAATCCACTTCAGAATAATCCTCGATAACATCGATGGCATTGGAACTTCCGGACCAGATCTCAAGCTGAGCGTCCTCATCAGTATTGGAATCCTCAACACTGTCGGGCACATCAAGTTCTGTATAATCTGCGGGATCGAGGTTAAGGATAACACTTGCCACAGAACCTCCTGCGAAGGTTCCGTTGTTATAGACATTGATCGAATATGAACCGGTCTCAAGAGCCTGACCGCTGTAAGTACATAAAGCAACTCCGTCGTAAACATCAGCGGAACCGCCGCTTAAGATGATCTCTCCGTCACGGAAGATATCATAAGTAAGATCCAGAGGTCTTCCGGAATCGAGATATCTGGAGTCTATCCATACCTTGGCGACAATCTGATCACTGTTGAAGTAGATACCTGAACTGTCAGTATACTGCCATACGATATTCTCAACAGCCATTCCATTCGGGAATGACAGAGGGTTCAGCGTACACTGCTGATGATCCTCATAGAAATGGAATCCGGAATTCAGTATCACAAGCTGGTAGTCAAACTCAGGAAGAACGTCGAAGTTAAGTGATGTATCAGCGATATTAAGAGGACATGAAAGTCCCGATCCGTCCTCATCATAAACAGGAACGCCCTCATAGATGAGTTCATCGTTTCTGTAGTACTCATACGAAAGATCGAGTTCTATTCCGGAAGACAGATACTCATCGGTGAACGAATAGTGACAGCTTATCTGTTCACAGTCAAGGAAGCTGCCGTCCTCATTGGAACTTGACCAGGATCCGTCACACAGGATGGAACTGCCGTCGAGGATAAACTCATATCCCGGATAGAACAGAGATCCGTACAGATCATCCGCTATTGTAGATGAGTTCATAACACGCCACTGTCCGTCGATCTTCTTAAGAATGACAGTGACCGTAACATCGGTCTTACCCATCGTGTTTAAGTTGTTGATGAACTCCTCGTATGTCGTAGGTCCTGCAGCAATGGAAGCATTGATATTAGGCATTACGAGCGTATAAACAGCATTAAGCGTACCGTCTTCTCCCGATCCTGACAGCATGGGTTCAAACCTGTAGTGCGTAGATGTGAGAATGTAGTTTACTGCTCTGTTCTTGTAATCGAGGATCATATACTCATCAAGACCGGAATCACCGTCATAACAAAGCTCATCACAAGCGGCGACATCAAGTCTTAACAGAGAGTCGATATAAGCATCGGAAGCTGAACGAGCAGCGCCGCTTACGGCAGAACAGCCGACAGCGCCTGCGATAACAATCGCAGCCGATAATGCAGCCATTCCTTTCCGAAGATTATGTCTCATCTTATCCGCGTCTTCCCTTTACGGCTTCGTAGATTACGACTCCTGCGGCAACCGCAGCGTTCAGGCTGTTAACGTTACCTGCCATCGGGATTGAAAGAAGGAAGTCGCACTCCTTGCGCACAATTTCTCTCATTCCCTCGCCCTCGCTGCCGATAACGATCGCGATGGAGCCCTTGTAATCGGCTTTATCGTAGTCGGTCTGTCCCTCGGCATCAGTACCGAAGACCCAGAAGCCGTGCTTCTCTTTAAGCTCACGCAGTGTAGCTGCAATGTTGGTGACACGTGCCACGGGAACATACTCGATGGCACCTGCGGAAGCCTTTGCCACCACGCTGTCCAGTCCGATGGACCTGTGCTTTGGGATAATTACTCCGTCGACACCTGCAGCATCAGCAATTCTCAAGATGGAACCGAGGTTATACGCATCCTTAAGCTCATCCAGAACAACGAAGAAGGGATATCTTCCCTCGCCAGTTACCTTGGCAATCATATCGTCGATGCTTACATATTCATGGCTTGCAACAGCTGCGATTACCCCCTGGTGATTATGGGTCTCACTCATTCTGTCTAAAGCTTCTCTCTTAGTGCGTACGACAGGGATCTTTTTCTTCTGCGCACCGTCAAGGATCCTGCTCAGGATGGGATCAGGTTTTCCAGCCGTATCAAGAACCCAGATCTTGTTGATCTCGCGGCCGGCTTTCAGCGCCTCGAGCACGGAATTTCTTCCTTCGAGTCTGTCTGCAGAAGGAGTCTTCTCCTCTTCAGGGATACGGGTCTCTCTGTTCTCCCTGTTTCTGTTATCGTTTCTTGCAGGACGGTAGTCTCTTCTGCCCCTGTTATCACGGGGTTCTCTCTTGCCTCTGTTATCCCTGTTCACTGTCAATCACCTCGAACGATCTTTGAATAATGTAATCTAGCCTGTCTCCCTGGTTATCCAGAAAAAGGAACCCCAATAAAGCCTCGAACCCGGTGGCATTCATATAATCCATCGGGCTCGCGTTCTTTGACATAGTCGGGGAATTGGAATTTCTACCCCTCTTGAAGTATTCTGTTTCCTCTTCGGTAAGCTCATCGGCAAGGGCCGTAGCAGCCTTCGCCTGTGATGCAGCAGATACATAATGCACATTAAGCTTATGCATCTTACCTGAGTTAGATGCTGTCTTCTCGCTGACATGACATCGGGCGTATAACTCATACACCGAATCACCTATATACGCGAGAACCGAAGGATTAATCTCACGCAGATCTGCTGCAATAAAGGGAATAATCACAGTTTTTCAACCTGAGGTCCCTGGGGAGTATCCTTAACGGAATAGCCCTTGGATGTGATAAGATCTCTGATGCGGTCAGCCTCTGCAAAATCCTTTGCCTTCTTGGCTGCAGCACGCTGCTCAACAAGTTCAGTGATCTCGGAAGGGATTCCTTCCTCCTCTTCACTTAAGTCGATACCGAGAACACCCGTGATCTCCATAAGTGTGTCATAAGCATTCTGCAAAGCTTCCTTTGAAGCTGCGCCGGAAGATACTGCAGTGTTGGCAGCCTTCACGAGACCGAAGATATCGGTGATGGCATCAGCTGTGTTAAGGTCATCATCCATATGGGCGATGAAGCTGTTCTTCTGTTCCTCGCAAGCCTTGTTAAGATCAGCGTCAGCGCTTCCGTCACCGTTCATTCCGTTATCGAGATTGAACTTAAGGTTAGAAGCACATGTAGAGATTCTCTGCAAAGAAGTCTGAGCAGATCTTAAAAGCTCGTCAGAGAAATTGATGGGCATGCGGTAATGACCTGTCAGGATGAAGAATCTGATAACAGGATAAGGGAAATGAGCAACGATGTCTCTGATCGTGAAGAAGTTTCCAAGGGACTTACTCATCTTCTCTCCGTCAACATTTACGAAAGCATTATGCACCCAGTAGTTGGCAAGTGTGCATCCGTTGGCACACTCAGACTGTGCGATCTCATTCTCGTGGTGCGGGAAGATAAGATCCTGTCCGCCGCCGTGAATATCGATGGTATCACCCAAGTGCTTCTTGATCATTGCAGAGCACTCAATGTGCCATCCGGGTCTGCCCTCGCCCCAAGGGGAATCCCATGAAGGTTCACCTTCCTTCTTGAACTTCCAGATAGCGAAATCCCCGGGATTCTTCTTACCCTCGTAAGAAGCTCCTCTCTCTCCGCCGCCTGCTACGAGCTCATCGAGCTTATAGTGTGAAAGCTTACCGTAGTGCTCATCCTTGGAGACGTCATAATAAACCCCGTCACCTTCGATAACATAAGCGATACCCTTGTCATAAAGAGACTGAACGATACCGATGATGGCATCGATGGATTCAGTTGCACGTGGCTGATATGTAGGTCTTTTACAGTTAAGACCGTCAGCATCAACGTAATACTCTGCAATGTACTTCTCAGCGATGTCCTTAACCGTTACGCCCTCTTCCTTAGCGCGGTTGATCATCTTGTCGTCGATGTCAGTAAAGTTCTGACAGAACTCAACCTCATAACCTCTGTACTCGAGATATCTTCTCAGAGTATCGAATGTTACGAACGGTCTTGCATTTCCGAGGTGGAAATAGTTATAGACCGTAGGTCCGCAAGCATACATCTTAACGTGACCCTCAGTAATGGGCTTGAAATCTTCCTTGTATCTTGTGAGCGTATTAAACAGCTTCATCAAATACCTTCTCCTTCCGTTCCTTGCAGATCAATAATATCCTGAAACTGCAGATGATATATTCTCTCCTGAAGTTCAGAAACGACCTTGGCGAGTTCCTTTACCTCTGCCTCAGTCGGATCATCCGTAATATAGTGGTCGAGTGCGACTGCGTGAGACTCTCCTGCTGTCTCGATCTTGACGATCTTACCCGGAACACCTACGACAGTAGAGTTGGCGGGAACATCATGAAGTATTACCGCATTGGCACCGATGCTGGAGCCGCTTCCGATGGTAACGGGACCTAAGATCTTAGCGCCTGCACCGATAAGAACATTGTCACCGATCGTAGGGTGACGCTTGGCACCCTTAACGTGTCCGCGTCCGCCTAAAGTTACACCGTGATAGATCGTACAGTTATCTCCGATAACTGCAGTCTCACCTATAACGATGCCCATACCGTGGTCGATAAAAAGACCTGAGCCGATAGTAGCTCCGGGATGGATCTCGATACCTGTCTTATGTCTTGCCCTCTGGGAATTCCATCTGGCAAGGAAATACAGCTTGTGTCTGTAAAAGAAATTACTCACGCGGTGATAAACAAGTGCGTGAAAACCTGAATACAGGAAAATAACGCTCAGTATGTTCCGCGCGGCCGGATCACGCGTATAAATCTGTCTTGCATCATTAAGCAAACTCATCAAACAACCAATTCCACTTCTTTTTTGCGCAAAAAAGCCTGATTTGGACGAACCCCGCTTGACCCCTCGAAATCTCAAGGGCGGTACCCTGCAATCGCTTTCAACAGTCCAACTAAAAAGGCTTTGCCTACGCCGACTGACTCCGGGTTCCAATTAACGTCATGTAGGTTCAATGTAGAGCCCACCCGCCTCAGGTTGCTTATATTATATATAATGTGCGCGAATAAATCTACCCGCGTGTTATAAGGCTTGCTTATAACGACTCGGCGTCAGGAAGGGCTCTGTTGCCCGCAAGAGCACAGCAAAGGACCTCCGCGGCACCGGCTTCATAGAGAGCCGCGGCAGCCTCATGGAGGGTGTTGCCGGTAGTGGCCACATCGTCAATGACTATCACCTTAAGCCCCTCGGCCACGAAGGAAGGATCCGCTTTAAAGGCTCCGTTTACATTCATGCTCCTGTGCGCATTATCATAGATCTCGGTCTGCCTTAAGGTGTCGCGGGTTCTCACAAGCACATTCTCAAGGCACGGAATGCCGCATATTGCGGCAGCCTGAGACGCGATCAGCGCTGCCTGATTATAACCTCTCTCCTTAAGTCTTGATGCTGACAGAGGGACAGGAACCACGAGGTCCGCCGTTACGCCGTCCTTCTTCATGAGCGAGCCGAGCACAGTGCCTGAGAACACCGCAAGTTCAGGGTGCGAGTTAAACTTCATTGCGGGCACCGCCTTCTCGAAGAAGCCCTTGTAAGGAAACGGCAGATACAGAAGAAGCGACGGGATCGGGTCACCTTCAAAAGGGTCCGTAAGGCACGGGTAAAAGCGACTGTCCACCGCTCCAGGGACGAGCTCGGAGAGGCAGTCAAAACAGATGTGGAAGTTTTCCGGCACCTCGAAAGGCACATGCCCGTCAGCATCGGGAAAACGTCCGCACACGCAGCAGTTATGCGGCAGCAGAAGGTCAACGGCTTCCCTTATCAGGTTCATCTTCATGCCTTGCCGCGACAAGCGCGAGGAAGTCCTTAAGCGAAGTCTTGCGGGAATAATCCGCCTCCGAAGTAAGCATCTTGGAAAGCCTGCCGCCGGAGTCGATTATAGTCACCTTATTGCGTCCGCGCGTGACCGCTGTGTAAAGGAGCTTCTTGTTAGAAAGCTTGTAGTTCATGCTGCCGAGAACGACCGCCACAGAATCGAACTCGCAGCCCTGTGCCTTATGGACCGTCACTGCATATGAGAGCTCAATGTCCGTTAACGTCTTCTTCTCGTATCCTATCTTACGGTCACCGTCAAAGAGGAAATCATACTTACCGGTAAGTACGTCGTAGCCTTTAAACTTGCCCATCTCACCGTTAAAAACACCCTTACGGATCTCGCCTTCAGAAGGATCGTAATACTCGATGGAATAGTTATTCTTGATCTGCATTATGCTGTCTCCCGGGTAGAGCTTGAGGTCCGCCCTGATATTCACAGGCTCATCGGAATCTTCATTATGTCTCTCCTGAAGAACCCCGTTAAGATTCTCGGTTCCCAGAAGATTACGGCGCGTCGGACTTAAGATTACGAAGTCCGCTTCAGCGTTATCCGAAGAAAGTCCTGTCACATACGGCAGCGCCTCTTCGTCAGTCACAGTCTTGATTATCTCGAAGTCGTCTCCGGGCACGGGGTACTCGCCCCTCAGAATCCTTACGGCGTTTGAAGCTATGGAAGAATCCTCTCCCTGCCTGAACACGTACTCAAGCTTCACGCAAGGAACCGCAGGGCACGAGATCAGGTCCGCGAGAACATTGCCCGCACCTACCGACGGAAGCTGCTCAGGGTCTCCGACAAGTATCAGGGAAGCTCCTCCCGGCAGCGCATCAAGCAATGCCTTAAACAGGAAGATATCAATCATGGAGGCCTCGTCAGCTACCACCACGCGGCACTCCAGAGGGTTGTTACGGTTACGCCCGAAGAAGGTCTCGGACTCGTCGTCATCATCATCTGAAGGTGCACTCATCTCGAGCAGTCTGTGGATGGTATATGCAGTCTCACCTGAAGCCTCCGAAAGCCTCTTGGCGGCTCTTCCTGTAGGCGCGCAAAATCTGCACGGTATCTTCTCCTTGCGGAAGTGTCTCGCGAGTATCGAAGTGATGGTGGTCTTACCTGTTCCCGGGCCTCCCGTGATGATAGAGATTGGAGAGTACATACAAAGCCTGATAGCTTCCGTCTGAAGCTCATTTAGCTCTATACCTTCCTTCTTACCCATAACCGCGATTTGTTTACGCACACTGTCCTCATCAGGCACAACACACTTAGCATCAAGAAAGCTCTCTATCTCCTTCTTGATCGAGTACTCGGTTCCAAAGTAAGTACGCAGCGCAAACCTCGCGCCTTCATCTGTCTCCTCGCAGCCAGCGCACTTGCCGTCAGCGAAACGGTAAATGATGATAAAACGGTCTTCCTTGGCACGCATGAGGCCGTCATGGTAAAGGCCCTCAAAGATCTCGTCAGGGATCTGACCTCCGGTGTCCTTGCTTAAGATGGACATCACTTTATTCTTCACCTGCTCCGGAAGCAGATATGTATCTCCTGTTTCCTCGTGAAGTGCAGATAATGCACTTACAGCCGCACCCTCGAACCTCGTTATGCTTAAGGGTTCAGAATGAAGTTTTTTTGCAATCAGATCGCATGTTTCGAAGCCTATCCCTGTAACACGCATAAGGATATAGGGATTATCTCTGACCGCTGTAATGCAGTCCTGCCCAAACAGGTCGTAAACCTTGACCGCACGCTTGTTGGAAAGGCCGAGCTTACGCAGCTCCAGAAGGAGCCTGTAAAACTGCGTATCCTTCTCTAATTCGCGCGCAATATCGGCGGCCTTCTCTGCTGTAAGGCCTGTGATATTTTCCGCTACACTGTCCGGATCGTTAATAATGGCATCGATAATCTCACTGCCGTAAATCTCAGCAAGTCTGCCGGCTGTCTTCTCGCCTATGTCATCCAGGTTATCCTTCAGAAACCCTGCTATAAGAGCGGTGTCATCGTCATCCTCCGACTGCTCTATAATGCGTGCAGAGATCTGCGGCTGCTCCCTGTAGGACGTAACCTGGCCTGAGACCTTGTAGTTAACGCCTTCCACGATGGAACCTGCGTAATTACCCTTGACGGTGAATCCGCCTTTACAAGCAAAGATAACAAAACCCGCGCGTTCGAAAATGAGCTTAACGGCAGTTACCAAACAACCGTCAAGCTCTTTTCCAATGTCATCTGTATCTAAACGTTTGATCTTATCGCCATCAGATGAAGTCATCTATCAAAGCTTACTTGCTTCCTCCCTGAACTTATCGACCAGGTCAAGATGCTCCCATGTAAAGTCTGCATCCTCTCTTCCGAAGTGGCCGTAAGCTGCTGTCTTCTTGTAAATAGGTCTTCTCAGATCGAGATCTCTTATGATGGCAGCGGGACGAAGGTCGCATACCTTGTTGACGATCTCGGAAATCTTAGTATCGTCAATAGTTCCTGTTCCGAATGTATCGATCATTACTGATACGGGGCGTGCTACGCCGATGGCATAAGCGATCTGAACCTCGCACTCCTTGGCAAGGCCGGATGCAACAACGTTCTTGGCAATGTGACGCGCTGCATAAGCGGCACTTCTGTCAACCTTCGTCGGATCCTTACCTGAGAAGCATCCGCCGCCGTGACGGCCGAATCCGCCGTATGTATCAACGATGATCTTTCTTCCTGTAAGGCCTGTATCACCTGCAGGTCCGCCAAGAACGAAACGTCCTGTCGGATTGATAAAGATCTTAGTATTTTCATCCATAAGTTCTGCAGGGATAACAGTCTTAATGACCTGCTCCTTAACAAGCTCGTGGATCTGAGCTTCTGTAGCCTCTTCCTTATGCTGTGTGGAGATAACGACCGTGTCGATCCTCTTGGGCGTGGGGCCGTCATATTCCACAGTTACCTGGCTCTTTCCGTCAGGACTTAAGATGCTGTTGGGATCAGCCTTTCTAACCTCAGCAAGCTTCATAGTAAGCTTGTGGGCAAGAGATACAGGAAGCGGCATATACTCGGGCGTATCGTCATTTGCATAGCCGAACATCATACCCTGGTCTCCGGCACCGATATCAAGCTGTCCCTCACCTCTAGTCTCAAGAGCATCATTAACGCCCTGGGCAATGTCAGGAGACTGCTCATCGATGGAAGTCATAACCGCACAGGTCTTATAGTCAAAGCTTACATGGCTTCCGTTATAACCGATCTGCTCCAGAGTCTTTCGGGCTACATCAGGGATATCAACATAAGAATCCGTTGTAATCTCGCCGGCTACTACGATCATGCCTGTAGCAGCGAAAGTCTCGCAGGCAACACGTGCCATGGGATCGTTCTCCAGGATCGCATCAAGTACGGCATCGGAGATCTGATCACAGACCTTATCGGGATGTCCTTCTGTAACGGATTCGGAAGTAAACAGCCACTTTCCATCTTTTTTCTTCATATATCTGACCTCACTGTCGTGTTTTTTTCGGTGTTTTATTCTAACATTCTGCGACTGATCGCTCAACAGCCAAAAATGCCGCAAGCCGACCGTACATCCCATATAAAAACTAATACATTTTTATGGCCGAAATCTTTGTCGTTTTTTGTCGTTTTTTGTCGACTTTTTGTAGGTAAATTCCTCTCAGGCCCGATATATCATGGGTTTATCAATTGAAAGGAATCAGGGCTATGACATTCGGAATACTTATCTACGAGAACGATACTTATCTTTATGAACTCATCAGGGAACGCCTGTCGGCGAAGTACCCGAACGCGTATATCTCACGCGCGGGCTCAAACACTTCATTCGACAGCAGCCTCATAAGCGACATCCGCATTCTCTACGATAACAGAGAGTTCTCCCCGCCTGCCGCTGAAGGTCCCTGTGAGCCGGTACCGCTGTTTTACGACAGCGGAAAAGGAATGATGATCATCGACATGAAGCGCATCTATGAGAGCCTGCCCTGCATAAGCGAAGCATCAGAACAGGCCCACATATCAGAATGCACTGCAGACAGGCTAAGGCTTCTGGTCTCATACGCCTATATCGATGAACGGGAGAACTTCATAAGAAGTGCCGTTGGCCCTATGACATTCGACTGTATCCATCCGATCAGGATAGACCTTATGTCCGGAATAAGAATGCCGACACCGTTTATGCAGGGTTCCACAGGCTCACTTACCAAGCTGCTGCGCTGCTGCGAAGATCGAAGGTTCACCCCTTCGCTTATCACCGAATTCCTTAACCCGGACAGCAGCGGATTTCTGTCATGCGGAAAGCCGGAGAATGAGGATGATGTGTTTGATATCGGTATCGATACATGTGTGAAGCTGATGGAACACTTACGAAAACTGTGTGCAGAAGATGACACCGGCGCACTTGTGGTTGTCGAAGGCTGGAGAGTATCAGAGCTTACCAGGCTTATCGGTTACTGCGACACACTGCATCTTCTCCTTCCTGCGAGGATGTGCACTGAAGATACCGGCATGACTAAGGAACTTGGAGTATTCAGAAGGGCGCTTCCTTCCGGAGCTCTTATGACCGTACATTACTGCGAGGATTACAGACAGCAATATGAATCAATCAGAATATGAGATTACAGAAATCAAGGATAAACTCGTCTATTACGTCTTAAGCGTACTTAATACCGAAGCTGACCCATCTGATGACAGACTTAAAGAGATCATCTCAGAAGTAATCGGCATCGACAGTTCTACGGGTTCATTACCTCTTGAACAGAAAAGAGCCCTGGCTTTAAGCGTTTTCAACAGTTTAAGAAGACTCGATGTTATAGAGCCGTTAATGGAAGACCCTTCAATCACGGAGATCATGGTCAACGGACCTGACAAAGTCTTCTATGAAAAGGGTGGAAAACTATATAAGACCGACATCCGATTTAAAGATGCCGAATCATTAAAGACAGTTATCTCCTGCTTCTTCGCCAATCGAAACCGTCCACTGAACGAAGCCAACCCGATATCAGACCTGCGTCTTCCCGACGGATCCAGAGCCAACTGTGTTCTCCCTCCTGTGGCTCCTGACGGACCAATCGTTACTATCCGTAAGTTCACGGGCATATCCCATGACATCGTGACTTTGATAAGGCAGGGTTTCATAAGCGAAGAAGCTGCGAGATTTCTGTGCGAATGCGTAAAGAACAAGAAGACTGTCTTCCTGTGCGGAGGCACCGGAAGCGGCAAGACTACGTTTCTAAATGTACTTTCGAGCTTTATACCGCCTGATGAACGCGTGGTTACCATAGAGGACTCAGCCGAGCTTAACCTGCAGGGCATCGATAATCTGGTCAGGATGGAAGCGAGACTTCCGGGTCCTGACGGCAGCGGAGAAGTAAACATCGGTATGATGATCAGAGCCGCCCTGCGTATGCGTCCTGACAGGATTATCGTAGGCGAAGTCCGAGGCTCGGAGAGTGCCGATATGATGCATGCACTTAACACGGGGCACCGAGGGAGTCTGTCTACGGGACATGCCAACTCGTGTCTTGAGATGCTGGAGAGGCTGACCGGAATGGTAATGGCAGGATCATCCCTGCCCTACGACGCCATCATGACTCAGCTTTCCATGGGAATAGACATAATGATCCACATCACAAGAGACAGAACCGGACGAAGATATGTCGATGAGATATGTTCCGTTCTGCCTGCAAGAGGCAAGGACTTCTGCCTAAAGAATCTGTTTATCAATGAAGGAGGTAAAGGATGTGAAAGAGTCTGCGATATTAAAGAACTTCAGGACACATGTTCATATAGAGGCTGATGCATCCACGAGCTTTCTTCTGAAGCATCTGTGGGCATATCCGTTCTTTGTGGTGATGATCTACTCGGTCTCATCTTTCTTTATCAACGCTTATATCCCCAGGCTCATCATCAGCATCATACTGGGTTTCTTCCCATGGAAGGAGCTTATGAAGAAGATATTTTCAGGAAACTACAAGCACATGAGAACACAGCTTCTAATCCTGCTTCAGGTACTTACCACAAGTGTGAGCAGCGGCTATTCGATAGAAAGGTCGCTTACTCTGATACGCCCTGTGATAGAGCATTCCTTCGGAAATAAGAGCGTCCTCATCAAGCCTCTGATCACACTTGAGAACAACATAAAGGTACATATGAGTCTGGACAAAGCTCTAGACATCTTTTCTAGACAGATCGACTTTCCGGAGACGATACCTATCTTCCATGCCCTGGCCATATCTTCAGACATAGGAAACAATTCTCTCGCAATCTTAAGGAGCAGCTGTCAGATGCTGTCCGAGATGAACGCGGTACAAAACGAGATCAATGCTGCAAATGCAGGAAAGAACGCGGAAGCGGTAATGCTGTGCCTTATGCCTTTCGCGATTACCGCTGCACTTGACCGAATGGGTGGAGGCTACCTGGACAGCGCCAGGACATCGGCTACAGGCTCTGTGATACTGATCGCAGCCTTCTGCCTTGCCATATTCGCATCCTCTCTCCTGTTCAGGTTCATGACACATTCGGAACGCGGAAAGAAGGACAGAGCGGGAGACACAGATACGGGGATTCCGGACAATGAAAAGAACGTCCTTACTGATATCTTAAAAAGATTCATGCCGGCAGTTTTCATCGCTTCAAGACATGAGATCTTTAATGAGATATCTATCGACCCTTCCAAAGCCTATGAGAGGTACTTAAGAAAGCAGTTAATCATATGCACGGCCGTAATGATCCTGTCTGCTGCAGTTCTATGGATCGCAGGGATCAAACTTATCTTCAGTCCCCTTCTGACAATTACGGTCGCGGTTCTCGGAGCTTACGACATCAAGAAGGAGGCGCAGATACGCCGTGAGGAACTGATGAGAGATCTGCCTTTATTCATGTGTCTTATCCACACGCTTCTCGAGGCGGGACTTCAGCTTCCGAAATCCATCAACATCTGCTCATATGCATTCAAGGAAAGCAACTGTCTTTCTTCAGAAATAAGAAATCTGCGGGCAATGATGCTCAGCGGAATGACGGCTTCCGATGCTGTGGAAAAGCTGTCTTTAAGAATACAGATACCCGAGGCTCAGTCAGCACTTCTGCTCGTAGCAAGATACGGAAGGCTCGGAACCTCGGAGGTACTCGGACTTCTTTCACTTCAGGCTTCGGCCTGTTGGAACTTGTGCCGTAATGCGGCACGAAAAAAACAGGAACGAGAGGCATTAGGGCTTCTGTTCCCCATGACGCTCGACTTTGTCTCGGTCCTCATGGTAGCAACAACACCGGCAATAATCTCTTTGGGTATATAGAAAGGATAAAGGAGGTAAGGGATATGCAAATAGCAAATGTCAGTAACAAACGCGGTATGGGAACTGTAGAGATCGTTATCATCATTGCGGTTTTGGTCGCACTCGCTCTGATCTTCAGAGAAGGTCTGACCAGATACGCGAGCAATGTTATGAACTACGTCTTTGACGAAGGCAGAGTAACCGGCGCGTTCGGCTGACAATAATTAAAATCTTAAGAAATCAGGTCAAAAACCATGCAAATAAGAAAAGGTCCCTACGGACATTTTGTAATCAAAAAGATCGAAGATATCGGCTCTATAAATGACTATACCCAGAGGTTAATTGCAGAAAACATTCCGGGTCATATGCTTCCTCTTTATGTTATACCGGCCGTAAGCACTTACGAATTATCTTATGACTTCTCCGGGCTGAAAACCCTATTTTATGATCCTGTTCCATCGAAACCCGAGATCAATAAGCTGCGTAAGGCTCTAGGGGACCTTTTCTTATCTTTATGCGATCTTCCGGATTATCTTCTATCTCCGGGATCTGTGATACTTGATGATAAATATGTATTTACCGATGATTCATTCTCTTCGCTCAGCATATGCTTTGACCCGGTTAAAGTGCAACCCGGCAAGCTGAATATTAGATCACTAACAGAAGCGGGAATAAAAGAATTTCTCAACTCAGATAGTCTGTCACAGGTTATAACACCTGATGAGACTGACGGGATATTATACGCTGTAGAACAGAATGATGAAGATCTTCTAAGACAGGAGGCACGTAAGTTAATGATTCCCCAATCTGAACCGGAAGTTCATTCCGAGCTTCTTGAACTGAATGAATTTAAACTTACAATTCTTCTGAGTCTTCTGTCATTGATATTCATGCTGCTAAAATTCACTGTCCCGTCTTTATTGGCTGTAACAGCGGAAGCTGTATTCGCGTTTAAGACATATAAACTCATAAAAGAAGAGCCAAAGATAAAGGTCTCTGAAGACACGGACAGCAGCAGACGGCATATGCTGTTCGGAGACGGCACAAATACAGCAGCAATCGACGCTCTGATACTAACAACTACGGACAAGTCTTCCGGAAAAGAAGAGCGAAAAGCCGTATATACTGACAAAGCAGCGATAGGCTCTGACAGATTCCTGTGCGACATCTATTACTCAGACAAAGACATGTCTGCTATACACGCCCAAATAAAGAAGATCGGAAGCACATATTATGTCTGTGATCTTTCATCTGACAATTCAACATTTATCAATAACGTGAGATTGGCATCCGGACAGGACTATGAGATCAAGACCGGTCAGGTATTGATGTGCGGTACACGCGAATTCAAGATAGAGATAATCTAATCAGACGATATCTTTCCAGCCGTACTCCTTAACGAGTATTGCTATCCTTTCCTTCTGATGATCGGAACCGTACAATTCAAGAAGATGGCGTCTCGCACGTGCGCGTGCCATCGCCTGTTCAAACTCTTTTACAAGAACCTCTCTGGCTGCACGGTCCTCGATCTTCTTCGCTTTCTCAAGCGCCTCGTAGGCTTCCGTATATGATTGACAGGTCCTTCTGGGACTTAATTCTTCAGGATATTCGGCAGTATTGCATATTATCTTTATCAGGTCACCGGAAATATCACAATAACCTTCAGACAGTGTAAAATACTTGGTCCGCCCCTCTTGAACAAGATGACTCACTCCGGGTCTTAATGCAACAATAACCGGAGGATGACCGGCCATAAAGCCCATCTGTCCGTCTACCGTTGTAATGACAACAGAAGTTACATCACCTTCAAAGAACTTCTTATAAGGCGTAATTATTACCAGTTTGACTGTATTTGAAGCTGAACCTGCCATATGATCAGTTCGTTCCGTTGTTATCGTCGTGATAAGCCTTCAGTACATCATCAAGATCACCCTTCATGAAGAAGTACTGCTCCGGTATGTGATCAAGAGAACCGGAAATGATCTCACCAAATGCCTTTACTGTCTTATCGATAGGAACATATCTGGGGGCGTAACCCGTGGAATCCGCAGTTACGAAGAAAGGCTGTGACAGGTACTTCTGAATCTTACGCGCTCTGGAAACGGCAAGCCTGTCATCTTCAGAAAGCTCCTCCATACCGAGAATGGCGATGATGTCCTGAAGTTCCTTATATCTTTGCAGATTCTCCTGTACCATTCTTGCTACAAGATAATGCTCAGAGCCTACAACATCCTCGCTCAGGATTCTCGATGAAGATTCGAGAGGATCAACAGCTGGATAGATACCGAGCTCAACTACGGATCTGGACAATACGATATTCGCATCAAGGTGTGAGAAAGTCGTAGCAGGTGCAGGATCGGTAATATCGTCGGCTGGAACATATACGGCCTGAATGGATGTAATGGATCCGTTCTTGGTAGAAGTAATTCTCTCCTGAAGCTCACCGACCTCATTTGCAAGAGTGGGCTGATAACCTACGGCCGAAGGGATTCTTCCGAGCAGAGCTGATACCTCGGAGCCGGCCTGAACAAATCTGTAGATATTATCAATAAACAGAAGAACGTCTTTCTTCTTGGCATCACGAAGATATTCAGCCATCGTAAGACCTGTAAGAGGAACTCTCATTCTCGCACCGGAAGGCTCATTCATCTGACCGAATACCATGATGGTCTTATCAAGAACGCCGGACTCCTTCATCTCGCCCCAGAGGTCATTACCCTCACGGGAACGCTCACCTACACCGGTAAATACGGAATAGCCGCCGTGCTCAGATGCGATGTTACGGATAAGTTCAAGGATAAGTACCGTCTTACCTACACCGGCGCCTCCGAACAGACCGATCTTACCACCGCGGCTGAAAGGAACAAGAAGGTCAATTACTTTGATACCCGTCTCGAGGATCTGAGCAGTAGGATACTGATCGGTAAATGACGGAGCAGGCTTATGGATAGGCATCTGAGCTTCAGCGTTGACCGGTCCGCCGTTATCGATCGGACGGCCGAGAACATCAAACAATCTTCCGGTGATCGTCTCACCTACAGGAACATTGAACGGAGTACCGAGAGAGATCGCCTTAACGCCTCTTGTAAGACCTTCAGTTGCGTTAAAGGAAACGCATCTTACTACGCCCTTACCTCTTTGCTGCAATACCTCAGCAAAAACATCCTTATCGCTTTCCTGACCGTCTTGGGAAAAGATTATCCTGACACCGTCATTGATCTTCGGTGTCTCGCCGATCCTGAATTCACAGTCTATGACAGGTCCGATTATCTGAACTACTTTGCCTTCTGCCATATCTTTACTCCTTAGTTATACTTACAGGTTATTTACCTGGTTAGCGCCGTTGATTATCTCGGTCAGCTCATTTGTTATCTTCGCCTGTCTGGCTCGGTTAAACTTAAGCTGCAAAGACTTCATCATATCTTCGGCGCTGTTGGTTGCATTATCCATAGCGGCAAAACGCGCGGTCTGCTCGCACGCGTATGCCTGAGTCATTGTTCCGTATACCATCGCATTAAGATATGAATCCATAAGGAATCCGAATATCTCATTAACATCGGGATAGTACGTTATCTCCTTCTCTTCCGGCACATCGTCTTTGTCATAAAAAGCTCTCATCGCATCGATAGACTTAAAGTCTACGGGGGCAAGTCTTATGACATTAACCTTCATGTTAAGAGCAGACTCAAGCTGTGTATAAACAAGATATACAAGATCGTAATTCTCTATGAGGAACTTCTGCTTGAGCATAGAAGCCACGCTTCGTGCCTGATAGTAGCTCGGCTCCGCAAGAGGATGGGAGAACTCAGAATCTACGTTGTAGCCCATGTGAAGAAGCCTCTCCCTTACGACCTTACCGAAAACATAAAGCTTATAGTCGGTAGTGATTCCTTTACGGGAGTTCTCAAGAACTTTCGCGCGAACATGCTCCTCACAGGCTTTAACTACATTGTTGTTATATGCTCCCGCGAGGCCCTGATCTCCACAAAGAACGAAATAGGCGATCTTCCAGGTCTGACCCGGAACCTTCTGTTCGAGCGTAAAGAAAGGATTATCGATGGCCTTCTTGTTGAAACGGACGTCGCTCATCGTATTCAGACAGTCCTTAACGAAGGGATCAATAGTCTCCAGCAACGCGATGGAACGGCGTTTTTTTGAAGCACTTACAAGCTGCATAGCACCTGTCATCTGTGCTATACCCTGTACGCTTTTTATCCTTTTCTTTACGTCGTTAAGAGTCTCCATCAGTCTTCTTCTTTGTACTCGGGATGCTCGTAGATATAGTCATCCTTGAACTGCTTCTCAAATTCATCGATCTTGCTTACAGTCTCGTCTTCGAACTTACCCGAAGAACTGATCTCCATGAGGATATCCTGTCTTGTAAGCCTTATCTGGTCCATAAAGGCATACAGATACTCCTTGATATCTTCTTTGGCAAGGAATGTAAGCTTGTCAGAAGTCGCAAGATACAGCATTACTACCTGCTCTTCCATCGACAGAGGAGAGTACTGCTCCTGCTTGAGGACCTCGTTAAGAACCACTCCTCGCTTAAGCTGAAGCTGCGTGTTCTCATCAAGGTCAGCACCAAACTGAGCGAAAGAAGCCATCTCTCGGGCCTGGGCAAGAGCAATACGCACAGGACCTCCGACTTTCTTCGTAGCCTTGGTCTGAGCGGCACCGCCGACACGTGATACAGACAGACCTACGTTGATTGCAGGACGCTGACCGGAGAAGAACAGCTCCGGCGACAGATATATCTGACCGTCTGTGATCGAGATTACATTAGTCGGGATATAAGCCGAGATATCATCTCCCAAAGTCTCGATGATGGGAAGTGCGGTCATTGAACCGCTTCCCTTCTCAGCGGACAGCTTGGAAGCTCTCTCGAGAAGTCTAGAATGCAGATAGAATACATCACCGGGATAAGCTTCTCTTCCCGGAGGTCTTCTAAGAAGCAGCGAGATAGCTCTGTAGGCCTGAGCATGCTTACTTAAATCATCGTAGATGATAAGTACATCCTTGCCTGCATACATAAACTCTTCTCCCATAGCGCAGCCCGAGAAAGGAGCAATGTACTGCAAAGATGCGGAATCGGAAGCACCTGCGGCGACTACGATCGTATAATCAAGTGCACCGTGCTTATCAAGCGTATTAACTGTATTAACGATCGTACTCATCTTCTGTCCGATCGCAACATAGATACAGATAGTATCCTTACCTTTCTGGTTAATTATGGTATCTATCGCGATAGCCGTCTTACCGGTCTGACGGTCACCGATGATAAGCTCACGCTGACCTCTTCCAATAGGAGTCATGGCATCAATGGCGGTAATACCCGTCGCCATCGGCTTATTTACGGGAGATCTGTCAACTATGGAAGGAGCCGGAGACTCGATAGGTCTGGTCTTCGTATATCTTATAATGCCCTTGCCGTCTATCGGGTGACCGAGAGGATCTACTACTCGCCCGAGAAGGCCCATACCAACGGGAACAGATACAGTAGTTCTCGTTCTCATACAAACGGCACCTTCAACTACATTGTCGGCTCCGGACAAAAGAACGACACCGACAGCATTGCGCTCAAGGTTAAGAGCCAGACCGAAGCCGCCGGTAGTAAAAGTAACGAGCTCAGAAAGCATGACATGCTCGAGTCCCGATACCATGGCAACACCGTCGTTTACACTCTGGACGATACCAACCTCTTCGATATTGTCGACATTATCAAAAGCAGCCTCAATACGCTTCTGCAGGTCTTCACCCGTAAGCTTTGCGATCTCGGCACTGTCGAAGCTTGAAGCCGGTGATTCTTCGAATCTGTCGATAGCTTTCTTGATATCGTTCTTTACCTTCTCAGGAGAGAAAGTGATATCTTCCTCGCTCTCAGCTTCTTCCAGGTTTCTGGAACGCTTTACGAACGTACCGAGTCTTTGAAGCTGACCTTTAACGGAATAATCGTATCTGGTTCCGCGAGCAAAGATGACGAAGCCGCCGATCAAAGACTCATCGACTTCGAACTGCATCTCATACTGATCAATATTATTCTTAACAGCAAATGTGTTGGCAATACGGGCGATCTCATTCGCCGTCATATCACCTGCTGCGACTACTTTCAAAACAACCGGTTTACTCGCCAAGGCTGTCCACCTCTTCTCCGATCATTTCCTCGGTATGCTTTACGGCAAGATCCTTGAGCTTATCGTGCTCTACAACATCACCGATAACTCTTCCTGCAACTTCAACAGCAAGATCGGAAATCTCATCCTTCATCTGCTCGATTGAAACCTTCTTCATACGAAGCACTTCAGACTGAGCTCTCTCGAGGATCTCATCGGCCTCTTCCTTGGCCTTCATCTTAATGATCTTGGCCTGGTCTTCGGCATCTGCCCTGGCATCTTCAAGGATCTGCGAAGCTTCGGCACGCGCATCGGCTATGGCCTGCTTGGACTGTTCAGCGTTAGCTGCAGCCTCGGTCTCCGACTTGGCAGCATTCTCAACATTTGCGTTGATCTGCTCTTCCCTCTTCTTTATGACGCCGAGAATGGGCTTAAAGAGGACCAGCTTGAAGAAAATGTATACCAGAATGACATTGAATACTGTCAGGAGAATCGTGGCAGCATATCCGCCCATCTGATCGGCGGAAAACAGCGACGACTCCTCTGCAGCATCTTCTGCCAACAGTATCATCGAATACATGTTAATCATGGGTTATAACTCCCTTTACTTTACAGTGAAAATCAAAAGCAGTGCTACAACGAGTGCGTAAATAGCAAGTGACTCGATGAACGCGATACAGATAAGCAAAAGTGTCTGAATCTTGCTGAATACCTCAGGCTGTCTTGCACCTGCATCGAAAGCACGTGAAGCTGCTATACCGATAGCAAGGGAAGCACCGAGAGAACCCATACCGATTGCTATACCTGCAGCAAGAACGGCCATTGCTCTGGGCTCGATAGCACCTGTAGTGTCAAGCATTGCACCCGCAAAATTGATCAGATCCATAATAAACCTCCGTTATTACTCGACAGAAGCAGCGGCCGCAGTCTCGGATGCTGTATCTGTTGAATTCTTTTTATTTTTCTTTTCTTTCTTTTTCTTCACAAACAGCTCGGGATGTTCCTGCATCTCATGGCCTACCTCGACACTCTCGCCGATATAGTAGATCGTAAGATACGAGAAGATGATTGCCTGGAGTATTCCGTCTGCGAGGTCAAACCACATACCGAATGCAGCCGGAAAAACTATAGGACATATTATGTGAAGAAATTCCATAAATACGAATGCACCGAATACGTTACCGAAAAGTCTAAGACACAGTGAAACCGGTCTTACGAGGATATCGATTATCTTGAACGGCAGCATGAAACCCATGGGATGAACGAGCATCTTACCGAAGCCTTTAAATCCCACGAATCTGATAGATACATAAATTACATAAGTGATAGAGCAAAGAGCCATCGCTATCGGGAAACCGATATTCTTAGCAGGCGGAGCAACACCGAAGAAAGAAATGGTATTACATGCCGTGATCATGATGGCGAATGTTCCGATCATAGGTGCAATGTGTCGTGCCTCTTCGTCCCTTAAGCCGAAGCTCTTGGCGACACTCAGAATAAGGCCAACAAGCATCTCAACGAATGTCTGCTTTGTATCAGGCTTGATCTGAGGCTTGTGTGCCATTACAGCAAACAAAACAGCGAAAATGCCTACAGCGATCCAAGTTACGATGACCGCGTCTGTCAGAACGACTTTATAATCGCCGATCACGAGGTAATGTTGAACCTGCAGTATGGCTTCATTTATCTTCTCTCCGATATCACCTATGGAGAAATGCTCCTTAAGGTGCTCAAGAAAAGAGATTCCGAATTCCTTTAACCAATCCATCAGCCGATCACTTCCTTATTCTGTACCGAATATACGGTCGCCGGCATCGCCGAGGCCCGGAACGATATACGAATTCTCATTAAGACCTTCATCCTCGGATGCGCAGTAGATGTGTACATCAGGATGATCCTTGGTAAGTCTTGCAATGCCTTCCGGAGAAGCGATCAGGCACATGAACTTGATATTCTGAATTCCCTTCTCCTTAAGATAACCGATAGCCGCAGAAGCGGAACCGCCTGTGGCGAGCATGGGATCAAGTACAATGACATCTCTCTCGTTGATATCCTCAGGAAGCTTGCAGTAATAGGTATGAGGCTCTACCGTAACGGGGTCTCTGTAAAGACCTATATGACCGACCTTAACATTAGGAAGGAGCTTGACCATACCGTCTACCATGCCAAGTCCAGCGCGAAGGATGGGCACGATGGCGAGATTCTTTCCTGCGAGTACCTTGGAGTGTGCTGTGGTGATAGGTGTCTCCACCTCGATCTCCTTCAGCGGCAGGTCTCTTGTGACCTCGTAAGCCATCAACATGGCAATCTCGGAAACAAGCTCACGGAACTCCTTGGTACCGGTATTCTTGTCACGAAGAAGCGTTATCTTGTGCTGTATGAGCGGATGATCAAATACGAATACATTCTGCGCCATATTAGTTACCTCACAAACAGGATCACTTAAAGTTCTCTTCTTCAGTCTGCTTCATCTGGCCGACTCTCTCAGCATGTCTTCCGCCTGCAAACTCCTCTTCGAAGAAGCAGTCAACCATGGCGAAAGCAATCTCAGGTCCTACTACTCTTGCGCCGAAAGAGAGTACATTGGCGTCGTTATGCTGACGGCACATTCTTGCCATGTACTCGTTATTACAAAGTGCAGCGCGGATTCCCTTGTGCTTATTGCAGACCATGGAGATTCCGATGCCTGTACCGCAGATGGCGATGCCTCTGTCTGCAGCGCCGGACTGAACGTCCTTGGCAACCTTATTGCCGGCTTCTACGTAAGAGAAGCGCTCTGTGGCTGATACCGCGCCGCCGTCGATAACCTCAAAGCCCTTGGACTTAAGGTGCTCGATGACGAGCTGTCTCATGTCGTAACCTGCGTGATCTGATGCGATAGATACCTTCATATATCTCTCCTTATGTGCTTGAATTTCTTCTCACCTGATGCGTAGTCGCCTACGATGTGTCCGTCGCCGTAAAGCTTGTACTTATATGAAACGAGTCCCTCAAGCCCTACGGGGCCCCTGGCATGAAGCTTGCTTGTGGATATACCTACCTCAGCGCCAAAGCCGTATCTGAAGCCGTCCGCGAATCTTGTGGAACAGTTAAGCAGAACGCTTCCGGAATCCACCTTGTTCATAAAGTACTCGGCTCTGTCCGTCTTCTCCGTGATGATGGCATCCGTATGGCCGGAACCGTACTTGTTAATATGGTCGATGGCTTCATCGATGCTATCGGTAAGCTTGATGGCTACTTCGTAATCAAGATACTCGTGGTGCCATTCAGTAACCTCTGACTCAAGGTGGATCTTTACACCCTTCTCCTCGAGCGCCGCAATGAGCTTAGGCATCAGCGTATCCTTCAAAGTCCTGTCGATAAGGATAGTCTCCGTGGCATTGCATACGGAAACATACTGTGTCTTGGCATCGACAGCTACCTTCAGGGCCTTGGCCTCATCAGCATATCTGTCGATATATGTATGGCAGACACCGTCAGCGTGACCCATAACGGGGATAGTGGTGTTCTGCATTATGTACTGTACGAAAGCATTGGAGCCTCTGGGGATGATAAGGTCGATATAATCCGACAGGCCGAGCATGGCATTAACTTCCTCGCGGCTCTCAAGCAGATTGATCCAGCCCTCGGGAAGGCCCTTGCCCACGGAAGCATCCCTGATGGTCTCGTAAAGGGCACGGTTCGTCTCAGCTGCTTCCCTTCCACCCTTAAGGAAAACGGCGTTGCCGCTCTTAAGGCAAAGGGACGCAATCTGTACAAGCGCGTCAGGGCGTGACTCAAAGATAACGCCGATAACTCCGATGGGGCATGTTACGCGGTAAAGCTCGAGGCCGTCATCAAGTGTGGTGTGAAGCTTAAGGATACCAACTGGGTCATCGAGCTTAATAAGGCTTCTGATGCCATCGACAACATCGTTTAACTTATGCTCATCAAAACGCAGTCTCTTCATAAGGGGGCCTTCAAGACCTTCACCCTCACTTCTTTCAAGATCCTTCTGATTAGCCTCGAAGATGCGGTCCTTGTTCTCGAGAAGTGCCTGTGCTACTGCTTCAAGTGCTTCATTCTTTGTCTCGTTGTCCAGAAGAGCCGTTGTAAACGAAGCATTCTTGGACATCTGTGCTGTTGTTTTTAAATCAGACATAAGCCACCTCTAATACTCAAACGATTATAACACTCATATTACAAAGTATTAAGGAAAAGAATTGACATATAGTTATCAAAGTATTTTTATCTAATAAATCGAATTCAGTTGAATTTTGATTTTTTTCAAACAAAAAGTGTTCATAATGTTCATAACTCTGTCGATAACCTCAAAACAGGCCTTTCAGAAGTTCATAACTCACCGAGTCAATGATAATAGACATTTTGGCGAATATGTCCAAAGTGTTGCCAAATTATTACAAACAGTTTGCACAGATTGGAAGTGCCGTTTTATTGGGCTTTGGCGGACTAAAGAGGTATTGAACGTTTGTACGTGTCCACGAGAGAAATACACTGAAAAAACAAAAAAAGATATTGACACGCCGATTTTCAACTCATGTATAATTACACGTATGAAAATTGTACTTACATGTCTTTTCGGGCTTGAAAGCTGCGTGCGCGATGACCTTACCGCAATTGGCTATGATCGCAGTAATATCAACGTATCCGACGGTGTCGTAACTCTTAACGCTGACGACGATACATGGGAGATGGATGTCGCCCGTGTAAATATGTGGACCAGGAGAGCCGAGCGTGTTCTTTTCGAGGTGGGGTCCTTCCCTGCCAGGGAATTCTCCGAGCTTTTTGACGGCACTTGTGCACTGCCCTGGGATGAATTCATCCCCGAAGGCTACGCTTTCATTATTAACGGCTACTCCAGAAAGAGTAAGCTGTTCGGCATCAGCGCCTGCCAGAGCCTCATCAAGAAGGCCGTGGTAAAGTCGCTTTGCAAGGCAAGAGGCCTCGGAGCTGACGGTATCATTGCCGAGGATGCAGCCAAAGGCATGGTAAGAATACAGTTCGGCATCGTAAACGACGTCGTTTCCGTAATGATTGACACTTCCGGCGAAGGCCTTCACAAGCGAGGCTACCGCCCCCTTACACACGAGGCGCCCATCAGGGAGACACTCGCATCAGGCATGATCACACTCGGCCGTTACAAACCGTTCGGCAAGGAAGCGCTTGCAGACCCGTTCTGCGGCTCAGGCACGATCCTTATCGAAGCTGCCATGATGGCATGCAACATCGCGCCCGGCAAAAACAGGACTTTTTCGTATGAAAACCTGCCTTACATAGGTGAATACGCAAGGAAGAAAGCGCTCGAGGAAGCCTTAGACCTTGAAGACTCCGAGCCTTCTGACGACTGCTTCTTCTACGGCTCCGACATAGACCCTAAGGCTATTGAGTCTTCCCTGAGAAACGCCAAGGCCGCAGGAGTTTCCGATCACATAAAATTTACCGTGGCCGATGCAGCCACAAGGACACCTTCCGCTCTTGCGAAGATAACAGGCTTTGACCGCACCATGGTTATTACGAATCCCCCTTACGGAGGCCGTCTCATGACGGTGGAGGAAGCATACGAGATCTACAAGATGATCTCTTCGCTCTACCTAACATCACAGGGTTTCTGCCGTCCGGGCATGAGACTGTCCGTCATCTCCCCTGACGACTCGTTCGAGCTTGCCACGGGACATAAGGCTGATAAGAGAGTCAAGCTTTACAACGGCAACATCAAGTGCCAGCTTAACAATTATTTCAAGCTAAAGTAATATGCCTTACCTTAACTGGATCGTTCTTGCCCTCTGGCTGATCATGCTGTTCGCAGGAGCGAAGGTAATGAAGCGCGGGCAGTGGAATGGGGAAGCACTTTCCTTCTCTCATACCAAGGCAATCCTAGGATTCTGCGCTATCGGCGTAATCATACATCACTGTGCCGAGAAAACATCGGCCTACTGGCTTCCTTCTTATGCTTATACACCGGGACTCGAATGGTTCACCGACATGGGATTCTTATTGGTCGCTCTCTTCTTTTTCTATTCCGGATACGGCCTGTATCAAAGCCTCAAGACAAAGAAGAATTCACTTCAGTTCTTCTTTGCCAAGAGATATACACCTCTCATTTTCGCGTATTTTGCGACGCTTCCGTTTTTCATTCTGCTGATGAAGATATATAAAGTAAGAGGCATCCATCCGTTGTTCTGGTCACCGCACTCCTGGTATATATTTGCGATTCTGTATTTCTATCTTGTATTCTGGCTGGGATTCCGCTTCTTTAAGAATGAGAACACAGCAATACTGATCTGCACACTCGGCACTGTGGCCTGGATACTGATCTGCATTATTATGGATCTGGGATTATGGTGGCATAACACCTGCCACTTGTTTGTTATAGGAATTGTATTCTCAAAGTACGAAAAAAAGATTCTCTCAGCACTCAGAAAAATCTTCTTCATTCTGATCCCGCCGTGCGTTATCTTAACAGCTGCAGGGCTTCTGATGAGCAGATATATCGGCTTGATTATGATGCTGGGGTACATGATGTCTTCTGTCACCTTTGTACTTCTGATCATTCTTATAAGCATGAAAGTCAAGATTGGCAACCCAGTCTTAAGATTCTACGGGAAGATGACTTTGGAGCTTTATCTGGCACACGGCATATTTTCGGAACTTTTCAGCCGTAACGTAATCGCGGAATATGCAATATCCAAGTGCCATATAAAGAATATTGCATTGTATCTTGTGACAGTAATAGTATGCGGAACTCTTGCCGCCTACCCCTTAAGCATTATCAACCAGAGAATTAAGAAGTCTTTACTAAACCGTCTTACTCGAGATCATCGATAATCTTCTGAGCTGCCTTACCCCTGGAGATACCGTTATCCATGGCAAGCTTACCGATCAGACGGTGAGCCTCATCTTCACTTATGTGCTTTTCTTCTACGAGCATGAACTTGGCCTTATTGATAAGGCGCATCTGGTCCATCTTATCCTGCACATCGGCGATCTGCTTCTGAAGCTTCTTGATCTTATTCGATTCAGCGATGAGATATCTTAAGATCTTCTCCATCCTGTGAACATTCGATCCGTCCGGCATAACAATTACGCCGTAGTCAGTGACGCGGTCGAGCACTTCATCGAAGATCTCCTTAGGAGTTACAAGCAGGGTCTGACAGTTCGGAGCCGTATCAAGGGCAAGCTCAAGACCCGTCTCGTCACTCAAAGGAGCGTTGATGATGACGATATCGTATTCGCGCTCAAGGAGAAGGCGCCTCGCGGCACTTGCGTTCCTCTTGATATCTGCGGTCATATTCATCCCGGAAGGCATCGTATCGGCAATATACGAATCAAACTGATCACGGGAAGATACAACCAGCACGCGATAATGTCTGTCTTCGTGTCTGGGCATCAGTTTAATCTTTAAAGCTTCGTGTATTCCTTGATGATCTCTTCAGGTACGTACTGTTTTACAAATTCACTTGCACGTGCAAGCTTGGCTGCTTCCTTCTTGGAATCCGGCAGGAAAGCTCCTACCTCGTCATTCTGCTCAGGAAGCTCAAGCTTATTCTCGATACCGTAAAGTCCGGCATTGATAAGGAGAGCATAAACAAGATACGGATTGCTTCCAGCATCAGGGCTTCTGAGCTCTACCTTTGTCTTATCCTTGAATGTTTCGATAAAGAACAGCTCGGACTCTCCGCGGCTTCCCCAGTTAACCTTGTCAGGTGCACTATTATTGCCGAGTCTTGCATAAGAAGAATCTGTAGGATTAAGGAAGATCGTGATGTCACGGATCTTCTCGATAATACCTGCAGCAGCATATCTTACGACGTCATTTCCGTCCTTATCTACAGCATAGATATTGATGTGGTAGCCGTTACCGGGCTTGCCTTCCAGAGGCATCGGTGAGAAATCAGCTGTAAGGCCATATCTTGCAGCGATCGTCCTTACCGTCATCTTAAATGTCGTCATCTGGTCAGCAGCCTTCAGAGGTCTTGCATAATGGAAGTCGATCTCATTCTGTCCGGGACCTCTTTCATGATGTGATCTCTCTGGTGTAAGGCCCATCTTCTCGATTGACAGTGTGATCTCTCTTCTTAAGTTCTCGCACTTATCAAGAGGCGCGATATCCATGTATCCTGCCTGATCGTAAGGCTCCTTGGTAGGCTTTCCTTCAGCGTCATTGCAGAACAGATAGAACTCCGTCTCTGTACCGAATCTGAACTCGATCCCTGCTGCCTTGGCTCTTGCTACGGCATCCTTAAGTATCGTTCTCGTATCGGAAGCATAAACAGTACCTTCAGGTGTGTATACATCGCAGAACATACGCAGAACCTTGCCGCTGTCGGGTCTCCACGGCAGCACGGAAAGCGTGTCTGCTTCAGGCTTCAGGTAGAGCGTCGCGTAAGGGCAGTCACCGAAGCCTGCGATCTCACGGGCTTCGATCGGGATACCGTCCTCGAACGCCTTCTTAAGCTCACCCGGCATTACGGAGATATTCTTCTGCACTCCGTAAGCATCTCGAAAAGCCATGCGGATAAACTTCGCGTCTTCTTCCTCGATGTACTTCATTACATCTTCAAAGGTAGTGTTCATGACATTGCCTCCTTATATAACGCTGATCCTCGGGGAGATATCCTCCAGTACATCGAGCAGGATACGTACCGTATCAAGCGATGTAAACATGGTAACTCCGTTCATTATAGCGCATCTTCTTATCATGACTCCGTCGTTATAGTGAACACCGGAGTAAACAGCTCTCGTATTCAGGATGTAGCTTACATAACCTGCGCGGATGGAATCGAGGATCTCCTCACTTCCCTCGCTGATCTTGCCTCTGATACGTGTCTTGATACCGTGCTCCTTAAGGAACTTACCGGTACCTGATGTAGCCTCGATATTAAAGCCCAGCTCGAAGAAACGTCTGACAAGAGGAAGCGCTTCTTCCTTATCCTCATCAGCGAGAGTAACGAGTACTGTTCCGTACTCCTTCATCTTGATGCCGGAAGCCTGCAGAGCCTTATAAAGAGCTCTCTTAAGACTCTTGTCGTAACCAATGGCCTCACCTGTGGACTTCATCTCAGGTGACAGATAAGCATCCATACCGTTCAGCTTCTCGTAAGAGAATGCAGGAGCCTTAACATAGTGGAAGTTCTTCTCGGGGGCGACCACATCGGCATAACCCTGCTCAACGAGATCGTGACCGAGCATTACCTTGGTAGCAATATCTACAAGCGCGATACCCGTAGACTTCGAAAGGAACGGAACGCTTCGAGAAGCTCTGGGGTTAACCTCGATGATATAGACATCGTCCTTGTCATCTACGATGAACTGGATGTTGTAAAGACCAACGATACCGATGCCGACACCGAGCTTCTTGGTGTATTCCCAAATGGTGTCCTTAACCTTCTGTGAGATGGAGAACGGAGGATATACGCTGATACTGTCACCGGAGTGAACACCTGTTCTCTCTACAAGCTCCATGATACCCGGCAGGAATACGTTCTTACCGTCACATACAGCATCGATCTCGACTTCCTTACCTACGATGTACTTATCTACAAGTACCGGTCTGTCCTTATCTACCTCAACGGCATTCTGGAGGTAATGAACGAGCATCTTCTCGTTCGCTACGATCTCCATCGCTCTTCCTCCGAGTACGAAAGAAGGTCTTACGAGCACCGGGTAACCGATCCTCTTGGCAGCCTCGATACCCTCTTCGATATTCGTAACGGCTACGCCTTCCGGGTGAGGAATCTCAAGTCTCTTGATAACACCCTCGAATGCATCACGGTCCTCAGCAGCGAACATTGCATCGTTACCTGTACCGATGATCTTAACTCCTCTTGCAGTAAGGGGCTCTGTGAGGTTAACAGCTGTCTGACCGCCAAGCGAAGTGATAACTCCGTCAGGATTTTCAAGCTCAATGATGTTCATGATATCTTCAGGCGTCAAAGGCTCAAAGTAGAGCTTATCAGCTGTCGTATAGTCAGTAGATACAGTCTCAGGGTTGTTGTTGATAACGATGGCCTCATATCCGAGTTCACGTATCGTCTTAACCGCATGAACAGTGGAATAGTCGAACTCTACGCCCTGACCGATTCGGATAGGACCGGAACCCAAAACGATAATCTTCTTGTGGTCGCTTACGATGGACTCGTTCTCATCTTCATATGTTGAATAGAAGTAAGGAACATAGCTTTCAAACTCGCTTGCGCATGTATCGATCATCTTATAGACAGGACGGATTCCGTAGGACTTTCTAAGCTCCCAGATATCCGACTCCTTCTTATCTGTAAGTTCAGCGATATAAGAATCGGAGAATCCCATCTTCTTGGCTTCGAAAAGAAGCTCCTTACTTAAGCCCTCAGCCTTAGCTGTCTCTTCGATCTTGATCTCGAAGTCTACGATCTTCTTGATCTTATCCAGGAAGAACATATCGATCTTAGTTCTGGAATAGATAACCTGAGGATCAACGCCGAGCCACAGGAGCTCAGAGATGGCATAGATACGGTCATCAGTTCCGATCTCGATATAGTCAAGCAGCTTCTCGATGGCTTCCTTACGATCCTCGGGATGAGGCTTATCGGAAAGGTTGCTTACATCGAACTTGGCAAGATGGATATGGTTCTTGCCGTCCTCAAGTGAACGGATGGCCTTAAGAAGGCTCTCCTCCATTGTTCTTCCGATACTCATCGTCTCACCTGTCGCCTTCATCTGAGTGGACAGTGCATTTGAAGCGAGAGTGAACTTATCGAACGGGAATCTTGGCATCTTTGTAACTACATAGTCGAGTGTAGGCTCGAAGCATGCAGGAGTATTTGCCAGAGGGATTTCATCGAGGTTCATGCCGACAGCGATCTTGGCTGATACACGTGCGATGGGATAACCGCTCGCCTTGGAAGCGAGAGCCGAAGATCTTGATACACGGGGATTAACCTCGATTACATAGTAGTCGAATGATTCGGGGTCGAGCGCGAACTGTACATTACATCCGCCCTTGATCTCGAGAGCGCGAATGATCTTCAGCGCGCTGTCGCGGAGCATGTGGTACTCCTTGTTTGTAAGCGTCTGGCTGGGTGCTACTACAATGGAGTCTCCTGTATGGATACCGACCGGGTCGAGGTTCTCCATATTACATACGGTGATAGCCGTATCATTGGCGTCTCTCATTACCTCATACTCGATCTCTTTATAACCCTTAATACTCTTCTCTACGAGAACCTGGTGTACGGGAGACAGCGCGAGAGCATTCTTCATTCTCTCCCTCATCTCCTCTTCATCGGAAGCGAAGCCGCCGCCCGTTCCTCCGAGTGTGAACGCAGGTCTTAAGATTACCGGGTAACCGATCTTGGCAGCAGCTGCAAGGCCCTCTTCCATGCTCTCCGCAATCTCGGAAGGAACTACGGGCTCACCGAGCTCCTCGCAAAGTTCCTTAAACTGCTCTCTGTCCTCGGCTCTTCTGATACTCTTGGCATCAGTACCGAGAAGCTCTATGCCGCACTCATCGAGTACGCCCTTGTCGTAAAGCTGAAGCGACAGGTTAAGACCCGTCTGGCCTCCGATGCCGGGCACAATGGCGTCAGGACGCTCATATCTGCAGATTCTGGCGATGTACTCCAGAGTCAGTGGCTCCATGTAAACCTTATCTGCGATGGCGTTGTCTGTCATGATAGTGGCAGGATTGGAGTTGGCGAGGATTACCTCATAGCCTTCCTCCTTAAGTGCGAGGCATGCCTGTGTTCCTGCATAGTCGAACTCGGCTGCCTGGCCGATAACGATAGGACCTGATCCTATTACGAGTACCTTCTTAATATCAGTTCTCTTAGGCATCTGCTTTACCCCCCTTCATAAGCTCGGTGAACCTGTCGAAAAGATAACTTGAATCCTGAGGTCCCGGGCAGCTCTCGGGGTGGTACTGTACGCTGAAGACTTTGTTCTCATCGGAGTACAGACCCTCAACAGTATTGTCGAGGATATTGATGTGAGACACCTTAAGACCTGTGCCCTCGAGTGACTTCTCGTCAACTGCGTAGCTGTGGTTCTGTGAGGTAATCTCTATCTTGCCTGTTCTTACGTCACGCACGGGATGGTTACCGCCTCTGTGACCGAACTTGAGCTTATAAGTATTTGCGCCGTAGGAGAGTGCGATGAGCTGGTGACCTAAGCAGATACCGAACATGGGGAGCTTACCCTTAAGTTCCTTGAGAGTGGCAATAACTTCGGGAACATCCTGAGGGTCGCCCGGGCCGTTACTGATGAACACTCCGTCCGGGTTAAGTGCGAGGATCTCCTCTGCACCCGTATTATATGGAACAATCGTAACATTACATCTGTTACGATTGAGCATCCTTACGATATTGGTCTTCATCCCGCAGTCGATAGCTACGACATTGTAATGCGGATTGGAGGTGCGGCTGTACCATTTCTTAGTGCAGCTCACCCTCCGCACCGCATCATAGGGGACGACAATGGACTTGATAATCTCGACTCCCTGCTCAGAAGTCATTCCCGCATCCGCGATGATGCATCTTCTTGATCCTAAGTCGCGGATACTTCGTACGAGTTTTCTAGTGTCAATTCCGCTTATGCCGGGAACACCATTCTCCTCCATCAGCTCAGGTAAGGTCTTAGCCCATCTGAAATTGGAAGGATTATCGTTGATGTCCTTAACGATAATTGCAGAAGGTCCGAACAGGCGGCTTTCAAAATCCTCCCCTGTGATACCGTAGTTTCCTATCAGAGGATAGGAGAACACAACAGCCTGATCAGTGTAAGAGGGATCTGATACGATCTCCTGATAGCCGACCATAGACGTGTTGAATACGATTTCGCAGACTTTCTGCACGTTGGCGCCGAATCCATACCCGTAATACTCGGTGCCGTCTTCCAGAATTAACTTTCTGTCAAACTCCATGATTACCACTCTCCTTCAGCGAAGCCTCTACGAACCTCAGAAAAACGGGATGAGGTTTGTTCGGTCGCGATTTGAATTCCGGGTGATATTGTACACCAAGAAAGAAGGAATGGTTAGTCAGTTCTACAGTTTCTACCAACTGACCGTCAGGAGACATACCCGACAGGCACAATCCGGCATTCTGTAAAACCTCGCGGTAATCATTATTGAACTCATAGCGGTGTCTGTGTCTTTCAGCTATCTCGGACTTGCCGTAGCAGCTCTCCATAATTGTTCCGGGAGTTATCACGCACGGATAGCTTCCGAGTCTTAAAGTGCCGCCCTTGCTGACTTCATCAGACTGACCGGGCATAAAGTCGATGACTTTATGATCCGAAGCATCATGGAATTCACCGGAGCAGGCATCAGCAATACCTGCAACATGTCTTGCGAACTCAATGACTGCTATCTGCATACCGAGGCAGATACCGAAGTAAGGAACATTATTCTCTCTGCAGTAACGAGCAGCAAGGATCATGCCTTCTATACCACGGTCTCCGAAGCCTCCCGGAACGATAACTCCCGAGACGTCTTTAAGAACCTCTTTATAATTACTCTCATTAAGTTCCTCTGAATCAGTCCACCTGATGTTGACACGGGCCTTAAGACCGAAGCCTGCATGGCGGAGAGCTTCAGCGACTGAGAGGTATGCATCATGAAGCTGTGTGTACTTACCGACCAGTGCGATCGTAACATCCTTCTCGAGGGTTTCGATCCTCTTGGTCAGGTTCTCCCACTCCGTAAGGTCCGGAGCCGGAGCATCTATCTTAAGTTCGCGGCATACAACGCCGGAGAAGTTGGACTTCTCGAGCATGAGAGGCGCCGCATAAAGGCTGTCGAGTGTCATGTTCTCGATTACGCAATCCTCCTTAACGTTACAGAACATGGAGATCTTCTTGAAGATATCCTTCTCGAGGGGCTCATCGCAGCGAAGCACGATGATGTTGGGGTTGATACCCATGCCCTGCAGTTCCTTTACGGAGTGCTGTGTGGGCTTGGACTTATGCTCCTCGGAGCCCTTAAGATAAGGCACGAGTGTTACGTGTATGAAAAGGCTGTCCTCGGGTCTGTTCTCCAGAGAGATCTGTCTTACGGCCTCGAGGAAAGGCTGTGACTCGATGTCACCGATCGTACCGCCGATCTCGGTGATTACCACGTCGGCTCCGGTCTCCTTACCTGCCCTATAAACGAACTCCTTGATCTCGTTCGTTACGTGAGGGATTACCTGCACGGTGGAGCCTAAGTACTCGCCGCGTCTTTCCTTGTTAAGAACATTCCAGTAAACCTTACCGGAAGTTAAGTTGGAGAACTTGGTTAAGTCCTCGTCTATAAATCTCTCGTAGTGTCCCAGGTCAAGGTCGGTCTCTGCACCGTCCTCGGTAACATAAACCTCACCGTGCTGGTAAGGGCTCATGGTACCCGGATCTACATTGATATAAGGATCGAGTTTCTGTGCTGCGACCTTGATGCCTCTGGCCTTAAGAAGTCTTCCGAGGGATGCGGCAGTAATGCCCTTACCTAATCCCGAAACTACACCACCTGTTACGAAAATATACTTTGTCATACTCTGCTCCCCCTTACAGATTCCTGATTCTTTCCATAGCTTCAAGAGTATCTTCCCTGCTGCCAAACGCAGTCAGTCTGAAGTAGTGCTCACCTGAAGGACCGAATCCGGATCCGGGCGTGCCGACGATGTTTGCCTTGTTAAGCAAAAGATCAAAGAATTCCCAGCTCGTGAGATTATCAGGAGCCTTAAGCCAGATGTAAGGAGCGTTCTGTCCGCCGTAAACTTCGAAGCCTGCGCCTGACAGACCTTCGCGAATGATCTTCGCATTACCCATATAGAAAGCGATCTGCTCATTGATCTGCTTTCTGCCCTCATCCGTATAGCAGGCAGCACCTGCCTTCTGGATGATGTAAGGAGCGCCGTTGTACTTTGTGCCGTGGCGTCTTGCCCACAGGCCGTGTAGAGCTGTGCCTTCCAGAACAAGATCCTTCGGGATTACCGTGAAGCCTAATCTTAATCCCGTGAAGCCTGCAGTCTTGGAGAACGATCTGAATTCAATGGCGCAGGTTCTGGCACCCTCGCACTCGTAGATGCTGTGAGGAACATTATCATCTGAGATGAATGATTCATATGCCGCATCGTAGAGGATTACGGAGCCGTTCATATTTGCATAATCGACCCACTCCTGGAGACGGTCCTTGGTGATGACCATACCCGTAGGATTATTCGGGAAGCAAAGATAGATCAGATCCGGAACCTGCTTAGGGAACTCGGGAATGAATCCGTTGTCCTTGGTGCAGGGCATGTAGATAACATCCTTAAATCTCTCTGTAGCAGGATCGTACTCACCTGTTCTTCCGGCCATTACATTTGAATCAACATAAACGGGATAAACAGGATCGCATACCGCAATTGTGTTATCACGGCTGAATATCTCCTGGATATTTCCGCAGTCACACTTTGCGCCGTCAGAGATAAAGATCTCATCAGCATTTATGTAACATCCCCTGTCCTGATAATCCTTCTTAGCGATAACATCTCTTAAGAATTCATATCCCAGGTCCGGAGCATAGCCCTTAAACGTTTCCGCATGACCCATCTCATCGACTGCCTCGTGAAGCACCTCGATGATCTTAGGTGCGATCGGCTGTGTTACGTCACCGATACCTAACCTGATTACCTTCTTGTCCGGATTAGCTGCTTGATACTCCCTGACCTTCTTGCCGATGGTCGAGAACAGGTAGCTTCCCGGCAGTTTCAAATAGTCCCCATTTACCTTTGCCATTGTCATTCCCCTTTTATAGACAAATTAAAGATTCGTATAACCCATCAGGGCCTCGTCTACGGCCTTGGCTGCAGCGCGTCCTTCCGCGATGGCACGCACTACGAGTGACTGTCCGATATGCATGTCACCTGCTGCATAAACATTCTTCTGGCTTGTGGCATACTGACCTGCATCAGTCTTTACATTCGTTCTGCCGTCAAGCTCTACCTTGAAGTCATCTGTTACATACTTCTGTGAACCCAGGAAACCTGCCGCGATAAGTACGAGCTGGCAGGGCACTGTCTTCTCTGTTCCGGATACGGGTACCATCTTCATTCTGCCCGTCTTCTCGTCCTTTACAGACTCGAGGCTGACAAGAACAACTTCCTTAAGGTTACCCTTCTTATCCTTGATGAACTCCTTAACAGTCGTCTGATAGATTCTGGGATCGTGTCCGAACTTGTAGATAGCCTCCTCCTGACCGTAATCGGTCTTGAGCACTCTCGGCCACTCCGGCCAAGGGTTGGAAGGCATTCTCTCACAGGAAGGCTTAGGCATCATCTCAAGCTGTGTAACACTCTTTGCTCCAAGACGGATGCTTGAGCCGACACAGTCGTTACCAGTGTCACCGCCGCCGATGATGATTACATCCTTGTCCTTAACGAGTCCATAAGGAACATCAGTAAAGTCGCTGTCGAGAAGTGTCTTGGTAACCTCGGATAGGAAGTCTACCGCGAACCTGATACCATTAGCATCTCTTCCGGGAGCATCGATATCACGAGGATTTGATGCGCCGCACGCGAGGATGATGCTGTCGTACTCCTTGCGAAGCTTGTCAGCCTTGATGTCATTGCCTACGTCAGTATTAACTACAAACTTGATGCCGGCCTCCTCCATGAGCTTGATCCTTCTGTCGATGATCGACTTGTCGAGCTTCATATTCGGGATGCCGTAGCGCAGAAGTCCGCCGACGCGGTCACGGCGCTCATAAACTGTAACCTCATGTCCTCTGGAGTTAAGCAGCTGAGCTGCAGCAAGACCGGAAGGGCCGCTGCCGATAACTGCAACCTTCTTACCAGTCCTAACCTCAGGTACAGTCTCCTTAACAAGACCGTGCTCGTAAGCGTACTCAATAACGGTCTTCTCGTTTTCCTTGGTGCACACGGGCTCGTCATGAAGTCCGCATGTGCATGCTGCTTCGCAAAGAGCCGGGCAAACTCTGCTCGTGAACTCAGGGAAGCTGTGTGTAACTGCAAGTCTCTGATAAGCCTGCTCGAGTCTTCCTCTGTAAACCAGGTCGTTTACCTCAGGCACCAGGTTATGAAGAGGACATCCTGACATCATGCCGGAGATCATCTTTCCAGCCTGGCAGAACGGGATACCGCACTCCATGCAGCGGGCTGCCTGCTTGCGCTGTTCTTCGAACTCGAGGCTGCCGTGGAACTCCTTAAAGTCCTTGATACGCTCCTCTTCGCTTCTTACAGGTCCGATCTCTCTTTTATATTCCAAAAATCCGGTTGTCTTACCCATTATGCTTTACCCCCTACGAAAGCCTTGAACGCTTCGATCCTTGCTGTCTCCAGATCGGCTCCCTTCTCTGTCTCGAGACCGATAAGCCTTAAGATCTCCTTATAGTCAACAGGGATGATCTTCTTGAAGTGAGGAACATAAGAGTCAAAGTCGGAGAGGATCTTCTGACCCTTCTTAGAACCCGTTGCCTCCACATGCTCCGTGATGATCTTACGAAGCTCGTCGATGTCTTCCTTGTGCTCGAGAGCTTCCATGTTCACGAGCTGCTTATTGAGGTTCTTATAAAGATGATTCTCTTCATCAAGCACATATGCGATACCGCCGCTCATACCCGCAGCGAAGTTCTTTCCTGTAGGTCCGAGGACAACTACCGTACCACCTGTCATGTATTCGCATCCGTGCTCACCGACGCCCTCGACTACAGCCGTGACACCGGAGTTTCTGATGGCGAATCTCTCACCTGCCATACCTGCGATGAATGCCTTACCGGAAGTAGCACCGTAGAGAGCTACGTTACCGATGATGATGTTCTCCTCAGGATCGTATGCTGCATTTGAAGGTGCATGAACGATGAGCTTACCGCCTGACAGACCCTTACCGAAGTAGTCGTTGCTGTCACCCGTAAGTCTTAATGTAAGACCGTTCGGGATGAAAGCACCGAAGCTCTGTCCGCCTGCACCCTCACAGTTAACCGTGATGGTATCTTCTGCAAGGCCCTCATGGTGAGCTCTGGTGATCTCAGCACCGAGGAGCGTACCGAATGTTCTGTCGACACTCTTAAGGTTAACCGAGATCTCAGCCTTGGATCCGTCCTTAACGGCCTTAAGGATCTTCTTATCCTTAAGGAGGATCTTCTCATCCTGCGTCTCTTCAAGCTTGAAGTCATACAGATACTGCTGATCGTGGCTGATATTTGTCTCCACGGGCATCAGGATACGGTTAAGCTCGATCTTCTTCTGAGCCTTGGTAAGATTGTCTTTAACCTTGAGAAGGTCTGATCTTCCGACCAGCTCCTCAACGGATCTTACGCCGAGCTGACTCATGATCTCACGCAGCTGTCTTGCTATGAAGATCATGAAGTTCTCTACGTACTCAGGCTTACCTGCAAATCTCTTTCTTAACTCAGGGTTCTGAGTCGCTACACCCATGGGGCATGTATCTGACTGACACTGACGCATCATTACGCAGCCGAGTGTAATGAGAGGCGCTGTGGCAAAGCCGAACTCCTCTGCACCGAGCATACATGCGATGGCAACGTCCTTACCGCTCATGAGCTTACCGTCAGTCTCGATAACTACTCGGTTTCTAAGACCGTTGGCAAGAAGCGTCTGGTGTGTCTCGGCAAGACCGAGCTCCCACGGCAGACCTGCGTTATGGATAGATGACAGCGGAGCTGCACCTGTACCTCCGTCGTAACCGGAGATGAGGACTACTGCGGCACCTGCCTTGGCAACACCTGCAGCGACTGTTCCTACACCAGCCTCGGATACGAGCTTAACGGATATTCTAGCATTCTTGTTTGCACACTTAAGGTCATAGATCAGCTGCGCCAGATCCTCGATGGAATAGATATCGTGATGAGGCGGAGGTGATATTAAGCTGACACCGGGGGTCGAGTGACGCGTCCTGGCGATCCACGGGTACACCTTCTTACCGGGAAGGTGTCCGCCTTCACCGGGCTTTGCCCCCTGTGCCATCTTAATCTGAATCTCTTTGGCGCTTACGAGATAACGGCTTGTTACGCCGAATCTTCCGCTCGCAACCTGCTTAATAGCGGAGCTTCTGTCGTTGTCGGTTCCTGCGGACTCGATTCTCTCGTCGCTCTCTCCGCCCTCACCGGAGTTGCTCTTACCGTGCAGATGGTTCATAGCGATGGCAAGAGTCTGGTGTGCTTCTTCGGAGATGGATCCGTAAGACATGGCTCCCGTCTTAAATCTTCTTACGATGGATGCTTCATCCTCTACTTCATCAAGAGGTACACCGTTCTCAGGGAAGTTGAAATCAACAAGACTTCTCAAGTAACCTGTGCTCTCCTGATCGACCATGTTCGTATATTCTCTGAACTTGTCGTAATTGCCTGTTCTTGTAGCGAGCTGGAGCATGTGGATAGTATTGGGATTGTATCTGTGCTGCTCACCCTGGCTTCTCATCTTATGGCGTCCTGTAGCAGACAGCTCAAGGTCTACCTTCAGACCGAGGGGATCGAAAGCCTTGCTGTGCTGCTTGTCAGCCTCGTCACCGATATCCTGCAGTGAGATACCGCCTACGCGGCTTACCGTGCCTGTGAAGTAATTGTCGATAACTTCTTCGCTAATACCGATGGCCTCGAAGATCTTGCTGCCCTGATAGGACTTGATCGTGGAGATACCCATCTTGGAAGCGATCTTAACGATGCCTGACAGTACAGCCTCATCGTAGGACTCAACTGCTGCGTAGTAATCCTTGTCGAGGATCTCCTCGTTAATGAGCTCATCGATAGTTGCATGAGCAAGATAAGGGTTAACTGCAGATGCACCGTAACCGAGGAGCGTTGCGAAGTGGTGTACTTCACGGGGCTCACCGGACTCAACGATGATGGACATTGCCGTGCACTTCTTGGTATCTACGAGGTGCTTATGAACTGCAGCAACTGCGAGCAGCGAAGGGATAGCAACGTGGTTCTCATCTACGCCTCTGTCTGAGAGGATAAGAATATTCGTTCCTTCCCTGTAGGACTTATCAACCTCAACGAAGAGGTGGTCAAGAACTCTCTTCATCGGTGTGCTCTTGTAGAACAGAGTGGATACCGTGGAGACCTTGAAGCCTTCCTTCTTCATGTTCTTGATCTTCAGAAGGTCAAGATCTGTGAGGATAGGATTGTTGATCTTAAGTACATGGCAGTTCTCGGGACCTTCCTCGAGGAGGTTTCCGTCGGTACCGATATAAACTGTTCTTGAAGTAACGATCTGCTCACGCTCTGCGTCGATAGGCGGGTTCGTTACCTGTGCGAAAAGCTGCTTGAAGTAATAGAACAGAGGCTGGTACTGACCGGACAAAGCAGCGATAGGAGTATCAACACCCATCGAGCCGATAGCCTCGTGTCCGTTAAGAGCCATGGACAGGATGCTGTCATGGCTGTTCTCCCATGTATAACCGAAAGCCTTCTGAAGTCTTGCACGCTCTTCGTCTGTGTAGTGAACTACCTTCTTGTTAGGGATCTTGATATCAGCAAGAGTTACGAGCTTGCTGTCGAGCCACTCGCCGTAAGGCTTGCCGTGTGCATACTTCTGCTTGATCTCTTCATCGTAGATGATCCTCTTGCTCTTTGTATCAACGAGCAGGAGCTTACCCGGGTGCAGTCTCTCCTTCTTAAGGATGTGATCCTCGGGAAGATCAAGTACGCCTACCTCGGACGAGAGGATAAGCCTTCCGTCATCCATTACGTAATAACGGGAAGGTCTTAATCCGTTTCGGTCGAGGATCGCACCCATGACATCACCGTCAGAGAACAAGATGGAGGCAGGTCCGTCCCACGGTTCCATCATGGTGGCGTAATACTGGTAGAAATCTCTTTCTTCCTGTGAAAGCGTATCGTTATGTGCCCAAGGCTCAGGGATCAGGATGGATGCAGCAAGAGGCAGATCCATGCCACTCATTACGAGGAACTCAAGTGTGTTATCAAGCATTGCGGAGTCTGAACCGCTCTGGGAGATAACGGGAAGAACCTTGGTCATATCCTCTTCAGAGAACTTATTGGAATGCATCGTCTCTTCACGTGCGAGCATCTTATCCGCATTACCCTTGATGGTATTGATCTCACCGTTATGAACGATGAAACGGTTAGGATGAGCTCTGTTCCAGCTGGGGTTTGTATTTGTAGAGAATCTGGAGTGAACCATGGCGATGGCAGACTCGTAATCCTTGTCTGTAAGATCAAGGAAGAATGTACGCAGCTGTCCTACCAGGAACATTCCCTTATATACTATCGTTCTGCATGACAAAGAAGGAACGTAAGTGCTTACGCTGCTCTGCTCAAACTCTCTTCTGGTGATGTAGAGCATTCTGTCGAAGTCGATGTCTTCTTTGATCTTAGCAGGTCTTTCGATGAATACCTGATAGATCTGGGGCATGCACTCGCGGGCCTTGCTTCCGAGAACATCGGGATCGGACTCCACCTTTCTCCAGCCGAGGATCTTAAGTCCGTTCTTTCTTGTAATGATCTCGAACATTGACTTCGCCTGGCGAAGCTCGAGGTCACTTTGGGGGAAGAAGAACATACCGACTGCATACTGTCTTGCGCCGGGAAGCTCTACTCCTTCCTTTTTCATGATCTTGGTGAAGAACTTGTGGGGGATCTGTGTCAGGATTCCGACACCGTCACCCGTCTTACCCTCTGCATCTTTACCTGCACGGTGCTCAAGATTCTCAACAATGGAAAGAGCATCACTTACAAGCTTGTGAGAAGGTCTTCCTTCTACGTCGATGATCGCACCGATACCGCAGTTATCGTGTTCGAACTGCGGTCTGTACAGACCATCCCTCTCAACCTTTGTAAACAGATCCGTCATACGCATCCTCCTTTGTCCCCTATGAGGCTTAAACAACAAAAAGGCGTCTCAGGTATTAACCCGAGACGCCTTTGCCTCAAATTCTTATAAAAAATTAATTAAACGAACATGTCCCCTTTGACATTATTGCTATGTTACCGCTGTGTAAAAAAGCTGTCAAGCATTTCCTTTTACTTTACGGGATAATCGTTGTCAAAGCATGCGGTACATATCGGAAGATCGCCCGTCATAGAGGCGAAATCCTCAAGTTCCAGGTAACCTAAGCTGTCGGCTCCGATGCTCTCGCAGATGGCCTGCGTGGAATGATTGGAAGCGATAAGCTGGCCTGAAGTAGGAACATCCGTACCGTAATAGCAAGGATACAGGAACGGCGGAGAACTGATCCTGACATGAACTTCCTTGGCTCCTGCCTCACGCAGCATGACGATGATCTGGCGCATGGTATTGCCGCGGACAATGGAGTCATCGATGATGACGATCCTCTTTCCCTTTACGGCTGACTCGTGTACCGAAAGCTTAAGACGTACCGCAGTCTTACGCTCTTCGTCAGTAGGCTTGATAAAGCTTCTTCCTACATAACTGTTCTTATGGAATGCGAGCACGAACGGTATTCCCGCCTCCTGCGCATATCCTTCTGCCGCAGCAAGACCTGAATCTGGCACGCCTGCGACAACATCAGCATCTACGCTGTGTCTTCTTGCCAGAGCCTTTCCCGCACGCATACGCGCATCATTTACGGAGATGCCGTCTATTACGGAGTCGGTCCTTGCAAAGTAGATGTACTCGAAAACGCAGTGAGCTTTCCTGTTGACCTCGGGAAGCCTGTCATATACGAGGCCTTCGGGTGTGACAGTGATCATCTCACCGGGCTCAACGTCCCTTATAAGCTCGCCTCCGCAACCTGTAATGGCAGCGCTCTCTGAAGCGAAAATGTAAGCCTCGCCCTTCTTGCCCATTACGAGCGGCTTAAGTCCGTAAGGGTCTCTTACCGCCGTGAGCTTTCTCGGGCTCATTACGAGGCACGCAAAGCCGCCCTTAAGGCCGGATGCTGCCTCCTTTACCGCCTGCTCGATGGAAGGCGTGTTGATACGCTTCTGAATGATCTCGATGGCGAGCACCTCTGAGTCTGAAGTGCCGTAGTGCACCTGACCCATATCCATCTGCTTTTCCTTAAGCTCGTCAGCATTGGTAAGGTTACCGTTATGTACGAGTGCGAGCGTTCCCTTGAAGTGATTCATTACCATGGGCTGTGCATTCTCAATGATGCTGCCGCCCGTAGTGGAGTAACGTACATGGCCCACGCCGATATTGCCCGGGAGCTTCTCAAGGTCAGCCTTGGAGAAGACCTCGCTTACGAGGCCCATATCCTTCCTGGTATTGATATTGCCCAGGGGGCCTGCCGTGTCCGAGACGGAAATACCCGCCGACTCCTGGCCTCTGTGCTGAAGAGCAGTCAAACCATAATAAATGTCCTGCGCCACCGCAGAACCTTCAGGAGCGTATATGCCGAACACGCCGCACTCTTCATGTAACTTATCGCAATCCAGAAGATCACACATAAATATCACTTCCTAAAACGCATTAAAGTCGGGCAAGACCAAAAGGCCCTGCCCGACTGTGAATTGTATACTATTACTCTACATCCTGCAAAGCGGCGTAGTTTTCTTCACCGGTTCTGATCTTTACAACCCTGCTTACAGGATATACGAAGATCTTACCGTCACCGATCTTACCGGTGTAAAGAGTCTTCTTAGCTGTCTCGATAACGTCGTCTACAGGAATCTTGCTTACTACTACCTCGAGCTTGATCTTAGGCAGCAGCGTCATATCCATCTCGACGCCTCGGTACATCTGTCCTGCACCCTTCTCGATACCGCAGCCTGTTACCTGAGTAACCGTGATACCTGTAACACCGAGTGCGTTCAGAGCTCTCTTGATCTTGTCGTATCTTGAAAGCTTTGTGATGATTACTACTTTGTAGATACCTGTGTCGAGGCTTGTGCCTGCAACAGTTGATGCTGTGTTGACTACAGGTACGGAAGCATTCTTCAATGCATCGCTTGCTTCATCGTAGTTGTCTACGCCGAGGCTTGTGTTCTCGTTAACACTCATTGTGTTAGAAGTATCCATGATGGAGAAGCCTGCGTATGCGGAAGGAAGGCCGTGCTCTGTGGAGTCGAGACCTGCGATCTCTTCTTCCTCGGAAACTCTGAGACCTACTGTCTTCTTGATTACGAAGAATACGATGAAGATCGTAACTGCTGTCCATAGGATCGTTACGCCCATACCGCCAAGCTGCTTGATGAGCTGATCAACACCGCCGCCGTAGAACAGACCCTTTGTGATTCCTGCAGAAGCGAATCCGGGAGCTGTATCTGTAGCGAAGAGACCGACTGCGATCGTACCCCAGATACCGTTGAACATATGAACTGCAACAGCACCGACAGGGTCATCAACATGAGTTACATGGTCGTTGAACCAAACACCAAATACTACGAGAAGTCCTGCAACAGCACCGATGATAGCGGAACCTGCACAGTCTGTTACGTCACAGGGAGCTGTGATGGCAACGAGACCTGCGAGGGATGCGTTAAGGCACATAGATACATCAGGCTTACCATACTTGATCCAGGTAAAGATAAGACATACTACAGTTGCAACGGCAGGAGCTACAGTAGTTGTAAGGAATACGGAACCGAGAGTGGGAACATCAGTAGCTGCTGCACCGTTGAATCCGTACCAGCCGAGCCAGAGGATGAATACACCCAAAGCAGCGATTACGAGGTTGTGACCGGGGAAAGCATTGACTTTTGTAACCTTTCCGTTCTTGTCTCTCTCGAACTTACCGATACGGGGTCCGAGCATCCATGCACCGATGAAAGCGCAGATACCACCAACCATGTGGATACAGTTGGAACCTGCATAATCGTGGAATCCCCACTGTGCGAGGAAACCGCCGCCCCATGTCCAGTGAGCCTCGATAGGATAGATGATAGCTGAGATGATACCGGAATAGATGCAGTAGCTAGAGAACTTAACACGCTCTGCCATGGATCCGGAAACGATTGTTGCAGTGGTCGCACAGAACACGAGGTTAAATACGAACGCCGAATAATCGAAGTTACCATAGTTTGTGAAAACGTCGAACGAGAAGCCCCCTGCAAACCCGTTTAATACATTCTCACCGAGCATCAGTGATGCACCGCAGATGAACCACATGACCGTACCGATACAGAAGTCCATCAAATTCTTCATAAGGATATTACCTGCGTTCTTGGCGCGGGCAAATCCGCTTTCACACATTGCGAATCCGGCCTGCATCCAGAATACCAGCGCAGCTCCGATAAGGAACCAGACCGCGAATATCTCTCCGTGTAATGCGTTTAACAATTCATCCATTGTTAAATACCTCCTCCTTTTCTTTTTCAATTGAAAAACGGTCATTCCACTTGTCAGGTTTCGGGGGTAACCACGCCATTGTGGAATGACCGTTAAGTCAATTGAGTATAATGTTGTAATGTTTTAAAAAGCTTAAGTTAGGTTATCAGTAAACTGAGAACAGGATCTTGCCATAACTCGGGAAAGGCCAGCTGTCTTCTGATGTGAGCATCTCTGCCTCATCAACATGCTTTCTCAAGTGCTCCATCTTCGGAATAAGATCGTCTCTGATGAACTCGGAAGTTTTGACAACATCGTCTAACTTCTTCATTTCGTCCAGAGCATTCTCAAGATCTGTTACTCTCTCGAGGATATAATCTGTAAGTTCAGACAGACGCTCCATTGTGGAGATCTCGTAATTGCACTTAACGTTGGAGCTTACGGACTTCATAAGTGAAGTTGTATGAGCCAGGCTGTACAGGTACTGCTCGATGGCCGGTAGATAATTCTTTCTAACCATATCTACCATTGTATGAGCCTCGATGTTAACTGTCTTGTTGTAGTTCTCAAGCATGATCTCGCATCTGGACTTGAGCTCGGACTCTGTGAATACCTGATGTGACATGAGCATATCCATATTCTTCTTATCGAGAAGATGAGGCATTGCATCAGGTGTTGTCTTAAGGTTAGAAAGTCCTCTTACCTCTACAGCTTCCTTTACCCACTCATCGCCGTAGCCGTTACCGTTGAACAGGATTCTCTCGTGTTTTGTAATAACATCTTTAATGAGGTTATGCAGCTCTGTCTCGAAGTCAGATGCATTCTCGAGGATATCAGCGTACTGTCTCAAGCTCTCTGCAACTGCGGAGTTAAGCATGATATTTGCACATGCGATGCTGTTTGAAGAACCGAGAGATCTGAACTCGAACTTGTTACCTGTAAATGCGAAAGGTGAAGTTCTGTTACGGTCTGTAGTATCTCTTCTGAATCTCGGAAGTGTATGTACACCGAGCTTCATGATTACCTTCTCTGCGCCCTCGTAAGGTGTATCGTTCTTGATAGCATCGAGGATAGCTGAGAGCTCATCACCAAGGAATACTGAGATGATAGCCGGAGGTGCCTCGTTAGCTCCGAGTCTGTGGTCGTTACCTGCTGTAGCTACAGAGAGTCTCAACAGATCCTGGTAATCGTCTACAGCCTGGATAACTGCACTTAAGAACAACAGGAACTGAGCGTTCTCATAAGGTGTATCGCCGGGTGACAAGAGGTTAACGCCTGTGTTTGTAGCCATGGACCAGTTGTTATGCTTACCGGAACCGTTAACTCCTGCGAAAGGCTTCTCATGAAGCAGGCATACCATGCCGTGCTTTCTTGCTACCTTCTGCATGATCTCCATCATCAGCTGGTTGTTATCTGTAGCAACGTTTGTTGTGGAGAAGATCGGAGCGAGCTCATGCTGTGCGGGAGCAACTTCGTTGTGCTCTGTCTTAGCGAGTACTCCAAGCTTCCAAAGTTCTTCGTTAAGGTCTTCCATGAAAGCTGTTACGCGGGGCTTGATAACACCGAAGTAGTGATCATCAAGTTCCTGACCCTTAGGAGGCATAGCTCCGAACAATGTTCTTCCGGTGTATACGAGGTCAGGTCTTGCGTTGAACATATCCTTATCGATGAGGAAGTATTCCTGCTCAGGACCAACGCTTGTTCTTACGTACTTAACTTCCTGACCGAACAGCTTGAGGATTCTCTTAGCCTGCTTATCAAGTGCCTGCATCGAACGGAGCAAAGGTGTCTTCTTATCGAGTGCATCACCGGAGTAAGAACAGAATGCTGTAGGGATGCAGAGTGTGTGATCCTTGATGAATGCATAAGATGTAGGATCCCATGCTGTATAGCCTCTTGCTTCGAATGTAGCTCTTAATCCGCCTGACGGGAATGAGGAAGCATCCGGCTCACCCTTGATGAGTTCCTTACCGGAGAACTCCATGATGACGCCGCCATCGGGTGAAGGTGAAATGAAACTGTCGTGCTTCTCAGCTGTAACTCCTGTAAGAGGCTGGAACCAGTGAGTGAAGTGTGTAGCGCCCTTCTCGATTGCCCAGTCACGCATCTCTTTTGCAACTGCCTGTGCAACTTCTTCATCGAGCTTCTCGTTCTCATCGATCGTCTTTCTCAATGACTCATAAACGTCAGACGATAATCTGGCTCTCATGACTCTGTCGTCGAATACCATTGAACCAAACAGTTCAGGTACATTCTGCTTTTCCATAGTCGTCTCCTCCTGACTTTTATCGGACATTTTTGCAAAGAAAAAAGGCGCCTCGGAGTACTAACTCCAAGACGCCATTGCCTTGACGACATGATATTACTTCTACTCGTTTTTGATGTCAAGCACCTTTTTGAATATTTCTGATGAAGTAGAACATGAACTGCTGCAGAATGCCTGAAATTCCTGGGTATTCCTCAGTTTCAAAATGTCCGTTATAGTATATGTCTTCTATGCGTTTTATCCATACATCAACCGGAAATCTTCCCACTCTGTGGAATGCAAAGAGCATTACGCAGTTAGCAACTTTCTTTCCTACGCCGTACATATTTATAAGAGCTTCATACAGTTCATCATCGTTTAGTTTTTTAAGACTTTCCGCATCCAGTTTTCCTGTACTGAAATCCTCTGTTGCGCTGACAATATATGCTGTTCTGTAACCTGCACCGATGCCGTTTAACTGGTCCGCAGAAAGCTTACTCAGCTGCGAAATCTCAGGGAATGCATAGTACGACTTTTTCAAAGGTTTTACGAAAGGTTCTTCAAGCTTGGGTATCTTTATTTTTGTGCCTGAAAGTTCCGATAATCTGTCTACGCATGTGGTGATTGAAGGGATAGATCTTCTCTGCGAGATTATGTATGAGATAACAGTCTCGAACACTTCCTGTTTTAGTATTCTGATACCGTGTCCGAACCCGGCAGCCTGCGTTAAGAATTCATCGTCTTCATGAATACTTTTCACCACCGCTTCATAGTCGGTATCAAGATCGAAGTATTCAAACCAGATGTCTTTAAACTCTTCTTCCGTACAGGAGAAAGCATATTCATTAGTCCCGAGCGACGCTATCTGAAGATATCTTCCGAAAGCCACAAGCTCAGTGTGCGTATCATCTATAGGATGTATGCGGAAAGCCTGTCCGCTGTCCGCGATCTTAATAGGATCAAAAAAGTCTATATGCGTTGTAAACATTGTTTTACTCCTCTGCTTATATTATTATAGCAAGCATGAAACTTACTGATATCTACAACCAGGACAAAACAATACTTTCATTCGAGATCTTCCCTCCGAAGGCGGAGTCGGAGCTTGCCAACATCGACGAAACACTCGAGATGCTGTGTGATCTTCATCCGGATTATATTTCCGTAACATTCGGAGCCGGCGGATCTTCGAATAACAACAAGACCATCGCGATCTGCAAGAAGATCAAGGAGCAGTATCACACTGAGCCTGTTGCTCACCTCACCTGCCTTTCATACGATAAGAATGAGATCGATGAGTTCTGCAAGGAACTCGCAGACGCAGGCATCGAGAATATCCTCGCTTTAAGAGGAGACGTTAATCCTAATGCACCTGCCAAGGGAGTGTTCTCTCACGCGAGCGAGCTTATCGAGTATGTAAAGCCCAGGACCGACTTCTGCATTGCGGGCGCATGCTACCCCGAGTGCCACACGGAGTCTCCCGATAAGGTAACTGACATCCGCAACCTCAAGAAAAAAGTGGATGCCGGCGCTGACGTGCTTCTGTCACAGCTTTTCTTCGACAACAAGTATTTCTTCGAGATGGTAGAGAGCGCGAGGATCGCAGGTATCGATGTACCGATCACACCCGGCATCATGCCCTGTCTTACCGTGGCATCCATCAAGAGAATGGTATCCACCTGCGGCGCCACCCTGCCTGACAACTTCCAGCGCATCGTTGACCGCTACGGTGATAACCCTGATGCATTCCTTGACGCAGGTCTCGCTTACGCCATCAGCCAGATCATCGACCTTCTCACCACAGGCTGCGACGGCATTCACCTTTATACGATGAACCGTCCTTCCGCAGTAAAGAGGATATGCGACGGAATCAAGAACATCATCTGATTTACGCATCAACAAACTAAACAAACAAAAAGAGCCGTGGCGATTGCCACGGCTCTCTTTAAACTTAAAACTTAACGGATTATACGCAAGTGTAACCGCCGTCTACAGCGATTGTCTGACCTGTTACATAGGAGGACTCCTCAGCACCGAGGAATACTGCAACAGAATTGAGCTCACCCTCGTTACCATATCTCTTCATAGGAACAGACTGATTAGCGAAAGCCTGGAAATAATCAGAGTTCAGTGTCTCTGTTGTAAGCTCTGTGTAGAAGTAACCGGGGCAGATGGTGTTAACTGTGATGTTGGATGTAGCAAGCTCTGCAGCTGCACCTCTGGAGAAGTTAACTACTGCACCCTTTGTAGTGTGATATGCAATTGTGGGGATAGCTGTGTTACCTACGATACCGTAGATAGAAGCGATGTTGATTACACGACCGTATGTCTGCTTGCCTTCTGCCATAGCTTCCTTCATGAAGTTAACGAAAGCCTGGGAAACTGTGAATACGGATGTGAGGTCGAGGTTAAGTGTGAAGTCCCAGTCCTCTCTCTTGTAATCTACAAAAGGAGTACCTGTACCCTTCTCTCCGCCTGCATCGTTGATGATAACTTCGCAGTGACCGAAGTGCTCCTTAACAGCCTTCACTGCATTAGCAATGGACTCGGAATCAGTTACATCACATGCAACAGGAAGAACATCTACGCCGTACTTCTCGGACCACTCCTTGGCACTTGCCTCAAGTCTCTCTACTCTTCTTGCAAGAAGAACGAGATTTGCATTCTGCTGAGCGAATCCCTCAGCCATCTGCTTGCCGAGACCGGAAGATGCACCTGTAATAGCAACTACTTTTCCTGTGTAATCAAACATTTTTATTTTCCCCCTATGGTTTTTATTTGAACAAGACCATTATAAGGGGGAAACAGCAGTGCCAAATCTCAAGGAACTTAGATAATTCAAGCTTTTGTGGCAAAAAGCATGTTAATAGTTACCCTTTTCTAACCAGCACTTTCAAATAAAAATCAGTTAGGCTTATACAGAGAAGAATTCTCCAAAGCGAAAACACGGTCCGTCATCTGACCGGGCTCGACCTTACCCAACTCTTTCTCGAATATATACATACGGGAATCTATCATGTCTATCTCATGCAGAAGGAAGGCTTCAGGAGTCGCAGGAGTCGTGATCGCTCCGTACTCCAGGTTGCCGTGATGTGATGCGATCATGTGACGGATCTGACGGACTTCCTCATCGTTATAGGGACCCTTCTTGGCTTCTTCTGCCACCATCTCCATTCCGATCACTGCATGACCGAAGAGTCTACCGTCGACAGAATAATCGGCAGAGCCTAAGTCATCCGTATCAAGCTCATAAAGCTTGCCGATATCATGCAGAGCAGTACCGCAGATAAGAAGCTCGAGGTTAATGCTCTTATAAACCTTCGCAAGATAGAATGCCGTGTAAACCATTCTGAATGTGTGGTAGATCAGTCCGCCTCTTATGTCATGGTGAATGCTGTGAGCAGCAGAAGACTTACAGAAAGCGTCATGATTGTTATTAAGGATCCTAATGGCAAGCGCAGCAGCACTGTAGTCACCTGAAGGCACATCCAGAGTATTGTAATCGTACTCGCGTCCTGTCGCCTTCTTGATGCTGTCGATGATCTTCTTATACATGTCATCGATGTCGTAAGGAGGAGCAGGAACAAACTTCTCCACCTTGGCATCAGGGTCGGGACAGACGATCACATTATTAACGGTGAAGTTCTTCTTATCGTTATAAAGCTTAACGTTAAAAGTTAGATCTACTACCTTTCCCACCTCGACTCCGATGGCCTTCATGGAAGCCTCGGTCTTGTCGAAGTAATTGGCGCTGATCTTATCAACTCCGTCAGAGAACGTGAAAGCTACGAAAGGCTTATCCGTCTTGGAAACCTTCTCGGTCATCTCCACTACGAGAACCGTGAAGTTATATGTGCTTCCGAGCTCAGTGGTACTAAACTTGCCTAAGTTCATGCCTGACCTGCCGTCCTTCCCTTCTCGAATGCGGAAAGGTTGCCCGGGATAGTCTTGGGCTTGGACTCGAATGCCTCCTCGATGGCCTTCTTCCACTCGGCTTCATCTGCTCCGAAATAGTTGGAAAGTGCACCGAGCATTACGATATTAGTTGCCTTGGTAGTACCCGTCTCCAGGGAAAGTCCTGTGGCATCGATGGGTACGATCTTGGCGTTATCGCCGGCAGCTTCCTTAAGGCTCTCGATTACGCCCTCAGGGTACTTCATCTGGCCCATGAGAACAGGCAGAGACTTGATCTGCTGTGTGTTTACGATCATGGTGCCGCCCTTCTTAAGAAGCTTGCCCCATCTTACGGACTCAACTTCCTCGAAAGACAGAACGAAGTCTGCCATTCCCTCTTCAATAATAGGTGAATGTACTTCAGGTGCGATCTTTACGTAAGTTACTACGGAACCGCCTCTCTGGCTCATTCCGTGCACCTCGGAAACCTTAACATCAAGGCCCAAGTTCATGGCAAGGATGCCGAGAAGCTTACCTGCTATAAGTGTTCCCTGTCCGCCGACACCGGCAAGTACTATAGAAGCATTTATCTCATTACTCATAATTATTCCTCCGCCTTAACAAGTGCACCGAAACGGCACATATTCACGCAAAGTCCGCAGTTATTGCAGCTCTCTGCATCGATTGACGGGAAACCTTCCGCGTCGATCGTGAGCGCAGGGCACATAATCCTTGCACAGGCACCGCACTTCTTACACTTCTCATAATCAACGGAAGCCTCGATACCCTTCTTGGCTCTTCCCGTGGGAATGAGTGCGCAGGGGCGTCTTGCGATGACAACGGAAACGACATCTCTTGCGAGCTCTTCCTTGATAACCTGCTCGCAGCCGAAGGTGTCGACAGGATCGACTACGCGGATTGCTTCAGGTACTACGCCTACGCTCTCACAGAGCTTCTCAAGGGAAACAGCGGGTGCTGCCTCAAGTCTGATGTTCTTACCTGTGCAGGGGTTCTGCTGGTGACCCGTCATACCCGTGATGGAGTTATCGAGGATGATGAGCGTAATGGCACTGCCGTTATAAACCGCATTCATGAGGTTAGTGATACCGGAGTGCAGGAACGTGGAGTCTCCGATGACGCCGACGGTCTTCTTGGAGTCCTCGTGGTCTGTGGCCTTATCAAAACCGTGTGCCATGCCTACGGAAGCTCCCATGCAGACAACTGTATCGACAGCCTGCATCGGGGGCAAAGCTCCGAGTGTGTAGCAGCCGATGTCGCCCGTGACGTTGACCTTAAGTCTCTTGAGTGCGAGGAACAGACCCTTGTGAGGGCAGCCGGCGCAAAGTACCGGGGGACGGCCCGGGATCTGGGGCAACTTGGAAGCATCCAGAGCAGCCACAGGAAGCTCGTTGTCCGTGAGCTTCTCGGTAAGAAGCCTTGCGGAGTACTCACCCTGCAGTGTGAAAAGCTCCTTGCCCTCGCACTTGATGCCCATGGCCTTAATCTCAGTCTCGAGGAAAGGATCAAGCTCCTCTACGATAACAAGTCTTTCTACCTTGGAAGCGAAGTCCCTAATGACCTTCTCGGAAAGAGGCCATACGAGACCGAGCTTCAATACGCTCGCATTAGGAAGCGCGTCTCTTACATACTGATATGCGGCACCGTCGGTGATGATACCGAGCTGGGTGTCACGCATTTCGATCTTATGAAGGGCTACGCCCTCGGGATCGGATTCAACATCGCTGATAATCTTGGAAGTTCTGTCCTCGACTACTACGTGCTTGCCGATGGCATACGCAGGCATCATTACGTACTTGGGAGGATTCTTCTCATAATCCTTGATAACGATGGGCTGAGGCTCCTCGGTATCAACTACGGATCTTGAGTGTGAAACTCTGGTGTGAAGTCTTAAGATAACGGGAGTGTCGTACTTCTCCGAGAACTCGAAGGCGTACTTTGTGAATCTTCTGCACTCCTCGGAATCAGAAGGCTCGAGCATGGGAACCTTGGATGCGCGTGCGTAATTTCTGGAATCCTGCTCATTCTGTGAGGAATGCATTCCGGGGTCGTCAGCAACACAGAAAACAAGTCCGCCGTTAACGCCCGTATATGATGCTGTAAAAAGAGGATCGGCACATACATTCATACCTACGTGCTTCATGCAGGTCATGGCTCTGCCGCCTCTTACAGAACAGCCTATGGCAGCCTCGGCTCCGCACTTCTCGTTCGGTGCCCATTCGCAGGCTACTTCAGGGTATTTTGCTATTTCTTCAGTAATCTCGGTACTCGGTGTTCCGGGATAAGATGAGACAAACTTTACGCCTGCCTCGTAAGCTCCTCTGGCAACAGCTTCGTTGCCAAGCATGATCTTCTTCATGTGGACTCTCCTAAAGCTTTATTACAAAGCTTTATTGTACCACATTCAGAGGATAGTCTCCATTCCGTACTTATAGGGAACCATGCCCAGGCTCTTATAAAAAGCGACGGCACTGTCATTGCCTTCCCACACGTTCAAAGTAATGTTATGGCAGCCCTGCTCCACCGCGTATTCCTTTACATAATCGTAGAGTCTGCGGCCTATACCGCCGCCCCTTAAAGTCTCATCGACACACAGATCATCTATGTAAAGCGTCTTGATATCAGTCAGGATGTTATTGCCCGGGTGCTGCTCGAGAACACAGAAAGCATAGCCCTGCACGGTGCCGGCCTCGTCCTCACAAACGAAGACAGGCCTGAAATCATCCTCTATAAGCGCGAGTATCTGCCTGTCGTTATACTTACGGCAGTCAGCCTTAAACAGATCAGGACGAATGTTGTGATGGATTGTAAGGACCTGATTAAGTAGATCCGCAATGCGCGGGATATCTTTCTCGAGGGCGCGTCTGCACTGCCCCATCTTATGTACCTCTATACCTGTAGATGTGGCGCTCGGAAGCGAGCATGGATCTTACATAAGAAGCAACCTGGCCTGCCCATACGCCGTAACCCGTGTTATTCATATGAACGTAACCGTCAGAGGAATAGCCGGAATACAAAGCATCCGTGCCGTTCTTCAACGCGGTGTTGATATCGATGTAGTCGAGCCTGTGGGACTCGCAGTAAGCCTGCATAAGTGCATTAAGCTCATCAATCTTATCATTCGTAAGACCGGGAGTCTGAGCGGAATCGCACCTCGGTGTCGTAGACACAATGAACACGCGGATACCGGGGTTTGCAGCCGTAATGCCGTCAATATAAGCGGCATATCTGTCAGCTACCACGGAAGCCTCTGCACTTACAAGGTCGTTTGTACCCATGCAGATAAACACTTTACGCACGCCGGCCATGTTAAGAAGCTGTGCGGCCTGCATCTCAATGTCGTTGTACTGGAGCATGTAGCCGGACATGCTGTTCATGTCAGACAGGAACGAGTAGCTTACGCGAGCATAGATCTGTACGTCACCGAGAAGTCCGCTGCCGTTAGCCGAGAAGTACAGCGGGAAGCCTGCAGTAACGGAGTTGCCTACGAAAGCGGCATCAGCGAAATAGTCAGCTACCGCAACGTCAGTGATGCCGGCAGTATTAAGCACTACGGAAGTACCGGGCATAAGGCCCTTGTTAATGCACGATGTGGTAAAAGATGATCTGTTTACGAAGTAGTTATACAGATAATCGAGATTGATATTACCGCTCATGGAACTTACGAGCGCATATGTCTCAGCAGTTCTCGGACTTCTTCCCTCGAAAGCTCTGTAGAAGATCTCCACTACCTTTCCGGGAGAAGATGTCTTGGCGGCTGCGATGAAATCATCGTTGAAGATGATATCGTAAGCCACCTGACGGCATGTAGTCCTTAAATAAGTAAGATCCTGAGCCAAAGACTCCCTCTGCTCAGAGGTCATGGAAGAATTAATGAAATACGAATTCAGATTATCGATATAACCGTAGCAGTCATCCGTTACAGCAAGCTGAACCGAAGGTGTGGCTGCACTTCCGGAATACATACCTGCAGAGGCGCACACATCCGCCCACTCACCTGAATTGACAAAGCCCATCATTACATCGCCTCTGTCAGCGCCCTCAGCAAGAGCATTAACCCAGACCTGCATTCCGGTCTCATCAGGAGCACGGTTAAAGAAAACGTGGTAAAGCATATCGACGAAGCATGAATCATCCAGGTTAAGATTAAGTGCTTCCTGGCTGAAGATGATGCCGCGTGCTACATCAGCGCCGTTAGTCTCACCGCACTGAAGCTTATAACACCAGTCATTAAAGCCTTCGGGATCAGGTGTTCTGCCCAAAGCATAACCGTAAAGGCGGTTAACGAAGTCACCGACACCGGGATTCGGGTCTGCATTAACGCGTCCCGCCATAAACGGAACCTCAAAAAGTATTATCAGGGCTGCCAAAACAGCCGTTAACTGCTTAATTAACTTACGCATACGCATATAATAACATCTATTAAGTAGGAAAATGTAAGAAAAAATAGACAAAAAAATCCCGGATCTTGTGATCCGGGATGTTAATGGTGCGGCCGACGAGACTTGAACTCGTATGGGGTTAACCACACGCCCCTCAAACGTGCGCGTCTGCCAGTTCCGCCACGGCCGCGAATGCATGCCATTCGCAAGTGCAAGAACGATTATATTGATACATGCCCCAACTGTCAAGCAGTTTTTGAAACTAAAAGAAAAATACTCCCAGGCAGAACACAGAAGCCGTCAGAAGCGTGATCAGCATGGTACCGAACATGCATATCTGAACCGTCTTCTCTTTAAATCTTCCAAGGCCCAGATACAGCGTAAACAGGCTCGCGTAGTATCTGTAATAGCATGCGGTAGGCGCATTATACTCAGGGTCTCTTATCGTCATGCAAAGTGCAATGATGAAGAGCACCGAGTAAATAACGGCAACCACGGAAGGAATCGAGATCTTCCCTGCCCGCTTCATGATCAGTATTTCTCTTACTATAAGGAATATCAGCAGTGCCATCAGAAGAAGTGAGAAAGCCTCGTTTATCTTAAACAGAACAATGGCATCCATCTCACCGCCGTACTTATAAGTGTCAGTAAATACAACCTGCAGCGACACCCATATGGTCTTGAAAATATCAGACTTGATCCTGAGCCAGTATCCGTACTGACAGTCCATGAACAGTTTCCAGTTTCCGAATCTGATCTGCAGGAATATAGGATAGATAAGACTTATCGCCGTGGCAGGAATATATGCGAGGACGATGTTCTTTATCCACTTCTTGTACTCTTTGCTCCTTATCATCTCCATCACCATGCCCACGAAGATCGCAAAGAAAAGAAGCGAGCCGGTATTACGCGTGGCCACGCTCAAGCCCAGCACCACGCCTATAAGCAAAGGATTGCGGCGGGTCACGTACAGGTAGAAGGCTGTGACCGTGAAGAAAAAGAAGAGCGCCTCCGTGTACTCAAGCGAGATAAACAGCGCCAAGGGCGAGAAAGCTGCCAGCGCAAGCACGTAGCACGCCTTGGCCTCCACCTTCATCTTAAGGATCAGCTGCTTCAGGAAAACAAGCGAGAAAAAGAAAGCCAGGTGGTTCACGATAACTGCGCCCACGTGTCCCAGGTAACGGATCACGAGCGGCGCCATGGGGAAGCAGGCCGTCATGTACTCTTCCTGATAGCCTATGGCAGCGACATTGCGGTAATGCTCCGCGTCAAAAAGCAGGAGCACGTCGGCATACGATTTCTGCGCAATGAGCAGCACAGCAGCAAAAAGCAGCCTTGAGAGCGCAAACAGCAGGAATACGTCCTTGTTGTCGGTAAAGAACTTCTTAACTTTCTCCATACATACGAATTATAGCATTAGTATTAAGGCAACAAAAAACACCGGATGCGATCCGGTGTTAATGGTGAGCCATGGGGGACTCGAACCTCCGACCCACAGCTTAGAAGGCTGTTGCTCTATCCAGCTGAGCTAATGACCCACATAAAGTCAAAAGTATTTTGACCAAGAGATTTTATACCATTTTATCCGAGTTGGCAAATCATATTTTTATGATTTGTATTCTACCAGTTTTGTGAAGCCGCAGTAGTCGCATGTTGCCTTGCGCAAAGACTCGTCGGGAATAAGCTTTCCGCCGCATGTCGGGCAGATCATGCTGACAGTGAGAGGCATGGTGTGAAGGTCCTTGAAGTGATAGCCGACCTTCTGCTCCACATAAAGCTTCACGCCGTCCACAGCCGACTTTTCTGCTGCAGTCATGCCGTCCATCTTAGCGATATACTCCGCTCTTAATGCAAGTCCTACCAAAGACTTACTGTCTGCGCGGTCCAGATAGACCTTAACCTCATCGAATGTCATGGGCCTGTATGTCTCAAGCTCTGCGATGGCATCCCTGTACTTTTCAGGGATATCACCTGTGGCCTTAATGTTCCTGATCCTCTCTGTGATGGCATGCGCCTCATCCTTCGAGATATTTCCGTCAATGCCTGCGATATACCAGCAAAGAACGATACCGGCCTTCATGGTGTTGAAGGACTTATCATCAAGAAGCTTAACGTTGATAGCTGCCTTGTCGGCATCAGCCTGGGCTTTGATCTTGGCGATCTCCTCTGCACTCTTGCGGCGGCGGGCTTCTTCATCCATCTGCTTCTTCTGGATCTCATAAGCCTGCATCTTTGCCTGTGCCTCAGCCTTACGAGCCTCAGCCGCTTTGTTATCCGCCTCCATAAGAGAACTGACCGCACCTGCAGCCAGATTTCCCAGTACATGGTTCATGAGCTTCATACCTAATCCCATAGTGCACTCTCCCTATTAAATTCCTTTACTATTATACTATAATAATCGTATCCTTCTCCGAGTGGAGGTAATTATTATGTCCATGGACAACAAAACAGCAGTAAGCCTGCTTTTTCACGGTACAGAACCCGCTTACAAAGTCTTGAGCGACACCACGGTCCATGACCTCGGAATCGACACCATCACCACGCAGATCACCTCTGACCCGAAGGAACAGCAGATGATCATCCGTGTCCTGTCCAGATTCACTGCCGACCCTGAAGTGGCCGGATACAGACAGGACATCTTCGACGACATCTATAACCTGCCGCAGATGCGAGAGAAGCTTCTCGATCTTATGAATCAGATCGACTACCTTAAAGACTACGGCACCTGGCGTAAGAGCGCCGAGGAGAAGCCGGGACTTTGGGATCTCATGCACAGGCTCGATGAGCTCAAGTCATTCATCACCTGCGTGGAATCACTTCACGACTGCCTTTCTGATCCCGGCATCAAGTCACAGGGACTTAAGGACATGCTTTCCTATATCGATACACTCTACACCGATGCCAGCTTCGCTCAGATGAAGAAGGACATCGAGAACATAAGCGTGGATGCAAACTCCATCCAGAGCGTCACCATCGGCATCAATGTTAATTCCAGATTCGAAGCCGAGAGCTTAGGCCTCATCTCGGTCAACGCCAAGTCTTTTAAAAAATCCGGCATCGTGAGCAACTTTGCTGACGCAGTAGCCGCCAAGGATAAGCTTAACAAGGACACGGCCTGGGACGGCGACATGCGCTATGAGCCCGCTGACACCCCAAGCACCGAGGGGGCTCTGGACAAGATCAACGCCACCTTGACCGAAGGCATTAACTACTCCAGCGTAATCGGCAACAAGTCCACACTTTCAAAGGTTCCGGACGGAGACAGCACCTCGGGCTCGACCTTCTACCTTTCGAACGTCGCATCCAAGATGATGAGCCACCTGGTCAAGAAACTCAGGTCCGTGCTCTCCGCTTACTCCGACATCTCGATCGTTACCATAAGCAAGCTCATCCCCGAGCTTACGTACTACATCAACTTCGCCGAGTTTATTTCTGCAGCAAAGAAAAAGGGCATGCACTTTTGCAAGGCTCAGCCCGTACCCGCTCAAAACGACGTGTGCATGATGAATGCTAAGGGCTTCTATAACCTTAAGCTCGCCTCTTCCCTTGCAAGCAGCGATGAAGTGGTAGACAACGACCTCATCTACGATGACACGCACGTGATCTACCTTCTCACGGGCGCCAACAGAGGCGGTAAGACCACGCTCACACAGGCTGTGGGGCTTCTGTATGCACTTGCGCAGGGCGGCATTTACGTGCCCGCAGACGCATTCGAATACACGCCCGCGGACATGATCTTCACGCACTTCCCGGCAGACGAGGACAAGACGATGGATCTCGGCCGTTTAGGTGAGGAATGCGTGCGCTTTAAGGAGATCTTTGACGGTGCCACAGGCGAAAGCCTCGTGCTGCTTAATGAAAGCTTCTCCACCACTTCCTTCGAGGAGGGGTACTACATTGCGGTGGATGCAGTGCGCGCCTTAAGGCTCAAGGGCAGCCGTACCATCTACAACACGCACATGCATAAGCTTGCGGAGAATGCCGCCGAGTTTAATGTATCTTCAGTCGTAATGGCGAGCGAGGAAGGAAAACGTTCCTACAAGGTAGTCGAGAAAGCACCTGAGGGCTCGTCCTACGCACGTGACATCGCGGCCAAGTACGGAGTTACTTACGAGATGCTTACGGGAGAAGAAAAAGCCTGATTACTCAGGGAAGAATTCCATTACTTCAGCGTCATCATCAGATTCGCCGGAAGCCGTAGTTTCCGCGGCATTATTTGCGCTTAAAACAGCCTTAAGCATCTCTACTACCTTGGCATACTCCTCCATCATGGAATCGTAGCCGGAGATGATGATGGGCACGTTCTTGGCCTTGGATGCGTTCTCCTGGTCGAGCGCCATCTTGGAAAGCTTGTCGGCACCGATAGTCTTGGCGGAACTCTTAAGCGCGTGGACATAAGTCGAATAGTCAGCCCAGTTTTTGTCGTTATAGAACTTCGTGATGCTCTCCCTCTTCTCGGGCTCGCTCTCCACGAAAGTATGCAGAAGCTCTACGAAGAACTCCTCGTCATTCATGCAGTACGTGAGTGCAGCCTTAACGTTGAAGCCCTTCTTCTCAAGTGCTTCGGCAAGGCTGTCCTTACCGTCCCTTTCATCGTCCTCACTTAAGTCGACGAACATGTAGCTTCCCTCAGGCAGGTACTGCACGAGAATGTTCTCGAGCTGCTTGGGGATGATGGGCTTGGACATGTAGTCGCTGAAGCCCTCGTTAAGATACATCTCCCTGGCACCCGCGATGGCATTCGCCGTCAGCGCAATAACCGGGGTGCTGTCATCGACAAGGCGGTTCTCACGCAGTATCTTGAGGGTCTCGATACCGTCAAGAACAGGCATCATGTGGTCCATGAGGATGATGTCGTAGTGCTTGTTATTGATCATATCGATGGCCTTCTTACCGGAGTTGACCGTATCAGGCACGAGGTTAAGCCTCTTCATAAGACCCTTGGCAACCTTAAGGTTCATATCATTATCATCGACGACGAGAACATTGGCTTTAAGAACGCGCAGGCTTCTTGTCTCATCAGATTCCACCATCTCTTCCCTATGCCTTCTGTACTCGCCGATAGGCTCGGGATCGACCACGCCCTGCTTCAGTCTGAACGAGAATGTGGAACCCTTACCGTAATCACTCTGGACTTCAATCTTACTGTCCATCATCTCCAGGATACCCTGCACGATCGCCATGCCGAGTCCGGTACCTTCGATGTTACGGTTCTTCCTCTCATCAAGCCTCTGGAAGGACTCGAAGAGCCTGCCCATATCCTCTTCCTTAATACCGATACCGGTGTCACGTACTTCAACATAAAGCGTACACTCACCGTTCTCGATTCTCTCGCAGTCCATCTTAAGCGTAACGGAACCCTGCTCGGAATACTTAACGGCATTAGTAAGAAGGTTGGTGATGACCTGCTCGATACGCATATCGTCGCCGTGAAGGACTCTGGGGATGTTGCCGTCGATCTCCAGATGGAACTCCAGATACTTCTTCTCGGCTCTGTCTTCTATCATGTTGACCAGAGCATCGATCATCTCTTCGATACGGTAGTCAGTCGGATCTATCTCCATCTTTCCGCTCTCGATCTTGGAGAAATCAAGCACTCCGTTAACGAGTGAAAGAAGCGTCTTACTTGCACTCTTGATATCAAGCGCGTAGTCCCTGATGTCGGGATCAGTCGTCTCTCTTAAGATCATCTCATCCATACCGATGACGGCATTGATAGGTGTTCTTATCTCATGGCTCATCTGCGCCAGGAAGTCTGACTTGGCCCTGTTGGCAGAATCGGCGGATTCTTTTTCAAACTTCAGGACCTTGGCCTCATATTCTCTTCTTTGCTCCTCTTCACGCATCTGTGCGATCCTCTTGGATACGCGTCTGTCATTCCTGTAGCCCAGGAAATAGAACAGCGCGATGAGGGCGAAGATGACTACGCATATGATAACGTTTACGGCGATCTGCTGAACGATCTCAGCATAGAGGTCCGTGTTGCTGATTATGATGACTACATACCACTGATCCATAACAGTCTGAACGAATACAGTGTTCATGCTGCCGTTAAGCTCGATCTCGAAATAACCATCGCCTGTCTCGACCGCCCTGTCCATCAGCTCGGACATACCGCTTATCACGTTAAGGTTAAGACCCTTCAGGGACTCATCCTTTGACGCTATGATCAGTCCCTCGTTATCGAAGATGAAGCCGTAACCTTCATCCCTGATGGTAAGAGCTGTAGACATCTCCTGGATACTCTCCATCGTAAGGTCAACCGCAACTACATCTTCTCCGTTAGAAAGCATTCTTGTGATGGTGATAACTACCTCACCCGTCTGTGCATCAACATAAGGAGAGACGATGGTAGTATCTCCGTTTGCGGCTATTGCCTGGCGGTACCAGTCACGTTCTGTAGGAACATAATCATCATCAGGAACCCAGTTAAGACCGTCCAGATACTCGCCGCCTACGTAACCATACAGGCCGGTGTAGTCGAAGTTAAAAGTCTCGATCTGGGCATCTGTCTGAGCGACCAGGTACTGCTGAATCGCATCAGTGGATGCATTTTGCTGAACCATGTGATCAACAGTCTCGGCTGTAACCCAGAGCATACCCTTGGTGGTATCGAGATAGTTTTCAATCTGAGCACTTATCGAAGTGATCTTATCGTATCCGACCTCATGGATATTACTTACCGTAACAGATCTTACATTTTGCGATGTATAAACGACCATAATGACCATGAGAAAGAATATGACGATCAGAGGAATCGCAATGGTGTTCTTCCTCTTCGACACATTTATATCAGACTTGTCATTAACCCGCCGTGTATCTTCCATCTCTTACCTGTTGTGCCTCTTAATTCTCATCAACCAATGTATAAGCGAAACCCGTGATGAGCACGAGCACCAGAGCGATTATCGTAAGAGAGAAACCAACATTAGTTGTAACGGTCACCGTCGTCTCAACAGCAGGTGTATTAGAAAAAGAGGAGAACATTCCGTCAATTACTTCCTCAACCTGTGAAACCTGAGCTGCAGAAGCTTCAGCACTGTTGGTGTAGTACCACAGAAGTCCGCCTCCGAGTATAGCCGAACCCGTACCGACTAAAGCTGAATAGCTCTTATAGCCGAGTATCGGAAACAGTATGCAGCACAGAGCGAGTACTAAAACAAAAAAGCCGCCAACGCTGGGCATAAATCTTAGGACTGAAGTCTCCTCCATCCCTCCTGTGATAACTAGAGTCTTAAGCGGCAGGAAACAGCATATTGCCAGAAACACCCCGCTTAACAAAAACGAAAAAGCAGCTACTCTAACCTTTCCCATATTAAATCCCCTTTCCATGTTAGATCGGGATTATTATAATACAGAAAGCTTTAATTTACACAGTTTTATTTTACTTTTAAACGCTGGGGCAAAGCGTACCTTATGGAGGCTCTTCCCGCCTTAAGATTAGGCAGAAGTATGCGGCAGAAACCGAACACGTTTACTGCGAGTGCACCGGTCCACGCACAAACCTCCGCAATGGCGGCTGCCTTGAACCCAATGGTACCGATCAGAAGCGAGATTGCCCCGATACGCAGCACCATCTCGATAACGCCGGACCACATGGGCAGAACGGGGTCACCCATGCCCTGCACCGCATTGCGCACCACGAAAAGGCAGTCCACAGCAATGATCGCAATGCCGCAGATGGGCAAGAACGAGCACGCGAGTTTTACGGCCTCATCGCCCTGTATCAGGATGCGCACGAGAGGCTCCGGCACGAGCACCATGAGCGAGCCTAAGCACACGTAGGTTACGAATGAAATCGTAAGGCAGACACGCAGTCCTTGCCCAATCCTGTCGAAACGCTTGGCGCCGAAGTTCTGGCTGGTGTACGCACTCATTGCGTTGCCGGCAGTTGCCGCAGGATTCATAAAAAGATTAAGGTACTTGCTGCAGGCCGAATACGCTGTGGTGTAGTCCACGCCGTGGCCGTTAATGAAGTGCTGCACCGTCATGCAGCCGACCGCAGTGATGGAGTTCATGAGAGCCATCGGGATGCCGTTTTTGAAGAGGTCTATGTAGACTTTTCGCTCGTTTTTAAAATCACTCTTCTTAAGGTGCAGCATTTCGATCTGAGTGAGCCTGATAACGCAGATCAGTGTAGATACCACCTGAGATATTACCGTGGCTGCTGCAGCGCCGCCGACACCCATCTTAAGGACGAAAATGAAGAAGGCATCGAGAGCCAGATTTACGACCGAAGACGTGATGATCGCTGTAAGCGGAGTCTTGCTGTCGCCGAGTGCTCTTAAGACAGAAGAGCTTACGTTATAGCTTATCGACGCGGTAAGGCCCGCAAAGATGATGTAGCCGTATGTAAGGCAGTCTTTCATTAGGACCGCATCTGTATTAAGAAGCTTAAGGAAAAACGGCAGGAGTATGATGCTGCCCGCTGTCAGGAAGACCGAAATAAATACGGAAAGGATGATGGTGCCTGCGAGCCTGTGCCGCAGCGTGTCCTCATCCTTGGCGCCGAAGCTTTGGGCTATCATGACGCCAAAGCCGTTTGCAAGACCGAAGGAAAAACCGACTACCAGAAAGAAAATGGAACCCATGTTTCCAACGGATGTGAAGGCCTGGTCACCCAGTCCCCTGCCTACGATCATCATATCCACAAAGTTGTAGACCTGCTGAAGCGTACTGGTCAGAAGCAGCGGCCAATAGAATCTTAATATATGCTTCGCGGGGTCTCCGCGGGTGAAATCTGTTACCTTCGTACTCATGAGCCAAAGATAAACTTTAGTCCCGCAGAAAAACAGAAATATAATGTTGAATTTTGACCGTTTTTTGCTATCTTGTATTTATGGATAAGGAAATCATCAATTTCGCCAATATTAACGGCGTGGCGGTAACTGACACCACTTATGTGACCGAGTTCCCGGCTCACTGGCATAACGCTGCAGAGTTCACAATAGTCCAGAAAAAGGGTGCAAAGTACAAAATCGGGGATAATATCCTGGAACCGTCTGTGGGAGACATATTACTGGTGTGGCCCAAGGAGCTTCATGAGATCATTTATCTACCTCTACACGGCTCCATGTTTATACAGTTTTCCTCTTCCCTTATCGAGAATAATACGGACCTTGCGGCGGCCACCGGTTTCCTTAACAAGTGCCACCTTATCTCTCACAGAAAGAACGCGGACTTGTGCCGTCAGATTACAGAACTCATATACGAACTCCAGGACCTCTACCTCAGCAGTACGCATTTTACAGAAACGCGCTGCAAGATGATCGTGTATAACATCCTTCTTCTCATCGGCGAATACGTCATGGAAGAAAGGCGCGAGCAGATTGGCATGGAGAAGTTCTCGGACAAGTCCTGGGAATACATAAGAAACGCCTTAAGCTTCATCTCCCAGCACTCATCAGAAAACATCTCCGAGGCGCAGGTGGCAGAAGCCGCGGGGCTTTCACAGTACTACTTCTCCAAGCTTTTTAACGAATACACTGAGATGTCCTTCCCTGACTACCTTTCAGGCATACGCGTACAGAACGCGATTAACCTGCTCATAAACGAGAAGCTTTCAATAACGGAGTGTGCATTCCGCGCGGGGTTCCAGTCCACCACGCGTTTTAATAAAGTTTTTCGTGAGATCACGGGTACTACTCCGCGCGAGTACAGAAAGCTGCACACGCGTAATCACAACTGATATCAGCCTGCAGCGGGAAGGCTCTTGAGTATCTTCTTGCGCTCGTACATTCTCTGGTCAGCACGCTCAAAGATGGAATTAAAGTCGATGTCTCGGCCCGGGCGGAAGATATCAAGTCCGGAGGAGATAACTATCCTGCCGTTACGGCGGTTCTCCTCCACCTGGCGGTTAAACTCTTCTATAAGCTCGAGTCTGTCTCTGTAATCGTCACCTTCCAGGATAACAACAAACTCATCGCCGCCGATCCTGTAAACAGGGCTGTGCTGGAACTGATTGCAGATCATGGCACTGCCCGCAACGATATACTTGTCACCCTCTTCGTGACCCAGGTTATCATTAACCTTCTTAAGGTCGTTGACGTCAAATACGATAACGCCGAGCTCCTTAAGCTCAAGCGAAGAGATCTTGTGATCGATCTTGGCCTTGTCTTCCTGGAAAGCACGCTTACTCTTAACACCCGTGAGAGGATCACGGTAAGCAATCTGCTTGGCATTTACGAGAGAGCGCTGGTGCTCCGTCTTCTCGTCCTGAACAACGTATGTGTGGATGATGCAGGTACTGATAAGGCAGCCTATTGAGTAGAAAGGAAGCATGGGGTACAGCGCCTGCAGGGCAATGAAGACGGTGGTAACAAGACCGGAAATACCGATAGTCCAGTGGTGCCTCTTCATCCTGCCCTCAGCCTTATCTGCTACAGCAAGCGTATAGGCAGCAGTTGCAAGATAAAGAGCAAACTGAGCAAAGAGCGTGAGGATTCTGCCTGCACCTGTATGGTATATGCCTTCACTGTCATAGTAGAAAACAACAGGCTTAATAAAGTTAATAAGAAGCGCGATTATCTCGAAGGAGAAGATGGCCCAGCCGCCTATGGTCAGCACCAGACTGAAAGTATCCTTGCGGCCCAAGTAAGCCACGACGAAGCGCGTCCACAGCAGAACGGACCAGACCATCGACACGAAGAATACAAGTGCATCAAGATAAGCCAGAGGAATGATCTTGGAATCAGTAAACGAACCCCACAACAGGTCGGACAGATAGAATACGGCGACGCTGTAAAGGAAAAGCCTGTACCTTTCCATGGACGCAGGAATACGGCCGCTACGACGCGGTTTCAGATAATCGAGGTTGATGATGCAATGAATCGTCAAGGCCAGTAAGCCTATGCTCGCATAGTACATATGATCCTCGTTCAGAACGACAAAGGGTTGAGGGTGTTAACTATTCTTGATTATAGCATAAATAATAATTAGTCAATAATCCCGTGCCATAAGTGTGATAGAATTCCTGCGTGCATATGAAAATGATGACAGAAGGCACGCCCTGGAAGCATATACTTACTTTCGCCCTGCCGGTGCTGGCGGGGTCTTTGCTCCAGCAGCTTTATAACACAGCTGACGCCATTATCGTGGGGCGTTTTGCGGGAGAGGACGCGCTTTCTGCCGTAGGTACCACGGGAAGCTTTGCCTTCTTCTTCCTCGCCGTCGCAATAGGCTTCTCAAGCGGCAACGGCGTGGTGGTGGCGCAAAACTACGGCGCCGAGGACAATGAAGGCGTGCGCCGCAATGCTTCCGTGGGAATACTCTTCCTGATGGCACTCGGGCTTGCGTCGGCTGTGCTCGGAGCTGCCCTTTCCTACCCGGCCTTCAAGTATCTGGTTGACGTCCCTGCCGAGATTCTGGACATGACACTGCTGTACTTTAGGATCTACGCTGTCGGCCTCATCTTCCAGTTCGGCTACAACATCTTCTCTGCCATCCTGCGTGCCGTCGGTGACAGTGCGGCTACGCTTTACTTCCTGCTGATCTCGTCACTCACCAACATCGGGCTCGACATACTTCTGGTAAAGGTTATCCCCTGGGGAGTCGCAGGCGCTGCCATCGCCACCGTGATCTCGCAGGCACTTTCCTTTGTGGCGGCATATATCTACATGCGTGTGAGGTACCCGCTGTTCCGCTTCTCGTTAAGTGACTACAAGTGGGACTCGCATCTTGTTAAGAAGACATGCGTGGTGGGCTTCCCCATCTCGCTGCAGCTTATGGTTGTCTCTTTCGGCATGACGTTCATACAGCGTGCTGTAAACGGCTTCGGCAAGGTAATGACGGCGTCTTTCACGGTAGGCCAGAGGATCGAGATGTACCTTAACCTGCCATGCACTGCCTTCCAGACCACGATGGCGACTTACACGGGCCAGAATGTCGGTGCCGGCAAGCTTGACCGCATCAGGACGGGACTGCGCCAGACCCTTGTGATCTCGTTTCTCATGACGCTCGTGATCTCCGCGTGCGTGTGGATATTCGCGCCGCAGATAATCGAGCTGTTTAAGCTTTCAGACGAGGCTGCCGTATACTGCCTCGCGCACCTTAAGGCGGTGGCACTTATCAACATCGTGCTGTCGGTCTATATCCCCGTCTTCGGAGTGTTCCAGGGCACTAACCATTCGCTGTTCCCCATGATCGTCGCCTGCTGTGCACTCGGCACGCGCGTTGTAATGGTGTACCTGCTGCGCTACAGTCCTTTCCTCGGCCACACCATCATCTGGTGGAACGGCATCTTCGGCTTCGGCATGGGCTTTATAATCACCTGGTCTTTCTACCTTTCGGGTCGCTGGAAGCGCGGACTTAATATCTGATGATTTAACATATTTTTACTTACTGATATATAAACCGGATGCGTGTCTTGCATCCGGTTTTTGGTTGTCTGTTTTTTTATGCTTCCTGATTCTTCGGAACTTTGGCGCCGAGGAACTCCAGCCACTTTGCGCGGCCGAGGACGGACATCTTATATTTTTTATCCTTGCCCTTCTTCTCGTCGTAGAAAGTGATGCGGATGCCTGTGGGAATGAAAGGTCCGACTGTGCACTTTTCGAACTTCTTGATGTCGCTGTAACGGACCGACCAGAATGTCGTGCCAGCGAAGCCTCCGACGAAGATGAGATTTTCATGTGTGCAGTAGTAATAACCGCGCACCTGTGAGTAGAAGCACAGTAATTTCTCCCAATAGTCACCGCGCTCAGAGTGCACGATGTGGTCACCCTGACGCATAAGTTCATTCTCAATCAGGTTCTGCTCTATCTCAGCTGCTCTCTCGGGGGATAATTCCATACTTGTTCTCCTTAATGTTTACTCACACCAATATACCCTATCTTCTTTGCGGGGTACAGCAACGGGGACTTCTCCGTCAGTGTAACCGACTGCAAGGTGGCCGATGCCTACAAAGTCACCTTCCACACCGAGATCTGCGAGCAAATTCTTGTAATCATCTTGCTCGAACTCTTCTCTGCAACGGTGGATCCAAATGCTGCCGAGCCCGAGCGAATGAGCGGCGTTCATGAGGTTACCGAGCATAAGTGAACCGTCGTAAACATGCGTAGGAACCGACCTGTCCGCGAGGACCATAAGGATAGCAGGAGCGCCGTAAAACGGGTCGAAGCCTTCAGGTGCTCCTAAGATCTTTCTGTTGTCTTCGGAGACCTTGTCTCTTAACTCTTTATTTGTCACCGCGATCACGATGGCGGCCTGCTTTCCCATGCCGCTCGCAGCATAAAGGCCCGCGTTGATAATCTGCTCGAGGTCCTCCTTAGGCGGGATTTCAGACTTAAACTTACGAATACTTCTTCTCTCTGTCAGCACCTTGATTACTTCGTTCATAGGGACCTCCTTATTGTGCGATTTCTTCATAAGATCTGATGGATCTGATCTCAGCCTTCATGGTCTTCTTAAGCTCACGGAGCTCTATATCATTCTGTATATCAAGAAAATATCTGTCGGACACTCCGAAAAACTTAGCAAGCCTCAAGGACGTATCAGGTGTGATCTTCCTTCTGTCATGCAGTATATCCTGAATTCTTGATGTAGGAACATGTATTTCCTGCGCAAGCCTATAAGCCGACAAACCCAACGGCTCCATAAATTCTTCGATAAGGATCTCACTCATCTTGGTTGTAGCAATATAATCAGACATACTCTTCTCCCTTCATCAATGATAATCAGTAATTTCTACATCGTAATAATCATTATTCTTTTCAGTAAAACAGATTCGGTACTGATCATTAATTCTTATGCTGCACTGTCCTTTTCTATCCCCTTCCAAGCGTTCCAGATGATTGGCAGGAGGAACTCTTAGATCTTCAATATTCGCGGCATTGTCTATCATAATGAGCTTTCTTAATGCAACCCGCTGAATGTCGTGCGGCAGTTTCTTAGAAAATACCTGCTGATAGACTTTCTCAGTTTCTTTGTCCGCAAAACTCTTTATCATATATCAATTATACCCGCGTCGCGTGTACATGTCGAGCATAAATATAGCCGATCATCAATTCACGACCGGCTTATTGTTTTACTCACAGGTGTATCCCGGCTCCACGTATAGGGAGTCTTTGTCTGCCATGATCTGACCGTTAAAGACGTCCTTCCAATTCTCCTGGGGGATCTCCTTGATGGCGACTGATACGGCGGTCGCGGGGCAGCCGAGCGTCTCGGCAACATCGGCTGCTACCTTCTCGGCGCAGGCCTTCTTAACCTCTTCTGTTCTTCCGGGATAACACTTGATCTCTATGTGCGGCATATGTTCCTCCTTATTCTAGCCTTCGAAAGCCATTCTATAGTTACTTACTAGGTTATTGTAGCAAACACCCCTGCGAAAAGAAACGAGGCCCCCGAAGGGACCACGCGGCCTTGATGCCCCAGAGGAGCATCTTTATGGCCACATAGATGAGAGCCGCGTAGAAGAGTATTGTCAGCATGATCTCACCCCTTCCCGCTCAGTATGTCCATTAATTTCTCGGCGAACTGTTCTTCTGTATCTGCGAGTTCGTGGATGCACTCCAGGATTTCTTCAATCTGATCGATCTTCCGCTGGTCGGCCTTGATTTCCACTCCCATCAGGATCGGGATGATCTCGTAGACTGCTTCGTCGGAGAATCCGTAGCTCTTGAGTTTCATGGTGGCAGCCGTAACCGTACCGATGACGTTTCTCATCCTGTTCTCTGAATCCATGTTAATTGTTGCATTGTAAATACCGCTCATACTTAATCCATCCTTTCTCATTCCTCTAAAATCCCTTGGGCACCACTGCCCTGTTACTGCGATTCTAGCATCGCGGACGACAATAATAGTCCCTTAATATGTACTTATCAAGGGTCTCCTTTATAAATTCAATAAATTTCAATCAAAAAACGGCATAAGAAAACCCCGGAAGAATACTTTCCGAGGTTTATAGTCATTAGATCTTCAGTTCTCCCTCATACTTCTCGAACCTGTACTTCTGCTTCACGTCCGGGTATTTGGTGCGGTCGACTTCGCTGTAGAACATGTCGACCGGGCGGGCACACATCTTGCCCTCGCCGTAGAGTGCGCGGTACACCATGAGGTTCTCGTCCGTCTCCGAGTGATGCGCAATGCCGACTATCTCGTAAAGGTAGTTGTTCCCCTCTGAATCGAACTCGCGCTTAAAGTGCTGTACTATGTCGCCGGGCTTGAACTCGCGTTCCATGTGGCGTGCCCTCCTTTTCGTGAAGCTACGCCTCGATTATATCATTTCGTCTTGATGGTGAGCGTGCTGTTCTTGCCGTTAAGCTCGATAACGTTTGCTGCAGAATCGTCCTCGGCCGTCTCGCACACGATGTTGTTGCCCTTGCCCTCGCATCTTGTTCTGAAGCTGTAGTCAGCAGGTACCAGCAAAGTAGCCGCGCCGCCTATCATATTGACGTCAATGCTGCCGGTAACGTTTGTGATATCAACTTCGATCACGCCCTTGGCATCGATCTCGCACTTTTCGAAAACAACATCTTCGAGCTGCAACTTGGCATCTTCGATATTAAGCTCCACGTGCTCTACCTGCGCGGGAAGTCCGATAACTGCATTAGTGTTCTTAAGGATGTCGATGTCTGCCTGATCATGGTCTGCATCGAGCTTAACGTCCGCAGGGAAAACGATGGTGTTGTCCTTTGTGCCGTATACTCTGATGTTGCTGTTATTTCTGATCTTGATATCGTAGTCTTTCATTTCCGTGTCCTCCGTTTCGCTTTTGTTGTACTCATCTTAACGCGGCGTAAGGAAGAATACTTGAAATGTACTTTAATTAATCCTTAATTCTTTCTTAAATCAAAAAGGCTCCATCAGGAGCCGTTTGATCTTTTTACGAATCGATTTTGTTAATTAGCCGAAGCTTGCGTAGCTCTTGCCGCCGTACAGAACTCGGATGAGCTGCATTCTCTGCTGGAACAGGATGCTTCTTACGTGTCTGTTGTGGCTGTAGATTCTTTCCTTTACGTCTGTGTGCTTTTTCATTTTAGTTAGCCTCCTTAACTGGTATGGCTAGATTTAACCATCCCTGATAAGGCAAACCAATGAGTAATATCAGGCGTTTATGTCGCTTAATCAACACTTATGCACTCAAGTGTCTGTTAGTCCGTGAACAGATCATTAATATTCACTTCGATTGCTGTTCTAATGAGTGTTTTATATGCCTCAGGATCAAAGACTTGGGAATCAGTCATTCGCAAAAACACGATATCCTTAAACTCACAGAATCCGTCATCGAAATACTCATACTGTCTCTCTATCGACTTGAGTTTATAGTTGCTGCGCTCCATCGCACCGTCGATTTCTGACATCAGCATAAGATCAAGCTCAGGGATATTCACCGATACATCCGGATAGTGATCATAATGGTCTCCTGCTATATGTATTTCGGATTTATACTCATAACCCAATGACTCAACCACCTGCGCCGCTGACAATTCATTCTTGGTACGGAACTTCTGACCTTTATAAATTATCTTCAATGCCTCGGGCTTGTAAGTATTGGAGTTTATCTTCGCATTCTTAAAGAATTCCGAATTATATGGCGGCTGCCGCAGTCGTTTAAGCGGATACTTGATTATCCTAGGTTCTCCATTATATTCAATACGCCATTTCGATTCCAAGTATTCCAGTTCACTTTGAAGACGCATAGACTCTTCGATAATCGGCCTTATCAACTGACCCTGCTTGGAATCAAGCTTAATTATGCGCTTGTGTTGATTATTGATTTCATTATCAGTTGGATCATGAGTAATATAAATCGCTCTATAACCCCGATGATTACCATAGTAACCCTGAAGAATCTGCGAGAGTCGATACTTCAGATACGAAATCTTCAATTCATGGTGTCTTCTGCTTAACATAGATTAAGCATATACTGGGCTTAGGTGGGAATCACCTACAAAAAGTCGACAAAAAACGACAAAATCCGACAAAGCCCTTCAAATGTATCTTATCGTTGACATAAAAACACCTAAAACCAGATAAAAATAAGATACATTCATCGGATGTATCTTATTCTCAACATTAATATGGTAAATTCATGCATCAATTAAGATACATTTGCACGCCCGAACGGCCAATCAAAGCCCAACTCACTTCACGACCTTAACGAAGTCCTCCTTCGGGTGGTGGCAAAGCGGACATTCGAAGTCATCGGGAAGTTCCTCGCCGACATATTCATAACCGCAGACTGTGCAGCGCCAGATTGTCTGACCTGTCGTAGCATCAGTGCCCACCGCTTTAGGCTTAGGCTTGATATTTGCCTGATAATAAGCATATGTAACGCTCGGAACGTCATTAAAGACCTCAGACTCTTCTACATCGAAGATGAACATGGTATGTGTGCCGAGGTCGATGGTCTGACAGACTTTACCGGAGATATAAGCATTCGTTCCACGGGTGATATATAAAGTCCCGTTAGCGGTGCGCCTGCTAGCCGTGAATCCGTCAAACTTATCGACATCGCGGCCGGACTTTAAGCCGAATCGCTCGAACAATCCGAAAGTTGCTCTCTCGTTTAAGATGGATATCGTAAGCACACCGGACTCCAGGATCATGTCATGAGTAAGATTAGCCTTATTGAGCGTTACCGACACGCGGTTCGGTGAGCTTGTTACCTGCACCGCGGTGTTAGAGATGCAGCCGTTATCCTTGAAAGTCTTGCTTGTAACGATATACAGGCCGTAGCTGATGTTATACATTGCATTCTTACCCATGGGACACCTCCGAAGATTAATAAACTTATAGATTCATTTTACACCAACCGGCACGCACCAAATGAAAAGAAACTGTATATTCCTGCGGCCCGCCGATTACCTTCTGAACGATCTGTAAGCACATCCGGACTGAGCACCGCCGCGGTACTCTGCGAGTTCCGATACAGTTACGAGCTGATACCCTCGGTTCTGAAGTTCCGGAATCAGATAAAGAGCGGCATCGACAGTCGGTGAATAGATATCATGCATCAGTATGATGTCACCGTCCCTAACCGAACCGAGAACTGAATTGATCGTAGCCTGAGTGCTTCGCGTTGCCCAGTCACGGGTATCGATAGACCACATGATCAAAGGCATTCCGGCTACAGCATCAACGGTCTCATTATGATTGCCTCCCGGCGGACGCAGTACCGTCGTTCCCATACCAGTTGCCGCGCGAACTATATCATTAACTGTACTTATCTCACCCTGAATATCGGCAGCAGAAAGTCTCGTCAGATTCGTGTGATCGTAAGTGTGATTACCGATCTCGCAGCCTGCTCGGCGAATCCTTGCAAGCGTGTCTGTATAACGCTCGGCATTCATACCCACTACGAAGAAAGTAGCTGCTGCCCCGTGAGATTGCAGGCAAGATACGATCTCTGCCGTCCTGGGGCCCGGGCCGTCATCAAAAGTCAGTGCGACCATCGGCCGGTTCGGATCGACATATCTTCTGTTGCCGCGCGTGATACCGTATTCGGCACAGATTCCCGTGAACTCGGGAGAATTAACAAATCCAGCAAAAACATTGCTCCTCGGATGTCCAGCATTAAGAAACGAGGTCCAGGAATTAAGTCCCGCCTCGTCAGCTTCACGTCCGAGCATTGCGCGGTAAAGAACCTGAACGAAAGCCGAATTATCAGCAGTCTGCGCGCGGCACTCGTCACTGAATATAAAACCGAATGCGACATCCGCACCTGTGCTTCCGCCGCTTACCAGACGCGAAGTCCAGTCAGCTGCACCTTCTTCATCGGCTTCACGCCCGAGAGTCTCACGGTAAAGCCTTTCCACGAACTGTCTTACATTGTATGAATTATCGTCAGCTATAACATCGACGCCGGATGCAAAAACTACCGGAAAAGCAATTGACGCTGCCATTACCGCCGCTAACGCTTTAATGAATCTTCTCATGCAGGCCTCCCTATTCCATCTGTTATCAGTTTATCACTAAGTGCGTCAGCTAATCGACTGATGTTTAATATACATTTGCGTCCCCAGCCATACTTCGATAATATGAAAACTATGAGCAAGAATCTGACACGCAAACAACGCGATCTTATCGCCATCATCCTCCTCACCATACTCGGTGCTTTTATAGGCTGGGTATATGAGATGCTGTTCTACAGGATCGACCAGGGCCATTTCATCAGGCGCGGTCAGGGCGGCCCGTGGCTTCCTATCTACGGCTTCGGCGGCCTCTTCCTCACACTTGCTGTGTATAAGAGAAAGGTTAAGCCCATCATCGTTTTCATCATCACGATGATCGGATCATTCATAATCGAATTCACTACAGGCTATGTCCTCTACCACTTCTTCGACGGTATGCGCCTGTGGGACTACAACGTGGAGATCTGGAACTGGGGCAACATCGGCGGCTATGTCTGCATAAGGTCAGTCCTCATCTTCGGCGTCATGGGCGTCCTTTACGCCAAGTGGGCTATCCCGGGAGTATTAAACGCCGCAAGAAAAACAGACCGGAAGAAACTTCTCGGCCTGTTTATCCCCCTGTCGGTTATCTTTTTCGGAGATATACTTTTCAGTTATATTCTCCGCCCCCTGTTGTTTAAATAAGGATCAGAATACAGTCGCTTCGATTCTTCCGTATTCACTGTACTTTCCTACTGCGGAAGCGAGGCTTTTTCTTGCGCCGTTGTTTCCGATGCAGCCGTTAAGTCTTCTTAACTCATTGAACTTGCTGCGTACACGTACTGCGGATGCGTTCTGATTCATTCCCATTACTGCATTGATCATTGTCCCGTCCTCCGTTTGAGTTTGATTCACTGATTAGATTTAACCAAAACAAAAAAGGTGAACCAATAATCAATGTTCACCTTAAATGTTGTTTAAACAACATTAATTTCTGAATTCGTCGCTTATCAGGAATCCATGGAAACGAACAGCTCGTAAGCGTTCTCGATCTCCTCACACGCGAAAGGCGCTGTGCTGTTGTAGCCGCCTCCCCTAGGTGTCTCCCAGGCAGAGAAAACGTAGTCTCCATTAACAGCGGTAACCACCTGATCTCCTACGATCACTTCCTCATCAAATCCGTATGTAATCGCGAAGGAATCTCCTACCTGAAGATTCTGGAAGGTCTCGCTGTTAGGATCGAAAAGGTAGATACTGAAGCCGCCGAATACATCCGGATTCTCATCCATGATGTGATATGAATACGTTCTGCCGTCAAGAAGCCCGATGGCGTGGTTCTCTTCAAAGTCATAAGAATATTCGATGATCGGCTCGCCGGAACCTGCAGCCTCAAGAAGCGCATTCTCAACTTCCTCGATATACATGTCGTTGATGTTGTAGTATGGGAAAGTCTGCTCAGGCACGGAAGTCTCAGTAACCATCGTCGTTGTTCCGGTAATCCTGGGAAGAGTCTCACCGGAAGTCTCCTCAGGTTCTCTCCAGCACGAAGTGACGCTCACGAGAAGCGCTGCCGACAACATAATGACGATTACAGATTTCTTCATCCGTCGACCTCCTATAACACCAGTTTCAGTTTAACAGCACAGGACCGCTTTCTTTATTACAGCTTCCTTGCAATTTGCGCCATCACACACCGAGTGCCGCGAGGCTTGAAAGAAGCACCACTATACTTATATCATTGGTTTATTCTGTGCTATTTTTCGTTTTTCCCCTAAATTACCGCTCAATGAAACCCCTGAATTCATTGAGGTTGTAACATTGTTATGATTCAGAACGGGTAATCCTCGTTCTCATTGGTAATAAACCTGTGACCCTCGAAATCTTCCCTTCTCTTCTCGAACAATTCCTGCAAGATCCCCGCGGCCTCGTAAGAAGAAAGCGGCGCCGGATTATCCTCGCGCCCATCAGTGCGGATCCATCCCGGATGCACGCAGAAGATGTTTACCTTGCGCTCATCCTTAAGCGTGTTGTAGATGTTCATAGTCGCCATGTTGAGGGCAGCCTTCGCCATACCGTAATCGATCTGAGCCGTGCGGTAGCAGCGCGTGATACTGCCCGCCTCCGACGAGATATTGATCACGAGAGCCGTTATGGGGCTCTTCTTAAGCATGGGGTAGAATGCCTTCACGACACGCATGGCGCCGACGGAGGTGATGTTGACGGTATTGGGGATATAGTCAAGGTTAGCCTCGAAGAAACCCTTGTCGCAGTCGGGCGACACCTGCACCGCATTGTTGATGATGAGGTCGAGGTGCGGAAGCTTCATCGCCAGAGCTTTGGCAGCGCCCTCAACGGATTCCGTGATGCCGATGTCCATCGTCAGCGTAATAAGCTTATCGCCGTATTTCTTCTTAAGCTCGAACAATTCGTGGCACTCCTTGCGGATTGTAGCCACCACTGTGTCTCCCGCCTCAAGGTATCTGACGACAAGATTGAAACCTAAGCCCACAGCCTTGCCTGCACCGGTAACCATCACATTCATACAGCATTACCTCGCTTTTCACAGATAATTAATTCTAACATACAGGGTAATCGCAACAAAAAAACGGACACCCGTAAGTGTCCGTCATTCTTTGGAGCGGGTGATGGGAATCGAACGGCAGCGATAAATGACTACCCAATATAACTACCTTAGGTAGTCACTTCAGGTAGTTATTTTTCGCTTCTCGCTGCCTGTGACCTTGCTCGCTTTTGCTCGCTGCGGTCGCCCGGGCGCCGGACCTTCCACCGGAAGCTCCTCTCCTCGCCCGGTCCCCTCACGGGTCCGATTCCCTTATCACAGCAAACAAAAACAGAAGAGGTACCACTCATGTGATACCTCTTCTGTTTGGAGCGGGTGATGGGAATCGAACCCACGTGGTCAGCTTGGAAGGCTGAAGTTCTACCATTGAACTACACCCGCATTTTCAAGCGCTTAGATATAATACAACACTAACCCTGAATTGACAATACTAATTATCAGAAAGAAAAAGGCTGTTCATCGAACAGCCTGTAATTCCTTAATCAACCTCACTCAGTCCTTATGAAGGCTGCTGTGTGAGATATGTAGATGAGATATAGAATCCGTCAGATGTCTTATACCAGGAAGAATCCGTAACAGCTACGATCTGAACCTGCTGATTACGTGTAAGTGTTCCTACGATATCGTAATCAGTGGAAGGGCCCTTTCTTACTCTCAGGAACTCGCCCTCAGATACAGCTGCATACATGATTACGGGTGTATCAAGAGTAGTCTCTGCCCATGTAACCGCGATGTCGCTGGAAGGCAGCGGACCCGAATATACGGGGATCGTGGTTGTAGGAGTTGTGGTGGTCTCCACGGGAATCGGTGTAGGTGTTAATTCTGCGAATGATGTCTCAGTTGTCTTATCATCTTTTCCGCATGCTGTGAAGCCTGCGAGAACAGCCGTTACGCACAATACAGAAACAATCTTCTTAATTTCGCTATTCTTCACGGTTGTCGCCTCCGATAAAAATCTACTCTAATTATATACTATTTTTCGTTTATACAAATATTTTTATAATTTTTCTTTTAATCCGCCAGAAGATAGAAAGCCTCGTGGTCTTCCCACCTTCCGTTGATGTGCATGTAGGACACGCGGTGCCCCTCATGAGTGAAGCCGCAGCGCCTGATAAGCGCGAGTGACCGCTCATTGTGAGGCAGTATGAAGGCCTCTATCCTGTGTATGTGCATGATATCCATGATCATGCTGCACGCCTCGGTAACTGCCTCCGTCATGTAGCCCTGCCCTGTGGCGTTCTCGTCAAGGTGGTAGCCCACGGAGCAACTCATCATGCCGCCGAAAGCGAAGTTAAAGAAAGTCACCTTGCCTATTATCCTGCCGGGGTCATCCTTAAGCGAGACGTAAAGAGGCACCAGCCTGCCGTGAAGGTATTCTCCCGCGTCATAGCGCAGGTAGTTCTTCTGCACGCGCTCGGTGAAGTAGATGTCATCGTGCGTCTGTGCCCACTGCTTGTGGAAAAGTCTGTTGCGTACCAGGTAATCCGTCACGGGCTTGTACGCAGACCTTTTCAGCACCGACAGCCTAAGCCTGTCCGTCTCCATGGCGAAAAGCTCGCTTCCTCTTAACCTGTCCGCGATCACATACATATCACTGCTGCCCTGCCTGCACGAAAGAAATGATCACGCTCACTGTGATCTCGATCTGTTCCTGCCCTGTTATAGAAGCTTCACCGTCACCCTTCTGTGCCCCGTAAGAGCCAAACTGTGCATGGTTTCCGCCCTCTATCACGAACTCCACCGCATCTTCCCTCACATTCGTGCGGCTTTCTGCGTACTTCTCCCGATCCATAACCTGATCCTCAGACCCGTAGATAAGCAGGGCGCGCATGTCGCCAAGGGGCTCTGATGCGTAAGCACCGAGCAAAATGATGCCGTCGAACTTTTCCGTATTTTCGGAAGCATATATAGACGCGCAGGCACCTCCCAGGGAGTGTCCGCTGATATACCAGTGATCGTAATCGTACTGCGTGAGGACCTCATCAGCCGCGTCCACGTCAAGGATTGCGAGCCTTGCGGGCATGCTAACAAGAATTACGTCCACACCCTGCGAAGCCAAAGCATGAAGCATGGGCGCATACGCCACCTCTTCCACCTTGCCGCCGGGATAGAATATGATCGCATTCTCCTCTGATGGGCCATCGAAGAACCAGCCGTAGTCCGTTTGGCTGATGTTTACGAGCTCATCGGAAGAAAGTGCATCAATGGCCGTCTGGTCCGCACGGTAAAAGACCTGCGTATAAAACGAAGTTACCAAAAGCAGCAAAGCTGAGAGAATACATACAGCTATTAGGACTTTCTTTCTGTTAGCCATGTTGTACATTTTACAACTTTAGAGGCTCTTGTGTAACAGGAACTTGACTTTATTAGGCCTTCCCCATATAATTCATAGGCTGACAGAACAGCAATATGGTGAGATTAGTTCAGCTGGTTAGAGCGCCAGTTTGTGGCACTGGAAGTCATGGGTTCGAATCCCATATCTCACCCCACTTCTTACAAAGCCCTGTCACTGGGGTGTCGCCAAGGGGTAAGGCACGGGTCTTTGACTCCCGCACTCGTAGGTTCAAATCCTGCCACCCCAGCCAATACGACATAAAAACTCTCGGATTCCCCGAGAGTTTTTTCTTGCTTCTACTCTTCCGAGTGCTGTGAATTACGGCAGATCTATGTGCTCGCCGTTAAGCTGCGTATGCACCTGATAATCCGAGCTCGTATAAATTGAAACGTAAGCGATTCGAGGCTCGGGACTGACTACTATACTGAACGCGAACTCCCCGTTCTCCTTTATGAACAGCATATAGTGATCAGTCGTCATGACATCCTGAAACTTCGGGTACTGCTCCTCCCACACTGCATTGATGATGTCAACAACCTCGTCATCCGTGAGGTCGCCTTCCTCCACATACACAGCGTAAATGGTGTAATCCACGCTCTCGAACAGTTCACTGTGATCATCACCGTAAATGAAGTCACCGAAATACACAGAGTCCGGCACGCACTCCAGACTCATGTTCTCCGGCATATCGTACTGTTCATCAATATAAGCATCAAAGTCTTCCTCAAAGGTCTCATCCCAACGCATATAGGTCTCAACCAGATCATCATAGAAACCGTCGGCTGTAGACGTATAAACTGAGAAATTACCATTATCGGGAAGCACGGGAGAAGTAACACGATACTGTCTGTCATCGAAATTCACCAGGCTGACTGAAATATCCCTGGTGACGCCTTCACCGTATTTGTCGGAAAGGTACTCTATTATAAGCTCTCTATCCGCTTCGTACAGGTCCTTCTTCTTCACCTCATAGTAGATGCCGGCAGCAAGTATAGCCGTGATCAAGCAAGTGACAACAGCGATCGTGACTATCTTAAGGACCTTACGCTTCCTGATATAAACAATCCCGAATATCAACTGGTAGATAATACAGATCGGATAGATTGGAACTATACAGAGCCACAGAAAATAATGCGCGATAGCATCGAATCCGTAAATGTACGGACCTCCGAACAAGCCGGACATAGTACCGTGGACGCCGACCTCTATAAGCAGGATAAACGGAAGATAACTTAAGAAGAATAAGACAGCGCCTATTATTCCGAATACCTTTTTTACCTTACCTTTATTCTGAGATGCCATATCCATCACCTCCCTGTTAAGGTGATAGTACAATATTTATTTTGATTATCAAACTATTTTGAAGTAATTCCCACAATTTGCCACAGTTTCTTGATTTATCAAGGGCATTAACATATAATTCAATAGCTCTGATGATCCATTAGCTCAGTTGGTAGAGCACTTGACTTTTAATCAAGGGGCCTCGGGTTCAAGCCCCGAATGGGTCACCAATCACTACGAACCCCCGCTCCGCAACTTGCAGAGCGGGGGTTCTTCGTTCAAAAAAAGCTGATTAGGTTATCCCTCTTCATTTACTACCAGTGTCGCGGAGCCGTAAGCCTTAAGCGGTCTGCCGTTCTCGTCGAACTCCGTTGTATACATAACCCGGAACGGGATCCGCTCGGCTGTCAGAGGTATTACACACTCAAGGTGCTCGACACCCTGAGCGAGCTGGCGATGCCAGTCCATATACATATCGTAGTAATCCATCGGGAACAGTCCGCTGTCGAATACGGGCTGAGGATAGTTCTCAACCACTGCAGGAACGCCCAGGTCTCTCATGCATCTTAAGCACGGTCTCATCTTCTTTGTGGAAATCTCATATTCCCATGCATAAGTATTGTTGTTCTCGCTTGCCATGCGGAACTTCTTCTCGCTGTCTGCAAGAGCCTCGAACCTTCTTCTCTCTGCCGTAATGTTTCTTACCATGGCATAGAAAAGATACTGGTCACCCGCGCGGCCGATCATCCTAATCTCACTTCTGATAAGGACCTTCTCTTCCCCGCAGATCTTCGAGCACACCGTGCGCCAGACCTCACAAGTGACCTCTTCCTCGGTTATGATGGCCTTATTCAGCGCATCGATAAGCTTCTTGCCGTTAAACTCATCAAGTGAATCAAGAAGGTCAAGCCCAAGCATCTCCTTGGCCGTGAGGTTCATTCCTATCTCACGTATGTACTTCTCATTAACTCTGACAAACTCGATCTTCTTATCCTTGAAAGTAAAGATCACCGCAGGTCCCGCCATGTGATTAAAAAGAAGTGTCTCAATAGACTGAGGATCCCATAGTCTTCCTGACTTGATCGAATGCATAAGCTCATTTGATGTCACTACGGGTTCATGGTCAAGCTGCTTGAGCTTCTCCATAAAAGTATCTTCATCAACAGGCTTGGAATACAGATAACCCTGAATATAATTACATCCGATACTTTTCATATAATCGGCCTGCTCATTCGTCTCCACGCCCTCTGCAACAACGGGTGTATTAAGCCATTTGGTCATCTGAATAACGGAACTTATGATCGCACCGCCGCGGCCGCCGATGTCTCCTGACAGGAAGTTCATGTCAAGCTTAATAACATCCACATCAAGATCCTTAAGAACATTAAGTGAAGAATAGCCGCTTCCGAAGTCATCCATCTCCACTTTGTATCCCAATTCATGGAACTTATCGATAACATCAGTCATGAGTTCCATTCCGCCTATCGCGGACGTCTCCGTAATCTCGATGTGGATATACTGAACCGGGATATCGTATTCCTTACGGATACACTCCACCTGCTCAACATAATCGTGATTATAGACATCATAACGAGACATGTTTACCGAGATCGGTACAACGGGAATCCCCTGATCAATACACTTTCTTAAGAACTTGCAGACATTCTCGCATACGACCAGGTCCGCGCTGAACACCATGTCATTCTTCTCGAATATCGGAATGAAATCTGAAGGCATCTGCAGACCGTACAGAGGATGTTTCATACGCATCAAAGCCTCTGCTCCGATCATTCTGCCTGTCGCATGATTTATCTTAGGCTGGTAAACATTGTATATGTGACCGTAGTTGATCGCATCGAAGAAATAGGATACCAACTCCTGCTCGGTCATCTTACGATTGGAATTAGAGTCTGACATAAGCCGCCCCCACTTTCAGACTTTTTCTTATTATATCAGAATTCGTCTACCTCGAGGGTGTCGTAATGCACATACTGAGCCACGGGTTCCTGCGCAATGTTGATCTCCGGGCCGTATAAAGACTCATCATAAAGATGGTCAAAAGGATTAAGATCCTCTACCGCGCACATAAAGTAGTAGCCGCGCGGTGACGAGAATGCGAGCGAGTCACAGTGATACCACGCGCCGTCAAGATACACGAGATTCCAGTAATGAGGAGACCACGTTACCGGGTAGCGCTCCACAAGCATATTCGGTATCCCTTCCATGTCCAGGAAGGCACGATTGACCGCGTAGTATGTGTAGCAGTCGCCTCGCAAAGTGGTAAGTCCGTCGTAAGCCGCGCACGTCCAGTCGGTCTTGTCGGCTGCACCCGCGTACATAACATGTGACGTGCTCCAGGCAAAGATGCGGAACGCCTTCTCGACATCCGTCATGTCCTCGGTATAAATGCCGTACTGCTCATTAAGCTCGCGGCACAGCTCGTAAAGCACCTCGGGCTCATAATAGCGCGCAGGCCTCTCCCTCAGCGTGAGTTCCACCGTGACCGACGAAACATTTCCGACCTCATCCTGCGCAATGTAAGTCACAGGGTAAGTTCCGGGCACCGCTGGATCCACGTAAGAATTATCCACAGTAAGCTGCGGGTCAGCAGCATAGTTATCGGTAACAGTGATACCGTCAAGGTAGCTTATGTTGTCGCCGATGAAAGCCTCGATGTCATGGGCTCCGTAAATAAGCGGCGCAAGGTGGTCGTCTATGATTGTAAAAGGCACATCAACAGTACCGGTGTTGCCGGAAGCATCCGTAAGGAGCACGCGGAAAGTGAACTCGCCCGGCGCAGAGGTATCGGGAGCAGTCTCGTAACTGACCGTTACAGGCGCGAGGTCATAGATACCGTTCACAACCTGTGACGCCTCCGGCAGCTCGCCGCGGTAGATGACCTGCGGAACAGACTGGGCCGTGGGCGCGGTAGTGTCCAAAACATTAAGAACCGCGTCCTGATGAAACTCCCTGCCAAAGTCAGTGAAGCTTATGATGATACCGTATGAGCCAGGCACGGAAGTATCTATTTCGGTTATGTCGGTATAAAAGCGAGCGCCGTCTACAGGAGCCTTAAGAAAGTCCTCGAGCACCACAGGCGAACCTGTCTCCAAAGTGATTTCCTTAAGAATGTTACCGCGCTGCTTCTGGATATCATGCATCACATAGACACCACCGCACGCGAGTACGGCGGCGAGGCTTACTAACCCTATCCTTATGACACCTTTTTTCTTACCGGGTTTACTCACGTGTGATTAGTCTTCCCAGCCGTTAAACTTAACGCGCTCGCCGAAAGACTTCTTCTTTGGCGCATGAACTTCATCCTCAGCCTTTCCTACCGGCAGGATGCAGACAACCTCGCAATCTTCGGGCACCTTAAGTATATCTGCGATCTTGTCGCAGATGCGGTCATCGTCAGTGATGTGGCCCTCATACCAGCAGCTTTGGTAACCGAGTTCCACCGCCGCGAGCAGCATGTTCTCTATGGCAGCAGAATAGTCCTGCACCGCAAAGCAGCGGTCACGGTAAGCGTTTATCCTACGTGAGAGCACCACGATCATGGCAGGTGCAGTCTGCGCCACAGGCGGGTCAATGACAGCCTTAATCCTTGCAAGCACCTGGGCATCGTCAACCACGATCAGGTCAGTGGTCTGCTTATTGCAGCCTGAAGGCGCGTCGACACCTGCAGAAGCGATGGTGATAAGGTCTTCCCTCGGCACCTTCTCGTCCTTAAAGGCACCCCTGTAACTGCGGCGCGCACTGATAGTACCAAGTGCCGACTTAAGTCCCATGATGTAGATCTGGCAAGGGTTGGCCTCGTCCCAGTAAGTCTCGAGCACTTCGAGCTCACGGAAGCCAAGGCTTCTGTAAAAAGCATTGGTTATGTCGTAGTCCTCGTACACTCCGCTCTTAACGGTCTTCACCTGAATGTAAGAGAAACCGTGGGAAACGGCATACGCCTTCGCCTCAGTGAAAAGCTTTCTTCCCACACCGTGTCTGTGGTATTCCTTAAGCACGCCCATGACCGCGAGCTCGCAAGTGGCATCACCGGTCTTCTTAAGGCACAGGAAACCCACAGGTTTCTCACCGTCAAAATACGCGAAGAAAGGCCAGTTCTTGGAACTTTCGATGTAGTCCTCGCGGCTCTCCTCCACCTCAAACCATTCGGTAAGAGCCTCAAGGATACTGCGGGCTACTGCCCTTTTAGTATCTTTATCTTCAATAAATCTGATCAATGCAATTTCTCCTTAAAGAGAGTCTAGTTATCTTAAATAGAAATGCTCAAAATCTTCTCTGGTATTAATGCCGTAGTCAGAATAAGAAAAGTCTCCGCGCTCGATCCTCAAGCTTTCATACCACGCGAGAACATCATCTATATTAGGTGTCTTTACTCCGGCAAAAACAGCTATCTGCTTGATGATCGCTAACCCATAAGAAAAGTCAGCTGTAAAGTATCTTGAATGAAGGTCAGGAATCAGACCTCCATCCACCTTAACAGAAGGAGTAGTGAGTCCCTTGAAAGCATTTATACTTGAGATCTTCGCCGTCATCGCTTCGACTGTCGGGCTTTCATAATGAACGCGGAGTGATATGGTGAACTCCATATGAAACATCGGCAATGCGCGGCAGATCTCCTGCACCTCATCGTCACACTTCAAAAGCAGTTCGGAAGACTCATCGGACCACTCTTCATAGAAAAGAGGAAGGCTTTCATAAGTTACTCCGGGCTTATAATCCTTGAACAGCGTGCGAAGGCGCGTGGTGTGAAGGATAGGGTTAGACGGAGTCATCGTAAGATTCAGATAATTCGGAATAACCACACAGGGCTTATCATAGATCCCAGAGATAAGATCACAGCATTCCTGAGCACGTGCCGCAGGTATGGATGCAACATGAAGTTCTCCCCTGTAACCGGTGGACCTTACGGTCTTACCTTTCTGAACCAGACGGGCTATGGCAGGCACACGCTCTATCGCGAAGAAAGTATTGCCTCTTTCTATGCAGCGCGCAAAAGCACACTCACTGCCTCCGTTACCCGGAACCACTCCTATTACCGCGGAAGAAGATGCATATTCATAGATCTTATCAGCTATGCCCTTCATCATCATGGAAGGCAAAGTGATCATTATGAATTCCGCATCTGAAAAAGCTTTGTCGGGATCATTCGTCGCAAGTGCAATGTCACCCTCGAGAACGGTGTTGTCATTCTCGTCTAAGATATTAAGATGCGAAGCAAATACGGAAGGGTCAGAGGTATATGCGGTAACCTCATGTCCTTTAGATGCTGCATGCACCATGAACTGAGTACCGATATTACCCCCGCCGACTACCGTTATCTTCATTATTCTTCTGATCCCTTCGAGACTGTCTTTCTCTTCCTGGGCTTCTTCTTGGTCGTGATGAAAGTCATCTCCTCATCGCCGTCGTTGTAATCGATAACGATGTCTGTAACTTCCTTGAGTGAACCGTCAAGCGTCATATCGGAGAGCTTATCCTCGATCTGCTTTCTGATGACCTTACGCAGCGGTCTTGCACCGTACTTGGGATCGTAGCCCTGCTCTGCCAGTCTGTTGGCAGCACGGTCAGTGATGCTTCCTGCAATTCCCTTATCGGAAAGAACAGAGAATACTTCCTTCATCATGATATCTACGATGCTTCTGATCTGCTCAGGTGTGAGTGAGCTGAAGATGATAGTATCGTCGACACGGTTCAGGAACTCAGGTCTGAATGTCTCCTTAAGAGCGGAACCGACCTTGGACTCAAGAGCCTCCTCTGTACCGGAGAAGAATCCGATAGTAGGTGCCTTCGCAGTATTACCTGCGTTACTCGTCATGATGATGATCGCGTTCTCGAAGTTAACATGGACGCCGTGGCTGTCCGTAAGTCTTCCTTCATCGAGCATCTGAAGCAGGAGATTAAATACATCAGCATGAGCCTTCTCTATCTCGTCGAAAAGGATAACGCAGTAAGGCTTATGTCTTACCTGCTCCGTAAGCTGGCCGGAATCCTCATGGCCTACATATCCCGGAGGAGAACCGATGAGCTTACTTACTGAGTGCGGCTCCATGTACTCTGACATGTCGATCCTGATGAGCGCCTCCTCGGTACCGAACATAACCTCTGTCAGCGCCTTAACGAGCTCCGTCTTACCTACACCTGTAGGTCCAACGAAAATGAACGATGCAGGCTTATGCTTCTTGGTGAAGCCGGAACGGTTACGTCTTACAGCCTGGGCAACGGCGCTTACAGCCTTATCCTGGCCAACGACTCTCTCATGGAGTCTCTCCTCAAGGTGAATGAGCTTCTCTGACTCACTCTCGGAGATGGACTTGCAAGGAATGCCCGTCCACATCTCGACTACCTTGGCGATATCCTCGATGGTGATCGGGTCAGGCTTAACGTCATCCTTTAAAGAATCGAACTCCTGCTGAGCCTTCTCTGCTGCCGCGCGAAGCTCTGCCACCTTGGCATAGAACTGCTCGCGCTCGGCCAGCGTAAGGCTCTCCATCTTCTCCACCATGGAAGAATACTCACGGTTGGCGGCATTAAGTGCCTCCTCAGCCTTCTTAAGCTTGATGAGCTTAACGTTATCGAGGTTGGCTCTGGATCCTGCCTCATCGATAAGGTCGATAGCCTTATCGGGAAGATATCTGTCAGTGATATATCTCTTGGAAGACTGAACCGCGAACCTGATTACCTCAGGAGAATAAGTTACGTAATGATGCTCCTCGTAGTAGTCCTTGATACCCATGAGGATGCCGTAAGCAACTTCCTCTGAAGGCTCATCTACAACTACTCTCTGGAAACGTCTCTCCAGTGCGGAATCCTTCTCGATCTTCTTGTACTCGGCTGTAGTAGTAGAACCGATGATGCGCAGCTCGCCTCTAGCCAGAGCAGGCTTAAGGATATTGGCCGCATTCGTGGATCCCTCGGAATCACCTGCGCCCATGATCGTATGAAGCTCATCGATAACGAGGATTACATTCTCTTCTCTTATAGCCTCATTGATAACGCCCTTGATACGGTTCTCGAACATACCTCTGAACTGAGTACCGGCGACCATCGCAGGAAGGTCAAGCTGCCAGATCTGCATATTCTGAAGCTTCTCGGGAACGGAACCCTCGATTATCTTGTTCGCAAGGCCCTGCGCAATAGCAGTCTTACCAACACCGGGCTCACCGATGAGTACGGGATTATTCTTAGTTCTTCTGTTAAGGATCTGAACGACGCGGTCGATCTCTGTCTCTCTTCCGAGGATACGGTCGATCTTTCCTTCCTTGGCGCGCTCGGTAAGATTGGTTCCGAACTCATTCAGGAACTTAAGTCTTCTCTTGGATCTCTTATCCTTACCTCTGCCCTTACCGCCTTCAGCACCGTCAGCGGAATCCTTGGGCTTATTGCCTCCGAACAGAGAATCCATAAAGCTGCTTATCGGGTTGCCGTTACCCTTATCGGCAGAGTTGCCGGGACGGGTTCCGTAAGAATCCTCGGAAGGAATATCAGAGCCGCTTCCGAAGTCTGCGACGCCGACATTATTCTGATCGTCATCGATGTAGTCGAAGTCCTCTTCCATGGGAGGCTCGTCGAAGTCCATTCCCTCGGAATCAAGATCGTTGAATCCTTCGAAGTCCTCGCCGGTGATAGCCTTGAGGAAATCTGTAGGGTTAGTGGCATTACCGGTCTTACCGATAATGTTCTCCACTCTGTCGCTCATCTCATCGATGTTGTCCGCATTGATGCCGGCTGCCTGGAACATATCGCTTATGCCGGCAAATCCGGACTCATAAGCGCACTTCATACAGAAGCCGTCATCTATTCTTCTTCCGTTCTCGTAGCGGCTGGTGAATACGATCGCCTGTCGCTGCTTACATACTGAACATAATGGCATAGTCTTATCCTCTTTCCTTATCCCTTATTCCTTTATCTTTCTTCTTACCCGCGGTCCCGTCGATATCTCAAGCGACTCAAGCTCAAGCTTGCCTGAGTCGATAAATGCCGACAGATCCGCATATTGTCCGTCTTTCTTCGCCTTGTCGAGCAAAGGTTTCACGAACTGTCCCGTGTATGAACCCTTTACCTTGGCCACCTGCTCAGGTGTACCCTTGGCGATCACTTCACCGCCCTTGTCACCGCTCTCGGGACCTAAGTCGATGAGGTAGTCTGCGGTCTTGATGACATCGAGGTTATGCTCGATGACGAGGACCGTATTGTTGTTCTCTGTAAGGCGCTCCAGGATGTCAACAAGTTTGTGTACATCCGCCACATGAAGGCCCGTGGTGGGCTCATCAAGAACATAAAGCGTCTTGCCTGTGGACCTCTTGGACAGCTCAGCCGAGAGCTTAACGCGCTGTGCCTCACCGCCGGACAGTTCCGTCGAAGGCTGACCGAGCTTAATATAACCCAGACCCACCTCTTTAAGAGTCCTTACTTTGCGGTAAATGTTAGGCACGGAAGCGAAGAACTCACACGCCTCATCTACGGTCATATCAAGCACATCAGCTATGTTCTTACCCTTATATTTTACCTCAAGGGTCTCCCTATTATACCTTCTGCCTTTGCAAACATCACATTTTACATACACATCAGCTAGGAAATGCATCTCAATCTTGTTAACGCCGTCTCCGTTACAGGCCTCGCAGCGGCCTCCCTTGACGTTAAAACTGAACCTGCCGTTCTTATAGCCGCGCATCTTGGCATCAGGCGTGTTGGCATACAGGCTTCTTATCAGGTCGAAAACTCCGATGTAGGTCGCAGGGTTACTTCTGGGAGTCCTTCCGATAGGCGACTGGTCGATTACTATCAGCTTATCAAGATTGGAATAGCCCTTGATGCCGTCACACTTTACCTTCTGCTTGCGCGCGCCGTTAAGCTCGTGCTGCAGCACGGGAACCAGAGTCGAGTTTATAAGCGAAGACTTACCTGAACCGGAAACTCCGGTAACGCAGGTAAACAGGCCGAGCGGGATATCTACATCGATCTTCTTAAGGTTGTTCACGCAAGCACCCTTGATGCTCAGGACCTTATCCGGATCTATCTTCCTTCTGTTCTTCGGCACGGGAATAAATTTCTTGCCGCTCAAGTACTGACCTGTTATGGACTCAGGCACCTTGCAGATCTCTTCAGCCGTTCCCTGCGCGACAACCTGGCCTCCGAGAACGCCTGCACGTGGTCCGATGTCCACGATATGGTCCGCAGCGCGCATCGTCTCTTCATCATGCTCTACGACGATTACGGAGTTACCGAGGTCACGCAGCTTCATGAGCGTGTTCAGAAGCTTCTCATTATCTCTCTGGTGAAGGCCTATGGAAGGCTCATCAAGGATATAGAGCACGCCCTGCAGGCCGGAACCGATCTGTGTCGCAAGCCTTATTCTCTGCGCCTCACCGCCGGAAAGCGTCATGGCGGGACGGCTTAAGGTCATGTACTCAAGTCCTACGTCAGACAGGAACTGCAGACGCGCCTTGATTTCACGCAGGATGGGGGCCGCGATGGTCTCGTTGCGCTTAGAAAACTTAAGGCCCTCAAAGAACTTCAGCTCGTCCCTTACGGAGCGCGAGGTAAGCTCGCTTATGTTGGTCTTGTTAATGTAGATGGACAGGCTCTCCTTGCGAAGTCTCGCGCCATGACACTGAGGACACTCGTCGACGCTCATGTACTGCTCGTAATGCGCCTTGGCATCCTCGCCGTAAGCCTCGCGGTAACGTCTCATGATACTCGGTACAAGGCCTTCCCACGCGGCATAGTAATCGTCATCGCGCCTGTAAACGCTGTTCGTGGTATCGATCTTCATCTTCACGCCGTCATTGCCGTACAGAATGATGTCCTGGATCTTCTTAGGCAGCTTGCAGTAAGGCGTATCAAGCGAGAACTTATACTTCTCGGACAAAGCCACCGCAAAGCCTCTGCCCCAGCTTTTAGTGTCACCGAAATTCCAGCCGCCGGCAGTGACGGCACCCTCATTGATAGACAGCTTGGGGTCCGCGATGCAAAGATCGGGATCAACATGGATGAGCGAGCCGATACCGGAGCACTCGGGGCACGCACCGTAAGCGTTGTTAAAGGAGAAGCTTCTGGGCGTCACCTCGCCGTAGGAGATACCGCAGTCGGGGCAGGACAGATTCTGCGAGAAGAGCTCCTCGCTGATCTCGTAGGTCTTCTCCCCGTCCTCACTCTCACTTGTCAGCACCTGGGCTTCTACCGTGAGAAGTCCCTCGGCAAGCTTAAGCGCAGTCTCACATGAATCGTAAAGCCTGGTGGTATTCGTCTCTCTTACCACAAGTCTGTCGATAACGACCTCGATCTTATGCTTCTGGTTCTTATCAAGCTTGATAAGGTCAGCCTCTTCACCGAGGTCATACATGGAACCGTCTATCCTTGCACGGACATAACCGGACTTCCTGTAATCCTCGATAAGCTTAGTAAACTCACCCTTCTTTCCCCTTACAGTCGGGGCCATGATGATAAGTCTGGTACCTTCAGGATAGAGCTTGAGCTTATCGACGATCTGGTCGATGCTCTGGGAAGTAATGGGCTTGCCGCACTTCCAGCACACAGGTTGTCCTACGCGCGCGTACAAAAGTCTTAAATAGTCATAGATCTCAGTAACTGTACCGACAGTGGATCTCGGGTTATGGCTCGTAGTCTTCTGATCTATGGAGATGGCCGGAGAAAGACCCTCGATGCTGTCTACATCAGGCTTCTCCATCTGACCTAAGAACATACGGGCATAGGAAGACAAAGACTCCACATAACGTCTCTGACCCTCTGCATATATCGTATCGAAGGCGATGGAGCTCTTGCCCGAGCCTGAAAGACCCGTCAGAACGACGAGTTCGTCTCTGGGGATATCAAGATCTATATTCTTGAGGTTGTTCTCCCTCGCCCCGTGAATCCTTATATATCTGTATTCTTTCATTAATTACACCAATAGAATATTTGTTCGTTTTTCTCGAATAAGCATAGTTTACCACAGAAAAACGGCTTTGTCTTTCTTATTATTATTAAGAAATATCAAATTTTAGACTTGAAGACCGCCTTACCCGTCATCTTCCTGTAGCGTTCACGCTGCATCCTCCTGAAAGAGGCTTTCTTCACTGAAGATGCGATGATAAAGATAAGCAGTAAACCGAAGCATAAAACCACAACACCCGTCCACATCAAACTGTTCATAATCTATCCCTCCAAATTAAATCTATTATACTCCTTGCCTTTTCGAATATGCTGTGATAATATACTCGAGCGTTTCGTCTTGCGCATTTATAATTCGCTTATAGATGGCCCCATGGTCAAGCGGTTAAGACGGCGCCCTCTCAAGGCGCAATCACGAGTTCGATTCTCGTTGGGGTCACCACTTATAAACCCGGTTCACTTGAACCGGGTTTTCTTTTGCATTTTTATCAGAACTTACGAATCCCGTCAGGTCCCCTTGTCAGCGGATCTGTTCTGAAACCTGACAAGATCTTCCGTCATCATATCTGCCGTCTTCTTATCCAAAAACCAGCTTATTGCAATGACACCCGCATAGATCAGGACCACACTGACGGCAACGAAAACGGCTGTCATGATAAGATTACGGTCGACCGGATGTCCTCCGAATATAAAGGCCAGTATCAGGGCAACCGTCATCAACATCTGCACGGCATTCTTAACCAGAGTCTGCTTTACGCTAAGCTCCTTCCCATCCCGTGTTATAAGCGCGGGAATGATACCTATAACACCATAGATAATAGGATAGATAAACACTTCATAACCAAACCGCTGTTCCGGCATCAGAAGACTTCCTAACACCAGCATTGCGATATTGATGAGTGTTACACTGATAAAGAAACTGCCAAGTATATTTCTGAGTTTATCTTTCATGACCGGTCTCCTCTTATCCTCGCCTTAAGATCAGGCACATATTTTCTCGAGACGATCACATCCTCGCCGTTTACCAGATGACAGAGAAATCTTCCGTTCAACGCAGGTCTTATCTGCACTATCTTCATCAGGTTTACCACCACCGATTTTGATATCCGGATGTAATTATCGGAGGGGAGCAATGACTCGAATTCATAAAGCCTCCTGCGTGACTCATAGCAGTCCTTATCAAGATAGATAAAACACCTGTCATCCACGGCTTCAACATAGAGTATGTCGGACAAAGCGATACGGTACTGTTTCTCGTCCTTGTACGCCTCCACATGTCCGTCCCTAAGCTTTATGAAACGCACGATCTCATTCACGCGCTCATTTACACGCCAGCATCCGATCTCAATGTATTCCTTCTGCGAAGGATCTATGTTCTTAATATTGATTTCCATCAAAGATAGCTCTCGTTTACGGCAAACTGCCCTTCCCCCATAAGATAGCAGTCGAAGAAATCAAGTATGATACGATTCAGAGTATCCGTGCACTCCTCGTGATTCACCGTGCTTTCTGAAGTATTGAGCATTCCGGCCAGGAAGGGCGAGAACAGCGGCAGGTCCGTAAGATCCATATGTGCCGCGCCCCTGAAGTAAGTGCTGAAGCCTTCGTCTGCGTTATCAAGTATAACATTATTCGAGTAGGGATATCCCAACTCACATGCCTCTATGCGGCTTTGATGGTGCTCATCGTTATCGATTGCAAGGATCGGAGTGGTGTATCTTTCCTCGTTGACCTCCGGCATTCCGTTGCTGACTCCTGTCTGCTCTCCGAGCATGCTTCCATCTATATCGATCACAGCCGAGATGTCAGCGCGTCTTCCTACTGTCACTGCCGTAGCACCTCCGAGAGAGTGTCCCATAAGGCCGATGCGGGATGTGTCCATGAGTCTTCCCCATTCCTGCTCGAAATGCTCATTCTCCAGTTCATCAATCACGAAGTTCATATCAGCTTCACGTATCTCCATCCACTCCGATGTGATCTCATAGACTTCTTCCTCACTCATGTCATTATCATTTCCTCCTACATATAAAGCAGTTTGGAGAAACTCCGGATCAACGGTGATAAGCTTACCTTCAGAATCGTGAGTAAAGAATGAATGATAAGGATGGTCCAGACTTGCCACTACATATCCGTGACTTGCAAGTTCCATAAATGTCGATGCATTACTCTGATAATAACCGAATGCACCGTGTGAGAATATGACAAGAGGAAGAGAGTGACTTGCTATATCCGCATCATCGGGATAGTAGAAATGAACCGGTACTTCTCTATATGAACCGTCGTTCTCAAACTCCTCAACGCGGGATTCGTCAATGAGAATTATGCTGTCTTCCTTAACCGCATATCCGCCGGTCAGGGGTCTGCCGTGATAATCGGCAAACATGAACGCCGGCATCATATTCACAGTAATAAGAACTACACTGATCACTGCACTCATCACAATGGCAGATTTCTTTTTTGTCTTATCATTCTTCCTATATATGGCCGCGAACAGACCTGCAACAGCGAGTCTGATAACTAGTATCGTAAATAAAGCCTTAAACCTGAATCCGAGATCGATACCCGGAAGAAAGACCATAAGAAGGAAAAGAACGAATTCCGCCGAATCCGCCAGAAACCTTCTCGGGGTCCATTTTCTTTTCGATGTGAGGCGGGTAAGTTCAAATGCTGTAAACCCGAGTTCCAATATCAATAATGCTGCAAGTAAAATGTAAGCCATATAGTACACCGCCTTTCTTACGGCAACTATATGGCTTTACATGACAGGTCTCAACATCTTACACGGCAAGATGCATTTTGCCGCGGTAAGATGCAATTATCAGTCGAATCTCTCGTCTATAACTCTCTTGGACTTTTTCTCGGATCTCGGTAGCAGACCGATCTCGACCACCTTAACGATAGGCGTAAATCCGATCTTAGACTTAACGGCAGCGGCTATCCTCTCGCCGAGTTCATTAAAGTCATACTCGCCCGATGTCTCGACATAGATTCTCATCGTATCACGACCGTCGAGGTGTGATATGCGGATCTGATACTCGGAAGAACACTCGGGGAATGTCTTCAGTACTTCCTCGATCTGAGCCGGGAATACATTAACACCCTTGATCTTCATCATGTCGTCCGTTCTTCCCTTGATAACATCGATGCGGGGGAACTTGGAACCGCACTTGCAAGGCTCAGGAATGATACGTGAAAGGTCATGAGTTCTGTAACGGATAAGAGGTGCACCCTCCTTAACCAGTGTCGTGATAACGATCTCACCCCACTCGCCGTCCGGCAGAGGCTTCAGCGTTACAGGGTCAATGATCTCGAGATAGATATAATCATCCCAGTAATGCATATATTTCTCACCCGGACAGTTGATTCCGATACCGGGACCGTAGATCTCTGTAAGACCATAGATATCAAACAGCTCGATGCCGAGTTCATTGTGAATTCTCTCACGCATCTTGTCGCCCCATCTTTCGGAGCCGATAACGCCCTTCTTAAGGCAGATCTTATCCTTGATGCCTCTCTTCTCGATCTCTTCAGCAAGAAGCAGTGCATAAGAAGATGTGGCGCACAGAACAGTGGACTTCATGTCCATCATGAACTGGAGCTGCTTATCCGTGTTACCGGGGCCCATAGGGATACACATGGCACCGAGCTTCTCTGCGCCGAGCTGGAAACCGATACCTGCAGTCCACAGGCCGTATCCGGGAGTAATATGAATGCGATCCATATTCGTGATGCCTGCCATCTCATAGCAGCGCTTAAACTGGATGGCCCAGTCGTCTACATCCTTTGCTGTATAAGGAATGATAACCGGAAGACCAGTCGTACCTGAAGAAGAATGGATACGAACGATCTCCTCCTCGGGTGCCGTCATAAGGCCGAGAGGATATGCCTCACGCAGGTCATTCTTCTCCGAGAACGGAAGCTTCTCGAAGTCCTCTGCCGAATTTACGCCCGTGATACCGGCCTCCTTGAGCTTCTTACCATAGAAGCTTCCGGCCTTTACCAGGGTCTGAATCCTGCTGTTTACCTGTTCCAACTGAACGTCATTGATCTTCATACAGATCCTCCTTATACACTCGCATATTCCAAAGCTTTGAAGTTAAGCTCATGGAACTGCGGTTTAACCTTTTTTACAAGCGCTTCCTTAATGTCTTCGATACCTACCTGACCGAGATACCCTCCGCGGGCAGCAGCACCTAAAAGCACCATATTCATTACCTTTGCCGAGTCTAAGTCGGCAAGAGCCTGATCCGTGTTTACGATAACGAGCTTGCCAATAAGGCCGCCCTCAAGAGACTTAAGAAAATCCGTCATCTTGGAGCCCTCATAGTCGGAGCCCTGCAGTGCAGCAGTAACAGGCATCATAGCGCGGTCAGATGTGATCACGGTGCCTCCCTGCTTAAGATACGACAAAGCGCGCACAGTCTCAGCAGGCTCGAAGCCTATAACAAGATCAGCACATCCGCTCTTAATCAGAGGGGACGAGCACGAACCTATACGCAGGTAGCTAAGAACACTTCCTCCGCGCTGTGCCATGCCGATAGTCTCAGCAGATCTTACCTCGAGGCCCTTCGCCATAGAAGCTGCTGCCGTAAGTTTACTCGCGAGGACCGTTCCCTGGCCTCCTACGCCGCACAGAATGATATTAGTGGTACTCATTCCTTCACCGCCTTTCCGATGGCTTCACAGGGGCATATCTGCGAGCACAGGCCGCATCCGTTACACAGAGCCGGATCCACTGCCACGTGTCCGTCCTTCAGGACCACGCCAGGGCAACCGATCTCGCGGATACACATCTTGCAGTCAACGCACCTGTTAAGGTCAACCTCATACGGTGTCTCAGGCTTAAACAGAACTGCACACGGCGCCTCGAAGATGATAGCCTTCACGCCGGGCTCGTCCGCCACCTTTTTAACAGTCTCCACGGCCTCATCGAGCTTAAACGGATCCTGCCTTACCACAGTCTCCACGCCGATGCCGCGCAGTATCTTTTCGATGTCGATCTTATCAGTGAACTCGCCCATCATGGTGTGGCCTGTGCCGGGGTGTGGCTGGTGGCCCGTCATGGCGGTGGTGGAGTTATCAAGCACAATAAGTGTCATGTCAGCCTGATTGTAAACGGCATTGACGACACCAGTTATAGCCGAGGCAAAGAAAGTGGAGTCGCCCACAAAAGCGAAGCACTTCGTATCAGGCTTCACTCTGCCTACTCCCTGCGCAATACCGAGGCCCGCACCCATGCAAAGGCAGGTGTCTACCATGTCGAGCGGCATTGCGTTGCCTAAGGTGTAGCAGCCGATATCGCCCGCAAAGATCGTCTCCTTACCCTTCATCGCCTTCTTAACAGCGTAAAAGGAAGCTCTGTGGGGGCAGCCCGCGCACAGAACAGGCGGACGCACGGGAAGCTCGGGAGTCTGCGGTAGCGCACAGGAAGAGCTCTCCCAGCCCATAAAGTCACTTATATATTTCGCAATAAGGTCAGGCATGTTCTCGCCGGAGCGCGCCACAGTGCCTGTAAGCTTGCCCGTGATCTTCACGCTGACGCCGAACTTACCGCAAACCTGCAGCAGGTGCCTTTCGATAAACGGGTCGAGCTCCTCTATTACGAGCACTTCGTCAACACTCTTCATGAACTCACATGCGAGTTTCTCAGGGAACGGGAACGGCGTGCTTATCTTAAGAAGCGCGGGCACTTTCTTTCCCTGCTCACGCGCGTCATCAAGGATGTCCTTCACATTCGCAAAAGAAATGCCCTGCGCGGCGATGCCTTTGCGCACGGTACCGGCAGTAACCGAGTTACGCTCATTGGAAGAGAACTCGTCAGAAAGGGCCCCGTTACGCTCCTCGATCTTGGCGTGGTTGGCGTAGGAAAGCTTGGGGAAGATAACCCAGCGCTTGGAGTCCTTCACAAAACCTTCCGGCCTGTGGTCCTCGTACTCGGCGTAATCGCGCACGTCAATGCTCTGATATGAGTGGCACACGCGGGTAGTCGGGCGCATGAACACGGGTGTATTGTACTTCTCCGAAAGCGCGAAGGCTTCGAATATCATCTCATATGCTTCCTTCGCGTCAGAAGGATCAAAACAAGGAACCTTGGAATACTCGGCAAAAGTTCTCGTGTCCTGCTCAGTCTGCGAAGAGATCGGGCCGGGGTCATCTGCAACGAGGACCACCATTCCGCCCTTCACGCCTACATACTCAAGGCTCATGAGGGGGTCTGATGCGACATTAAGTCCCACCTGCTTCATCGTTACGAGAGTTCTGGCACCGGAATAAGCTGCACCTGCGGCAACCTCCAGCGCGGCCTTCTCATTGACGGACCACTCGACATAAACGCTGCCGTCATTCTCTTTTGCAATAGTCTCGAGGACTTCCGTAGAAGGAGTTCCCGGGTAACCTGCGACGACATTAACACCTGCAGCTATGCAGGCCATACCTATCGCCTCATTTCCCATTAGAAATTCTTTATGCATGTTTACCTCTTAAGGCGCCAACGCGCACCAATAGGAATTATACAATAAAAAGACCGCTAGCGTCTTGCGACGAAGCGGCCTTCATAAACTTGATTGAACTTAAGATCAGATCTTGCCGTCGGAACCGAGAACGTACTTGATCTTGTGAGCAACCATTTCCTTAACAGCCTGACGAGCGGGCTTGAGGTACTGGCGAGGATCGAAGTGATCGGGATGCTCAGCGAAGTACTTTCTGATGTTACCTGTCATAGCGAGACGGATATCAGAGTCGATGTTGATCTTACATACTGCGAGCTTAGCTGCCTCACGGAGCTGCTCCTCAGGGATACCAACAGCATCAGGCATGTTTCCGCCGTACTCGTTAACCATCTTAACGAACTCCTGAGGTACGGAAGAAGAACCGTGCAGAACGATAGGGAATCCGGGAAGTCTCTTGATGCACTCTTCGAGAACGTCGAAGCGAAGCGGAGGAGGTACGAGGATACCGTCAGCGTTTCTTGTGCACTGTGCAGCTGTGAACTTATATGCACCGTGGGATGTACCGATAGCGATAGCGAGGGAATCGCAGCCTGTTCTGGAAACGAACTCCTCAACTTCTTCAGGTCTTGTGTAAGCTTCCTTACCGGACTCAACAACAACCTCGTCCTCGATGCCTGCGAGAGTACCGAGCTCAGCCTCTACAACTACGCCGTGAGCATGAGCATACTCAACAACCTGCTTAGTAAGAGCGATGTTCTCTTCGAAAGACTTGGAAGAAGCATCGATCATGACAGATGTGAAACCGCCGTCGATACAGTTCTTACAAAGCTCGAATGAATCACCATGGTCAAGGTGCAAAGCGATCGGGATCTGAGGATTCTCGATAACTGCAGCCTCAACAAGCTTTACGAGATATGTGTGGTTAGCGTAAGCTCTTGCGCCCTTGGAAACCTGAAGGATAACAGGGCTGTTAAGCTCGCCTGCTGCCTCTGTGATTCCCTGAACGATCTCCATGTTGTTAACGTTGAAAGCACCGATAGCGTAACCGCCGTCATAAGCCTTCTTGAACATTTCAGTAGTTGTTACCAATGGCATAAGCTACAATCTCCTTTGAATAGAATTGTTTGGAATACGGTTTGCCGAAAGCATCAGCAAACTCCTTATATTATATCATTCATGATCAGGAATTAGTATAAGAAACTCTGTACAGCGTAATATTATATGTACCGTACCCGATCTCATTGGTATAAGGCAGCATATAGGTGCCCACCTCCTCGATCAGAGTGTCTTCCGGAGTGGCGAAATACCAGTAATAGTAGTCGTAAGGATCAAGCCCGTACAGCTCGAAGTCAAAGGAACTGAAGATATAGACTTCATCCGTGTACTCCCACACGTCGTCCCCGTTATGAAGGTAAACGGTATCCGTGGAGAACACGTCGAAATTCGGCAATACCGAGAAGGTATCGTCCGTAACATAATGCGTCGCGTCCGGGAAATAGAAAGTGGTAACGCCTAAAGTCTCCTCATAAAGGTCAAGGAAACGGGGCTTCCCTTCCGTCATGGAATTGATCTCTTCTATCATGCGCTCACGGTCACTTCTGTTGATGATGTTTCTCTCGGCAATGGTATTAAACACCAGTGTGAACGCCATCATTGCGGCAAGGATCACCGCGGGTGCCTTCTTATTCCTGCACATAGTCGCAAGGCCCGAGACGAAGATGATGCCTCCGCCCGAGTAGATGAAGAAGTACCTCCTCGCAAAGATCGGGGCCACGAACTCCGTCACAAGGTAAAACGCAGTTACCGCCAGCACCATGACAAGCATGAGATACAGAAGCTTGCGCACATTTCGTAGTCCCGCCTTAAGCTCAGCGGGTGTAACGAGGTCCTTTATGCTGCCCGAAGTCTTGAAGCGCTCCTTCTTCACCAGAAGCAGGTAGTTTATAAGCGGCAGGAAAAGCACAAAGGCAGCCGCCGGCAAAGCGAGCCACGTATACTCCAGGTTGCCGACAAAAGCCGCAAACGCGAGGTAAAGGCCGTAAGGCAGAGTGTCGTTGCTTACCCAAAAGTGATCCGAGACATTGCCCGTCTGCGTGATGAGCACGTAAAGCCAAGGCGTGTAAAGCACGGCCACGATGATGCCGCTTATGAGGAACTTTTTGAAAACGACCCAGTTCTTCTTTATGAGCGCGATGATTATTGTCGCAGCATAGATGCAGAACGCAGTGATAAGCGACACATTATGCGTGTACATGCTTAAGACGGCGAAGACACTGAAGGCTACAAGGTCAGACTTCTTATCTCCGAAGTAAGTGAGCATGGCGTAGATGAACATGCCCGTGGTAAGCGCGTACGCAAGTATCGTAGGTCTTAAAGAGACACCGAAATAGAAGTTATAGGACGATGCCAGGAACAGCACGCAGGCAAGCAGCGCGCACTCTTTGCCCATGAGTCTTCGAAGCGGAAACAGAGCCAGGAAGAACGGGATGCAAAGTATAAGCAGGCTTAACACACGCACTGCCATGAGGCCCGTGCCGAACACAAGCGAGTACAGCTTCATCACAATGGAGTAAAGCGGCGGGCTGTAGTCCACCAGGATCAGACTGAACATATCACCCCAGGAGTGCTGATTCAGGAAATACTGATACGCGTTGTCGTACGATATGCACTGCTGCGTGCAGATGATCAGGAACCACACCGTAAGAAGTGCAGAGAATCCTACTCCTATACCGAGATATTTCAGCTCATCTTTACGCACTGATTCTCCCATCAGTTCTTTGTTATCCTTAATACATAGTTATAGTCCGTCATGTATGCTATGCAGTAAGACGGAACATAGTAATCCACGATTTCAACAGTTAGGCCTTCCCTGTCTTCGAAGAAACTCTCGTAATAAGTTATGGGATTAGGATCTTTCTGGAACATCAGGTTATACTCGCAGAATACATATACCTCATCAGTATAATCCCAAATATCGTCGTTGCTATCAAGATATTCTGTATCCACGCCGAACACATCAAGAGTATTCATGACTGTGTACATATCACAAGAGATAAAATGTTTGGAATCCGGAAAGTTATAACCCATAAGTTCGAGTCCGTGCTCATGAAAATGAATGAATACGGGATCTCCGCCTGATAGTTCCATAATCTTCTGATTCACTATGTCCTCGTTGCCCGCAGAAATAACTCTCTTAAGAGCAGCCGTATTGCATATGCACGTAAATATCATTACAGCTGACATCATGACCGCCGGTGCTTTCTTATCCTTAACAAATGTGCAAAGGCCTGCGAGCACAATGATCGCACCTCCCGAGAAAATATAGAAATACCGCTCCGTAAATATAGGCAGAACGAACTGCGTGATAAGCCAAAAGAATGTAATCGAAATAACAAGAGTTAGAGCCATATATAGAAGTTTACCCAGATCAGGGCACTTACGCCTTATCTCGTCCCTTGTGATCAGTTCATTGATATGTCTTGCCTTATTGAATCGATCCCTATCTATGATAAGAACGAGGCTTATAAGAGGCAGGAAGAATATCAACATAAGAACAATATAATCTGCTACGATAAACCAGTTATTACTGACCGCGCCAAAAAGTGCGATGCTCGCACCATAAAACAATGATCTCTTCAGAGTCCAGTAACTATCGGCTGCACTTCCGAACTGGCTTATAAATACGATAAGCCACGGGATATAAAGCACGGTTACGGTCACACCACTGATCAGGTAGTTCTTAAGCACGTCTTTTTTCTTCATGATAATCGCCGCCATGACGCCCGTGCCGTAAACACAGAACGCAGTTACAAGCGACACATAGTGTGAATACATGCATAGCGACGCAAGCACCGTAAATGCAATCAGATCACGTTTCTCTTTCCCAAAGAACACGAGCAACGCATAGATCATCATACCTGTCGTAACTACATATGCAAGAATCGTAGGGCGGATCTCAAGTCCGAAATAAGTATTGTAATTTGTAGTAAGAAAAAACACTGCAGCTACCACTGCACACTTCGCCCCCATGAGTCTTCTCAGAGGAAACAAAGCAAAGAAAAACAGCAGTGACAGCAGCACCGTAGAGAACACACGTAATGTTACAAGGCCATCTCCGAAGATACACGAGAAAATCTTGAGCAAAACAGCATACAGCGGTGGGCTGTAATCGATAAGAACCAGATCCATCATCTCCTTCCAAGGATGGAGATTCAGGAAGTACTCGTACGAACTGTCGAATGTTATGGAATTGATGCGCAGATAAAGGTGCGACCACAGTATAAGTGTCGTCGTGAACAGCACCCATAAAGCGACAAATACACGCCGGGTGTTAAACCCGGCGTGCTTTGAAGTTGTATTATTAATGTCTCTCTTACTGTCCGAATACATATGCTGCAATAGCGAGGACGATGATCGCGATGATGATCGCAACAGCGACTCTGAGAGCAGATACAGGAGACTTACCTGCGATTCTTCCTGTCTGGCCGTTAACGACGAAGTTATAAAGCTTGCCGTTAAATGAGAAGTTGGAGATCCAGATAGGAGCGAGCAGATACTTGAATGTGATCTTGTCGTAAGAAGTGGAAACCCTAACGTTTCTTACGCGGTCTGCACTGTTATGCTTCTTGACTCTCTCGCTGATGTGGCTCTCGAGAACCTTCTTGATCTTGGCCTGAGCCTGAACCCATCCGTCATCGAGTCCGAGTGAATATCTCTCTGCTGCAAATCCTGCGATGAACTGAGGATCGTAATCACGAAGCTTCTTGAAGTCGAAGCTGGAGACAGCCTTGATGTTGTCATCCTTCGTCTTGGTGCTCGCATAAACTACCATGTCATCGATGAACTCATCGTAGACGCCTCTGGTGTTATACCAACGAGTCTTGGTGTTACCTTCCTTATCCTTGTAATCCTTACCGTACTCAGCAGTATAGGAAGATGTTGTCTCTGAATCGAATGTCCAGTAAGGAAGATAGATTCCGTTGAATTCCTTTGCCTCACAGCTCTTCTTAGCTGCAGAAGGAGCAAAGAGCTTACCTTTGAGCCAGGACTTAAACAGGTCTGCTGCCTTCTCACGGGAGATCTCGAAAGGAACAACTCCGCCCGGAGCCATTACATCCTCATCGTCATCAACAGGCATAACGGATGTGGAGCCGCAGAACGGACATGTACCGGCAGTCTCTGTCATGTCATAAACAGCAGTACCGCCGCAGTTCTTACAGATAATGGATTTTGTCTGTGCGCCCCAGTCCTTACTTGAACGAAGCTTAGCGGAATTGAAATCCATCTCTTCCCCCGCCTTGCTTGCCTCTCCGGGCTTGGGAAGCTCTTTATGATAACCGCAGAAATCGCAGGTCATCGATAATGATGCAGGATCGTAAGTAACAGTAGCACCGCAGTTGGGACACTTCTTGTCAGTCACGTCCATTGTAGAGCCGATAACTTCGTTGTTGATATTCTCGTTCTCAGACATAGTCCATCTCCTTATAATTTCATTACCGAAATTATAACATATTCAAAGATTTTTATGTTCTTAAAACCTTACGCATTACAAATAAAGTCATAAGCATGAGAACGACAGCAACGGGAAGCGCGATTACGGCATTGGGAATGAAACCCGCGATCACATAAGCAACGGCGCTTACGCCTGCTGCAGTGAGCGCATAAGGAAGCTGTGTGGAAACATGGGTAACATGGTCGCACTGCGCACCCGCACTCGCCATGATAGTCGTATCAGATATAGGAGAACAGTGGTCGCCGCACACTGCACCTGCCATGCATGCAGAAACGCATACGACACCGAGCGGATCATCCAGCGGGAATACTCCGAGCGTGATCGGGATAAGGATACCGAATGTACCCCAGCTTGTTCCCGTGGAGAAAGACAGGAAACATGCGATCACGAAAACTATCGCAGGAAGGAAAGACTGGAATCCGACAGCAGAACTGCTTACGAGAGCCTCAACATATTCCTTGGCACCGAGGCTGTCAGTTGTAGCCTTAAGCGACCATGCGAGCACAAGGATAAGGATGGCGGGAACCATCGACTTGAAGCCTTCGGGAAGACAGTCCGTCATATCCTTGAAGGACATCACGCGGCGGATAAGATAGTAGAACATCGTAATAACGAGTGTTACCGCAGAGCCCAGCATCAGGCCTACGGAAGCGTCGGAATTGGAGAACGCATTGATGAAGCTTTCGCCGTCGAAGAATCCGCCGGAGTAGATCATTCCGATGATGCAGCTGGTGATAAGAACTATGATCGGCAGGAGAAGATCCATGACCGTACCCTTGGGGTTCGTCTTCTCTTCTGCCGCCTCCGCAAGTCTCTTCATATCAGAGAAGATATCGCCCTTCTCCTTGGCATTTCTTTCATGCTTCAACATAGGACCGTAATCAAGTCCTGTCAATGCCAGGAAGATCATCATTACGATCGTTAAGAGAGCGTAGAAATTAAAAGGTATAGCTCTAATGAAGAGGTACAGGCCATTGCCGTCTTCGACATAGGAAGATACTGCTGCAGCCCATGAAGATACAGGAGCGATGATGCATACCGGAGCCGCTGTGGCATCGATCAGATATGCGAGCTTAGCTCTGGAGATCTTGCTCTTATCGGATACAGGTCTCATTACCGATCCGACGGTAAGACAGTTAAAGTAGTCATCGATGAAGATCAGCACGCCAAGCGCGATGGTCGCGATCTGTGCCCCTGCCCTGGACTTGATATGAGAAGAAGCCCAGCGGCCAAACGCAGCAGATCCTCCCGCCTTGTTCATGAGGTTTACGAGCACGCCGAGTATTACCAGGAAGACCAGGATACCGACGTTATAAGGATCAGCTACAGATGCGACGATACCGTCATTAAAAGCATGCGTTATGGTGCCTTCGAAACTGAAGTTGGAATACAGCGCGCTGCCCACGATTATACCGAGGAACAAAGACGTATAAACTTCCTTGGTGATAAGCGCAAGGCCGATGGCGATGACAGCCGGCACCAGTGACCAGAAAGTGCAGTAAAACATCGAAGGCTCAGATACACCGTCATTGTTAATGAACGATAAAACGAACACCAAAAACATCAATACTGCTACCGCAATATTGGCCAGAATCATCTTACTATTCTTCATCGAAGATCTCCTTTAGGAAGATATCAGACTATACCCTTACGCTCATCGAATGGAATGTACTCGCGGCGCTTGCTTACGCACTTGTAAGCAGGACGCATGATACGGCCGCCTGTAACGACTTCCTCGATGCGGTGTGCACTCCAGCCTGCAATTCTCGCAGAAGCGAAGATAGGTGTGAACAGTTCCGGAGGTATGCCGAGCATGGAGTATACGAAGCCTGCATAGTAGTCAACGTTGGCACACATGATCTTGTCTGACTTCTTGACCTCGTGGAAGACCTCGGGTGCGACTCTCTCCACCATTGTGTAGAGGTTGAAGATGTCGTCCTTGCCTGTCTCCTTGGCGAGCTCCTCAGCATACATCTTAAGAAGTCTCGTTCTGGGGTCAGAAAGAGTATAGACAGCGTGGCCGATACCGTAGATAAGTCCGGATTTGTCGAAAGCTTCCTTCCTGATGATCTTGGCAAGGTAGTCCCTTACCTGAGCCTCGTCCGTAATGTCGCTTACGTTCTTGCGCAGGTCGCTCATCATTGCGAAGGCCTTATTGGAAGCGCCGCCGTGCTGAGGGCCCTTGAGAGAGCCTACTGCAGCTGCAATTGCGGAGTATGTATCAGTTCCTGTGGAAGATACCGCGTGAGTTACGAAGGATGAGTTGTTACCGCCGCCGTGCTCTGCATGCAGAACAAGTGCGAGGTCAAGAACGCGTGCCTCAAGCTCAGTGAACTTTCCGTCAGGACGGATAAGGTGCAGGATGTTCTCTGCTGTGCTGTACTCAGGTACAGGCGCATGCAAGAACAAGCTCTTGTGCTCAACGTAGTGCAGTCGTGCCATGTAGCCGTAAGCGATCATTACGGGGAACCTCGCAATGAGCTCGATGCACTGGCGCATTACGTTGCTTACCTCGAGTGAATCGGGGTTGGAGTCGTAAGAGTAGGATGCGAGAACAGATCTTGCGAGCTTGTTCATGACATCCGGGCTCGGAGCCTTGAGGATCATGTCCTCGGTAAAGCCGTCAGGAAGAGGTCTCTTGGAAGCGAGAAGCGCTCTGAAGTCAGCGAGCTCCTGCTCAGTAGGAAGATCTCCTGTGATGAGAAGGAAAGCGATCTCCTCATAACCGAATCTCTTCTTGTAGAAACCGTTTACAAGGTCAGTAACCTCATAACCCTGGTAGTAGAGTCTTCCGTCGACGGGCATTCTGTCGCCGTCGTCCATGAGGTAACTCATTACCTCACCAACCTCGGTAAGACCTACAAGAACACCCGTGCCGTCGTTGTTACGCAGGCCGCGCTTTACGTTATATCTGCCGTAAAGCTCAGGGTCGATCTTGGCCTTCTTGCCCGCCACCTTGGCGAGCTGATTTATCAATTCGTCGTTTGTTTTAATGTCAGCCATCAGGCATTCTCCTTGGTGTAGTTAAGAAGGCCTCCTGCGAGGAGCATATCCTTCTGTCTGTCGGAGATCACAAGCTCAGTCTCGAAGGAATAACCCTGAGTCTTGTTTGTGATAACAACAGTCTTGCCGGAAGCGGCAGCCTCAACCTGCTCTCTTGCATTCTCGATAACGAGCTCGTCGAGCATGTTGATCTTATCGTAGTCAGCAGCATCCTTGAATGTGAGAGGAAGGATACCGTTGTTGATGAGGTTAGCCATGTGGATTCTTGCGAACGAGAGTGCGATCACGCCCTTAACGCCGAGCTGCAAAGGTGCGAGTGCTGCGTGCTCTCTGGAAGAACCCTGACCATAGTTCTGGCCGCCGATGATGAAGCCGCCGTTGTTCTCCTTTGCTCTTGCGGGGAACTGCTCGTCACAAGGTGTGAGGCAGTAGTCTGCAAGGTAAGGGATGTTGGATCTGAACGGCAGAAGCTTAGCGTTGGAAGGCATGATGTGGTCTGTGGTGATGTTGTCCTCAACCTTGATCAGTGTCTTGCCCTCAACTGTGTCAGCAAGCTTGTGGTGTGCCGGGAAAGGCTTGATGTTAGGTCCTCTTACTACTTCAACTTCATCAGGTGTTGCAGAAGGAAGGATTACCATGTTGTCGTTAACCTTGAAAGCGTCAGGCATTGTTACTACCGGCGGCTCACCGAAATCAGCAGGGTTTGTTACTACACCTGTGATGGCAGCTACAGCAGCAACCTCAGGGCTTACGAGGTAGATGGAAGCGGACTTGGTTCCGGATCTTCCATAGAAGTTTCTGTTGTTTGTTCTCAAGGATACAGCGTCTGTCTTAGGAGACTGACCCATACCGATACAAGGACCGCATCCGCACTCAATGATACGTGCGCCTGCCTCGATCATGTCAGCGAGGGCGCCTGTCTCAGCGAGCATATTGAATACCTGCTTGGATCCGGGAGCGATAACGAGTGATACATCAGGGTTTACTGTGTGACCCTTGAGGATAGCAGCAACCTTGAGCATGTCATAAAGTGAAGAGTTTGTGCAGGAACCGATGCAGCACTGGTCTACCTTAAGTCCCTCGATTTCCTTTACTGTTACAACCTGGTCAGGCATGTGCGGCTTAGCAACGAGAGGTACGAGTGTGGAAAGATCGATCTCGATCTCCTCATCGTAAACTGCATCCTCGTCAGCCTTGAGCTCTGTCCATACCTCTTCTCTTCCCTGTGCCTTGAGGAAAGCCTTCGTAACCTCATCGGAAGGGAAAACGGAAGTTGTGGCACCGAGCTCGGCACCCATGTTAGTGATAGTAGCTCTCTCAGGAACTGTGAGATACTGGAGGCCGTCACCTGCATATTCAACGATCTTGCCTACGCCGCCCTTAACGGACATGATGCGCAAAACCTCGAGGATGATGTCCTTGGCTGTTGTCCAGGGAGCGAGCTTGTTCTTGAGTGTTACTCTTACCATCTTAGGCATTGTGATGTAGTAAGGACCGCCGCCCATTGCTACTGCTACGTCAAGTCCGCCTGCACCGATGGCAAGCATTCCGATACCGCCGCATGTAGGTGTGTGGGAGTCAGAACCGAGCAACGTCTGGCCCGGTACACCGAATCTTTCGATGTGTACCTGGTGGCAAACACCGTTACCGGGACGGCTGAATCTGATGCCGTGCTTGTTTGTTACTGTCTGAATGTACTTGTGGTCATCGGCATTCTCGAAGCCGGACTGAAGCATATTGTGGTCGATGTAAGCTACAGAGAGCTTTGTCTTAACCTGATCGATACCGAGCGCCTCAAACTGGAGATACGCCATTGTTCCCGTTGAATCCTGTGTAAGTGTCTGATCGATCCTTAAAGAAATCTCCTCTCCTACTTTCATCTCACCTGAAAGAAGGTGATCCTTAATGATCTTCTGTGAAATAGTGTATCCCATGAAAGGCCCTCCATATATTTATATAAACGTACGCAATAAATTATGCCACGGAAACGATTATATTGTCCGCAGCTTTGAGTTGTCAATTTTAATAAGGATTTTTGCAAGATTTAATCTTATTTCTTGCAAATTTAATCAAGCCTGGGATTATCCTTCCGGCTTGCCGAAGATCTTATCTATCGCATTAAACAGCTTTCTTCGGGGTTCCAGGCATTTTCCGTTCTTAGCCTGACCGAGATAAAAGCGGTGCATCAGCCCGTTATAGTTAATGAATATCCAAGACTCTGCCTCGCCGTCATATCCCGGAGTTACCGTGGAATTAAGCGTTGAGATGCGTTTGATACCGGGCTTTTCGAATACTGTGTCATTGATCTTGATCAGCCCGTCGCGGATCTCTATCTTCTTTGCAAGCTTTCTGTAGGTCAGGTAAAAGGAGCCGACATACAGAAGTCCGAGGATCGTGACTGGATAAGTCAGAAATCTTAAGAATCCGACCATCTGCAGCAAAAATTCATCGTCATAAAATGAATCAGGAAGTGATGACATTATGCATGCAACGAGCGTTATGCCCAAAATAAGCGTACCGGTCTTATAGAACTCGTTGCGGATGCTGTCAGCCGGAAATTCTATCCTCACCACGCCGAAGCTGTCCTCATACTCCTCCTGCACCCTGTTCACGGAATCATACTGCTTTAAAGCTTCCAGGAACACCAGAACGGAAAGCTCGATGGCTTTTCTTATTTCAGAACCGTACTTGCTCAGGACGGGACCGGCATAATAGGCCCTGACGACCTTTTTATCATCGTTTATCACATTCAGGTTAATGCCTCCGAACGGAGTGAACTTCTGAATGCCGTCATCGAACTTCAGATACAGATTATCCGCCACCACTTTATAGGTCTCACCGTTAAGCTTAATGATGCCTTCCTCGGGATTAAACTCCACGCTCTTAAGCATGTTTTTCATGGACAGCAAAGACCACGGGAACACAACTATCCAGAAAGTGAACAGGATAAGACCGGGACTCAAGAGCACAAGGAACAGCATATCGATCCTGCCTAAAATGATACCGGCGCCCACTAAAGCTGCCGCAATAACAAACGCAGCCGCCAGATGATACATCTGCTGCTTTCTAAGTGTCTTATAATCCACCTGAATCTGCTTGGAAAAAGGCTTGTCTTCTTCCACTACCTTAACTCCTGAAGAACATAGCCGATGATCGATGCAGCGGAAGCCGCGTTAAGAGACTCCGCCTTACCCTGCATCCTGATCTTGACTTTGGTATCACATTTACTGATCGTGGAAGCCTTAAGGCCCGCACCCTCATTGCCGATGAAATACGCTGCCGGCAGATCTATCTTCGCTTTACTTAAGTCGTCCCCGTGAAGTTCCGCAGCGATGATATTAACAGCCTTGCCATGAAGAGCATCTATCATCTGATCTGCATCTTCGTATTCCAGAATATTCACGCGCCAGATGGAACCCATAGAAGACCTTATGACCTTGTCGTTAAACGGATCTGCTGTATTCTTCGTGATCAGTACTGCACCAAAATCGAAGGCATCGGCTATTCTTATCATGGTGCCGAGATTACCCGGGTCCTGAATATCCTCAAGGCACATGAAGATGTCCTTGCCGTCTCCCCTTAAAGTAATCTCCCCTGCCTTAGCGGGTCTGCGTGCCACCAGCGCCACACCCTGAGGGTGTACCGTCTGCGATATCTTCTTAAAACATGCCTCACTTAAGACAAGGCCGTCACAGCCGAATCTTCCGGCATTTTCCTCAGCCCAGGCGGCATGAGCTTCGTCAGCAACTACGACAGTCGGCGTTACACCGCAGCCGAGAGCATCCTCACAGCCCCTCACGCCCTCAATGAAAACGACACCCTCACGGCGCGCAGTCTTACTGTCGTGAAGTGACGCCAGATACTTTACCTTGGAATTTTCCTTGCTGGTGATAACGTCCATCAGTTCCACCCGTACACGATGAAAAGCGCACTTACGGGAGCGACTCCGACCTGCATGGGGCCGAAGCTTACGCCGTTAACTATCACATCGGAAGCAAGATCCACTGACGTTTTCTGCACTTCTTCCGCCTTAACTTCAGCACCCGAATCATCGAGACTTAAGTACACGCCGGAAGCGCCGCGGTTAAGTATTACTACCACCTTGCGGGCGCCCTGTGAAGGAAGCACGGTATTGCCGAAAGCATCGCGCCCCTCAGCGTCAAGGTAACGCTCAAAGGCAATTACATCCTCGTTAGTAAACAGCGTGCGGTAAAGGCCGGTACGCAGGACCTGATTCTTCACGCGCAGGTCTGTAAGCTTGCGCACGTACTCGAGGTGCTCGTTACCCTCGCGGGAAACCTTACCCCAAGGATAAGTACGCCTGTTGAAAGGATCTTTGTAGCCGTTCATCAGTATCTCATCACCGTAGTAAATGCAGGGCGCACCGATATAACCCATCTGCAAAGCCACGCCGAGCTTACAAAGGTCAGCGCACTTCGTCTCCTCTTCAGGGGGCACGCATATCTTCTGCTGATCTTCCTTATTATCAGTATCACATGGCTTGCTCATCATGGTGTAGACGCGCGGCACGTCATGTGACGACAGCAAGTTCATAATGCAGTAGTAGCTCTCCATCGGGTAACGCTCACGGAAACCCTCTAGTCTGGAATTAAATACCTTTGCCGAGACATATCCCTGAAGGAACTCGAGCGCTGTCGTTCTGAATGTGTAACCCATAACAGAGTCGTGAGTATTGCCGAGCATGAAATCGCGGTAGGAGCCGTAAGAGCACTTGTTACTCGCGTCCTCCCAGACCTCTCCGACGAGCATTCCCTCGCCGTTAGTCTTTTCCTTGATGGTCTCGCGCATCTGTCTGATGAAAGAGTCAGGCAGCTCGTCCGATACATCAAGACGAAGTCCTGAAGCACCTCTTCTCATCCATGTATCAACTACGCCATCCTTACCGAAGATGAACCTTCTGTAAGACAGGTCATTCTCATCGACGTTCGGCAGATCCGGAAATCCCCACCAGGAATCGTAGACCGTGTAGCCGTCCTCGTTCTTGTAGAAGTTATACCAGGAACGGTAAGGACTCTCCTTGCCCTTCTCGTAAGCCTCGAAAGCGCCAGTGCCCTTATAGCGACCGAACTTGTTAAAGTACCTCGAGTCAGCTCCCGTGTGCGAGAAAACGCCGTCCAGGATGATGCGTATGCCGCGTGTCTCACATGCGCTCTTAAAGCTTGCAAAGGCTTCATTGCCGCCGAGCATCGGATCTACATTAAGATAATCCGCTGTATCGTAACGGTGCGAGGATCTTGCCTCGAAGATAGGGTTTAAGTAAATGATGTCGATGCCTAAGGACTTGATGTAATCCAGGTGCTCCTCGATACCCTTTAGCGAACCACCGAAGAAGTCACATGCAAGGTAGCCTGTAGAAGGCTTACCCTTGATATCTACATCCTCATACCAGTCCTCGTGATATACCCGCTCTTCTCTCGGAGAAGCATTCATCATGCGTTCCGCAGTAAACGCGGAATCACGCGCGAATCTGTCGGGGAATATCTGATATATTACAGCTCCCTTCATTGCATCGGGAGTCTTGAAGTCTTTCTTATAAACAGTTATCTGCCATGCATAAGGATACTTATCCTCATCAGGGCCGATACGCGGAGGCTCATGGTAAAGCTTGCCCGAGCCGTCCTCCACGTCACCTTCCATGACATAGTAATAGGTTCTGATAACAGTCTCGGAAGATACATTACCTTCGTCATCCGTTACCTCGATCACCTCGGGCTGCCTGAACCTGAACCAATAAAAAACAAGGCCGGGCTCATGCGGGAGCATGAGCCTGGTCTCGTATCTTACTTTGGTCTTATCTGCGCCTTCAGACTTCATCTTATGCATCGGTTCCTCGTGATATGAGAAACCATAAAGTCCGTAGGTATAGCAGAAAGTTACTTCCTTGGCATCCTTGGAGGCATCAGTTCTGATAGTTACTTCCGTACCTGCAGGGCGCGCGCCGTACGGAGTTCTGTACTGAATATTCCTTGATGCGTGAAAGAACATGACTTACTTAGTCTCTTCTTTCTTCCCGTTCTTGGGAGCATCTGCCTTCTTAGCAGCAGGCTTCTTAGCGGAAGGCTTCTTGGCTGCGCTCTTTGCCGCGGGCTTCTTGGCCTCAGGCTTCTTCTCAGCTGCCTTCTTAGGCTCAGCCTTCTTTTCTTCCTTCTTCTCTTCCTTTACAGGCTCTTCCTCAAGAGGCATGCCTGTGATAAGAGAATACAGTCCCGCATACTCCTTGGCACTCTTCTTCCAGGAATAGTCACCGCTCATGCCTGCCTTGACGATCTTGTCCCAGACATCCTTGTGGTTCCTGTAAAGGTCACAAGCGTACTTAGTTACGAAAAGGAACTCGTGTGCATTGATGTTAGCAAACGAGAAGCCGTTACCCTCACCTGTGAACTCGTTGTAAGGAGTAACTGTATCCTTAAGGCCGCCGGTCTCACGTACTACAGGTACTGTACCGTATGCCATGGAAACGAGCTGGGAAAGTCCGCAGGGCTCAAAGAGCGAAGGCATCAGGAAGATATCTGCAGCAGCATAGATCGTATGTGCGAGGCCCGCATCGAAATCGATGCATGCGCACATCTTTCCGGGATTGCGGCTTGCTGTATCGACAAGAGCTCTCTCGTAGTAGTTGTCACCTGTTCCGAGGATAACGATCTGCATGCCGTCATAGAGCATCTCATCAAGAACATAGAGAAGAAGATCCAAGCCCTTCTGATCTACGAGTCTGGAGATCATAGCGCACAGAGGTGCACCGGGGTTGACCTCGAGGCCGAGCTGCTTCTGGAGAGACTCCTTACATGCTGCCTTACCCTTCTGATATGTCTTGATATCGTACTTAACAGGAATCAGTGTATCCTTCTTGGGATTGAACTCCATGTCATTAATTCCGTTCAGGATACCGGATACCTTGTATGCATACTTCTGGAGAGTATAGTTCAGACCTTCACCATAGTAGTCTGTCATGATCTCATAAGCATATGTAGGAGATACTGTAGTAACGGAATTCGAGAATACAATACCTGCCTTCATGAAGTTGATGGCACGGTCCTTGATACAGAATTCGTCTCTTAAATACTCATCAGGAAGATCGAGCATCTCTCTTACGACATCTGTGGAATGAACACCCTGATACTTCAGGTTGTGGATCGTGAATACAGTCTGTACGTTGGTGTGATAACCATGCTTCTTGAAGTGAGCATCAAGCAACAGAGGCATCATACCTGTCTGCCAGTCGTTGCAGTGCAGAACATTAGGCTCGAAGTTCATGAAGTCACCCATGAAGTCGAGGACTGCTCTCTGATAGAAGCAGTAACGCTCAATATCGAATACATACTCAACATAGATCTGATCAAAGTTAAAGTAGTACTCATTATCGACGAAGTAGAAGATCGTTCCGTTCTTCTCGAGCTGGAACAGACCTGCATACAGAGATCTCCAACCCATTCTTACAAGCTTCCAGCCCAGGAACTGCATCTCGTCCTGATACTTGATCTTGATCTTCTTATACAGAGGAAGAATTACTCTGGCGTCGATGTTGTCCTTGTTAAGCTCGACAGGAAGTGCGCCGACTACGTCAGCAAGACCTCCGACCTTAACGAAGGGACTAACCTCCGATGATGCAAACAATACTTTAATCTTATCCATGTCAGATACCTGCGCCCTTTCCAATAACTACGGGATAATCCGGATGTCCGATGAGTCTTACGCCCGGTCTTACGAATGAATTCTTATCAAGGATTACATTCTCAAGGTGGCAGTTCTCAGAGATGTGAACATCCTGCATTACTACGCAGTTCTTAACCGTTGTGTTCTTTGAGATCGTTGCACTTCTGAAGATAACCGAATGATCGATATCACCGTAGATACGGCAACCGTCGGAGATGATAGAAGTCTTGACCTCGGCATTGTCAAAATAAAGTGTAGGTGCTTCGTCCTTAACCTTTGTGTAGATAGGCTTGCCGCTCCAGAACAGAGAGTTTCTAGTCTCGTCCTTAAGAAGTGACATTGAAGCATTGAAGTATGTCTGTACGTTGTTGATACGCAGAGCCGTTCCGGAATACTCGTAAGCATAGACCTTGATCTCGTCGAACATCTTAACCATGGAGTGCAGACCGAAGTGTGTCTGTCCGTGGCTCATCTGACGGGAGATGATGTCGATAAGCATATCTCTTCTCAGGCAGATGATACCGAGTGAGGTCTTGTTAGAAGTAGCCTTCTGAGGATTGTAAAGCATATCCTTTACGAAGCCGTTCTCGTCTGTATCCAGAATGTAGCAGGGATGTCCGTACTTAAGAGCATCTCTGTTGTACATAACTGTAAGATCAGCGCCGCTTGACTCATGAGCCTTGATCATGTCATCGAATGTGCAGTTAAGGATGATGTTGGAATTAGCAACAACTGCGTATGTGGATCTTGAGTGTCTCAAGAAGTCGAGTACGCCTGCGAGCTCCTCATCACCTGTGATATTCGATGCCTCAGAGTTTACATAAGGCGGCAGAATGTGAAGTCCGTCATTCTTTCTGTCGAGGGACCAAGGTGAACCTGTACCTAAGTGGTCCATCAATGACTTGTACTTATTATAAGTAAGAATACCTACATTCTTAATACCGGAGTTGACCATGTCAGAGAGCATGAAGTCGATGATTCTGTATCTTCCTCCGAAAGGAACGGCTGACAGAGCTCTCGGCTCGGAAAGCTCACCCAATCCGATCTTCTTATTGTCGGCCAGTATGAGGCCCATAACATCATTAAACATTTATATATCCTCCTTCTGACCTTCTTATACTCTGAACTTCTCTTCGATTACGGAATCTTCTCCCGCATCGATATCCGAATCGATCATGGAATTGCCGGGGATCTTGGCACCGTCCTTGATCTTCAATCCGCGCTCGAATACGCAGATGCCTTCAGAGCACAGCTTGTGGTTCGTATAAGGTCCTTCTCCGTCGACCTTCGGTCCGGCCTGAACGTCCTTACCGATAATCGTACCGAAGTCTACGATACATCTCTCGAGTCTCGCACCTTCCTTAACTACCACACCGGGAAGGAGAACACAGTCCTTAACAACTGCACCCTTCTCTACTATTACTGATTCCGAAAGTACTGAATGGTTAACTTCACCGAAGATTCTGCATCCGTCCGTAAGAGCGGAATTCGTAACCTTACCTGTCTCGCCGATGAACTGTGAAGGCTTAACAGGGTTTCTGGAATAGATTCTCCAGGAGCGGTCAACGAGGTTGATGTCCTCAGGCTTGTCGAGGATATCCATGTTCGTCTCCCAAAGCGAGGAGATAGTTCCTACATCCTTCCAGTAACCTGCGAATCTGTATGCGAACAGCTTCTTGCCGCCGTTCAAAAGCATCGGGATGATGTTCTTACCGAAGTCGTTGTTGGAATCCGGATCAGCCTCATCTCTTACGAGAGCCTCACGCAGCACCTTCCATGTGAAGCAGTAAACACCCATGGATGCGAGGTTACTCTTCGGCTTTGCAGGCTTCTCCTCGAACTCTACGATCTGGTCCTCTCCCTCAGTATTCAGGATACCGAATCTGGGAGCCTCCTCCCACGGTACTTCATATACTGCAACAGTAGCATCAGCCTCTCTCTCGATATGGCTTCTGAGCATTGCTGCGTAATCCATCTTATAGATGTGGTCACCTGAAAGGATAACTACATACTCAGGATCAAAGTCATCAAGGAAGTCCTTGTTCTGATAGATAGCATTCGCTGTACCCTTATACCAGTCGGACTTACCGGATCTCTGGTAAGGAGGAAGGATATAAGCACCTGCATTGTTACGGTCGAGATCCCAAGGGTGACCGTTACCTACGTATGTATTAAGTGCAAGCGGCTGATACTGTGACAGAACTCCAACTCGTTCAATACCCGAGTTAACACAGTTAGACAACGGGAAATCGATGATTCTGTAACGGCTTCCGAACGGAACCGCAGGCTTGGCTACAGTCTTCGTAAGAACACCGAGTCTTGCTCCCTGGCCTCCTGCAAGTATCATTGCAACTACATCAGTCTTAGCCATTTTTTCCTACCTCCGAATTACTTATGTTCTTCTTTTTATTTGCTGTTGTTTTCTTGGCCGGAGCCTTCTTTGCCGCGGGCTTCCTGGAGGGAGCCTTTTTGGCTGCGGGCTTCTTATCTTCCTTCTTAGGCTCAGGATCCTTTACCTTCATGAAGTAGACACCTGCGAGAGGCGGCAGATTAAACTTAACGTGATAAGGCTTGCCCTGGAACTCTTCGTCTATTGCCTCGAAGGTGCCGTCAAGCGATACACCTGTGGGATAGCCGCTTCCGCCGAAAGCCATGTCGTCCGTGTTGAGCACGATCTTGTAAGTGCCGAGCTCATATACAGGGATCTTGTACTCTTCGAGAGGCTGGGGAACCATATTAAGAGCTACATAGATGTCGTTCTCTTCCCTCTTTGGGCTCTTTCTTGCATATACGAAAACGTTGTTGACTGTATCGTCTGCTGCGATCCACTCAAAGCCGGACCATGTGTGGTCGTCTCTCCAAAGCTGACCGTGATCGATATAGAAACGGTTGAGCTTGGAGCAGTAATCCTGAAGCAGACGGTGTGACTCGTAATCAAGCATGAACCACTCGAGCTGCTCATAGAATCTCCACTCGATGAACTGACCGAACTCAGCGCCCATGAAGTTTAACTTCGCACCCGGATGGCTCATCTGATACATGAACAATGTACGAAGTGAAGCGAACTTTCTCCATACATCACCCGGCATCTTGTTGATGAGTGAATACTTACCGTGAACTACCTCATCATGTGAAAGGCTCAATACATAATTCTCTGCGAAAGCGTACATCATGGAGAAGCAGAACTCATCGTGATGCCAGCCTCTTGCGTAGGAGTCTGTGGAGAAGTAATCGAGTGTGTCATGCATCCAGCCCATGTTCCACTTATGTGTGAAGCCAAGTCCGCCGTCCTCAACGGGATGGGAAACCTTAGGCCATGCAGTTGACTCCTCGGCGATCATCATTACGCCGGGATAGTTCTTTCTAATCGTGGTATTAAGCTTCTTGAAGAACTCGACTGCCTCGAGATTCTCATTACCGCCGTACTTGTTCGGGATGTAATTCTGACGGCCGTAGTCTCTGTAAAGCATGGAACTTACGGCATCAACACGAAGTCCGTCAATGTGGAACTCGTTGATCCAGAATACTGCGTTGGAGATGAGGAATGAGAGAACCTCATTCTTGGAATAATCGAATACGTATGTACCCCACTCCCTGTGCTCACCGATTCTCGGATCTGCATATTCATAACAGGGGGTTCCGTCAAATCTTACGAGACCTTCGAGGTTCTTCGGGAAGTGTGCGGGTACCCAGTCAAGGAGTACTGCGATACCGTTCTGGTGAAGGATATCGACCATGTACTTGAAGTCAGAAGGAATACCGAATCTTGATGTGGCCGCATAGTAACCTGTGATCTGATAACCCCAAGAAGCATCGAGAGGATGCTCAAGTACAGGCATCAATTCGATATGTGTGTAATTCATCTTCTTGCAGTAATCCACGAGGTCGAGTGCGATCTCACGGTATGTGAAGAAGTTTCCGTCCGGATGCTGTCTCCAGGAACCTAAGTGCATCTCGTAGATGTTGATAGGCCTTGCTGCGAGAGCATCAGGTCTGTTCTTCATGTATTCCTTATCACCCCATGTATAGTCATCGGGGTTGTATACGATGGAAGCATTGTTAGGTCTTGTCTCGAAATGTCTGGCGTACGGATCACCCTTGTCGTAGATTCTTGAATCTGCGCCGACAACTCTGTACTTATATCTTGCCCACTGATGAACACCGGGAATCTTGGCTTCCCAAATGCCGGTGCCGCCGAGCTTAAACATCTGATTAGCAAGTGCATCCCACTCGTTAAAATCACCGATAACACTTACTGAAAGTGCATTAGGTGCCCAAACTCTGAAAATGAAACCTTCTTCCTTCTTGTCTTTATAAGGATGAGCTCCAAGGAAATTGTAGCTCATGAAATTTTCTCCGCGATTAAACAGATAAGCTTCGTCCATACGCATGCCCCCAGTTATTATTCTCAAATATTATATATTATTTTAAACGAATTACCAACCGAAAACACAAAAAAAACGAGGGCTGTCAGCCCTCGTTTGTGCAATTTTACAAAAGTTTAATATTTGCCGTAAACCTGTCGGAATTATAGCTCTTCACTGGCCCTTTCATTACGTCTTAAGATCTCACAGCACATACGTACATTGTGATAAGGACACTTCCATTCATCGACGATCGGCTTATCAAGATCAGGGACTCCGTCCTTCGAAACCTCCTGATACCATTCAGCAGGTCGGGTCTGCATGATCATGTGCTTTCTTATGAATTCCCAGTTCTTTCGTTCGGCATTCTTGAATTCCTTATTTCCGGTCTTCATGAATGCATTAACGAATCCGACTACCGATTCTGCTTGTATCCACCAGGCTCTAGTCTCTTTGGTCACGCCGTTCTCGATCTCATATGCAAGCGAGTCACCGTCGAATCCGTACTCCAAAGTCTTTTCCGCCAGCGTCTGCGAGATGGGAGCCAGCCTTGCCGTCAGATTATCATCATCCATGATCTGGCACAGTCTGTCCAGGAACCAGCTCATCTCGATATCATGGCCCATCGATCTTAAGTCGATCAGACTGTTGAAGTTCTCGTCAAAGAATACTTCCAGTCTTCCCTTCTCAGGGTTATAGACCTTGTTCTCTATCATGTCGACGATCTTATAGATCTTACGCTTAACGAACTGGTCGTTAGTCTCCTTATTGATCCTGTAAAGTTCTGTATATGCCTCAAGGATATGGATCAGAGTATTCATCGTCCTGAATGCATGTACACCGTTCTCGGAAAGATGAGGATTATCATCAGGAATAAAATCCCTTCCGAATGACTCGAGATAACCCTTGTCATCAGTGAACATATTCTCTACGCAGTTCTTCAGATAATATGCGAGCTTGAAGGCGTGAATATCATTCGTTATCTCATAATACTCACACAGAGCGTAGATTGCGAACGCATGATTATATGCATGCTTCGTGGTATCAGCGGGCTGACCGTCATAAGTAACTGACCAGTAGATTCCGCCGTATTCAGGATCGAAGAAATTATCCTTGAAGAAGTTATAAGCGTGACGTGCCGCCTCGAGGATATCAACCGATGAATAACCGGCATCCTGAAGCTTAACTTCGCTTAATGCTCCGTCCATGCAAAGCTTATAGCAGGTACTGAACACCCAAAGGATACGGCTGTTAAGAACACAACCCTTGTCTGCCTGCGGAAGCACTGTTCCGTCAGATTTGACATAGCCATAGAAACCGCCGTTCTCCTTATCCATCATATTAAGCCAGAACGGTAACAGGTCGTGAACCAGATGTATCTTTATTTCAGGTGATATAGCCATAAAATAATTCTATCACCCGCTATTATGACTTGGCAAACTCAGCGCCCTTAGCGAAAGCCTCCATATTACCCGGAATAAACTTGTGACGTCTCTCGGGAAGGATCTCATACAGAGCGGACTCGAATGACTCCTTCGTAAAGCAACCCGTTGCCTCTGACATGCAGCCAAGCATGGAGATGGTAGCGAATGCCATGTTGCCGAGTTCACTTGCGATCTTACTTGCTTCCATGGGGATGAAACGAATGTCCTTACGTGTAGGCTCCACATAGAAAAGTGAAGAATCGATGATAAGGATTCCGCCCGGATTAAGGTAAGACTCGAACTTCTCAACAGAAGGCTGGTTAAGGCAGATAAGTACGTCTGCATTGTTAACTACAGGAGAACCGATGGGCTCATCTGATATAACAACTGAACAGTTAGCAGTACCGCCTCTCATCTCAGGTCCGTATGACGGGAACCAAGAAACTTCCTTGCCTTCATACAGAGCAGCCTCAGCCGCCATCTTACCTGCTGACAGGATACCCTGTCCTCCGAAGCCTGCGAGGATTATGGAAAAATCAATCATGCTGAAGCTCCTTCCTTCGCGGCCTTAACGTCGGCCTCGACCTTCTTGAAATCGATGTCCTCTCCCTTGTAAATACCGAGAGGATACTGAGGGATCATCTTCTCCTTGAGCCAGTCCATGGCCTCGAGAGGTTCCTTACCCCAGTTGGTAGGACATGTGGACAGGAACTCAACCATGGTGAAACCGAGGTTAGCCTGCTGTGCAAGGAAAGCCTGCTTGATGGCCTTCTTGGCAGCCATGATGTTCTTGTAATCTGTGAGGCAGACACGCTCTACATAAGCAGCGCCTGTCAAAGGTGCGATCATCTCACTTACGTTGATCGGATAACCCTGGTATGAAGCATCTCTTCCGAAAGGAGATGTCGTTGTTACCTGGCCGAGCAAAGTAGTAGGAGCCATCTGACCTGAAGTCATTCCGTAAACTGCGTTGTTTACGAAGAATGCTGTGATCTTCTCACCTCTTGCTGCTGCGTGGATGATCTCGGCAGCACCGATAGAAGCAAGGTCACCGTCTCCCTGATATGTGAAGACTACCTTGTCCTTGAGGTTTCTCTTAATACCTGTAGCAACAGCGGGAGCTCTTCCGTGTGCAGCCTGAACTGCATCGCAGGCGAAATACTCGTAACTGTTATAGGAACATCCTACGGAAGCAACGGAAACCGTGTCTTCGAGGATACCCATCTCGCACATTACTTCTGCGATAAGTCTGTGGATGATGCCGTGTGTGCATCCCGGGCAGTAATGAAAAGGCTTGCCCGTTAAGCCCTTTGTAGCTTCAAATACAACAGCCATCAGTCAAGTGCCTCCTTCTCGGGGTTCTCGTGGATCGCGATGATCTTATCAAGGATCTCCTTCTGCATAGGAAGGTTACCGCCCATTCTTCCGAAGAAGTGTACGGGCTTCTGACCCTTAACAGCGATCTGTACATCCTCAACCATCTGACCTGCGGACAACTCGATGTCAAGGAAAGCCTTAACATTAGGGAGTGCTGCAGTCTCACGGATGACCTGCTTCGGGAACGGCCAGAGAGTGATAGGACGGATCATGCCGACCTTGATACCCTTCTCTGCAGCCTGTCTGATTACGTTACGGCAGATTCTTGAACATGTGGAAAAAGCTACGATAACGATCTCAGCATCCTCGATTCCGATAGCTTCGTATCTGACTTCATCTCTTTCGATGATCTTGTACTTCTCGACAAGCTCGAGGTTCTTTCTCTCGAGGTCATCAGGCTGGATATAGATGGAAGTAACCGTATTGTGCTCGGCTCTTCCGCCTCTTCCGCAGGCAGCCCAAGGCTTCTCAGGCTCTACGATAGGCTCCTCGTCTCTGAAAGCAACAGGCTCCATCATCTGGCCGAGTGTACCGTCACCTAAGATCATGCACATCATTCTGTACTTATCTGCAAGGTTGAAAGCTTCTACTGTGAGCTCATAAAGCTCCTGTACGGAAGCAGGTGCGATAACGAGATTTCTGTAATCACCGTGTCCGCCGCCCTTACAAGCCTGGAAATAGTCACCCTGTGAAGGCTGGATACCGCCAAGTCCCGGGCCTGCTCTTACGATGTTTACAACAACTGCAGGAAGCTCAGCACCTGCAATATAGGAGATACCCTCCTGCTTCAGGGAGATTCCCGGAGATGACGAAGATGTCATTACTCTGAAGCCGGCAGCAGCTGCGCCGTAAACCATGTTGATAGCAGCGACCTCACTCTCGGCCTGAACGAAGTTTCCTCCGATCTGGACCATCTTCTTTGCCATATAGTGCATAACCTCTGTCTGAGGTGTAATGGGATAACCGAAATAGTTTCTGCAGCCTGCTCTGATAGCAGCTTCAGCAATGACTTCGTTTCCCTTCATAAGTACTTTCTTCTGTGCCATAGTCAGATCCTCATCTTTCAACAGTAATGACTAAGTCAGGGCATGTCGTTGCGCAGAAAGCGCAGCCGATGCACTGATCAAGATCGATACAGGCTGCAGGATGATAACCCTTGTTGTTCAGCCTTTCCTTGTCGAGTTCGAGAATCTTCTTGGGACACGCATTGACGCAAAGACCGCAGCCCTTGCACAAATCATCATTAAATGTGACCTTTGCCATTGCCATACACTCCCTCTTTTAAACTCATTAGGATAGCTATTATAAAAGATGCTCAAATGATTTTCAATTAATATGCGTTTATATAATTTATCGGTTTTTTACCATGATAAAGCCCCGGCTTTTACACCGGGGCTTCGTTTAATCAATTATCAATGCCTTGATCAGGGCTGGGGCTTACCGCAGTTGGAGCAGAACTTACCTGTGTTCTGTGTTCCGCACTCGCATGTCCAAGGACCTGCAGGAGCGGGCTTACCGCAGTTGGAGCAGAACTTACCTGTATTCTGTGTTCCGCACTCACATGTCCATGCTGCTGCAGGAGCCGGCTGAGGCTGTCCGCAGTTAGAGCAGAACTTACCTGTGTTTGTAGTACCGCAAGCGCATGTCCAACCTGCTGCTGCGGGAGCGGGTGCTGCCGCAGGTGCGGGTGCAACTGCCTGCTGAGCCTGCTGCTGCTGACCGAGGAACTGGAATGCAGCGTTTGCGCCGCCTCCCATCTGGCCCATGCCGCCTACCATACCCATGCCCATGAGGCCGTTTACTGCACCATTTGCGTTTGCTGCTGCAGTATTCATAGCCTGTGTCTGGCCGAGTACAGCCTGAGCTGCGAGAGCGTTAGGATCAGCACCGAACATCTTGGACTGGTCAACCTGCTCGATTCTCTCTCTGGACTTATCGTCAGGTGTGATACCGCCGATAGCAACGGAGGATACAACAACACCTCTGTTCTTGAGCCACTCTTCATCCAAAGCGTCCTGCATGTATGTACGCAGCTTGCCCTGGTTGGAAGGCAGATCAGCGAACATGATCTTATCAACTGTTCCGCACTTATTAAGAACCTCAGAGAAGTTATCCATGAACTCGATTCTGGGCTGCTTAGGATCAGCAGGTGAACCCATGAACTGAGCATTTGTATACTGGCCCTTGATGTTTCCTACCTGAGATGTGAAGAACTTTACAGGGTCCTTAATCTGGTAAGAGAATACACCGTTAAGTCTGATGTAGATATTTCTGTACTCAGGATCGTGATAAGGAAGAGCGGAAGGTGTACCGTACTTCTGGTCACGGATCTCAAGCATGTTAACGAAGTAGATTCTCTGCTGAGTTGTAATCTCACCGCCGGCCTTCATACGGTTCCAGGTCTCGCCTACAAGCTTCTTAGCTGCATCGAGGAAACCGTCATTTCCAGCAAATACTGAAGGAGCAGAAGAAGAGTCCCAAGTGTACATACCGGCCTGGATAGTAAAGTCAACGACCTTACCGTTATCTACCATAAGGCAAGCTGTGTTCTCAGGAACAGCGATCATGGCACCGTTAGTGATAACTTCAACGTCACCCTTATTGTGTCCCTTCTGCATCTTTCTTGCACCCTGACGTACAAGAACATCCTGTCCGAGCGAGTCACATGTAAAGAACTCAACGTACTGATCAGAGATTACTGATGAAGCAGAATCGCCGATAGCGCCCATGACATTAGAAATCAATCCCATATTCATTTCCTCCGAATAAAAGTTATGCGGTGTTTAGAACATATGCTCTAAGACACCGCAACTATTTTATCATATTTAGGTTAACTTGAACAAATATAATTTAGGAAATTTTCCGCGTCTTTCAGACTGAACCTGTCGGTGTTTCCTCCGTCTGAACAGTCTCCACTGCTGCGTGGTTCTCGCCTGCGAAACCGTCCGTGATACCGTCACCCTTATTCGGATTGATCTTGGAGTAAACAAGATCTACCGAGAAAGCGGCCACCAGAACAACTGCCACTGGAAGAAGCTTCATCGGTTTGATCTTACGTACAGCATCATCGATCAAAGGTGATAGCAAATAGATAAATGCGAGACCGGCAACGCCGAAGATAAGCAGTCCTTCAGCACAGATCCTGCCGTTAAGATTAAGGAAGAATCCGTCATAGTTCCACCACTGCGCGCCGAAAGCATACTCAAGGTACACGCTCGTGCCGTACTCTAAAGCTCCACACAGACCCATCGTAGCAAAGAAATGCTTCGAAGGTGATTTACGCAGAGGGAAAAGGAAGATAAGAATCGCGAGTCCGCCTGCGCCGTAGATAGGAAGCCAGGGACCGTGCAGTACACCTCTGTTGATGTAGTGGCCCTGAAGCATGTAGTAGTAGAACACTTCCCATACCCAGCCGAAGCCGGAATAGATGAAGAACATCATTACGAGTGAAAGAACTGAATAATGACGCATGTAGTGAAGTGATGCAAACCTGCCGCTCTTGCCGGAAATACCGTACCAGGGTGAGAGCTTGGTAGGATAGCTTATTCCGTCAAGCTCATCCTTAATTGTGATATAACGCTGGCGGCTTGCCTGGTTCTCTTCATACTTCATCTCGTCCTCTGTATTCCAAAGAACGACACCTAGATGCTCCGCGAAGAACTTCTTGGCGCCCGTCAGGCCCTGCAGTTCATACTCGGGTGTGGCAAGCACGTTCACTGCCTCTGAATACGCACCCTTAAGGCGTGCAAAATCAGCCCTTTCGAAAAGATAACGGTCATTAAGCAGTTCGCTTCCGGAAACATTATTGTCGATGGCATGCTTACGCATTGAAGCGTAGAACTCGGAGTACACACAAAGCTTGTAAGGGTTGCAGAAGAATATATCTGTAAGGCCGACAGTGATTACTGAAAGAATCCTCCATCCAAACATCGTGAGGTCGTTAATAAACAGATCCATCTTGTAACCCTTCGACATATTCCAGGAAAGCTTGATGGCCTGCCACGGCTTGATCTTAGGATTCTCAGCAATGACGAAAGGAACCATGAACAATCCGTAATATACGATCGGGAAACCGATGATGGTAGCAAGTGCGATCACTTCGAATACCGTCTGAAGCGCCATTGCGAGAGCAACACGCAGCCATGACTTAGAACGCGATACGAAGATAAATCTGCTGATAGGCACTGTCTTGTAGAGCCTTCCCTCCAGCGTCATTCTTCGCATGACAACCATAAAGACGAGCTGGACAAACATCCAGAAAGCAATGGCTACTGCTGATGCAAGTATGATCATGATCCTGTCAGCCACGCTCTCAGAGCCGACAATATTAAGAACAGCCGATGATATTGTGGAAGCTGCAGTACCGGATGCAAAAATATCGAGAATCTGATTGATGGTACCTGCGGACCTTGCAAATATCTCACTCTTCTTCTCATCCTCGAGCTGAATGGTCTGCGTTAAATCTTGAAGAACCTCAGTAACAGTAGAACTTCCGGTCAGAGTTGCAGCCTGCTCCTCCTGCTCGATTACAGCTTCTTCATAACCGTTGAAGATAGCACTTACCGGATCAGTTCTTACACCGAAAAGGTTATCTGAAGTAGAGAATTCAGCACCTATCAACGCCGCGAAAAGACACATCAAAATAAATATAAAATAGTGCCTGCCTACATTAACCTTGGCAGTCTTCTTGAAGCCTCTTCTGGTCTTAGCGTCAATAAGCATAGTTAATATTCCTTCTCATCTTCATAACAGCAGGCGTACCCAGATTACTTATCTGATCATCCTGAACAACACCCTCCATAAAAGTGGTCAGAACTACGGGTATTCCTGTTCTTTCAGATACTTCCTTAAGGATCTTCTCCCCTTCAAGTATATCTTCATATGTCGTTTGTTCAAGAATATTTGTGTTATTTATAAATCCTTTGATTTTTAATTTGGACGCTTCCTGAAGTTCAGAAGCCATTACGATAATCTCGTCGGCTGTCGAAGTGAAAGGTCTTCTGGTGTTAACAGCCATGAGAAGCTCCGCATCAGTCTGATCAAGCCTGGACTTCATGGAACCTAAGATCGTGGCGCCCATGTCCTCGCCTCCGATGTCGAACACACCCATATAGCTGTCGTCATCGAAGATTACATAGACCTCACCGCTTAGTACCGGAGCATCTACATTAGAGTTAGCATACATCGGGCTTATGAGCCTGATATCGTTCTTCTCGAGCTCCTTAGCAGCATCGGAAGATCTGTAGAACGGGTTTACTATATCAAGATCCGCGAGCAGAACTTTCTGATCCGGGTTTTCCCTGCGCATGTTAAGAGCGAGGTTTACCGATACTTCGCTCTTACCGCTTCCGTATGCACCGATGATTATCTTAAGTCTGCTGTCTTTCATACTTACCCTGCCTTTCAAACGAGCTTGGCGATGGTCACGCCGTCTCCGCCTTCAGCAGGATCACCCTGCCTGAATTCCTTTACTCTGGGATCGACACTAAGCTTGCCCGTAACCGCAGATCTAAGCGCACCCGTTCCCTTGCCGTGAACGATCCTGACTGTCTTAAGGCCGGCAAGCGAGCAGTCGTCGATGTACTTGTCGAGCGCTGCTTCCGCCTCGTTCACCTTCATGCCGATAAGCATAAGCTCGGAGACGACAGTCTGCGCCTTGGCTACCTTAAGCGACGAAGTGCTTCCGGCCTTACCTGCACCCTTATACTTCGCAAAGAGTGTGTCCTCTGGCTCCGCAGGCTTCTGCAGCTGCTCGGCAGTCGGGGTCCGAAGCTCACTTAAAAGCACGTTATACGTCATGATGCCGCTCTGGATCCTGATCTTCGCATTTGGCTTATCAGAGGAATCAAGAGCCGTACCCACCACGCCCAGGTTCGGCGCGTAGTACTTCTGACCCTTCTCTATTTTCTTCGGCGGTTCACCGGGAAGGCTCGTCTTCAGCGAGACATCATCATCGTCATCTGAAGCCAAATCCTTAACACCGGCGCGCAGCCTTCTTCTGATCTTGTCGAGTTCTGCCTTAGCATCCTCATCGTAGTTCTTCTTTGCCTTCTTCTTTACCTGGCGTATGAGCTCATCGAGCTCTTCCTGCTTGTTCTCAAGAAGCTCCTTCTGCTTTGCACGGGTATCGTTAAGGATCTTAGTCTTGGAAGCCTTCAGGGCTTTACGCTCCTCCTCAAGCTCCGCAATCTTGTCCTTAAGCTCTTTATTAAGCTTCTCGTTCTCCTTCTCAAGTGCACCTGCCTTGCGGCGGTCTGCTTCGGCCTCTGACAGGAGCTTCTCAAGCTTAAGATCCTCATCTGTCATGCGAGCCTTGGCGTCATCAATGATGTGCGCGGGCATGCCGAGTTTCTTGGAGATAATGAAAGCATTACTCGTGCCGGAAGTTCCGATTATCAGGCGGTAAGTGGGGCTTAGGGTGTCCGTGTCGAACTCACAGGACGCGTTCATAACCCCCTCTGTAGTAACGGCATACTCCTTAAGTTCACGGTAATGCGTGGTAGCCATCACGATGCAGCCCTTTTCGCGCAGGGCCTCGAGTACGGCAACAGCAAGCGCGGCGCCCTCAGCGGGATCCGTACCGGAACCGAGCTCATCAAGGAGTACCAGGGACCTTCCCCTTATGTTCTTCAGAATGAAAACGATATTCGAGATATGTGCCGAGAACGTGGACAGGCTCTGCTCAATGCTCTGCTCGTCGCCGATGTCCGCGAGCACTCTGTCGAAAACGGATACTTCCGTTCCCGCGGCACACGGTATCATGAGGCCCGTCATAGTCATGAGCGTCATGAGACCGCACGTCTTAAGGCAGACAGTCTTACCGCCGGTGTTAGGTCCCGTGATGACGAGCGTGCCGTACTTGTCTCCGTTCTCAATGTCTACGGGCACGACCTCATCCTTACCGATGAGAGGGTGGCGTGCCTTACACAGCTTGATGTGACCGCTGGTGTTCAGTATCGGCTTCACAGCATTCATGCTAACAGCGAGTTCAGCCTTGGCCGCATTGAAGTCAATCTGGGCGATCAGCTCCATGTCACTTCTTAAAACGGTATCGGACCTGCCGACCATTGAAGTCAGATTCTCAAGTATCCTCTCTATTTCTGCTTCTTCCAGTGAAGCGAGCTCGCGGATCCTGTTATTGGCTTCGACGACACCCATAGGCTCGATGAATACAGTCTGACCCGTGGATGAAGTGTCATGTATGATTCCAGGTATCTTGGAGCGGTACTCGGACTTAACAGGAACGCAGTATCTTCCGTCCCTGATCGTGATGATCTGCTCCTGGAGAGCATCAGCGCTGTTTCTTATGATCCTGTCGAGTATTACTCTTATCGATCTTACGACATCCTTCGTCTCTCTTCTGATCGAATAAAGTTCATTGCTCGCGCGGTCATTCATCTCCGTGTCGTTTACGATACACGTGAAGATCTCATCCTGAAGTCTCTGCTCGGGCTCCAGTGCTGCGATCGACATGAATAGATTCGTATCAGCGAGGTCCTGCCTTTTGTCATCGGAGACCACCTTTTTAAGATCGACGATGCTTCTTAAGAAGATGCCGATATCAAGGAGCTGACGCATATCGAGCGTGCCGCCTGCCTTGATATAGCGAAGGCTCTCGTCGACGGGCGGAAATGAGCCTATCGGCAGACTTCCGAACTTGCTTATGTATGTATATGCTTCGTATGTATCCTCCAGGCTTTCCTTGACCACTTCAGGGTCTGTCGTAGGGAATGCAGACGAAGCAAGAGAACGCCCGTAGGACGTTCTCGTGGATTCAATGAGCTTCTCTTTGATTTTGTCGAATTCGAGTACGCTTAATACACGTCCTCTAATCTTCTTTCGCTCTGCTTCTTCTTCAAATGTTGTGTACTTGTACATTGACCTTTCTCTTATGAAAGTCTCATCGCATTCTCGATCTCTATCTCAGGGATCGTCTTCTTCATGGCAAGTCCCTCCTCGAGATCGATGTCGGTGATCTTACCGTTCTTCTCTACGATGATCCTGTTATATCTCTTCTGCAGCAGGCAGTCGATGGCGCGTACACCCATGAGGCTTGCTGTAGTTCTGTCGCGAAGCGTAGGTGAACCGCCTCTCTGGAGGTGTCCGAGGATAGTAGGTCTGGACTCGATACCTGTCTGCTTCTCTATTCTCTGTGCTATGTCAGTGGCATTGCCTGCGCCCTCGGCAACGATAACGATGTAATGTCTCTTACCCTTGTTTCTGCCGTCGAGGATTACTCTTAATACATCCTTGTCGAAGTCGAAAGGTACTTCAGGAATGAGGATAACCTCTGCACCTGTGGCGATACCTACGTTAAGTGCGATGTAACCTGCGCTTCTTCCCATTACCTCGATAACTGAGCAGCGCTCGTGTGAGGAAGCTGTATCACGGAGCTTATCGATGGCTTCCATAGCTGTATTCATTGATGTGTCGTAACCGATGGTGTAGTCAGTACATCCGATGTCGTTGTCGATCGTACCGGGAATACCGATAACCGGAACTCCGAGTCTGGCAAGAGCTCTAGCTCCCTTGAAGGAACCGTCACCGCCTGATACTACGAGAGCATCGAGGTCATAGACTTCCATCATCTTGGCGCCTCTTAAGACACCTACGTCAGTCTGGAATGTCTTGGATCTTGCTGTCATGAGGAATGTTCCGCCTCTCTGGAGAGTCTCGGAAACGTCTCTCATACCGATCTGGGAGATCTCACCCTTCCAAAGACCGTGGTAACCTCTTGTTACGCCGTATACTTCCATGCCGGAATTGATTCCCGCGCGGACAACAGCTCTGATAGTAGCATTCATTCCAGGAGCATCACCGCCGCTGGTGAGGACGCCGATTCGCTTTACGGGAGCAACCTCGTCAGGATTAACGTTGTCGTAATTCTTGGCTGTAAGAGTGCTGATATCGGGAATATTAGTCTCGTCATAAGGAATATTAAACATGTTAAAAACACCTCCACAGGAGTTATTAGAATCGATATATTATACACTATTCTGGAAATCAGCCTATATCAGCATCGATAGCCGCATTGATTTCAGCTACAGACGCATTATGTACGGACATGGAAGCGGCGGCATTACGGGCTTTACTGAGATAACCGCCTATGCCGAAGACGAGGACTGCAGCAAGAATGACTATGATGGCAATAACAAGAACCATCTCGATGAGCGTAAAGCCTTTACGCGACTTGACAATCTTCTTCATGGAGCCTCCTCCTTCACATAATCCTTATTAGTTAATTATATCATTCCGAATCGCTTACATTGCCCTTTCCGCAAAGTTCACAAAGCTTTAACAAAACATCCGGCGAGGCATCGATGGAGCATACAGAGTCAAGTTCAGCGACACTTCCGTCACTGAATCTGACCTTCACTCTCGTATTGCCGTGGAAATATACAAGGAAATTCAGAAGGCGCTGATAACCGGCTCCGTTCGGATCTCCGTTAAAACTAATGAGGATCGACCTGTCACCTGCAGGTTTCTCCGGAGCCGAGACAGCCTTCGGGGCGGGAGCCTGCTGTCTGGGCGCTGGGTTAAAACCATTATGCGCGGCGTCATAAGTCTTCCTGAAAAGCCAGTTGGAGGTTACCTCCTGCACGGCAGAAGGGGTCTCGGGCATCGGGAAGATCGCATCAACAGAAAGTGAGAACGTATCCTCGCCCTGTATCCTCCTTCTGCCTATGAAAACATACGGCTTATCTGTCTCGATCATGCCCGCATACTTATCGAACACCTTGCCGAAAAGAGCAGCCTCGAACTGACCGTACATATCCTCGGCAACGAGCACAGCCATAGCGGTCTTGGACTTCGTGGTCCTAACCTTCTTCGAAAGAAGCATTCCGCACATGATAACCTGCACATCATCATTTACGGATTCCTGCCTGCCCTCACTTACGGCTTCCCTGAAGGCACGCATGTCATAAGTGCAATATCTGTCGATGAACGGGGTGTACTCTGCCATGGGGTGTCCGGACAGATATAGACCGACGACATCTTTCTCATAGGCAAGCTTCTGAACTTCTGGATACTCATTAACATGATTTATCCTGATGGAGTTGTCAGTGGGGGCGGCCTCAGGAGAAACTATATCGAACAGGCTTAACTGTCCTTCTATATTCCTCGAATTCTCGACGGATATCTTATCCATCTCTGTTCTTACTGTGGCGATCATGGTCGCTCTGTTAAGGCCTGTAAAGTCAAGAGCAGAAGAGAGCACCAGCGACTCCACCATATTCTTCTTAAGTCCGATCTTCGATGCTCTTCTTAAGAAATTCTCGAAGGATGTATAAGGTCCGTTCTCATCTCTGTCATCAGTAAGCTGATTAACAGCCGCTTCACCTACATTCTTCAGAACAGACAGTCCGATCCTTATGGCCATCTTACCGTCTGGCAGTCTCTCCGTGGAGAACTTGGCACGGCTCTTGTTGACATCAGGCGGCAGTACCTCGATGCCCATCGGACCGCAGCAGTTAATGTAATATGCTGCAGCAGCTATGTTGAATCTGAAGGAGTTCATCATAGCAGCCATAAACTCAGCTGGATAATAGTATTTAAGATATGCCGTATAGTAACCGACAATTGCATAACATGCGGCGTGTGACTTGTTAAAAGCATAACCTGCGAATACTACGACCTCATTATAGATCTTATCTGCGATCTGCTCGGGAACTCCGCGGTTAAGCGCGCCCTCGATCTGGCGTCCCGAATCATCTACGCCGCCGAAGATAAATAACTTTCGGTATTCCTCCATGAGCGATTTTTTCTTCTTACTCATCGCTCGTCTGATATTATCGGACTGACCCATCGAGAATCCGGCAAGGTCACGCACGATCTGCATTACCTGTTCCTGATAGACCATACATCCGTAAGTAACATTAAGGATAGGCTCCAGAAGCGGATGGTCATAGGTTATCGACGCAGCATCATGCTTGGCTTTGATGTACTTGGGGATCTGATCCATAGGTCCCGGTCTGTAAAGTGAGATACCGGCCGTAACATCTTCTATTGAAGAAGGCTTCAGGTCTTTCATGAATGAAGTCATTCCCGCACTTTCAAGCTGAAATATACCGACTGTATCTCCTCTACCGATCATGTCATATACATTCTGATCATCGAACGGGATCTTATCGAAATTAATATCCACTCCGTAATTCTCTTTTACCATATCGGCAGCATCACGAAGCACAGTCAAAGTACGAAGACCTAAGAAGTCGAATTTTAGAAGGCCTACACTCTCTATGTCAGCCTTGGCAAACTGAACGACAACGTTACCGTCATTAACTGACAGCGGCGCAATATCCGTTATCGGAACACCTGATATGATGACACCGGCGGCATGAGTCGAAGCGTGTCTCGGCATGCCCTCGAGCTTCATGGCGATGTCTATGACTTTCTTAACGTCAGGATCAGCCTCATACTCCTCGCGCATATCCTTGCGAAGTTCCATGGCAGCCTTTATCGTCATGCCCATGGCTTCAGGTATCATCTTGGCGATCTTATCTGTGCGGCTGTAAGGAAGATCCAGCACACGGCTGACATCCCTAATGCAGCTTCTGGCTGCAAGAGTACCGAATGTGATTACCTGCGCCACTCTGTCCTGACCATATTTACGGGTAACATAATCAATAACTTCCTGGCGTCTTTCATAACAGAAATCGACGTCGAAATCAGGCATAGACACACGCTCGCTGTTCAGGAATCTTTCGAACACGAGAGTGTACTGAATGGGATCAACATCAGTAATACCGATCGCATATGCTGCGAGCGAACCCGCACCCGAACCTCTTCCGGGACCGACCATAATGCCGTTGGTCTTCGCAAAGTTAATAAAGTCCCATACGATCAGATAGTAATCCGTATATCCCATGGAATTGATGACATTAAGCTCGTAGTCCGCCCTCTTCAGATACACTTCATGATCTGCGGCGGCGCCTCTTATCTTAAACCTGTTCTCAAGTCCCGAAGTAACGAGATACTTAAGATACGCCTTGTTATCTGCGAAGCCTGAAGGTACATCATACTTAGGAAGATGAATTGTATTAAAGTCATATTCCGCATTGCACATCTGTGCGATCCTGACAGTATTATCAACAGCCTCAGGGATCTCGGAGAAGAATCTTCTCATCTGAGTCTCGGACTTCACATAAAAATCATCGGTCTCGAACTTCATCCTGTCCGGGTCGCTTAATTTCGATCCCGTCTGCATGCACATCAGAACTTCCTGAACCTCATGGTCCTCCTGCTTCAGATAATGGCAGTCGTTAGTCGCAACAAGCGGTATACCTGTATTCCTGGAAATCTTAACCAGAGCCGCATTAACCGGGCCCTGTTCCTTCAGGAAATTGCTCTGAATCTCAAGGTAGTAATTACCTCTGCCGAACAGGCTGTCATACCAGCATGCAGCAGACTCGGCCTCATCGATCCTTCCCTCTTTAATCAGGCAAGCAACTTCTCCCGCGAGACAACCCGAAAGACACACAAGTCCTTCATGCCACTTTTCAAGCAGTTCCTTATCTATCCTGGGCTTCCTGTAGAAGCCCTCAGTCCAGCCTGCGGTGACGAGTCTGTTCAGATTGGTAAGTCCTTCATTATCCTTGGCAAGTAAGATCAGATGATGATAAGCCTTCTGACTGTTACCTGCCGGATTCTCGAATCTGGATCCGGGAGCCACATAGACTTCACAGCCAATGATCGGCTTAATCCCTGCAGCCTTCATGGCCTTAAAGAATTCGACGCATCCGAACATCGAACCGTGATCGGTGATCGCACACGCGTCCATACCCATCTCCTTTAGACGCGCAGGAAGTTCCGAAATCCTGATTGCTCCGTCAAGAAGACTGTATTCAGTATGAAGATGAAGATGTACGAATCCTTCAGACATACTTACTTGCTTTCCCCGTTCTTCAATGCGATGATCGCATCTCTTATGCTCGCAGCCTTCTCGAAGTCGAGATCCTTGGCCGCTGCTTTCATATCCTTGGTAAGAGTAGCTATTAGCTTCTCCCTCTCCTCGCCGGTGAGCTTACCCGGATCATTATTCTCGATGAGCTTCTTTATATCAATCTTCTTGACCTTATCTTTCTTCGCAGCATCATCGATAGTATCGAAGACATTCTTAACATGCTTTATTACAGTCTTCGGAACAATGCCGTGATCTTCATTATACTTCTGCTGAATATCACGTCTTCTGTTAGTCTCGGAGACTGCACCCATCATGGAATCCGTAATCTCATCAGCATAGAGGATAACGCGCCCGTTACTGTTACGCGCACAGCGTCCGATGATCTGGATCAGTGACCTCTCGGATCTTAAGAAACCTTCCTTATCAGCATCGAGGATCATGAGCAGTGAAACCTCAGGAAGATCGATACCTTCACGCAGAAGATTAATACCGACGATTACATCCGTCTCATCATTACGAAGTTTATTCAGGATCTGCATTCTCTCCACAGTCTCGATGTCGGAATGAAGATATGTGACTCTGATGTCTTCCTTCTCAAGGAACTCAGTCAGATCCTCAGCCATCTTCTTCGTCAGCGTCATAATAAGAGACTTCTCGCCGTTCTTATTATTCTCACGGATCTCATGAATAATGTCCTCGATCTGCCCGTCAACAGGCCTGATAAAGATCTGGGGCTCGAGAAGTCCGGTCGGTCTGATCACCTGCTCCACAGTCTGCTCGGAGTGCTCCTTCTCATAATCCGCGGGAGTCGCAGATACGAATACAGTCTGCCCCATCCTGGGCTCGAACTCCTCGAACTTCAGAGGCCTGTTATCACGCGCTGACGGCAGACGGAAACCGTAATCCACGAGCATGTCCTTACGCGAGCTATCTCCCTTGTACATGGCACCCACCTGAGGCACGGTAACATGGGACTCGTCTATAAACATCAGGTAATCCTTCGGGAAAAAGTCAAGAAGTGTACAAGGAGGCTCCCCCTCACGGCGGCCTGCAATGTGACGTGAATAGTTCTCGATTCCCTTGCAGAAGCCTGTCTCACGCAGAAGCTCCATGTCATAGCGGGTGCGCTGCTCAAGCCTGTAGGCCTCCACGAGCTTTCCTTCATCGCGGAAGTACTTAAGGCGGTCATCAAGTTCCTCTTCAATGGTACCGAGCGCACGCTCAAGCTTCTGCCTTCCTGTGGCATAGTGGGACGCAGGGAAGATTTCGGCGAAAGGCTTGGTGTAAAGCGAGCGTCCTGTCAAAGCATCCACATAAGATATCTTCTCTATCTCATCACCGAAGAACTCTATCCTGGTTATCACGTTATCCGCATCAGGCGTATATACATCCAGCACGTCACCCTTACAGCGGAATGTGCCTCTTTTAAGCTCGAACTCATTACGGTCATACTGGATATTGATAAGTTCAGCCATGACCTGATCACGCGTGATCTCAAGACCTACATGAAGATCCACCATCAATGACAGATAGTCTTCCCTCTCACCGATACCGTAGATACATGAAACGGATGAGATAACGATAACATCATCACGTGTAAGGAGCGATCTGGTGGCCGAATGCCTTAATCTGTCTATCTCATCATTAACGGACGAATCCTTCTCGATATAAGTATCTGTGGAAGCGATGTAAGCCTCAGGCTGGTAGTAATCGTAGTACGAGACAAAATACTCCACGGCGTTCTCCGGGAACAGTTCCTTAAACTCAGAATAAAGCTGACCTGCAAGAGTCTTGTTATGGGCAAGGATGAGAGTCGGGCGGTTGATCTCCTTAATTACATTCGCCATCGTGAAGGTCTTACCCGAGCCGGTAACACCGAGGAGAGTCTGTCCCCTCATGCCCTTCTTAATGCCGTCAACAAGCTGTCCTATCGCTTTAGGCTGATCGCCTGAAGGCTCATACTGTGAAACTAACTTAAACATAATACGATTATAACAGAACATGTGTTCGGTTTCTACATTATGCCATAAACATTTATGCCCCGAAAAGTTATAATTAAGTATGGGTGCTGAGAAGAACAAAAAACGACGTATTATCGACATAATACTCACTGTCATCGGAGCCGTTCTGTGCGGAACGGGATGCGGCTTTATGAACTACGGCGCCCTCGGTATGGATGCGATCGGTTCGTTCTACGACGGCATCAGGATCGCACTTGATCTGTCCATTGATACGATCGGTACCGTCTCCATCGGGATAAGCATAGTCCTCATCATCTTCCTTCTCATCGTAAGGCGTAAATACGTTAACATCGGAACGGTCATCTACCTTGTCATCTACGGCATATCCGCAAACTTAAGTACGATGTGCCTTGAGAAGCTCATTACATCAGATTCGGTATATATAAAAGCCGTGGTAAGCATCCTCGGAATAGTGATACTTACCTACGGCGTTGGAATTTATATAGCAGTCGATATCGGAGTAGATCCGTTCACCGGAGTTACCCTCTACCTGTCCGAAGTCACACACAAGAAGCTCGAGTACATCAAGATCGCCACCGACATAATCTTCATGGTTATCGGCATCCTGCTAGGCGCGAGGATAGGCGCAGTCTCTGTTATATCGGTTCTATCCGAAGGGCCTCTCATCGCCTTCTTCACCAAGAGGGTTCAGCTTTGGTACTTCAAGCTGTTCTTCAAGAAGAAAAACGGCTCAGGAACAAACAAGTAGAAGCCTTACATCTCCGCTCTGTCTACGACTACGGAAGCGATAGGAAGTAATATCGCGATCAGTATGATGCCCGTAACCGCTCCGGCAATAATTCCGAAGAACAGCTCGGACGTGATCGCCGTAACTGCAACAAGCGGTACGATGGCGATGGACACTGCTATCATTACACCTATATATCTGACCATCATGAGCAGGTACTTGCCGAGCATGGGAAGCAGTCTCATGATAAGGAGAGCCGCCATCTCGCAAAGCAGGTCAAACACGATCATCATGCCACCGAAAGCAATTGCCTCGGGCCAGCTCAATCCTACCAGTAAATTCATAAGCAGAGCGCACAGTACCGAGTCGAAAGCCATCTCGGGGATGTCAGCCTTAAGACATGCAAAAAGCTTAGACTTAGACGTCTCTGGTATGAGGTAGATATAGTGCTTCGTAAACTCTGTAACTGTCTTTCCGCCTGCATATACAACAGCGTTAAGCAGGATCATCATCATGAACGCAGAGATGATAAGGGATTTAGGATTATCATTCGAACCGCTCTGCGACATAAAGAAAAGATAACCGGCAGTAATAAGTCTGTACATCATTGCCAGAGGGTTAACAAAGAAGAACTTGGATCCTCTCTTGTTCATCAGGAAATGAATGGCAGTAAGTGCTGAAGCACCCTCACCGCTGCCGAGCTTCTCCTTGCCTACCTTGGCTCTCTTGGTCATGGCCGCAGTATCGGCATCGACGCCGGCACGCTTAGCCTCAGCCATGTCATGAGCTTTCTGTGCATAGGCAATGGCAGCCTCATAGTAGTTCAGGTCGAACCTGGTGTAGACCACGAACAAAACTGCAAGCGACGCAATAACAAGCACTGCACCGGCCGCAGTAAGCACAGGGGAACGGCTTATGATTCCGTCATATATCATCGCGACCCAGCCGCCGCCCGGGAACGCCTTGATGAACCACGAGTTGCCGAAAGCTGCAAGAGCACCCTTGGCAGAGAACGGAAGCAGAGTGTTGTTGACAAATGCTGTGACAGCAAAGCCTCCGACTGCGATCAGGTCGAGCACGATGCCGACTGTCATTACCTTATTGCGCTTGCCCTCGTCTTCGTCATCGGAGTAGAGAGCGCCGAAGAAGGAACCTAAGAAGTATCCGATCAAAGCGGACACAAACGAACCGAAGACGATATACAGAAGATCAACGGTGCTTACGCCGATGGCGTTATAGATCATCGCGGTCTGAGTCGAGATAAAGAATGCGAAGACAACGCAGATCTGCATTGTTCCCGAAGCCGCGAGGATAAGGTTAAACCTGGGCGTAAAGGGTCCCGCCATGTGATATACAACGTCTGCAGTAGAGAAACCGACGACGCCGTTCTTCAGTCCCGTATAGAACATGAAGTTGAACATAACAACGAGGAACAGATAGAGTCCGCCCCTGACTACATCGATGTCTCTGGGAACAAACGAATCACTTACCGTTCCGTCAGAATTAGGCATAGCCATAAGAGTCGGGAATGCCATCATGATTACAAAGATTCCGATGAACAGTAAAAGGAGCAGAAATTTCCACGGATGCTTGAGCGCGGATCTACGCACTCTGTAAAGATAAGCTCTAAGCATGATGTACCCCCTTAAGCTTTGCCTTCGGTGATTTCGAAGAAGAGCTGCTCAAGGCTCTTGTCATCGGATGTTCCGGGGATGTTATGCTTAGTCGCAGCGATCTTGCCGTTCATCATGATGTGAACGACATCCCAGTAATCTTCGATGGTATCGATCATGTGTGTGGAGATAAGAACCGTCTTACCGGCATCGCGAAGCTCCTGGAATACCAGCTTAAGTTCCTTGATGGCATGAGGATCAAGACCTACCATGGGCTCGTCGAAGATAACGACTGAAGGATCATGCATGAGTGCACAGCAGATGGAAACCTTCTGCTGCATACCCTTGGACAATTCCTTGCCCATCTTCTTTCTCTTATCTGAAAGCTCAAATCTTTCGAGTAGCTTCTCCTTAACGGAAACATCCTCAACCTTATAAGCACGTCTGATGAATTCAAGATGCTCATCTACCGTGAGCGTATCGTACAGAGCGGGAATCTCGGGAATATAACCGAGCTTTCTCTTGGCCTCGAGTGAATGTGTATCAAGGCCGTCTATCTCAATCGTTCCCTGATACTTAAGAAGTCCTGCGATGGACTTGATGATGGTGGACTTACCGGCTCCGTTAGGGCCTAAGAGGATTCCTACCTCTCCGTCTCCGATAGTGAACGAAAGATTATCATTCGCAACAAACTTCTTGTATTTCTTGGTAACTCCATTAACTGTAAGCATAATAATCCCTCCTTAATTTCCTTTAGCATTCTAACAATTGCAGGCAGAGAAATAAATTATGAAAAATTAAGACTTATTAAAGATTACTCACAGTTCCTTACTCTCGGGGTGTAACTTCGGCAGGTGCGGATGTACCTTGTCCCTGCACTTTATGAGCAGAATGAAGAATATGAAATGAGACACTGCAAAGCCGATGCCAATTGGATATGCCGTATATCCCGGTATACGGAATCCCTCTTCCGCCATGAGGATATATGTTAGGCACACGCCGGTCATGAATGAAGCCGGAACAGCCGTGATCAAAGACGCAAAAGGATTCTTATGTGTCTTAATAAGATACTCGGTAGAGACCCAAAGCGCGATCATCGCAAGAGACTGATTGCTCCACGAGAAATAACGCCACAGCACATTGAAATCGATCTGCGTCATGACAGCGCCGAACACGAGCATGGGCACCGTAAGGATAATGCGGTTGCGTATGCTCTTCTGATCAAGCTTGGTGGTCTCCGCGAGTATAAGTCTCGCTGAGCGAAAAGCAGTATCTCCCGAGGTTATGGGACACACCACAACGCCGACAACTGCAAGTATTCCGCCTACAGCGCCTAGCATCCCCGTGGAGATATCGTAAACTGCGCCGGACTGTCCCAATTCTGTCAATGCATTCTGAAGTCCGCCTGTCGCGCCGTAGAAAGCGACACCTCCCGCAGCCCACACGAGTGCTATGACGCTCTCTGAGAGCATCGCACCATAGAACACCTTGCGTCCCTGCTTCTCTGAAGTTATGCATTTGGCTACCATAGGAGACTGCGTAGAGTGAAATCCAGAGATAGCACCGCAGGCCACAGTCACAAACATAAATGGCCATACAGGAAGATCTTTGGGATGAAGGTTCTGCAATGTAAGTTCCGGAACCGTATATCCGCCCCTGATAATACCGAATACTATGCCCACAGCCATAATGATGAGAACTCCGCCGAACACCGGATATACGCGTCCGATTATTTTGTCTATTGGCCAGATAGCTGCAAGAAGATAATAGATCAAGATAACTGCTATCCAGAATGGCCGGTTTAAAAATGCTGGTGTAAGCTGGGCGATCAATGCCGCAGGGCTTGTGACAAATACAGTGCCTGTCAGAAGCAGCAGAACCACAGAGAACAGGCGCATAGTCCACTTAGCCAACGGACCGAGATAAACACCGGATAATTCGGCAATCGAAGCACCGTCGTGACGTTCGGAGATCATGCCGCACATGTAGTCGTGAACACCGCCTCCGATAATGGCACCAAAGATTATCCACAGGAACACGACGGGACCGAAGCAGGCGCCCATCAGAGCCCCGAAGATAGGGCCGGTCCCCGCTATATTCAGCAGTTGAACAAGATACAGTTTCCATAGCTTGAGCGGAACAAAATCCACCCCGTCCTCTCTTGCGACTGCAGGCGTTTTCCTGTCATCAGGGGCGAACACCCGTTCTACCAGTCTTCCGTAGAAAACGTATCCCAGGAGCAGTATGACTAGAGATAATACGAACGAGATCATTACTTAGCCCCCTTGTATTTAAGGCACAGCATCGTAATATCATCGAACTGCTCCGCACCCTTAACGAAGGCATTGATACCGTCCATGACGTTATCGAGCACTTGCTTGGGAGAAGCATCAGGATCCTTATTAAGAGCCTCGAGCATTCTGTCATTGCCGAGAAGCTCGTTCTTCGCATTATTTGCTTCGGGGACGCCATCCGTATAAACAAACAGGCTGTCACCCGGTTTAAGCTCGAATTCATGCTCTTTATACTTAGTTCTCTTAAGGGCGGCTACTGCAGGAGAATGCTTATACTCCACAAGCTCGTACTTACCGTCAGCTCTTCTTAATACAGGATGCTCATGTCCGGCATTAACGGCAACGCCCTTACCTGTGGAGATTTCTATAACTGCAAGCCAGACCGTAACAAACAGATGGGCATCATTACCTTCACACAGCTGACTGTTAACACTATTAAGAGTCTGTGCCGGAGTCTCGCCGTTCTGCATATGGGCCTTGATGAGCACGCGCGCTATCATCATGAACAGTGCGGCAGGAACGCCCTTGCCGGATACATCCGCCATGACAAGCGCGATGTGATCGTCATCAACGAGGAAGAAATCGTAGAAGTCTCCTCCTACCTCCTTCGCAGGGGTCATACTCGCATAAAGATCAAACTCGTCACGGGACGGGAACGCGGGAAAAAGCCTCGGCAGCTGGCTGGCCTGTATATCGGTTGCCATACTAAGCTCTGTAGCAAGTCTCGTCGTAATGATCTGCTGCTTCTCATAAGTCTCATTGATGTCCTCGATGATTACTGTAAACATATAGACCGCAGCAGATACGGTGGCAAAGATAATGAACTGTATACCGTAAGATATCGTCTGGACGGCTATGGCACCCAAGGGTGCAACAATAAACATCCAGAACGCGAATCTGACGCGGCTGCTCATATTCTTACGGTATTTAACAAGAAGCGATGAATCGTACAGAAGCATCAGTAGCGGTGCTATATTCGAGAGAACATAAAGATTCGCTCTGCCGTAGTGATTGAACTCATCGAAGTAATAGATAAAGCCGTCAACCTGTCCCAGTGTAACGATGAACACATGGACTACGAGAAACACCATCAAAACAAGTCTTAATCTAAATTCTCTTTCCTTCGGAACCTTTGCTGCTACAAGCACACACACCGACATCATAAATGACATAAAACCCGCAGCCATCAGTTCTATATATGTAACCGAATACAGAAGTGCACGAACGCCTTCAACGGTGCAGCCATCGAACAGCTGGCGGATAAGGTGTGACGTGATGTAAAAAAGTATCAGCGCGAAGAACACCTGGAAATAGCGTCTAATCTCTTTCCTTAGGTGATCTGAAACTGTTATCTGAAGCAGACACAGAAAACAAACACCGATACCCACAGCGACCAATAACAGGTTGATAATATCCTGAATACTGTATACCAAATCCATAATTTCTTATTTCCTTTTGCCGTATAGTTAAATTATAAACGGCATAAAAGACCAAATTGTTAAGACATTATGTAATTTTTACCGCATCACTCGTCAGTGCCGATATCAAACTTCTTTACAGGCAGATCCATTAGACCGTTCTGTTCAAGGAATGCCTCGACCTTGGCGAAGTAATCATCGACTTCATCAATATTCTCACAGAGTATATTCTCACTAAGTGAAGTATCTGCCGTATCGGAATCAAAGAGAAGGTCATACCACAGATGAACTATAACATCGTCATTTATCTCGCGTTGTCTGTCAAAAGAGATGACAAAATGATTCTGACCATCTTGATAAACATAGGTAGAGACGCTGAATTCAAACATAAGATTATTATTGATTACGCTTCCGGCATGCTCTTTATAAAGATTGAATGCCTCTCTGACGCTTTCAGCATTCTCTGCCTCTTCAGTGAATATCTCAACCCGGGAACGGAAGAATTCTTCTCCTGTACCTGACCATTCGCCCGTAAGCTTGTTAAGACTTTCATACGGATTATTGCCTAACATGGCCTGTCTGAATCTCTCATACTCGGGATTATTAGATTGAATCTTCTTAAAACGGATAATAGACGTGATCGAGAGTAAAAGATCGATCAAAAGAAGGATAACTCCGACGATTAAGAATTCATGCTTAAACAACCCGATCACGATAAAAATGGCACCGAGAAGAACGAGCGGGAAATACATCTGAAAGAAAAAAGACGTAAACAGAGTAAACCTGAGGAGACTGTTCATTTTCTTCTGCATCTTCTCATCCGGTTCATTCATAAGTCACTCCTCGTTAAATAATCTCCAGGATATAAGTATCGTCAGCCCCCACATGACAAGATAAGTTACTGCCAGAAGACCAATCAGCACTGTAAGTATAGCAGATATATCAGTCCCCATTGAAGCAGTAAGACCGCCGGTAAGTGCCTCAGAGGGAATCATTCCTATAACAAGCAGAGCAACCATAAGCACATAGCGTGCGAACATCATGGAAAACTTACCGAACTGACGCAGAAGCTTAACGCACACTATACCCACAGTCTGAGCAAGAAGATCGAAGACCGTCATCATCACAATAAACGTAACACAGGGCAGCAGGCCGAAGTCGTTCCAGGCTACAAGCTTTACCATAAAGGCGCACACCACCGCATCGAAAAGCATTTCGGGCACATCGGCAAGAAGGCACAGCATGAGTTTATATGAGGTCTTTTCAGGCACGATAAAGAAGTACGGACGTCCAAGTTCCATTACGGTCTTCCCGCCTCCGAACACAATGGCATTAAGCACCATCATGGTGCATATGCCGATAACGATTACTATGACATCGAGGTCCTCCGGCATAATGCTGTCAGTTATGAGCAGAACTATAAGCGCGAACACCCTGTAGATCATTGCCACCTTGTTTATGAAGAACAATTTCGATGTCCTTAAGTTCTCGAACAGATGCATGTGGAAGAATGCCGTGGAACCCCAGCCTCTCTTATACACTTCCCTGCCGACGACCGCCGTTCTTGCGATGCCCGTATTAACGGCTTCGACTCCCGCCTGGCTTGCCTCTACGATCTCCACTATCCTGCTCGTATTAAGCACGGCAGTCTCATAGAAATCGAACTTTCCCTTGCGGTAGAGCAACACCACAGCGATCCATAATACCGCATAAAGAACAACAACCACAGGAAGATACAAGCTGCTGCCACGAAGCATTCCCTTGTAGAACAATCCGATCCATCCTGCTATAGGGAACATATCGGCCCAGCCGGTATTACCTGCAATCGTAAGGTTAACGACGAGGCTTGCTTCGCGCACCGCATCGAATGAACCGTATATACCGATAAGATCCTTGATTACCAATGCGATGAACAGTCCGTTAAGCATAAGAAGCCCTGCAACGGCAACGACCTTCGGCCATATCTTATCCGTAAACCTCGCACTGATAAAAGAAGTGATCATGAATGTCAGTGACATGATAAAGAATGCCTCGACCACGAAGGCCGCCATATCAGCCGCCGTGAATCCGATCCACCACTTAAGCACGGGTGAATTGACACATATAAGCCAAATGAATACCAGCAGGCTTCCTACGCCGTACGGGAAAGACACGAACAGGTTGAATACTCTCGTGAACGGAGCTGCAAACTGGAATGTCATGTCAGCAGGATTATACCCGAGTATACCGCTTCTGAAGCCCGTCACGAATGCATAATCGAATGCGAGTATAAGCATCAGCGACAGCACGCCGAGGACAGTATCCTGCGAACGGGGAATCAGATTATACGGGATATCCTCCAGGTGCATTATCGTAAGAACAGCAGTAAAAATCCCGGCAACAGCAACTATGTCGGCTATGAGCCTTCTTTTGACCGTTATGAACATTCTGTACAGATATGCTCTTATCATCATTACTTACCCTGCCGTCTGTTTACGGAATAACACGGCCTTCTCTATCACGAATATCAGATACGAGATGAGCACGATACTAACAAGATATATACAGACCTCAACGAGTATCCCAAATCTTGAAGCTATATCAGACAGAATAGTCTGAGTAGTCGGATAGAACGGACTGATATAGAACATATTAGGTTCCCTGACCGGATCATTAACAATAAACTTCGCCGCCACATTGATCACTTCAGCGGCAGCAGCCGTGATTCCGAACATCACAAGAGCAGGAGCAAACGAAGGCTTTGACCTTCTCTTAAGAAGTATCAGGGCGATAACAGACTCACTGATTATCAGAGCATGATAGATAAACGAGTGAACTGTAAATACAATCTCGTCCAGGAGCATATTCTTGGGAACAATAAGCGCCATAACAGCGCCGAAGAGCGAGAAGGTGCAAAGGTACACCAGCATGCCCTCTCTGATCCTTCCCTTCGTGAAGAATACCAGAACAGAAAGATACATCGCGATCGAACAAAGCTGCCACGGGAAATAGACCAGGCTAATAGTCCCACCGAACATATAGCGGAAGCAGAACCACTGCTTGAACAATTCCGCAGCAACCATAAAGACTCCGAGAACAAACAGAATCTTTATCAGAACATCATCTCTTCTGCGCCTGACAAGAAGAAAGAACACAACATTAAGGACAGCCGCCATCACCATAAGGATGATGTGGACATGACCGAACATTTGTGGACTTTCCGTAAAACAGACGTTAAGGTCCAAGTCTATATCCTCAGGTTGTTATCCCTTAGACTTGATGTACTCGTCGATACCCTTGGCTGCAGCCTTACCTGCACCCATCGCAAGGATAACAGTAGCAGCACCGGTAACGGCGTCACCGCCTGCGAAGACACCTTCCTTGGAGGTCTTACCGAATTCTTCGTCTGCTACGATACACTTCCACTTATTGGTCTCAAGGCCTTCAGTTGTAGAAGCAATGAGCGGGTTCGGAGATGTTCCGAGAGCCATGATAACAGCATCAGTCGGAAGCTCGAACTCAGAACCTTCGATGGCAACAGGTCTTCTTCTGCCGGAAGCATCGGGCTCACCGAGCTCCATTCTTACGCACTTCATTCCCGTTACATTGTTATCGTCATCCGTGAGGATCTCGATAGGGTTCGTAAGAAGCTCGAACTTGATACCCTCTTCCTTGGCATGCTCTACTTCTTCTGCTCTTGCAGGAAGCTCGGCAGCTGATCTTCTGTAAACGATGGATACTTCAGCACCTAATCTCAGAGCTGTTCTGGCAGCGTCCATGGCAACGTTACCGCCGCCGACTACTGCAACCTTAGCAGGCTTAAAGATAGGTGTATCAGCATCATTACGGAAAGCCTTCATGAGGTTGTTACGTGTGAGGTACTCATTCGCGGAGAATACACCCTTGGCATTCTCGCCGGGGATCTTCATGAACATGGGAAGACCTGCGCCGGAACCGATGAATACAGCCTCGAAGCCCTCATTCTTCATGAGCTCATCGACAGTAACAGACTTACCGATAACTACATTTGTCTCGATCTTAACGCCCAGGGCCTTAACATTCTCTACCTCAGGAGCAACTACCTTCTCCTTAGGGAGACGGAACTCGGGAATACCGTATGTAAGAACTCCGCCTGCCTCGTGAAGAGCCTCGAAGATAGTAACGTCGTAGCCTAACTTGGCGAGGTCACCTGCGCATGTAAGACCTGCAGGGCCGGAACCGATTACAGCCACCTTGTGTCCGTTGGCAGGAGCAGTAACCTTCATTCTGGTTCCCTCTTCCCTTGCGCGGTCAGCGACATATCTTTCAAGCTTACCGATGGATACGGCGTCACCCTTGATGCCTCTTATGCACTGAGCCTCGCACTGTGTCTCCTGAGGACATACACGTCCGCAGACAGCAGGAAGTGATGAAGACTCTGTAAGGATCTCGTAGGACTTCTTGAAGTCTCTTTCCTTAAGAGCTGTTACGAAGCCCGGGATATTGATCTGTACGGGACATCCGCTTACGCATCTGGGGTTCTTGCAGTTAAGGCATCTTGCAGCCTCTACTACTGCTTCCTCTTCTGTATATCCGAGGCAGACCTCTTCAAAGTTAGTTGCTCTGATCTTAGGGTCCTGCTCGCTAATCGGTACTCTGTCAAATCCGGGTGCACCCATTACTTGTCACCTCCGCAGTTTCCGCATCCGCCGTGATGCGTCTTTCCTTCTTCAAGAGCCAGAAGAGCCTCGCCCTCCTGAGTCTTATAAAGTCTCATTCTTCCCATAGCCTCATCGAAGTTAACCTTGTAACCGTCGAACTCAGGTCCGTCGATACAAGCGAACTTGGTCTCATCGCCGACTGTAAGTCTGCAGGCACCGCACATTCCGGTACCGTCGACCATGATCGGGTTCATTGAGACTATTGTGGGGATATCGAACTTCTTTGTGGTAAGCACACAGAACTTCATCATGATCATAGGTCCGATAGCAACGCACAGATCATACTTCTTTCCTTCTGCTACAAGGTCCTCTATGACCTTGGTAACCATTCCTGAACGACCGTAAGAACCGTCATCAGTCGTGATATAAAGATTACCTGCTACCTTGCTCATCTCCTCCTCGAGGATAACAAGTTCCTTGGTCTTGGCACCGACGATAACGTCTGCATCGATACCGTGCTCATGGAGCCACTTGACCTGGGGATATACAGGAGCGGTTCCGAGTCCGCCTGCAACGAAGAGGATCTTCTTTTTCTTAACCTCTTCAAGGTCATCCGTAACGAGTTCTGAAGGCTGGCCGAGAGGTCCTACTACATCGTGGAAACCCTGACCCTCCTCGAGGTCCATCATTCTCTTCGTGGATGCACCGATCGTCTGAACAACGATAGTTATCGTTCCCGCCTCGCGGTCATAATCACAGATGGTAAGCGGAATTCTCTCTCCGTTCTCATCTATCCTGACGATCAAAAACTGTCCGGGCTCACAGTACTGAGCCACACGGGGAGCCTCGACATCCATGAGGAAGATCGAGGGGCACAGCACCTTCTTCTTCTTAATCAGATACATAACTGATGGAACCTCCTGCTCAAAGGCATAAACTCATTGAATTTTATCACTTTACACAAAAGACTTCAAAGAATAATATGACTTATATTATCTTTGCTCTCTTGGATACCCGATGAATCTGCTTCGTACAAAAACAATTCTGTTCGGTTCTGTTTTACTGATAGCTCTGGGAGGCGCCGCCCTTTTTGTTATCCACAGAGAACTCGGCGGGCACAGCATTATCGAGGCTGTTAAAAATGCGGATTTTAAATGGCTTTTTATCGCTTTTGCATTCATGATCATCTATTCGGTGTCAGACGGGCTTAACATCAGATCCTGTCTTAAACTTTCCGGGTATACAATCAGTTTCACTCAAATGATGAAATACTCATATGCGGGATTCTTCTTCAGTTCCATAACCCCATCCTCGAGCGGAGGACAGCCGGGGCAGCTCTTCTTTATGTCCCGGGATAAGATCAGGATCTCTCATGCAACATTCTCACTTCTAAGCGCACTTCTCAGTTTTCAGGTTTCTGCAGTTATATGGGGAATCCTCGGCTTTTTCTTCATAATGCACAGGGACATATTGCCTTACGGTCGCTTCTCATTCCTTTTTACTGCAGGCTTTCTTCTGAATCTTCTCATAGTCACTTTTTTATTAATTGTTCTCTTTTTCAGAAAAGCTTCGGATTCTTTAGCGGGTATAACTATTCGGTTATTCAGAAGAATCAGTTCTAAACCGGGAACTAAGCATAGAATCCTTCGTTCATTCGTCACCTACAGACACGCTTCGGATCTTATGAAAAAGAATCCGCCTGTACTTATGACTATGTTGTTCAGATCTTTTATACAGATTACGCTGTACCATTCGATCTCTTTCCTGTGCCTATGTTCATTAGGATGCACCGGTCCCGACTGGTTTACGGCAGTCTGCGTACAGGGAGTCCTTTTCATGTCAGTCTCTTCGCTTCCGCTTCCGGGTGCATCAGGAATTACGGAATACGGATACTCTCTTTTCTATTCAGACTTCATCCCCTCAAACAAACTCGGCGCAGCGATACTTCTGACGCGTTTTATGAGTTTTGTGCTTCCGCTTATAATAAGCGGCCTCGGACTTCTCATCATTCAGTTAAAAGAGAATATACGGCGCATCAGATTATAACCAAAGCGATAAAGCGGATAACATATCCTGTGAGGCATACGGCGCAATGCTCCTATCGGATGCTGATAAAAAGGGCCTCTCGTAAATCTACGGTACATCACGGGGTTACGGAGTTCTATCTCATCAAGAAATGAGTCGACCGCCTTCTCATCTTCCTTTGTATTTTTTCGAAGATAGAATGCCACTGTTGCCATGGTAATGATCTCAACATAGTACTGAAGATATTCAAGTTTATTAGCATTAACAACATCATTAATTCCGAGATCATAAAGAAGGATCCTGTTTACTTTAAGCTGCTGATCCATTCTGCTCAGCATTACTTTCTCGTTTACAGACTGATCTTCCCTGCCTATAAAGTACCGGTAAAGATCGACATCCAGATAATACATGGTCTCAACCTTAGTCATGGGACTTAGTACATATATGTGATCAACATAGAATGTGTGCTTAGGAAGCACCATGCCGCATGTTCTCAAAAGGTCTGTGCGATATGTTGCAGAATGCATAAGGATATAAGAACCAAAGCTGAAATGTCCGACTTCATCCCATCCGAAAACTCTTCCGCAAGGCAATGACCGCCGATAGTTGATAGAGCGGCTCCTTCCTTTCAGGACTTTCTCATAAACATAATTGGTTATAACAAGATCTACAGGCGAATCTGACTGTGCCATCGTATCCAGAACTTTAATAAGGCTGATCAGAGCATCACGTTCAACCCAGTCATCAGAATCAAGAACTCGAAAGTATAATCCGCAGGCTTCATTGATTCCGGTCATAACTGCATCCCCGTGCCCGCCGTTCTCTTTATTTATAAGACGCACCGTATCAGGATATTCAGAAGCATATTCTTCAGCAATCCTTGCCGTATCATCAGTGGAACCGTCATTTATTATAAGTATCTCGATCTGATCTTTTACGGAAAGCAAGCTGTCTACTGCGCGCCTGATATAATCCTGCGAGTTATAACACGGAATCGCAACCGAGAGCAGCTTTGTCATTCAGATACTTGCCTTCCTTCGAAATCGTTCAAAAATAAAACGGCAGGAACATCATGGATACAATCCTTAAGATGGGACTGTAAACAGACAGATTTATAAGAACGCCGCCAAAAAGGAACGAGAGTATAAGGTATGTAGGCAGCACCGCAGCAAAGATATTGCTCTTCGGAGAATGCGAAGGCACAAACACAATAACAGCAGCCACGAAAAACGCCAGAAGTATAGCAGCTATGCTGTATATCAGAACATGAATGACCGAGAACTCCGCACTGCATATAAGGAAGCTTACGATTGATATAAGAACTATCGGTAACACATGGGTTGTAATAAGGATGAGTCCGATGAATACTCTTCCGGGTTTACTCATCTTAAGATAAAGCTTATTGTCACAATCATTAAGGAAAGAGAGCGCACCGATCAAAGCGGCCATCCAGATAAAAAAGCCTGCAAACTTATATACCGGGATTGCTAACTTAGTAGTCGTATTGATCTCGTTATATTCGATTTGCTCAAGAGATTCCAATCTGTATATACCTTCATCGTTCAGATAAGAATCAAAGATTTCTCTGAGAGTGCTCTCATAACCTGCAGGAAAATCCTGTTCACGCGAACTTGCATTATGGATTATTATCCTGTAGGCAAAGTGAGGAAACAGCTTCATGAATATCTCTTCCGAAGACATATAATGCAAAGTAGATGACGGAGTCATAATAACTGTAATCTTCGGAGTCGAACGGATAGACACACCTTCTCTTATAAGGTTTTCCGGAAATATAAAACCGGTATTTGCCTTGCCGGAAGCGATATCTTCCAACATCTCCTCTTCACTGTAAACTTCGTAAAAATCAAAGATTGAGCCCATGTGACACAGTTCATCAACAACCTCTTCCGTTTCCTCATCATCATCAAGATTCAGTATCGCCACGGGAATATAGGCAGAAGCGCTCTGTGAAGGCACAACAACAGAAACTACAGCAAGAGCCGTAAGGATGAACGTCATGATGTATATATAGGGGTTGATCAAACTCCTCTTTGAGCACAAATAAAGTCGGTTTAAAAGGAGTCTCATGAGAACATCGCCCCCACAGTTATATCTATAATGTACTTGAACGGATTATAAGGCGCACTCTCCTGCAGGAACTTCGGCAGGAACTCCAGCGGCATCAGACCTCCGGCAAGATACATCATCACAGTAAACACGCTAAAAGAAACATAAGCAGCCGTTACGGGCGACCTGAAAAGATAACTTACTAAGGTAACCATTAAAGCAATAATGATCAGCACAGGTATCATCCTGTAAAGAGCCGCATAACTGACTCCTATCTTCGTAAACTTAAGTCCTGCTACCACCAGCACAAAAGACGCATACATCATAAAAAACACGGATGCACCCTCTATTCCGAAAAACGCCGCCGGATGAATACCGGACAGTTTGGCTCTGGCGATAAATGCGGGATTTGAGCCTTTGCAAAAATAGGAGAAAACAAATACAGAAAGAAGATAGATATAAACCAGAACAGCACCGGTTACTCTCTGGGTAAGCGTATAAGCAGTGATAGAATCTATCGTCTCGTAATCAAATATTCCGCCTATCCTGTCCATAGCAAATTCCAGCTCGCGGCTCCTGATATCACTCGCAAAATCTTCAGATGCCTGGTCATCAAGACCGATCTCATCGCAGAATGAATACACCGTCTGTGTACAAGCCTGACCGATACCGAGATCATTGGCAAGAACCAGCATTATATCCTTGACCACCTGCTCGTCGAAGGTCTCAGCAGATTTAAATACCACTTCGATTTCCGGGTTATTTCCATAATAGATACCCGAAAGAAAATTATCGGGGATGATAAGGCCTGCAACAACATCACCTTCATCGACCATTTCCCTGACCTCTTCAGGATCATCACACTCATCAAAGGTTATGCTGTTCTCTATACTGTTCATATGGGAAATAAAGCTGAAGCCGACCGAATTAAGCTGATTATCCGAAGGCATATAGAAAGCAACATGCACCATGGAAAATGCACCGTCTTTAAACAGCACATTCTCAGCAAAGAATGCAAACGCCATAGCAGCGACTACCAGCGCAAGGAAATATGCTGCAACATATGGAAAGAAATGCAGGATCCTTTTTATCGAAGCTTTAATCATTGATTATATCTACAACCTGTCTGTTCTTATCTGCTTCAATACATTTTCCGTCTTTCAGGTGATAAACAGTATCACAATGACGGAAAACTTCAGCTTCATGGCTTGCAATAAAAACGATTCCGCCGTCAGCCTTGAATGAATCTATGAACTTTAATATGTCGCTCTTTGCAGGAATATCGAGAGCCGCGAGAGGCTCATCCATTAAAAGTATATCGGGGCCCGTGATAATGACAGAAGCAAGAGCCAGACGCTTCTTCATACCACCGGACATATTGCGAACTTTAACGTTAATAAAATCATTGACCTTAAGTATGGACAGCTTCGGACCGTTTATTGCCTTCAAGATGTCATCCTTCTTCATGGAAGTCCACATAAGAAGATTATCGTAAGCCGTAAGCTCATCTATCAGGGCATTCTCCTGCGTAACGAAGCCGATCTTTCCTTCAGTGGTGATCTTGCCGGAAGCCGGCTTCTTGATACCTGCGATTGCTGAAAGGAGCGTAGACTTACCGGAACCGTTAAGTCCGAGCAGGCCGATGCACTCTCCGTTTGAAGCCTTGATATTAACGTCTTTAAGAACTGTCTTCTTATACTTAACACTGACATTCTCTATCGTTATCATCCTTATCCTCCATCCCTTACGGTCTGCTGATTACGGCAGTTCGCCGTAAAACAGATCCATATCTACGTAAGCATCTATACCGGGTATGGTTCCCGTGCAGCTTTGCTGCCAGTAAGAATAGTTGCCTGTGTAATCAGTCTGCGTGGTGTAATGGGCAAGCCAGACATTCTCGATGTCATCGTCCCAGATAATATCGAAGATGAACTTACTTCCATAGATCATGGAAGTATAGCCTCTGGCCTGGATCTCTTCCTCAAAAATATCGTACAGATCGTTGATACTTCTGATGCTGAGCTTATACTTCTGGAAATTACTGAAGAAGTTCTCCCAGTCGAATACGATCGGAAGATCTACCTGATATTCGGAAACGAGATCACACATATGATCCGCGAGCGCAGTAATGTCCTCAGGCGTATTGTCCGTCGTGTATACATAGACACCGATGGTGATGCCTGCTGCATTTGCGCCTTCCATATTCGTTCTGAAATACTCATCCTCATGGAATTCTCCGGCGCTGGACCAACCTGCTCTGATGAAAGCGAATTCACATCCTGCATCTGCTACCTGCTGCCAGTTGATGGCCCCCTGCCACTTGGAGACATCGATTCCGTAGTGAACATTATCACCGGGATACGCTGCCATGAAGTCTGCAAAAGCAGTGGCGTTGGTAGTGGAAGTACCTGTATTGTCTCCGCCCGATCCCGTATCAACAGGCTCGTAGACAGTAACATTAACATAATCGGAAGTAGAATTTCCTTCGTCATCGATGATGGTAAGATTCAGCGGGTATGAGCCCGTCTGAGTGGTATTTATGCCTCCGTCGATGATAAGTTCGACCTCATCATCCATATTATCGATATAACTTACATAGTTATTGATATCGAACTCATCGTTCAGCGCCACCCAGGCATCCCTGTTGATATTCACAAAGAACGGGGCCGTAACATCGACCTCGGGTGTGGGTTCCGGTGTGGGTGTGGAAGTTGCGATAATAGGCGCCAGAGCCGTCTCGGCAGGAGCCTGCGTCTGCGTTGTCTCAGGTACCGGGGCTGTCGTTTCAGCCGGCTCTGCAGAACATGATCCCAACAGCGCTGTTCCCAGTACAAAACATATTGATCCGATAAATAATTTTTTCTTCATGGCAATTATTATATAATAACCTCATGCAAAATCGTACTGTAAGCAGACTTACCGGTCCCCAGGTCATTCTCTTGGGGTTCCTTATACTTGTGTTGGCAGGTGCCATCCTGCTTATGCTACCTATATCCACGAAAGACCGTACAGTAACGCCTTTCATAGATTCGCTGTTCACTTCTGTGTCGGCCGGATGCGTTACAGGACTTATAGTAAAAGACACCCAGACCTCATGGTCCTTGTTCGGACAGGTCGTCATCCTGTTCCTGATCCAGATCGGAGGCATGGGAGTTCTCACCATGACCACCTTCTTCACCAAGCTCATGGGCAGGAACATCGATATCCGCTCCAGAGCTGCCATGCAGGAAGCTGTATCCGCACCTAACATGGGCGACATCGCAAAGCTCACCGACTTCATCGTGAAGGGCACTGTCCTTTTCGAGGGACTGGGCGCAGTACTTGTAATGCCCGTATTCGTCAAGGACTTCGGCCTTGCCAAGGGCATCTGGTACTCGGTATTCATGTCCATCTCCGCTTTCTGTAACGCGGGCTTCGACCTCATGGGCTCCGCAGGCGGCGAGTGCTCCTCCCTGACCTTCTACGCCGATAACCCCATCGTAAATATCGTTTTCATTGCGCTGATACTGACGGGCGGCATCGGATTCCTGACCTGGTCCGACATCTGCACCTACAAGTTCGAATTCAGAAAATACAGCACTCAGAGCAAGATCATCATCATTTCCGAGCTGTTCCTCATTATCATCCCGGCAATGTATTTCTATCTTTACGAGCTCGCGGGCGCACCCACGGGCACAAGACTTCTCGAGGCTCTCTTCTGCGCCGTAAGCCCCAGGACCGCAGGCTTTAACACCATCGACTACAATGACTTCTCAGGCTGCGGCATCGCCATCACCATCATCCTCATGCTGATAGGCGGAGCTCCGGGTTCCACTGCAGGCGGCATGAAGATTACCACCGTTGCCATCATGTGGGCCGCAATGATATCCGTACTGCGCCATGAGAAGGCACCCGCACTCTTCAAAAGACGCATCACGCATGATACTGTGGCAAGTGCTGTCGCAGTCTTCTTTCTTGACATGCACCTGTTCCTTGTAGGTGCCATCACCATCGCGACCATCGAACACCTCCCTCTCGTAACCACGCTCTTCGAGTGTGCTTCCGCAGTTGCTACTGTAGGACTTACGATGGGAATCACTTCAGGCTTAAGTGCAGCTTCCAAGCTGATACTGATATTCATAATGTACGGCGGCAGAGTCGGCGGATTGACGCTCGTCTTCGCAGCCACAGGACGCAAGAGCACAATGAACGACAAGTATCCGTCAGACAGTGTAGCCGTCGGATAACGAACTTAAGGAGGAACTTATGAAGAACATACTCGTGATCGGAGCAGGAAGATTCGGAACATACCTTATGCAGAAGCTCCAGGCCCAGGGCGACGAGATCCTGTGCATCGATAACCAGGAAGAAAGACTTCAGAAGGTGCTGCCGTATGTAACCTCGAGCCTCATCGGAGATGCCACAGATCCGGACTTCATGAAGTCCGTAGGAGTCGAAGCATTCGACCTGTGCGTCGTATCCATCGGTGATGATTTCCAAAGCTCCCTCGAGGCCACTTCCCTGCTTAAGGAACTCGGCGCCAAGTTCGTAATCTCCAGAGCTTCAAGAGGAGTTCATGAGAAGTTCCTGTTAAGAAACGGAGCTGACGAAGTCGTATACCCCGAGAAGTTCATGGCCAAGTGGGCAGCCATCAGATTCAGCTCTTCAACTGTTAAGGACTATATCCCGGTTCCCGGTGATTATTCCATCTTCGAAGTTGAAGTTCCTTCCTCATGGGTCGGAAAGTCTATGATCGACCTTAAGATCCGTCAGAACATGAGACTTAACGTACTCGCCGTTAAGAATACAAAGGATGATTTCAACATGGATTATGATCCGTCGGAGCCCTTCAAGCAGGGACAGACGGTCGTTATCATCGGTAGCGACTCCGATCTTAAAAAGTATCTGGGATTGACGTATTAAGATACAGATCCTGCGGAAAAGACCAGATCAATAGTGGCGGAAGGCTTCTTCCGCCTTTTTCTTTATGCTGTCTGCGTACTCACGGTCGTATTCCTTACCGATAAAGGTATTCTTACCATTTCCCTTGGCCTCATACAGAAGCTCATCTGCCTGACGCAGCATAAGTCTTAAGTCTTCCTGAAGCGAGAGCTTGCCGTATACGTAACCTGCTGAGTAATGAACGGGAAGCTGCTGATCCTCAAGCGAGATGATGTTCAGTTCATTAGTGAGATTAGCCAAAACCTTCTTATATTCCTTCTCATTATAGCTGTCGGTAATAACAAGGAATTCGTCTCCTCCGTATCTATAGACGCTTTCCTTACCGAAGTTATTAACGAGCGCATCGCTTGTCTTCTTAAGCAGATAATCTCCGATGGCATGACCGTAGCCGTCGTTGATCTTCTTAAAGTCATCGATATCGAACATAAGAAGATGAATATCCTTATCGATATAAGAGTCATAATCGCGGCGGAGAGCAAAGCGGTTTCTCGCACCTGTCAGCGAATCACGGACAGTGGCCTCCTCGAGCTTGGCATTATCCTCTTTAAGCCTGGCGATATAAGTCTTAAGGTTATTAACGAGATCCTCGAAAGTACGTGCAAGTATTCCGACCTCATCATTACTCTGATGGGTGATCTCGATGTCGTAATCTCCTGCACCTACTTTCTGTGCCGCCTTCGTGAGTTCACGCAGAGGCCTGGTGATAGTATCTGACACATACATGGCAACGAGCACGAAGATAAACAGAATGAATACCGAAGCGTAAACGGTCTTGGATACGAGAGACTCCCAGTTCCCGTTGATCTCATCGACGGGAACCGATACCGTAAGCTTCATTCCGTTATGAAGCGGCAGGCACACACCCTGCTTCTCTACTCCCTCGAAGATATATCTGGTGTTGACGCCCTCTGAAAGCATGCCGTCAGGAACCTGGGGGATCTCATCGTCAGTCATGGCGAGAGTATCGATAAACGGATGGTAGATGATACCGCCTTCCTTATCGATAATGAACGCATAGCCCGTATCATAAAGTCTGATATTATCGACCTGGTTAGCCATGGTGGAGTAATCGATCTCGATACCGATAACTCCGATGAACTCTCCGGCCTTATAAACGGGAATATTATAGGAAAGCACATATACATTCAGGTTCTCGGTCTCATACGGAGGGAGCCAGACGGGCTCTCCGGTAACCTTAGGTACCGTAAACCATACGAGATCTGAAGTATCTGTCGTATCATACTCGGAGATATCCGTAACCTCGTGCTCTACAAAGCCCGTACCGTCAGTATCGACATACCAGAAGCCTGATGTATCAGATGAGACCTCAGGATCTATTCTGTAGTAATAAGTGAGAACTCCGTTGGTCTGAACTGCGATATCCTCGAAGATATCTCTTACACGGTCAACATGGTCCGGCAGGTCCTCAATCTCAGTGTCCGCCAGATCATTCTCCACATATGAAGCGATAAGTCCGACTGACTTCTCTACACTGACAAAATAGGAATCCAGGTTCTTCTGTCCGGTCTCGCAAAGAAGGAGCAGGATATGTTCCGAATCTTCCTGTCCGAGTCTCTTAATCGAATTCATACTGAGCAAAGTAACGATGCCCATAGAAAGGACGATCGCCACGATGATGATTAAGGTAATCTTTGCTTTGATGTGTCTCATTACGGATTCACTCTTAAAAATTTTTGTTATTTAACGTAATAATACCACATTATCTGCCGAATAGTGCGTTCAAGACCTCAACTGTACCCTGGAATGCTGCAGTAGCCTCATCGAGTCTTTCGATGGAGTCATTGAGCTGGTCGATGTTGATGGAATCGATCTTCTCCATAGTAGTAGCCACGCCGTCAGTAGCAGTCTCAGTCAGTGAGTTGATCTGAGTTGCCATACCGGGAAGATCTGCTTCCTGGATATCAGTAGCAATCTCGTTAAGAGCTGTGATCGCCGTATCTGCCTTCTTATAGAAAGCATTTATCTTATTGTTGATATTTACGAATACAGTTACCGCCACAACGGTGATAATAACAGCGCATACAGCCATTATGGTGACACCGACCGTCTGGATACCTTCCTTACGGTTCTGCTTCTTCTCTTCTGTGAGTATCTGCTTTGATACCTCAACTGCACCCTGATTCTCTTCAGCCATTTTTAACGCCTCCGTTATTCTTGATTTCTCAATTATATTAAACTTCAACCGTTTATGCTAAAATCACGCTGAATGGGAGGGATAAATATATGTTTCTTGCAGCAGCGCCTATGACTGTAGGCAAAAGCATAAGCTATTACACCGGAATCTTTTCCACAGCCGTCACCGCTTCGGTCAATCCGACTGCCACCATGGCGGCGCTGTCGGCACTAGGAGCCATCGAGAACGCTGCCAAGTATTCGCCCGACTCCGCTTTCTTTACGGGTGTCGCGGATCTGCTTAACGGCATCCCCGTCATCAATACGGCAGCCGAGCTCCCCATTGCGAACCCTTATGCTGCAGTATTTCTGACCATAGTCGCCGCCCTCATGATAGTCCTGCACTCCTTTGCCGAGAGCAAGATAGTCTCCCAGGCCACCATCGACAAGCTCGATAAGTTAACGGGCTGGATCGGGGTCACGGCGCTCTCTCTCATGCCCATGTTCACCACCGAGTCCCTCGAGAAGACTTCGCACGCGTCAAAAAATGCAGCTGCAGTCGCGGCTCAGGCAGGAAACATTTCCTCCGGCGCCCCCTGGTATGTCTGGGTTATCGGCATAACCACGCTCATAGTCGCTTCCGTCGTCTACTTCTGCTGCTACTCCTGCGTCGATAACATCGGCACCATCTGCGCCGCCATCCCCGTGAAGGGTCTCAACATCGTGGAGCAGATCATCAAGGCTCTGGTACACGCAGGCCTGATACTGCTTCAGCTGACCTTCCCCGTGCTGTCTTTCATCTTCTCCGTCATCCTCGCGATCCTCGGCATACTTCTTTTCCGTGTCCTTGCCAGGATCACGTTCTACTACAAGGAAGTCTATATTAGACCAATCCTTCACCTTATCTTCCGCAAGGACAAGCCTGTCGACAGGCTCCATAAGAAGCTCCCCCGTAAGATCCGCAAGCGCTTTAAGGACATCGAGCTCAGCTTCCCCGTCTTCGTAATTAAGGGCGTACGCGGCATTAAGTCCCGCGCGCCTCTCTGGTTCGTCAAGGAAACTTCCGGTGACTCTCACCTCATCGCAAAGAAGAGCTGGGGACGAATCCGTGAGCTTTCTGTCAAGGAGTTAAGAGACGCTAATCCCAATGCCGTGATCATTCCGTGCAGAAGATTTGCCGAGCTCAAGTCACCTGACAAGAAGTTCAGTATCGTCATCGGAAACAGCTATAAGGCTTATATCTCAGATGTAGGAAAGGGTCTGGGCTTCCCTGTTAAGGAAGCCGCGCAGGAAGCTGAACCGGCTGATATCAAGCCTGCTCTTCAAAGCGAAAAATAATATCCTCAGCCTGATCCTGAATCGCATTCTGACAGAATACGTAATAAGCAGTATCGTGGTCGCCTACTAAGAATGCGATTTGCGTAAACTCAGGATAATTGGAATAAAGGGCAAGAACTCCGTATGCTTCACAGTCATGTCCGTCCATCTCGAAGTCGATAGTATATACATTGGTATATCCGCCGTCCTGAATGTGTGATTCATTCATGCTGTCTATCATATCGCTTGCCTGATCCTGCAGGCTGGAATTCATGAAGTTATAAGGTCCCATATAGATAACGTAGATATAACCCACATCATCATCTGCCGCGGCGAAAAGGAATCTTCTTTCATCACCGGGGCCGCCTATTCCTTCAGAAACTCTGGCAGTATCTTCTTCAATACTGTATGAAGGCGGCAGTGTGAACAATATCTGAGTGCCCGGCAGTATACATGTGCCGTCCTCCTCGAAAGAGAACTTGCTGAACTCGTCATCCTCGGGGATGGACCTTTCACGGGGAACATATTCTTCTGTCTCCTCGGTCCCATTCGGGTCATAGACCGTAAAAGTAAATTCCTGAGTAGGCGCTGTCACGGCTGCAGAATGCACCGTCTCGGCAGGAGCCGGGTCAGCAGCACATCCGCACAGGCAAAATGCCATTGTGAATATAGTAAAAAATACAGCCGTTTTCTTGTTCATATGAACATTATACTTTACTTTCGCAAAATTATTTGAATGATTATAATAATTTTATATTTACAATGACTTTTGTGTAAGAGGGGGTGCTTACTTGTCAGAGAAATACGATCTGATTGTCATCGGTGCCGGTAACGGCGGACTGATGACAGCATGCCGTGCATCCAGAATGGGACTGAAGACACTCGTATTAGAGCGTCATAACCTCCCCGGCGGTGCAGCTACCAGTTTTGTAAGAGGAAGATTCGAATTTGATGCCTCACTGCATGAGATCCCGGACTTCGGCGAAGGCGAGATCCGCGGCGAGCTCGGCAAGCTCTTTGATGAGCTCGGCATCAAGGTTGATATGCTTCCCCTTAAAGATTCATTCCGATACATCGTACAGAAGAACGGTGAACGCACCATAGACGTTACCTTCCCTCACGGCAAGGACAATGTCATGGAGCTTATTAACAAGATCTGCCCCGATGACATCGAGAGCATGAACAAGTTCTTCATGGCTTACGAGGATATGGCCGCAGGCCTTGATTACTGGGGCTCCACCAGAGGCAACCCCGATCCGGATGTCTTAAAGAATGAACACGCCAACTTCATGAGAATTATGACCATGTCCGCAGGAGAATTCTTCCGCGCACTCGGCATGAGCGATAAGCTCATCGACATCATGACAGCCTACTGGCCTTACCAGGGCACTGATATCAATACTGTCGATGCTTCCCGCTACCTGCTCATGGTTTACGGCTACTTCATAAATGGTGCTTACATCCCTAAGATGAGATCGCACCAGCTTTCCGTAGCCATCGTGAACCGCGCTGCCAAGCTCGGCTGCAAGTTCCTCTTTGAGACGGAAGTAACGAAGGTCCTTACCAAGAACGGCGCAGTTTGCGGTGTCGAGGTCGAAAACGGAAGAGTCTTCGAGTGTACAGCGGTGGCCTCGAGTGCTTTCCCCGAGGTAGTTTACGGCAAGCTTCTTGACAACAAGTCACTTGTACCCGCTTACGAGTACAAGAAGATCAATGCCAGAAACTACGGTTTCCGCGCTTTCAGCGTTTACTTGGGACTTGATGCTCCCCCGGAGGAGATCGGTATCAAGGACTACACGCTGTTTATAAGCACCACCAAGGATTCCAAGGCAATCTACGACGCCTCCGTAACTCGCGAGATGACCGAGTTTGCGCTTGATGTGTGCTGCCTTAATATCTGCAATCCCGACTGCACTCCAGAGGGCACGACCATGATGATCCTCACCATCTCCTACACGGCTGATGCCTGGGCAGATGTCTCCGAAGAAGAGTACGTGAAGGTCAAGAGGGCCATTGCAGACAATATGATCACGCAGCTCGAGGAGATCATGGACTTCAAGATCCGCGAGCACATCGAAGAGATCGAGATCGCAAGCCCGGTAACGTTTGCACGCTATATGGCGACACCTCAGGGTTCTGTATACGGTTACGCTTCCGAGAAGTGGGACGGCATGTCATCCAGAACGCTCGCCAACGGTGTGGAGAGAACAATTCCCGGCCTGTTCTTTGTAGGAGGCCACGGAGCTTCCCTGTCAGGCTACTTCCCCACTTACACGGGCGGTAACAGAACAGGACTTCAAGTCTTAGGTTATGTAATGTCAGGAGGCGGAAATTAATGGCTGATAAAGAATACCTTAAAGGCGTTTCCGCCGACAGCTTCTACAACATTCTTCCGAATCGTCAGGCTGTTATCAATCAGGCTTCAGACAAGGAGCCGCAGTATGAGTTTAATGCCAATGTCCTCGCACGCAGCCTTCACCCGAAGGTTCAGCATGTTAAGGTCAGCGACATCAAAGAGTTTAACGGGGCAAAAGTCTACACACTCGAGCCCGACACATCCAAGGGAACGACTAAGCTTGCTTACTTCAGGGCGGGCCATTACATCTCCCTCAAGCTTAAGATCGGTGACTCGGTCCTCACGCGTCCCTACTCCCTGTGCTCCTCACCCAAGCTCGCATTAAGCGGCAAGTATCAGATTATCGTGAAGAGCATGAAAGACGGCTTCGCTTCTGAGTACATCAACAAGGAGTTCAAGGTAGGAACTGCACTGGACATCTCCGAGCCTGCAGGCTTCTTCGAGTATGAACCCCTGCGCGATGCTCCTGCAGTGATCGGTCTCGCAGGAGGCTCCGGCATCGCACCCTTCATGTCGTTCGCGGCTGCTATCGCCGACGGCACTGAGGACTTTAACCTCACCCTCCTTTACGGAAGCAGAACAGAAGACGCGATCCTGTTTAAGGACGAGCTCGCCGAGTACGAGAAGGCCGCAGGAGGAAAGATCAAGGTAGTTCATGTCCTCTCTGACGAGGAGAAACCCGGCTATGAGCACGGCTTCATCACTGCCGACCTCATCTCGAAGTACGCACCCGAGACCTATTCAGTCTTCGTATGCGGCTCACAGGGCATGTACGACTACGCCGAGGGCGAGTGCAGCAAGCTCGGTCTTAAGAAGAAATTCGTAAGACTGGACGCATACGGTCAGTACAGGCTCACTGCTCGCGATGAAGAATTCACCTCAGCTCACAAGGACAAGACCTATGAGCTTACGGTCATCATGAACGACTGCATCGAGCGCAAGATCCCTGCCAAGGCCGAGGAGCCCATACTGGTGGCACTCGAGCGCGCAGGCATTGAAGCACCGAGCAAGTGCCGTTCAGGCGAATGCGGCTTCTGCCGTTCCAAACTTGTTTCCGGCGAGGTTTACACACCCGGGAAGGTCGAGCACAGAAGGCAGTACGACAAGATATCAGGTTACATCCACCCTTGCTGTACTTATCCCAAGTCCGACTTGAAAATACTTATCAATTACGAAGAACCAAAAATTGAAAGGAAGGTCAAAGACATGAAGAAGAAAGAACGTACGATGGGGCTTATTATGGCCATTATCATCTCCCTTGCAATGGGTATCCTGGTAGCTTATCTGATTCCCAAGATCAATCCCCAGGCAGCTGATTCCCAGCCTGTAGCTATCCGTTATATCTCCAACATCCTGTTGTCAGTTACAGTCGGAATCATCGTTGCATTCGTTGTACCTCTGGGCAAGCTCGGAAAGAACCTCGCAGCCAAGGCAGGTGCTAACCCTCCTTCCTTCAAGTTCACATTGATCAATTCCATCCCGCTGTCAGTTGGCAACACGTTCATCGTCAGCCTGGTATGCAGCATCGTTGGCGTTTTGATGGCACGCTCACATGCACCCGCTGAAGCACTCGCTCACATGCCTCCGTTCCCTGTTATGTGGCTCGGCAGCTGGGCTAAGCTTCTTCTCCCCACACTGATCGTTTCCTATATCCTCGCTGTAGTCCTCTCACCTATCGTCTCACAGGCAGTAGGCATGGCAGATGCAGGCGCCGAGGTAGGCAAGGCAGCATCCGGCAAGGACGACTGACAGTAACCAAAACTTAACGCAGATTAAAAAGGCTGTCCGCAAAAAACGGACAGCCTTTTACTTGCAAATAAATCATTCAAACTCTGTGTGTGCTTTGCCGTTATGCTTGCCCTTATACAGGCGGCTGTCGGCGATGTTGATTATCTTATAGATATCATCTTCAGCTGATCCGCTGCATATGCCTATCGTCATCGTTACCGAGAACTCACGGCCGCCTGACTCGAACTTGTGGGAACGGATAGCATCTATAATACTATCAGCGTACTTCTTGCCCTTTTCGATATCACAGTCAGGAATAAGGAAGAGGAACTCCTCACCGCCCCATCTGGCAGCACTGGCGGCTTCAGGGATAGTCTCGGACATAAGTGACGCTACCTGTGAAAGAACAACGTCACCCGTTTCATGCCCGTAGGTATCATTTACTTTCTTAAAGTCGTCTATATCTCCGATTCCGACGACATAATCTGTAGATATATTATTCAGTCTGCTCTGCATCTCACGGCGGTTGTAAAGCTTGGTAAGAGGATCTGTAGAAGCCATCTGCCTTAACTGTTCCGTCTGAACACGCAGCCTGCTTTCAAGGTAACGGTTCATAAGTGAGAATATGATTGAGATATAAATCAGAACAGCCGATCCGCTAATGAAGTTGATTATATAGAAAACATTCTCGAAGGCCTTCGTCATCTCGTTAGGCACATGGGACGCGTCATTGTAGTAATAGTTCAGCACACCGTACAGAGGAACTGAAATCAACAGAATAATGAACGGCACATACTTATTCTTGTTCGGCATAAGAAACGCCAGCGGGATGAGCATCAGCAGGAACATGGTGAAATTAGGTTCAAGACCGACAAATGCTGTCGCTACCGTGGCATGCAGCATTATCTCGAAGATCGTGGCATAAACAAGGCTCAGCTTATTCTTAACTGCGTTGATCAGGAAGAATGTCAGTATATAGAACACCACACTGCCGACATTGAACAACGCCATAGCCTTTACGCCGGCAAGTGCAAAAAGAATCACATAAAGCAGATGCGCCAGAAGGCATGCGGCAAAAGCGAAGACATAAGCCGTATGATCCAGGCGACGCTCCATCATACCATCTATCTTCTGAATAAACTGTATATCCTTGTTATACTGTTCTTTCACATAGGTGTCCATAATTGCAGTATAGTTGATTTCTATTAATCATCTATTCCTATCATGTAAATAGTTTGAGAATAAATAAAACAGGCTGCCCTTTCGGACAGCCTGTCTCTTTATCCTGTAGGATCAATCAGCTTCTCTCGTTGAGAACTGTACTTACTCTGTCATTAAGAACAGGAAGAATCTGATCGAGAGTCTTCTGACCTTCGAAGAATGAAGGCATCTCCTCTCTGATGATGGAGTTGATGGAACCGTCATTTATGTACATGCCGTCGATACTGCCGATAAACTCCTCAAACGCAGGAATATTGGATTCATCCATGAGCTGCAGATTATATCCGTAGAGAGTAAGCAGTGCCTCATCATACAGACGGAGCATGATGCTGACCTCATTGTTGTTGGACTCAATGTACAGACCTGCGATGGTATTGAAAGCAGAACGGTTGACAGGGATCGTGAATCGACCATATATCTCCTGGCAGCTGTCACTAAGAAGCATGGATACGAAATCGTAGCATGCGTCCTGATTGTCAGACTGAGCAGAAATAGCAACGGAATCAACCTGATAGATAACAGGTCCTCTTCCATCATAAGAAGGAAGACCGAGAATCGCATTATCCTTGCCGATTACATTCGTGAAGTAATCAGTAATATTAGTGATGTATGAGACGGAAGCTGCTTCGGGATCTTCCTCGGAATAGCCATAATCATCTGAACCGCTTAATTCATCGTTGATGGCTTCAGATGTAAACTCAGCAAGAGCTCTGAACTCTTCAGTATCGAAGTTTACGACGCCCTCTTCAACAAAGCTGTCATACATACAGTCGATAAGGTTAATGAATATATCTAACTTATTTCCGCTGAACGGACTTACACCGTTGCAGGGGCCTTCAACAAACTCCTCGTACTGCTCAAATGTGAAGCCTCTCTGACCTTCCTCAACGTTGTCTGCTGATGTGGTGATACCGATAACATTGAAAGCAAGAGGTACCTGATACAGAGCATCTCCGTCCTTGCAGGCATCGAAGATATTTGTGAAGTAATTGTCAGATCCGATGTTCTCCTGGATATAGGGAGCGAGATCGACAAGATAGTCGCTGTTGTTAAGCATATTAAGGGACGCGCCGTTGATGATGATATCCGGGCCCTCACCGGCCATAAGATCGATGGCGAGCTGATTGCTGAGGTTAGCGGACACCTCATCACGGGCAGCCTCATAATCTTCAGCACTGTCAAATTCATTGGAATGTCTGTCGATACTGTACTTGGAATCAAGCTTAATGAAATAGTCCGTAGAAGTGGAATTGAATTCACATACTGCATTACATACCGAATAAGAGAAAGACTCAACGGAAGCAACCGTTATGACAGTCTTACCTGCATTTGGATTGGAATCGGCACGTGTGAATGTATAAATTCCGGCTCTGGGACTAACGTATGAGGATGCGCCGATCTCAGGAAGGTTAGGAGTACCTGTGAAAACACACTCGTCTTCCGTAATCCTTACGGGAGTAAAGTTATTAACATCAGCGCGGTTTACATTCGCATCATCAAATAGGAACAGAGGCTCGGTAGTTCTGTTCTCGAAGTCGATGGAATAAACACCGTCCTGATCAACAACAGCTGAACCGATACCCTCTACAGAATAGATATTGCTTGAAGAGAGCCATGACATATCCTCGTCAAACTGTTCTACATTCATCGTGGAAAAATCGATAATAAAGTACTTATCATTACCGTCATCTGTTGCACAGATGAGACCCTTATTATTACCGATATCAACGATATTCGAGATATCGAAGATAGATTCATTCGGGAACAGTTCTCTCATGTCGATCACCGTGGTGTTATCATCGGCATCTGTAACAAGCAGAACATAAGAGCTGCCTGTATCAGCGTAGATCCAGAACTTCCTGATCTGATAATCCCCGATATCAACCTCAGTCTCTTCACTGGCGCCTTCGGCGATAATCTCACTGATCACCTCCGGACTCTCAATGAGTTCAGCCTCACCGAATTCTCCGGTCTCAAGATCAACAGGAATACGGTAATTCAGCTCTTCCATGGTATCCATATCATAGGCAGAGATCTTTACATACCATGTACCGTCACGCTCGATTACACCGCCCATATTCGTATAACCTCCGAAATCCTGTTCCTTAAGGTACGAGGAAACATCGATGGTAACTGCTCTTTCTCCGGCGTCATTGTAGATGAACAGTGACTGCTCGATCAGATCATCATAATCATTCTCGATGTCAAAGCCGTCAGGAATGAGTTTTACTGCGTATGCCTGATAGATGTAACCCTGATCACATACACCGACATAGTTGATGTAGGCTATCTCATACACTTCAGGATCGTAGTTCTCCTCGATCGATACGGCATTGAGCTCGAACCAGGGATCATCTGCTGAGATAACATCAGCACTGCCGGTCTTGGAGCAAGCTGCAAAAGCCGTTATCGCCATAGCCGAAACAAGGGCCGAAGCGACCAATTTCTTAAAGATTTGCATAAATTATCTTCCCTTCTTTATATTTGCAAGTTCGTATTATACCCTAAACACCTGAGGCAATTCAGTGGCAATTTAATCAAATTCTCTCCATATTCGTTAACTGATTGTTCTTATTTTTACTGATAAAATCTATATTGGTAAGTAATGTTTATGTGAGGATCAGATGATCAACGGCAAAAGACTTGTGGCGCTTTGCACATCGCGAGTATATGAACCGCAGACGCACGGATATATCGTACGTCTTAATGAATTGCTGAAAGACGAAGGCATCTCTCTTCTCATATTTACCATCAATTCAGACATCTACTGGGAAGAAGACAGACAGGCTACAGAGAAGTATGTCTTCGACCTCATCCCCTACCGCTATATCGATGCCGTCATCATCATGGACGAGAAGATCAAGAGCCATAAGATCGCCGGCAAGATCATAAACAATGCCAAGGCTCATAACCTTCCCATTGTCATAGCTGACGGTAATTACGAAGGCGCATCCTGCATCGGTTACGATTACGACCAGGGATTCGAGAAAGTAGTGCGCCATGTAATCGAGCATCACCATGTATGCCGTCCTCATATAATGGCAGGACACGTCGGTAACGAATTCTCAGACAAGCGTATTGAAGTATTCAGAAAAGTCATCGAAGAGAACGGTATCACCTTTGAAGATTCCATGGTAAGCCATGGTAATTTCTGGGCAGACCCCTGCAGGATCGCCACACAGGCACTTATCGACCGCGGTGATATGCCTGAAGCCATCATATGTGCCAACGACATCATGGCCATAACTGTATCGGAGATGCTTATCAAGGCAGGCTTCCTGGTACCTCAGGACGTTATCGTTACAGGCTTTGACGGATACGATGAGATATACTTCACCAACCCGAAAATAACCACTGCCACATGTGACATTATCCAGATGGCTAATGTCACGGCTGAACTGGTAACCGATGCACTTAGAGGCGGCGCAGTTCAGAACAGGCTGATCGAGCCCACTTTCCAGGCCAATCAGTCTTGCGGCTGCCCCGAGCATAATGAGCACCCTGCTATCCTTCGTAACCGCTTTAGAGAGAGCTTTGCGAGACTTAATGACGACAACCGCGTGCTCACACTCATCACGTCTTCTATGCAGATGAGTAAGACTCCGGGAGAAATGGTGTCGCAGCTGGAATCCTATAAGATGGACCACACCTTCTTTGTTGTCGACCGCCGCTGCTTCGAGAAAGACATCAACTACTTCACGGACAAGCATATCCAGGATTCCAAGAAAGAATTCGTAATGATATACGACTCCGAGTTTCCCGAGAAATACAAGGAAGGAACGCTTGACCTTTCAAGCCGCGAGGGTGAGCTTTTCGAGGATGTAATGGCCCCTAACCTTTGTGCCAGGATAATGGAACTGACGAAGTCGGGTTACCCGCTCATCTTCAATGCTCTGGACTTCATGAACCGTCCTTTCGGCTTCTCCTGTTTCCACTTTAACGACTTCCTTATCTCGAATTACACGAACACTTTAAGCGTAACGAATGCCGTTAGTATAGGTATCGGCGGTTATATCAATATTCGCTATCAGAGAACGCTTCTTAAGGAAATGGATGAGATGTACCGTCATGACGCTCTTACGGGACTGTTTAACCGTATCGGCTTCCAGAACCAGCTTAAGGCTCTGCTCAAGGAACCTGAATATCAGGATATCCCGGTAACGATAATCATGTCTGACCTGGACGGTCTTAAGTACATCAACGATAACTACGGACACGCCGAAGGAGACAGTGCCATCTACCAGGTGGCAAATGCTCTGTCCAAATCAGTTCCCGAGTCCAGTCTGTCAACCAGATTCGGCGGTGACGAGGTCTTCTCCATCGTATTCGGCGAGTGTGATGCGGATGCGATCATAAAGAATATCGACCAGACTCTCGAAGCTTATAATGCTGTTTCAGATAAGCCCTATACGGTAGCCACGAGCTGCGGTTATACCACGGCAGTTCTGGATAAGGACTTCGACATGAACAAGTGCATCAAGGATGCCGATGCAGCCATGTATAAAGCCAAGAACGAGAAGTACGCAGCAAGAGGTCAGCAGCCTTCATCTCATCACTGACAGGCACTCTTTCCTGCGCTCAAAAAACGCCAAAATTTACCTCTTCAAGAAAGAAATATATATAACATTTATTTTTGATTTATTGTATAATACTCGCAGTATATACCCTGGAGGTAAGTTATGACTTTTAATGAACTCGTAGATTACGCTATTGAAAATGAGTGTTCCGACGTACATATTACAGCAGGTACTAACCACGCTGTAAGAAGATTCGGCGAACTCCACATCCTTGACGAGAAGCCTACTATTGAAGAAGCCAACAAGATGATCTACGGCCTTCTTTCCGAAGATTATGCCAAGAGAATCGAGAAGGGCGGCGACGTTGACTTCGGTATGTCTTATAACGAAGATTACCGACTCAGAGTAAATGTTTACCATCAGCGTAACAACCTCGCTGCAAGTATCCGTATCCTCAGTGCCAAGATCCCCGACATCGAGGTTCTCGGTCTTCCTGATGTAATCAAGTCGCTTGCAGATGCACCTAATGGTATCATCATCGTTACAGGTCCTACGGGTTCAGGTAAGACAACAACTCTTTCCGCTATCGTTGACTACATCAACAAGACAAAGGCAAGACACGTTATCACTATCGAAGACCCTATCGAGTATATCTACCCTCACAACATGGCTATGATCCATCAGCGTGAGCTCGGACGTGATACACCTTCTTATGCACACGCTCTGCACTCTGCACTCCGTGAGGACCCGGATATCATCCTCGTTGGTGAGATGAGAGACTTCGCTACGATCTCCGCTGCTATCACAGCTGCTGAGACAGGCCACTTGGTTCTTTCCACTCTCCACACGCTCTCCGCTGCAGCTACTATCGACAGAATCATCGACGGTTCTCCTGTTGAGCAGCAGGGTACAATCCGTACACAGTTCGCTAACTGTATCCGCGGTGTTATCTCACAGCAGCTCCTTCCTAAGCAGGACGGAACAGGCCGTGTACTTACAACAGAGATCATGGTCGGTAACTCCGCTATCCAGAACCTCATCCGTGAGGATAAGGTCGTAATGATCCCCGGTGCTATCCAGTCCGGTCACAAGGACGGCATGCATACTCTTAACGAGGACCTCCTCGATCTGTACCGTCAGGGACTCATCAGCAGAAAGGTCGCTCTCAATGCTTCCTACGATCCTGTCGACTTCGACAAGTCACTCGGCGGCAACAGCATCAGCGGCGACGCAGTCAACTTCATCGGACTCGGATTCTGATAAAGAAAACAGACTACATAATAAAAGGAAGCGGATATCCGCTTCCTTTTTTATTGCCTTCTGCCCTGCCTTATTACATCTCTATCGAAAGAACATTCAGGCCCAGCAGAATGTGATATTCCATACCCTTGGCACGCTTCAGAGTGTTCTATTTGTAAAATACGCAATAAATAAGAGGCTGTCAGTGACAGCCTCTCATTTGGTTTATACCGTTAGTGTAATGCTAAGTTTATACCTTAAACATTAACCTGGAAGAATGCACATACGTTTGCGAACTCTTCAGTAGCGAGGAATGTATCTACAACCTGTGCTCTTGTTGTGCCGCTTGCAAGTGCTGTTGTCCATGTAGCGATCTCTGCGTCTGTAGGTGCTCTGTGAGCCATTACCTGGCAGAGAGTAGCGATGAACTCTTCATCAGTCTGATTACGTGCTGCGTACTCTTCACTGTTGAACATTGCTCTAACTACGTCAGAACCTGTCATCTCGTTTCCATTGAGAGCTGCGATAAAGGATGCTCTACCCTCAGAATCGAAATTTCTGCCGAGTACGTCAATGTACATATTCTCTACGAATGCATCGATAGAGAGAGCTCTGCGCTGCTCGGGTGTAAGACCGGATGTATCGCCGCCGTTAGGAGCTGCTGTCAATGTGATAGCGAGAGTATGCCGGCCATATCCACTGGACTTATCAGTAACAGTAGCTGTCATTCCGTCGGGGATTGTATAAGAGCCTCTGTTGGGGATGCTTGCTGAACTTTCGCCGTCATTAATATCAACTGTTACAGCATTATGATGGTTATTATTCGTAATCTTATCGCCGCCATTGAGTGTTGAACCTTCAGTGATGTCATCAAAATCTACAGATGTAGTCGGTTCCGGTCCAGGTGGTGTAGGAATATCTGACAATGCAATAGTCATAGAACGTTGCCTCGTACTGAGAGCCGTAACCGTTCCCGTTTTTCCGCTAGGAATGGTATAAGTCGATCGAGAACTATAACTTATATCGTTAATAGTCCAAGGATTACGCTGTGTGTTGATATAAATCATATCTCCCTCATTGAATTCCTGGTTGAGAGATACTTCACTTACATTTACCTGTGTTCCTGTTGCTGCAAATGCTGTCATTCCGAGAGCGAACACCATTGCTACTGCCATGATGATCGCTACTACCTTAGTCTTTATAGTTTTCATACTCTTATCTCCTTTCGGGTTATTATTCCCTAAATTATGATTTGATTCTAAACATCAAATTTAAATAAGAAAACCTCTTAAGACGACCTTTTACCAATGGTTTAATGCTTCATAACATTTTGTTAATAATCAGTGATATTTGATAACAATTAATTAAAAAAGAGGCCGTCATCAGACAGCCTCTTTATGTTTTTACTGATCTAATTTACTTAATCAGAACTTGCCTGCCTTAGCAGCCTCCTCGATGGAAACAGCTGTAGAAACTGTCATACCAACCATCGGGTTGTTACCTGCACCGATAAGACCCATCATCTCAACGTGAGCAGGAACGGAAGAAGAACCTGCGAACTGAGCGTCAGAGTGCATACGGCCCATTGTATCTGTCATACCGTAGGAAGCAGGACCTGCAGCCATGTTATCAGGGTGAAGTGTTCTACCTGTACCACCGCCGGAAGCAACTGAGAAGTACTTCTTACCAGCCTCGAGTCTCTCCTTCTTGTATGTACCTGCAACAGGGTGCTGGAATCTTGTAGGGTTAGTGGAGTTACCTGTGATGGAAACGTCAACGTTCTCCTTCCACATGATAGCTACACCCTCGCAAACATCGTTTGCACCGTAGCAGTTAACCTTAGCACGAGGAGAGTTAGCATCCTTGGAATAGCATGTTCTGGAAACTTCCTCTACTGTGTTTGTATAAGGATCATACTTTGTCTCAACGAATGTGAAGCCGTTGATTCTGGAGATGATCTGAGCAGCGTCCTTACCGAGACCGTTGAGGATAACTCTGAGGGGCTTCTGACGAACCTTGTTAGCCTTCTCAGCGATACCGATAGCACCCTCAGCAGCAGCGAAAGACTCATGACCTGCGAGGAATGCGAAGCACTCTGTGTCCTCCTCGAGGAGCATCTTACCGAGGTTACCGTGGCCAAGACCAACCTTACGTGTGTCAGCAACAGAACCGGGGATACAGAAAGCCTGGAGGCCTTCACCGATTGCTGCAGCAGCGTCAGCAGCCTTGCGGCAGCCCTTCTTAATAGCGATAGCAGCACCTACTGTGTAAGCCCACTTAGCATTCTCGAAGCAGATAGGCTGAATGCCTTCGATGAGGTGATAAACGTCAAGACCTGCAGCCTCTGTGATCTCCTTGCACTCTTCGATGGAGGAGATGCCGTATTCCTTCAGAACAGCGAGGATCTGAGGTTCTCTTCTTTCATATGATTCAAATAATGCCATTGTAATGTCCTGCCTTTCTTACTCTTTTCTGGGATCGATGAAACGAACTGCGTCAGCAACTCTTCCATACTTACCGGAAGCCTTCTCGAAAGCAGTAGCGGCATCATCACCGGCCTTGATGAAGTCCATCATCTTACCGAAGTTAACGTACTTATATCCGATGATCTCGTCGTTCTCGTCAAGTCCTACCTCTGTGATGTAACCATCTGTGAGCTCGAGGTAACGGGGACCCTTCTCGAGAGTACCGTATGTTGTACCTACCATGGAACGTGTTCCCTTACCGAGGTCCTCAAGACCTGCACCGATCTGGAGACCGCCCTCGGAGAAAGCGGACTGAGTTCTTCCGTAAACGATCTGCAGGAAGAGCTCTCTCATAGCTGTGTTGATAGCGTCGCAAACAAGGTCTGTGTTAAGAGCTTCGAGGACTGTGAGTCCGGGAAGGATCTCAGCTGCCATAGCTGCGGAGTGTGTCATACCGGAGCAGCCGATTGTCTCGACGAGAGCTTCCTGAATGATACCGTCCTTAACGTTAAGGGAGAGCTTGCAGCAACCCTGCTGAGGTGCGCACCAGCCGATACCGTGTGTGTAACCGGAAATATCGGTAACCTGCTTAGCCTGTACCCACTTTGCTTCCTCAGGGATCGGAGCTGCACCGTGGTGCACTCCCTGATGAACAGGGCACATGTTCTTGACTTCTGTAGAATAGATCATATTATCCTCCTATAAATTCTGGATGGGATTGAAATCACCCTAAAAATCTATCATATTGGAAAACTCCTTTCAAGGTGCGATAATAACAACTATATTTATATTAATAAAAGGTTCAAAATTCATGAGCGATATTTATGTAGTAGGACACAAGAACCCCGATACGGACTCTGTAGTGGCAGCACTCGCCTATGCAAACCTGCGAAATGCCTCCGGAGACCGTGAATACAAGGCTGCAAGGCTGGATTACATCTCGGACGAGACCAAAAGAATGCTTAGGATGTTCGGTTTTGACGCGCCGATGCGCCTCAAGGACGTAAGGACTCAGGTAAGCGACATTGATTTCGACACACCGACAGCCCTGGACCCTTCAGTCACGCTGGACCGCGCATGGAAGGTCATGACGGAGACCGAAACGACTTCAATTCCTGTCGTAAACGCCGACGGTACCCTTTACGGAACACTTACATCAGGTGACATCGCGACTTTTAACCTGAACACCATCGAGCAGCCGCAGATCTCGGATCTTCCACTGTTTAACCTCCTCGGAGTAATCGAGGGACGCATAATTAAGGATCCTGCGGATATGAGCGATTCGGTATCCGGAAACATCATCATCGCCCTTCCGGCCAACGAAGAGTCACTGATGTTTAAGGGCCAGGATAATATCGTCATCTGCGGTGATCAGCCCGATATGATGAAGAGAGCCCTGGATAATGAGGTTTCATGCCTTATCCTCTGCGGCTCCGACATACAGGCAGGCACGGCAAAGCAGTATTCCGAAAGCCGTACATGCGTAATCCAGACGCCTCTGGATCCGCTCAAGGTAAGCAAGCTCATTTATCAGGCTACCCCAATCTCCAGAGCATGTTCACACGGAGATATCGTGGCTTTCCATTTAAGCGATTATATCGATGATGTTAAAGAGATCGTTCTTAAGAGCCGTTTCAGGTCTTACCCTGTACTTGATGAGAACGATAAGGTAGTCGGAACTCTTTCCCGCTATCACCTGCTGCGTCCCCGCCATAAGAAGCTCGTACTTGTAGATCATAACGAGGCAGCCCAGGCTGTTCCGGGACTTGATCAGGCAGATATCCTCGAGATCATCGACCACCACCGTCTGGCTGACATCCAGACAACTCAGCCGATTTATGTGCGCAACGAGCCCGTAGGTTCGACCACGACTATCATCGGCGAGATCTACCGCGAGCACGGTGTCACTCCCTTCCCTCAGATGGCAGGCCTGATGGCTTCCGCTATCTTGTCTGACACCGTTATGTTCAAGAGCCCTACCTGTACCAAGCGTGACATTGCGATGGCGGAGAGGCTTGCGAAGATCGCCGGAGTTACTATCGAAGACATAGGCAAGGAGCTTTTCGACTCGTCCGCCTCCGACTCCAAGTCCGCGGAGCAGCTTATCGGCGCAGATTTCAAAGAGTTCCATATCGCAGGTCAGATCCTCGGTGTGTCGCAGATCATATGCGTCGATTCCGAGAAGATGCTTCAGCGTAAGAACGAGTTTATCGAGACGATGCAGACCATGCGCAAGAAGAACGGCTACGACATGATAATCCTCATGCTCACGGACGTTCTCATCGAAGGCACGCAGCTTCTGTATCTGGGTAATGACGATACGATCAGGTTCGCGTTTAATATCGAACCTAAGGACAATCAGGTATGGCTTCCCGGCGTAATGAGCCGTAAGAAGCAGATAATCCCGATGCTCACCGCTTTGTGGGGCTGATCAGGTAATTACAGACATAATAAAACTCCTTCCGGCCGGAAGGAGTTTTTTAACAATCAAGACTGACTCTGTCCTTAGAATAAACCTGAATTGGAAATAAACAGAGGAGTCAACTGTCACATCGCAGCCTTGATCTTAGCGGCCACCTCGGCGGATACTTCCTTCTTCCCTTCCGGGTAGATCCAGTCGTAACCGTCGTCAGGCAGGCGCGGGAAAACATGGAAATGGAAGTGTCCGAACTCGCAATTAGTACCGCCGTTCTGCATTACGCCGTAACCCGTGGCACCATAAACTTTCGCATAGGCACTTATCACCCTGCGCTCGACGCTCGTAATCTCCAGTACATATTCGTCTGGCAGATCAAGTATGGAATCCACATGAAGCTTGGGGATTATCAGGACATGTCCCTCGTTCGCAGGTGCGATATCAAGGAATGTGATCGTCCTTTCGTTCTCATCGACGATATGTGCGTCGGCTTTATGTGCGGCTATATCACAAAACAAACACATATTAATTCTCCTCCTTATGGTTCATCCGCAGGCTGTGTACCCCAGATATACTGCTCGAGCTCAGATGCGCCCTCTTCTTCCGTAAGAGCCTTACTGAACTGAGTCTCATAAAGCTCGCGGTAGATGCCGTCCCTGTTAAGCAGTTCCTTATGACTGCCGCGTTCTACGATGGTTCCGTCCTTTACTACCAATATCTCGTCAGCCGCGAGTATTGTCGACAGACGGTGCGCGATCAGTATACTCGTCTTGCTTCTGATGATCGGATCGATCGCCTCCTGTATCTTCTTCTCTGATATCGAATCAAGTGCAGATGTCGCCTCATCGAAGATAAAGATTGTCGGATCTTTCAGGATTATCCTCGCGATTGAAATACGCTGCTTCTCACCGCCGGACAGTTTCAGGCCGCGGTTGCCCACCTCAGTGTCTATTCCCTTTTCCTGGTTGGAGACGAAGTCCCAGATATTCGCCTTTTTCAAAGCCTCTTCCATTTCTTCTTCAGTGGCGTCAGGCTTGGCGTACAAAAGGTTATCGCGGATGGTTCCGTTAAACAGGTATGTCTCCTGCGATACGACGCCCACCCGGTCACGCAGGAACTTAAGGTCAAGCTTTCTTACGTCGATCCCGTCGAAAGTAACACGGCCAGAGTCGACATCATAAAGTCTCGGGATCAAGTTGACTATGGTGCTCTTGCCGGAACCTGAAGGGCCTACGATAGCGATGCTCTTGCCGGCACTGAGCGTAAAGTTTATGTCCTTAAGTATCTTCTTCGACTCGTCATAAGAGAATTCCACGTGCTCGAAAACAACATCACCCGTTACGCTTTCAGGTGTCACGGCGTCAGGCGCATTCTCTATATCTACGGGAATATCAAAGTAATCAAAGATCCTAGTAAACAGCGCCATCGACCTGATCCAGTCCACCTGAATATTAAGAAGGCTGTTCACCGGCATATACATTCTGCCCAGGAGTGCGACGAGAACTGAGATATCACCTATCGTAAGATCTGAATCATACTTCATCATGAGTATGCCGCCAGCAAGATAGATAAGCATAGGACCGATGCTCGTGAAAGTCGTAAGCACCACCATGAACCAGCGGCCCGCCATACTCTCCTTAATGTTGAGGCCGATCATGCGGCGGTTGGCCTGCTCGTACTTTTCGTACTCGTACTTCTCCTTGCCGAACAGCTTGACCAGTAGCTGACCGCTTACGGACAAAGTCTCATTAAGAATGCCGTTTACCTCGTCATTGACCTGCTGTGACTCATTAGTGATAGACCATCTCTTCTTGCCTGCACTTCTAGTAGGAATGGTAAAGATCGGAACGATGATGATGCCGACCAGCGCCAGGATCCAGTTCTTCTGGAACATCGCAACCATGGCGATGATGAGCGTAATGGAGTTGGAAAGGATACTGCTGAATGTACTCGTGATGACCGACTTAACGCCGTCAATATCACTCGTCATTCTGGTGATGATATCGCCCTGGTTATTGGTGGTGAAGAACTTCTGCGACATCTTCTGCAGATGTGCATACATCTGGTTCCGCATATCGAATGTGATGTGCTGTGCGATCCAGGTGTTGATATAAGTCTCGGCAACGCCGATAAGACTTGCGAGTAAAGTCACTATAAGTGAAAGAACGATGTAATAGACAAGTGCGCGGAAATCCTTCCTAACAAGGCCATCATCAATGATCTTACCCGTGATCATAGACGGAAGAAGCGTAAAGAAAGACGAGACTATGATGCACAGCAACACAAGAACAAGCTGCTTGGAGTAGGGTTTAAGATACGAGAAAACTCTCTTCAGAAGGGCGGGAGTAACCTTGGGCTGATTAGCTTTCTCCTCTTCTGTCAGGAACTTGCCCATGGGGCCGCCCATTCCTCTTGCTCCGGGTGGCATATTTACCTCACTTCAACGTAATACAACCTATTTTATGCCACTTTACACTAAATGGGAAACTTAACAACAGAAAAATCAGTCACTGTTGTTCTGCAACATTAATTCTATCCAATGTAACCGGTTCCGAAGAGTTGTTGAATAGTGTGAATTCAATATTGGTAGTATACGAATCGAGATAAATGGTATAAGTAATCACATCGTCTGTTACGGCAGCAGATTCTATAGGTATACTGCAAAGTGAGTAGTTATCACTGTAATCACAATCAAAACCTAGGTGCTCAAGTCCCTTTCCACAGATCGTTACTTGATACGTTCCCGGATACAGAGATATATACGGACCAAACGACACTCCTCCCTCATAGAGACATCTGCATTCGTCAACATCTTCACCATTCATAAGACACAGATTATCTTCATAAACAATCTGCGTCGGGAAAACATGTATGCTGCTGTTATAGCTCAATTCTTCTGCATCCAATTCTTCCAGATTATATTCGACAAACGAAGAACCAAACTTAATGTCTTTACAGTAGTAATAAGAGTCTTTACAGATGAACATGTAGACAAATGCCAACAAAATTATCGGAACCAACAGAGAATTAACAGCTACCAGAATATCCTTATTGATCTCGAATAATCTGTACTCCTTCTTAAGTCCACTCCTGCTGTTGATATAGAAGATTACTATAGCAAGAGATAAACACACAGCTGTAATCAGACCTGAATTGGCAAGGAGAGAAATCTTATCGCCATAAAACTTTCCCATTATCAATTTGCCGACATTATCGTAGATTTTTCGTAATGTTATATTATTGATCGACAAATACGCTGATGACATGCTTTGGGGAGCACCATTTACCAGTCCCAGTATACTTCTACCCCATGTATATAGCAGATATAGGATAGCATTCGTTGTCGAATTCTGTTCCGATGTAAGAATCAGAATTATCAGAAAAGGAACAAACAGAAGATCTCTGTAGAAGTAATTAATATAGCCGCCTGTCGACAGCAATGACATTCCGACCATGAGAAGAGCCATAGACCATACCAGGTTTCTGTTATCAGGCTTCTCATCACGATGTGCATAAATAAAGAAAAGCATCAGACAAATCAGAATGATAAATAATGATACAGTGTTCTCCCCGATCTTTAATCCTATATCTGTCGAAAATAAGGATCTCGTAAATTCAGAGCCTGTAACTCTCGCATTGTTATACACCTCGTTATTGCGATAAATGAAGTTAATTATCCCAAGTGGAACTACACAGATAAATGCATCCAGGAAAACCTTCCAAATACGATCCTCATAAAACAGGATCATGAGAATAACAGGGATTATCATCTCAGGATTAAGAGCTACAGACAAGGCAGAGAACACAAGAAACAGTATTATCTTTCTGTTGATCATATGCCTCATGGCGATAACTAACACCATAAGATATACAATCTCATCCTGAGCGGCATAAAGAGTCGAGCATAGAACGTCAAACGAACCAAGCATCAGCGGGAACACGAACTCAGAATTAGCATCTGGTCTTACCGCTTTGACAATCTTGGTACATTCTACAGCTGTGATAACAATGCACAGGATAAATCCTAGTTTCATCCAGGCAATATCCCAGATACCTGTTACTATCATTTCACCTGTAATCTGATGTGCTATCCAAACAGGAATGTTCCAGATAGCTAACGGGAGAATCATAAGAACCGATTTATCACAGCCCTTAAACAGTGAGTTCTCAATATGCAGATTTAATGCAGAATACTCGTAAAACTCTTTATTAGCTTTTCCGAAAAGACAGTCAAGAAAATCCATAGACCACGCGATGTAAACATCACCATCACAATAATCAAAAATGACAGTCATAAACACGATGCATAGAATAGATACGACCATAGATGCAATCAGCAATGGTCTTCTCAACATCGAATCACTTCGAAGAGTCAATTTCAAGGCGAACACCTGCAGTCAATAAAGATCATTAGTCAGGGGTTATTTTCAATAACCCCTGACTCTGCTAGGCGTAGTATAGCAGGCGTTTTGAAGCCTACTGACTGTCACGACAGACTAGTCAGTTTTGCTGTTCTTCGATATTAATTCTGTCGATTACAAGGGTCTCAGACGAGTGGTTATAAACTCTGAATTCGATGTTGGATGTGTACTCATCCAGCTGGATATAGTAAGTGATCGAATCGTCAGTTACCGTCATAGGATTTGCCGGGATACTGTAAAACTCTTCGTCTTCAGTGGCACCGCAGTCGATGCCGGCTCGTTCAAGGCCCTGTCCGTATACCGTCACCTGATATATTCCGGGATAAAGTGATATATAAGGACCGAATGATACGCCTCCGCCTTCAACATAACGGATACCGTCTTTATCCTCTCCGTCTGTGAGGCACAGATTATCGTCATATACGATCTGAGTCGGGAAAATATGTATGCTGCTGTTATAGCTTAACTCTTCATCGCCAAGCGTCTCCTGATTATATGTCACATACTGAGAGCCGAACTTCAGATCCTTGCTGAAATAATCAGAATCTTTACTCATAAACATATATACAAATCCCAGAAGAATAAGCGGTACAAACAATGAATTAACCGCAGTCAAAATGTCTTTGTTGGCATTAACCGTCTTGAAATCCTTCTTGAGGCCGGGTCTGCTGTTGATATAGAAGATCAGTATGGCAAGTGAAAGACATACTGCCGTGATAAGGCCCGCATTCGCAAGAAGCGGATACTTATCGCCATAGAACTTACCCATAATCAGACAGCCGACATTATCGTAAATCCTGCGCAAAGTATATGTGTTAATTGTCAGATATGCAGATGACATACTGTTGGGATACCCGTTAACAATACCGAGGATGCCCCTGCTCCATGTATATAGCAGGTACAAGATAATATTCGTAACCGCATTCTGCCTGGAAATAACGATGAGTATGATCAGGAAAGGAACATACAGAAGATCTCTGTAGAAATAATTGATATAGCCTCCTGTCGAAAGCAGAGTCATGGAGACCATAAGCAAAGCCATAGACCATACAAGATCCGAGTTATCAAGTTTCTTCCTGCTCGTAAACACAAAGAACATCAACAAATATACGAGAACAACAAACAACGATACTGTATATTCACCGATCTTAAAGCCGATATCAGTGGAGAACAATGATTCAGTGAAGCCGGATCCAACAACCCTTACAGTGTTATATGTCTCATTATCCATATACAGGAAGTAAGCCAGAACCGCCGGCAACACGCAGATCAAAACATCCAGCAGCACACGTCTAAACTTATTCTCGTAGAACAGGATCATGAGTAATACCGGCAGTATCATCTCAGGATTAAGAACAACCGAAACTGCAGCAAACACGAGGAACGGTTTTATCTTCCTATTAACTATATGTCTCATGGCAATAACCAGGAACATCAGGTAAACAATCTCATCCTGAGCTGCATAAAGAGTCGAACACAGAATGTCGAATGAACCTAACATCAAGGGGAAAACGAGAGCGGTATCGGCATCAGGTCTGACTGCTTTAATTATTCTGGTACACTCGATGGCAGTTATAACAACACACAGGATAAATCCGAGTTTCATCCAGGCGATATCCCAGATTCCCGTCACTATCATATTCCCTGTAATCTCATGCGCGATCCAGACGGGAATATTCCATACTGCAAGAGGAATCATCATGAGGATTGTCTTATCACAACCATAGTACACCGGTTTATCAACGCGCAGATTTAATGCTGAATAATCGTAAAAATTCATATCCGTCTTACCGAATACACAGTCAAGCAACTCTGCTGACCACGAAGCATAAACCTCACCGTCGACATAGTTAAACATGAAAACCATAACGACTATGCATATCAATGAAATAAGCACTGACAAAGACAACCAAGGTCTCTTAACTAACGGATTACTGCGAATATCAAGCTTCAAAATAAATGTAACCTCAGTTCTTCTCTTCCCATTCTATAAACTCGTCGAACTTCAGCGGCTTTGCATAATAGTAGCCCTGGAAGCTTCCGACATTAAACTGCTGAAGAATATCTCTCATGCCCTCTGTCTCGATACCCTCGACACATACCTTGGCCCCGAATATGGACGCAAGTACGGCAAAATTCTTTATCAATTCTCTGTCCACACGGTCCTCTTCGATCCTTTCTACGAAGCCGCGGTCGATTTTGATAATATCAAACGGCAGTTCTTTTACAATACCAACAGAAGAAAAACCTGTTCCGAAATCATCCAAAGCAATCAGAACACCTCTGGATTTAAGGCTGGCAGTAACATTCTTCAGCAGATTTACATCCAGAAGTCTGCATCTTTCTGTAACTTCGAAGCACAGGTGTTCCGGCGGGTAATTCAAATCCTTGAGAATGCGGAATACCATGTCGACGAAGTCATGTTTCTCAAGCTGTGTATATGACAGATTGATATTAATAACAAATTCAGGATTCTTCTTAAGTATCTTCTTAGCCGACATAATGGCTTCTTTTATTATCCATTCGCCGAGATCAGGAAACAGCGGATCGGATTCAAGCAACGGTATAAACTGATCCGGCGGAACCATTCCGTAGATATCATTCTTCCAGCGAAGCAGTGCCTCGGCAGCTACAAGCTTCTCGGTGTGAGCATCCACCACCGGCTGATAAAGAAGATAGAAACCTCTGTAACCGTGCATGATAGATGCGCGAATCGCATGAAGCTTCTCAAGCCTTTGCCTGTTATCTTCATTTACATCGTTCTGGAAGAATACCAGATCACCCTGGCTTCTCGTCTTCGATTCGGTATAAGCATAGTTCAGGCAGGCATAGACAGTCTGCGAATCGAATTCGAAGCGGTCCAGCTTCAGAGCACCGCAGTTGATCTCCAGCATGACCTTCTTATCGTCGACCTGGAAACCCTCACGTAAGAAGTTACGTAATTCATCATATTTTTCCTGCAGATGTTCTGCAGTTGCAACGGCACTTATGACAGCGAACTTGGTGCCGTCTATCCTGTAGCAACTTCCGGAATTGCCTGTAACCTCGAATAGCTTTCTGGCAAACATCTGCAGCACGCGGTTACCGAAATGGTATCCCAACACTTCATTGACTTCAGAGAACTTACTAATGCCGACAATAATAATATAGGCAAAAGCATTCCTCTTGATAAAACCGTTAAGATCGTCAAAGAAACCGTACTGGTTACGAAGTCCCGTCAAAGTATCGATATGCCCCTGTGTACCGTGGTTACGTATAGTACCTACAAAGTAATCAGGCTCACCGAAAAGATCTCTTATTACCACGCCTCTGCAGGTGCATACATCGTACTCACCATCAGTCCTACGTGCACGGTACTGCATGTCATGACCTGAAGCATTACCAGAGAATATTTCCTCAATACCTTTGTGATATGCATCTCTGTCATCCGGATGTATGCAGTTCTCCCATATATCTCCTGCACCATACATATATTCGGAAGGAAGTCCGTAAATATCAACAGCATTCTTCGACCACTTGGAAAAGTCGTACTTCATATCACAAAGATAGACATAAGTACCTTCAGATACGACATCGTATGACTTAAACAGCGTATCGAGCATCTTGCGTCTTTCTTCCGTAATCATCTTAATGCTTGCTTCTTTAAGCGAATAGCTTTCGCGAAGAAGCTTCATATCCTTAAGGTGAGCCTTCTCCTCATACATACGCTCATCAGCACGTTTAAAGACATCCTCTACATTACTGTCGGTAACAGGATCAAACTCCGCCATACCGGATGCAACGACAGGTCCCTGATTGAGCCTGATATTATTCTCTATCTGCCGTCTTAATGATGAGATTAATAACTCACGGTCATCATAATCCCTGTCTTTAAGAATGATTACGAATTCATCTCCGCCGATCCTGAACACGGGACTGTGAGAAAAAAGCCTGCATATAAGCTTACAAGCAGTCTTAATATACTCATCACCTTCCTTATGTCCCTGAGTATCGTTGATAAGCTTAAGATCATTAAGGTCACAGATAACTATCCCGAATGATGTATTCTTATTCTCGTCAATCGATGCCTGCAGATCCTTCTCAAATTCGTTATAGGCAGTTTTGTTTCTCGTTCCCGTAAGGCTGTCACGTCGGGCGATCTCATTGGCAAGATTAAGTGCCTGAATATGTTCTTTCTCCTTCTTGACAGCTTCATCACGATCCTCGATACAAACAATGAAGTGAGTCTTATCGGAAGACCAGCTTACAGTCATTCTTGTATAATGGGGCTCACCGTCTCCAACGACCATACGGTAATCCTCTACAAGCTGTCTGTTGTTATCAAGTCCGGATATGAAGTTATCCTTATCAATGAACAGCTTTATACGGGCTCTGTCATCTGGATGAATCACTCTGTCTATATTCATCTCGGATATACCGAAAAAGTCATCTGCATCCTCATGAACCTCGAGTTCACCATAGATCTTATGTGTAGCAAATTCAGTGTAATGATCTGTCTCGGCATCTATGTAATAGATAAGATCATAGTGGGATGCAAGGCTCTCCGCGATCTGTGAATAAGTAACACTTCTCTGCCTAGTCTCGGCAAGTTCTAGTCTCGCCTTAATCTCATCATCGATATTCTCGATACAGACTATGAGATGTTTCCTGTCGCTTGCCATGATCTCGGTATGTCTTATATGCTTTACCTGATCATTGACTACAAGGCGGTATGCCACAGAGAAAGAATTCCTGTGCTTTAGATTATTTAACATTGCATCCTTGTAGTGATACTTAAGAATCTTCTCCTGATCCTCGGGATGTACATACTTGCGGATGCTTCTGCGACTCTCAGCAAAGAAATCACTTCCTGTTGCAGGTACATTCAGCTTCTTATACTCATCAGTAGAGGAGATTTCCACATATGTGTTGTCCTCAACATTAATGTAGTAAAGGGTATCATACTGACCTGCGAGACTTCCCGTTATCTGGTTATAAACCTCTCTTTGACGTGCGATCTCCTTCTCTATCTGTCTTCTTTTGTATTCTTCGTTAATATTGATGATTCCGAGGATAAAGTAATCGGCATTATCATCAAGCCCCCTTATCATTCGAAGCGAATGCCATACCGGTTCTCCGTTTATCAACAGACGGTACTCTATGCTCTGCATACTTCCCTTTTTCATAGCTGCAAGCAGATTATCCTTCTGGATATCTTCGATAAATATATGCTGATCCTCTTCGTAGATAACCTTTTTACAGTCCCGGATAATATTCCTGAAAAAGTCATCACCGCCCTGTTCGAGGCTCAACGAATGATACTCGGGATTAACTGAATACCAATAGTATTCATTCGTTACCGCATTAACGTAGTAGACACTTGAGTAGTCCACAAGCAGAGCTTCTGCGATCTTCTTAAAAACGGTGTCTTGAGCGTTCATATATCCCCCTTACTTCCCGCAGGCAAGTTTGAGTTCTTCGTTAAGATCCGATATCTGTTTCAGCAGTTCGGAATAATCCGTATCCGTCTTCGCACGCAGCAGTTCGGTTATCTCGCACACCTTATCATAAAGAGGAGTCAGCGAGAGATTACCGAGCACACCTTTAAGTGCGTGTGCTGCCTCGAAAGCGGCACTAAGGTCACCTTCTGCAATCTTGTCAGAAAGAACAGTAAACTCCTTCTGTCCCGGCACGGTGGAAACGAGTTTTAAATAAAACTCTTCGTTTCCCATGCATCTTGCTACACCTTCATCGGTATTAGCACCGAACTGCTTAAGCTCATCTATTGTGATCATACGCATTCCTTCTTAATGAATTCTTCAAACTCGGATGCAGGCACAGGGCGTGAGAAATAATAACCCTGAATAACCTGGCAACCCATCTTCTTTAATTTTAAAAGCTGACTTTCTGTCTCTACTCCTTCAGCTACGACAGGCACGTCGAGGAACCCAGCGATACCGATGATCAGCTCGACAAGCTTTAGGCTCTTCTCATCCTTCTCCATGTTACGCACGAACTTCATATCGAGTTTCAGCACATCGATAGGCAGCGTTGTTATCATGTTAAGTGACGAGTAACCCGAACCGAAATCATCCATTTCAATCATGAATCCTCTGTCTCTTAACCTGTTTGCCACTTCAGTAAGCGAGTCTGCATTATCGGAATATGCTGACTCTGTAATCTCGAGCATAAGATCCTTTTCAGTGATGCCGTTATTCTTAAGGATATTCTGAAGTTTCTCTTCCAGCTTGCTGTCAAAGATGTCGATCCTGGATACATTAACTGATACAGGCACCGAGTATCCGTACTTATCCTTCCATTCTCTTATGCATGATGCGGCCTTGTTCCAAACAAAGTTATCCACCTTCTGAATAAGACCGTTGCTTTCGAAGAGAGGAATAAATTCACCTGGGCTTATCATACCGAGTTCAGGGTGATTCCATCTGATAAGTGCCTCGGCACTTCTAAGCTTGGGGGTATCTCCCGTGATGTCATACTTAGGCTGGAAGTAAACCTTAAAATCCTCATCCTCGATAGACTGGTCTATGTTCTCTATAAGGTGTTCCTGATAGATCGCCTTCTGATAAAGTTCCTTGTTATAGTAGGCAACTGTAACTGTGTAATCACCCTTGATCCGGTCGCATGCCAGCTTGGCGCGATCGAACATTGTCTCGGGATCTAAAGAAAGATCCGCATCCTGATAGACACCCGCGCGAAGTCTGATCTTAGCAGGTCCCTGATCACTTCCCACCATCTCAGTTATACGATCCATCAGCGCCTCATATTTTTCCTGATGCTCACAATACAGATAGAATGAATCACCTTCCGTCCTGCACGCCAGAGAAGCATGTTCTTCCATAACTTCGGTTATGGTGTCAGCAACTTTCTTAAGTATCGCATCACCTGTCTCACGTCCGTACATCTCATTAACAAGATGGAAGTGATCGATATTGAAAACCAAGCAGTCCATATCAAGAGTCTTCTGATGAACTTCGATCTGCCTTACATACTCGAAGAACAAGTCCCTCGTATAAAGACCGGTGACATGATCCTTCTCCGCGGATCTGATTATCGTGTTATCTTCGTACAGTTCGATGATCCTCTCACATCTTGCGAGAATAACATCAGGCATACCGAACGGCTTCTTGATAAAGTCAGCTGCTCCGAGCTTGATGCTTCTGACCTCAGATTCTTTATCCGAAGTAATGACGATGATCGGAACCGCCTTAAGAACGGGATCAGCTTTAACTTTCTCTATCAGTTCAAAGCCGTCCATAACAGGCATAAGAAGATCTGAAAGAATCAGCGAATAATCGCTGCCGTCCTCATTAAGTCTTTCCCATGCTTCCTTGCCGTCACAGGCAAAGTCCACATCGTAAGTTTCACTTAGCATATTGCCAAGAATCTGGCGGTTGATATCCTCATCATCTACAATCAGGACTCTCTTTTTGAAATTACTAATCGTTCTGAATCTTTTCATCTTCCTTCTCCCTCTTACCAATATAGAGTTCCAAAGTCTCGAATAATGATTCGGGTCGGACTGGTTTACTTAAGTGTTCATTTTATGGCTATCTTAATCGCCCTGTTATTACGGTTTATACTCACGTAATCAGCCATTACCCCCGTCCCCCTGCCGAGTTATTTTTCCATATACAGAAGTCCGAAGGTACCCGCTCCGCAGTTAACTGCAATGGCAGGTGACGCCTGTTTGAAATAGATCTGATCGAAGTCCATTCTCTTCTCTATCTGCTCGCGGATCCAGTCTGTCTCTCGCTTGGTCAAGCCTACATAAGTTACAAACAGAACACGGTTATCGATTGCAGCAGGAGTGGACAAGGCTGAAGCGATATAGCTCTTCCAGGCCCTCTCGCGAGCTCCGAAATAAGTCATTCCGACACCCATCTTACCCTTGCGCAGAACAAGAACAGGACGACCCATCAATGACTTAACAACATTTGCGACACCGTTTCCGACCTGGCCCGCGCGTGCCAGGAAGTCGAGATTATCAACGATAAAGCTTGTGCGGATCTTTTTCTTAACCTGCTCAAGTTCTTCTACGATTTTTTCCGGAGGCATTCCTAGATCAGCCATACGTGCCGCCTCGAGCGCGAGTATTCCCTGACCGCTGGAAAGGTGCAAAGAGTCGATAACAAATACATTATCGAAAGACCTTGCAGCGTCGATTGCAGGCTTGTAACCGGAGTTCTCTACATGGCTCGAGATAGAGATATGGATGACGTTATTCGCATAAGACAGCTGCTTGGCGAAGAACTCCTCCGCTTCTCTTACAGTAGGACCCATAGGCATTACCGCATTTGTCGGATCTTCCATATACTTAAGAACACCCAGGGTCTCGATCTCCTTGCCGTCCTTGAAAACACCTTCTGCGGTGCGGACCTTATGAGGCAGGATACCGATCTTATACTTACGGATAACTTCAGGAGCCAAGTCAGCTACACTCTCCGTAGTAATGATGACACTCTTACGCTTATTGCTGCCGTTCATCCACGAGATAGATTCCTCTGCGATCTCGCTTCTCTGACCTGTGATCTTTACCATCTCCTTCGGCAGGATATTGTAAAGCTCGTTCTCAAGTTCTTCACCGCTTACAGGCTTGCTTAAGTATCCGTCGAAATTCTCACGAGCATACAACGCACGGTTCTCTTCGTCGGCATTCGCGGTAAGGATTATGATGGCAGTCTCGCGGCATCTTCCTCCCGTCTGTTCCTTGATCTTACGGCGGCATTCGATACCATCCATCTCGGGCATCAGGTGATCCATGAAGATGGCATCGTACTTAACATTAAGCGTTCTTCTTAAAGCCTCGGCACCGCTTGTGACAGTATCGATACGTACTTTGGTACTTCTTAGAAGCTTGCTTACAACCATGAGGTTGGCTTCGTTATCATCGACAACGAGAATGCGGGCATCAGGAGCCTCGAACTTAGGAGCGTACTCCTTACGCTTGGCAGCTCCGTGTGATTTCTCAAAATCATACTGTCCTACGGAACCCTCACGCTCTACTCTCTGAGGAATCTCGATGATGAATGTGGAGCCCTTCTTGTAAACGCTGTTAACCGTGATCTTACCGCCCATGAGATCAACAAGCTGCTTTACGATGGAAAGGCCGAGACCGGTACCTTCGATGTGCTTGTTAACTGTCTCATCGACTCTCTTAAATGCCGAGAACAGATAAGGGATATCCTCACTCTTAATACCGATACCGGTATCAGAGATCATGTATATCATATTGCAGATCTTATCTTCCTTCATCTCACACTGTACGGAGAGAGTTACCGATCCTTCACTCGTGTACTTGATGGCATTGTTGATAACATTGATGAGGATCTGCTTGATACGCACCTCATCACCTACGAGCTCAGCGGGGATATCAGGAGATACATCGACATTGAAGTCGAGCTTCTTATCCTTTGCTCTGATCCAGAGCATACCGACGATATCAGAGAGCATGTCACCTGTGCGGTAAGGCTCGATGAGAAGCTGCATGCGTCCGGACTGGAACTTACTCATATCGAGGATATCGTTGATGAGGTTAAGGAGCAGCTTACCTGCAGCCTTGATATTGACCGCATCCTCGATAACTTCCTCGCTTACATCCTCTCTTAAGATCATCTCATTAAGACCGATGATCGTATTTATAGGAGTTCTGATCTCATGGCTCATGTTGGAGAAAAAGCTGTTCTGAGCCTTGTTCAGCATCTCGATCTCTTTATGCTGTCTCTCCGCCTTTACAAGCTGATCATTCAGCTTGTACCTGGTGTAAGACATAATGATTCCCATAAGAACCTGGAATACGGAGAAGATCGTGAAGTTTGCCATCTCGTTAGGCTCGATCGCACCCTTGTTTACCATGATGTAAAGGAATGTCATTACCACACAGTTCGACGTGACTGAGACAGTTACATAAGCGATGGGGTTAAAGTATACGCACAAAGGTACAACGAGCGCGACGGTCATGAACAAAGTCGTATCTACGGTTCCTCTTGCCATGGAGTTAACGATAACCAGAGATATTACCCACGCATAAAGCGACATTCCCATGAAGTGGTTCAGGCCGTATACGGTCTTATACCTGGTCGCATAATCCTTCATGGCATAGTGTATTCCGGCGAACCAGATAATTACTACTACAAGAAGCCAGATATAGCACAGCTGATGATAAAGAACCGTCGTTCCTCCGAAATAAGGAGGATAAACGAATGTAAGTGTCAGGAAGATCACCGCCGTAATGAACGATATATACATCGTGACACGAGTAGGTCCTATGGACTCGTAATATGTTGACTTTACAGCCTCCGGGTCATTGGTCGTCGGCTTGAACAGATATCTTAATATGTCTCTCATGCCAGATCACCTCCCTTGGCAGAATCATCTTCCGGCACGAATTCGAACACCTCATCGTCCTCTTCAACTGCCGGAATACTCATAAGCAGAGATTTGATCTCGCCGCATATTCTTGCGTAATCCATCATTGCCTGATCGTGATTGCTTACAATGAAGCCTTCATCAGAAGCCTTGGCAGCCATCTCAAGCGACTTGGCTTTCTCGGACAGATCGGCCGCACCGATCATCTTCGAAGTGCTCTTAAGCGCATGCACGAAGATCTCGTAATTGTGCCAGTCCTTCTTACTGTAAGAAGACTTCATAGATTCGAGTTTCTCATCAGACTCGGATGCAAACTGGATAAGAAGGGACTTATAGAAATCCTCATCATCCACACAGTACTTAAGACCTGCTGCAGTGTTAATGCCGGCGGCATCAAGTTTCTCCAGAGGATCGGCTGTCTGTGCATCACCGGAAACAGGCACCGGAGCTTTACGCTCTTCCTCATAATCATCTTCTTCCTCTGCAGTGCTGCCGTCATCATAGGAGATCGACTTCTTAGGGAGAACGAGCTTCAGTACACGCTCAAGCTCTTCCGTCTCTACAGGCTTACTTACAAATCCGTCGAAGCCCTCTGCCAGGAACATCTGCTTGGCAGAGCTCATGGCATTTGCAGTTAGTGCAACGATCGGGATAGAAGCATTTAGTCCGGATACATCCGTACGTATTCTCTTCATAGCCTCCACGCCGTCCATTCCGCTCATCATGTGGTCCATGAAGATGATATCGAATACCTTCTCGCGGCAGATGTCGATGGACTCCTGACCGGAAGTAACGGTAGTAACCTCCATGCCGTAACGGGAGAAGATACTCCTTGCTACTACGAGGTTCATGGACTCATCGTCAACTACGAGTGCACGCACGCCGTTGCAGCGCATCTTCTTGACGGTGGAATCGGGATCGCCGACAGACGAGTTAAGAACGGATACTACCGGGAAGCAGTAGAACGGCTTCTCGACAATCTTTACGCGTGAGTTCTTGGGCAGAACGAGATCATCGTTTGCAACGACGGCAACTACCATATCGCGCGCGAGCTTCTCGAGAAGTTCCACATTACTCAAGTACTCGTCCTCGCCGACAAACACATGTGTTAAGTGTATCGAGTCGCGAAGGAGCTTCAGGTTGCTTGCGTTGTTTACGCGGTGCATCTGGACGCCGAGGCCCTTAACGATATTAAGTACCATGGCGTTGTAGTAATCACGCACAGCCGGGTTATCGTACTTCTCGAAGTGCAGGAAAGCACCGAGGCACAGCTTGTCGGGATTTGCCACAGACATGCAGGAAACGGGATCAACTACCTTCTGAGGGATACTGACGTGTACTGTGGTGCCGACGTCAGGCTTACTGTCGATGGTCATGAAGCCGCCGAGGAGTGAAACGAAACCGGATACGATCGCAAGGCCTAGGCCTAAGCCGCCGCCCTTTCTGGTGCGGGAAGAATCAGCCTGGTAGAAGCTCTCATATACCTTCTCGAGCTCGTACTCACTCATTCCGATACCGGTGTCCGTGATCTCGATGCAGAGGTTAACGCCGTACTCCTGTTCCTCAGTGGAGATCCTTACATAAACACCGCCCTTCTGAGTGTACTTAAGGCCGTTGCTGATCAAAGCCTTAAGGATCTTCTTGAGCTTGCTTACATCTGAATTCATTACCGCAGGGATCGAAGGATCCACATCGATAATGAGCTCGACGTCCTTATTCTTATACTGCTTGATCTCGGTAACCAGATCATGCAGCACGGACGAGAGCATATAGTCTTCGTTGTTACGGACCGCCTTATGTCTGTCGATCTCGGAATAATCAAGGATATCGCTGATCTGCTCAGCTACACGTCTTCCTGCATTGCGTACAGAGATCATGTCGCCTTCCACAGCGCGGTTACGGCTCTTCTCGATACAGATCGTAGAAAGGCCGATGATGGCGTTAACAGGTGTTCGAAGCTCGTGGGATACATTGGCAAGGAAGTCGTTCAACTTCTCTGTTGCTTCCTTAAGCTGGATTACTTCGTCCTTGGATCTGTTAAGAACTTCCTCCCACTTGTCGATGATGATCTTGGCAAATCTTCCGATAAAGAAGACCATGACAAAGTGAAGGATTGAACGGGAAATGATAAGCGCATCGAAGGGCTCATGCTCGATCACCATCATAACGATCTCATAGGTCATGGTACCGTAAAATGTAAACTGGCACAGACTTATGAGAGACTTGATACCCGTCATCGTGAACAGCATGATAAGCGCTGACATGACTACCGCCAGATCAAATGTGCTTGTTCTGTGGGTACCGTAGAAGAAGAACTCACCCATCATGAGGACCGCATATATCCAGATCCTGACTCCCGCGGGAGTGTTGTGTCTGATATGAAGCACCCAGCTGACTATTACGCCCGCGAGGACCAGAAGGAGCATCCATGTCTCCCACCCCATCAGGAATGATTCGATAATAAGCGCCGCCGAGAACAGCGTGTAGCTTATAAGAAGCGTCAGGTGCGATGTCTGGAATAATCCATTGGTTTCGGAATTCGTGGTCATACTGTTTTAGCCCTTTAGTCTGTAGTCTTTGTCCTCTTCGATAATCGAGAGCATTATGTCTGCGAATGTCGGATCGAACTGGATTCCCTTGCCGTTCGCAATCTCTTTTTTTATCTCATCCTGCGGCAGATGATTACGGTAGCTTCTGTCGGAAGACATTGCATCATAAGCATCAGCCACCGCGATTATCCTTGCCTCCTCGGGGATCTTATCTCCCTTCAGGCCGTCAGGGTAACCCGTGCCGTCATAGCGCTCATGATGGTGCTTGGCACCCAGCGCGATCTTGGGGTTATCCTCTATCTTCTGCAGTATCGCCGCACCCATAACGGAGTGCTTCTTTATCTGCTCATACTCTTCGTCAGTAAGTGAGCCTTTCTTGTTAAGGACCGTGATCGGGATACCAATCTTTCCTACGTCATGCAGGATACCCATCATGTAGATTTCGTCCTGCCTTGCCTCAGAGTAGCCGAGCCTCTTGGCGATCATCTTGGAATACTTCGCCACGCGGCTGCTGTGTCCCTTGGTGTACACGTCCTTGGTATCGATGGCCGCCACGAGGGCACTTACTACCTGAAGGAAGAGGTTCTTATTCTCACGTGTCTTCTGCTCCACCTCAAAGTAAAGCTGCTTCTGAAGCGTAACGAGCTCGATTATGTTGTTAACTCTAAGCAGCAGCACTTCCGGCACGAAAGGCTTGCGGATAAAATCCATTGCGCCGAGCGTGAGGCCTTCTCTCTCAGCGCCGTCACTCTCGTCAGCCGTGAGGAAGATGACAGGTATCTTAGACGCGGGCGTCTCAAGGGAATGCAGTCGCTTTATCGTCTCATAGCCGTCCATGCCGGGCATCTTAACATCAAGCAGTATGAGGTCAGGCAGCACTTCTGCCTTATCAAGTTGCTCGAAAAGTGCCTCTCCCGACTTCAGCGCCGTAACATGGATTCCGCCGGAACTTAAGATCTTACCTGCAATCTGGAGATTGATGACATCGTCATCAACGATATATACCCTCTTGGTCTTCTCCACTTTGACCTGCTCGGCGTTGTTGCCGATGAACTCGATCTCATGTGTGATGGCAAGATTATCGATTCCCTTCTTATGCCAGGAATCAAGAATGTGTCCGATAACCTTGTCGACTGAATCTGCTCTTATGTCCGTAAGGAATACGAAGTACTGATTCTTACGGTTCCTCATGAAGATATCGGACTTACGAAGCGACTCTCTTATGTGGTTGCCGAATTCGTCGACACTCTCGTGATATTCAACAGTTGCCTGTCCTGATGCAGGTGCAAGCGTAAACAGGATCTTACATGCATTGATGTGATGCCTGATTATGTATCTGATAACGTAGCGGTAAACGGGAGAGAACGAATCCTTATCAAGCTGCAGAGCAACATTCTGAATGGATCTCTCACCGAGGATCTCTGAGAGGGCTTTGATATCAAGATCCTGTGCACCCTCAGTTTCATCCTCCATGTCATCATCGTACAGTTCATATCCGTGCTTGCCGTTCTTCTTAACGATGTACAGGGACTTATCAGCAAGCTTAAGAAGCGAATTATACTCGTTGCCGTATCTGGGTACGAAGATACCTCCGATGGACGCACCGAGAGGGATACTCATATCATCTCCCATCAACTCCTTGGCTTTACGCACGAGATCCGCATTGATCTTAGCGGTGATATCAGCAACTCTCTCTTCCGAGGTTACGCCCGCCGCAAAGGAAACGAACTCATCTCCTCCGATACGACCGAACTTACTTCCGGAAGGGACCGTATCCCTTATGATGTCCGCGAAAGCGATGAGCACCTTGTCACCCATCTCGTGGCCGTAGATGTCGTTTACGAGCTTGAACGAGTCAAGATCAATCATCATGAGGCATCCGGTCGTATCCGAACACATCTTGGACAGTTCTACGCCTGTGGCGCTCTTATTAAGAAAACCCGTGAGCTTATCGATCGTAGCTTCACTCTTAAGACTCTGCATTTCCTGAGAGTTGGACAGGATATTATCAAGTCTTCTGATCAATACATCCGGGTTAAAAGGTTTTCTTATAAAGTCCGATACACCGACCTCGAATCCGCGTGTCTCGGTATCAACGTCCTCGTCTGCCGTAAGGAAGATTACCGGGGTCTTCATAAGCCCCTTCTTCTCTTCAAGCTCCCTTAACTTAAGCAGCGTCTCAAAGCCGTCCATCTCGGGCATCTTGATATCAAGAAGCACGAGGTCCGGCATCCCGTTAGTCTCAACATAATCAAGGAAAAATCTGCCCGATTTAAGGGCGGTGACGCGCATATTGTTCTTACTTAAAATATGACCGGCCATCTTCAGATTGGCTGTATCATCATCTACGACAATTATCCACTTCGCCATATGTGCACACCCCAAATTATCAATTCTGCTTAATAATAACACGGGCGCGGTAATATTTTCTATATTTTATTTATATATAAGGGCAATTCAGAGGAACAAAAAGTATGAAAGTGCGCCCGCTGCGATGGCGCATATGAGCAGGGAAACGGCAGGAGTTGCCAGAAGCGCCTTATGGAAGCCTTTGATCCTGTTAGGAGCATCCGGATCTATCCTGATAGTTTCAGTCGAACCCAGCGGGATTTTTGCGTCTTTCGAGTTTTCGAAAGTGTCATAACAGGCCTGATATTTCTGACCGTTATAGTGATATTCGAACACCGGAGAAGTTACAGGATAAAGGATCTCGTCTCCACCGCCGTCCATAGTACGCCAGTAACCGATACAGGTCGCACTGACTTCCTCCGTATAAACAGTCTTATCAGCAGACATATATCCGATGATCTTAACGAGCATATAAAGACCGATCGCAATACTTGCGATAAGACCCATAGTCATGTAATAACTGATCGAATCCGCGGACCCTGTACTAAAGTGGAAAACTACCGCCGCTATAATCCCTGCAAGAATACATGCCCTTCCTATCCACTGAAAGACAGGGCTTTCTATGAAGTATCTGGGCGAATCCTTATCCTGCTTCATCATCTTTCCGAACCAGCCGGAAGGATTATTGAGGACAGATCTGCGGTACTCACCAAAGCTTTGGCGGAGCGCCTCCTCACCTTCAGGGCTTAATATCATCTCTTCGTTGAAGAAGAATTCCTTGTCGTTCGGATTAAACTTCATAAGACATCTCCTTTATAGCTCTTCGAAGTCCTCGATCAAATCCTTGTAATCGTGAATAAAACCGTATTCTTTCTCGTTGCGTGTGCCGTTTACCGCGAACGCAAACCAGTCTATGAAGATCATGTAGTCGTAATCATAAAGCATAAGATGGCGTACTTCCTCTTTCGCGCCGCGCTTTGTTGTACTGCTTAACGGAAGCACCCAGACCGTGTCGGGAAAAGGCTGCCAATGCCTGTCATCTACGTAAGGATACTTCTTAAGGAAGAACTCTTTCGTAACCTCGTAGACGGTCACGCGTTCACTCTCGATGAGCCCCGTGTCCCGAAGCCAGTTGTAGAACAGATTAAATCCTTTTTCCTCATTGGTCCACAGAACGAGTGCACCTTCGTGATACCACTCATCCATGATATCAGGATCCGTGGGTGTTACCTTGTCAAATCTCTCGTGCGCATTCTCGTAGACATACACGACTTTGTTAAGTATATGCTGGTGCAATTTGACGAGGAGCTTCGGAATAAAGTACCACGTGAGTATGAGCACAGCGGCAGCAGCGGGAATCACAAGCTGCCAAGGAAGAAACACGGACAAAGCCGCTATTATAAATATGCTTGAGACATAAGAAGCGACCACGCTTCCGATAAAAATTCCGTCGCGAGCCCTGTCCCGTCTGTTACGGTTGATGTAAGCGATATCGAATAAGTCACCCTTCGGTGCAGCCATCCCCCGTTCCCCCACAGCTGTATTCGTTATTAATTCTATCAATAACGCTTAGCAAAAGCATTATCGAAACAGCCATCATGACGGCTTCTGTCACGGGCTGCGCGTGGATGAGCCCGGTGAATCCGAAGAACTTATTGAAGATGATAAGCAGTGGGATATAAAGGATCAGCTGGCGCACTAAAGTGATGCAGAAAGCGTACACGGGCTTACCCATTGTCCAGATATCGCGCGATTCGGCTCCGTTTAACAGGTTTATGGGGAATGGACCCCCACTGTTCCCTATAGACCACTCATTTTGACCTCAAAATGATGTCATCACGGGGAATAGACCCCATCTATTCCCTAATAAGCGTTCATTTTGATTTAAAACGATTGGGTTACGGGGAACTCTTCCAACTATCACAAAGCAAATCGTCGATATTTGTCTCTATCGCCATCCGTAAAAGAGTCTGATATTCAGAAGCATCAAAGGTTCCCGAATCAAGCATACGTATAAATACAACATCTTTGAACTCCCTGAATCCGTCTTCAAAATAATCATTCTGTCGATTAACTGACTTGATCCTATACGACTCCTTATCCATCGCTCCGTCAATCTCAGACATTATCATCAGATCTAATTCAGGCACTTCAACTGACACATCAGGAAAATGATCAAAGTTCTTCTTCGAACCGACCACATGGATCTCCGACTTAAATCTGTAACCCATTGCTTCTACAGCCTGAGCCGCAGACAGCTCATTCTTTGATCTGAACCACTGACCTTTATACTCTATCGTGAGTTCTTCCGGTTTATACGGATTCTGATTGGGCTTCGCCTTGTTGAAATAATCAGTATTCAAACCGGTATTCCGTATCTTATTAAGCGGATAATCAGCCTGCCTCGGATCTTTCCAATACATCGAACTCCAAAGAGATGTAAGATTGTAGAACTTTTGAAGACTGATTTTACCGACAATTTTCGACAAAAAACGACAAAAAACGACAAAGCTATCGTCAGTCAGATAGTTCGATCAAAGCGTCTAATATTACTTCATGTCGCTCTTGTTGAAGATACGGACTGTCAGCGGGAGGAAGACCGCGATGATGACTCCTTACTTAATGCCCTTATATTCAATACAGAGCATAGTCATATCATCAAACTGCGGAGCTTCCTTCACGAAGCTTTCCACAGAAGAAGTTACAGCCGGAAGAATCTCGTTCGGTTTCTTGTCCTCATTAGCGCGAAGCGCCTCCACAAGTCTGTCCGTACCGTAAAGCTCATTATTGGCATCAGTAGCCTCGGGTATACCGTCCGTGTAAACGAACAGCTTGGCCCCGGGATCCATCTGAAGCTCATACTCCCTGTATTTCTTATTGGCCATCGCACCGATTACAAGACCGTGCTTATCCTTAACCAAAGAGAAATGTCCGTCGGGAGTCTTTAACATCGGATACTCGTGACCTGCATTGGCAGCCTTCAGTTTTCCGGTCTCAAGATCAAGGCAGCCGTACCAGACGGTTACAAACATTCTCTCCGGATTATTCGCACAGATCTGCTGATTAACTAATTCCAGAACCTTTGAAGGTTCATATCCTATCAGCGCACAGTTCTGTATAAGTATCTTCGATACCATCATAAACAGCGCGGCAGGAACGCCCTTTCCTGATACGTCAGCGATGACAAGTCCTAAGTGCTTCTCGTCAATAAGAAAGAAGTCGTAGAAATCGCCTCCGACTTCCTTTGCAGGTTTCATAGAAGCATAGATATTAAAATCCTCACGGTCAGGAAACGCCGGAAAGATGCTCGGCAAAGTCTCTGCCTGGATCTTGGTGGCCATAGTAAGCTCGGTATCAAGTCTCTGCTTCTCCTTCTGCTGAAGCTCATATTTCTCAGTCTGAATCTGTATGATGACATAGCAAAGATACGCCGCAGAGATAACTGTCATGAGGATAATGAACTGAATGTCCTGTACGAGCATCTGAACTGCAATGGCACCTAAAGGCGCGAGCAGATAGATCCAGAGTGCAGAGAACAGTCTTTTGTCGAATTTATATCTGTACTTGGAAAGAAGGAATATATTCTGAAACAGCATAATGATATGCATCACATTTGAAAGCGCATATCCCCTGCCTCTTTGGTAGAAATTCATCTCGTCGAAGTAGTAATAAAAGTGAGTAAACTGAGCGACAATAAGTCCAATTAAATGAACCACCAAAAGCGCAAGAAATACCATATTTATTATCCGTCCGAGTTTCCCCGGCTGTGCGATAAATATGATCAACAGCGAGAGCATATATATCATGAAGCCCGACACCAGGAACTCGACGAAAGTCACTGTGCGGATACCGTAATAATAAAAAGGCGCAGTGTGTCCTTCCATAAGCATACGGAAGAAATGCATCGTCAGATAGATATTTATCAGCGTAAAGAACAGTCTGAAATACTTCTTGGCTTCCTTACGGATATGCATACCTGAACTGACATGCATAAAACTCATACCGCATATGCCGATACCGGCTGCGATAAATACAACGTTTATGAGATTGCTTAAACTCAGATCGATACTCATATATCAATAGTATCAAACTGATGTTTTGTTTAATTCTAACTGCTGTAAATTTTTCTTAAACTACTTGTTTTTCAGATTACTGTATATGCTTATGAGCATTAAAAAACTCTTCACGACGACAATCATGAAGAGTTTGGTGCGGGTGAAGGGACTTGAACCCTTACGATCGCTCACCAGAACCTAAATCTGGCATGTCTGCCAATTCCATCACACCCGCAAGCTTAATAATTATAATTATCGTCCGCTTATTATGCAATGGAAGATCAGTCAGAATGCGATAGGCTCCACACCTTCATTTACATATGCCAATGCGATATTCTTTAGCATTTGCAGTCTTTCCGGACTGATCACACCCGGCACAAAAACAGATGCAAACAGCGATCTTGCCGCAGAAACAGCTGATATCTGGCGTTCGGCACGGGAGAGCTTATCCTTATCATCGGTCTCAAGATAAGTGCCAAGATAAGTATTCCAGATAAGCCTGATCTCATCATCGGTAAAACACTCAAGAAGCGGTGTATCCGGCCTGTGCGGCAGATGATAGATCGCGCACATGGAACCCAAATCGAAGATAGGATGTCCGCTTCCGCAAGCCATAAGATCTATAAAAATATACTCTCCGTCCCTCACCATAACATTACCGGGATGGCAGTCACCGTGAATAAAGGTTTTCCTGTCGGGGATATTTTCATAAAGCTTACGCAGCTTACCTATCTGCTCCTGCGTGCAAAGCCCGGACAGCCTGTCCAGGAAGAAAAGACTGCCGGCTTTCGTCGGAGGAAACTGCCTGGGGTCCACTTCAGTCTGATGCATCCTTTTTATAGCCTGAGCGAAGCTTTTAATGTGCTCCTCAAGGTGTTCCTTATCATTCTTAAGAATCGACAGGAAGTCCTCGGCCTCAAGCAGCTCGTATACCATTCCATAACAGTCCCCAACCTGCACGATATCATAGGAGATCGCAGTCGGTATGCCGTTTAAGAATGCATTTGTGCTGCGCTCATTTTCCATCTTGATGATATCCATCTTAGCCTCGGGTCTGAACACCTTGATAACAGTCTCGGGATCAAGTCTGTAAACACTTCCCGTTGCACCCTTACCGACAAGAGGCAGCCAGTCGATACTGATTTGCCTCAGCGCCTTTTTCACCGTAAAAAGCTCGGTAAATCCCGTTACATCCAGTATTTCGTAGACCTCCTGTGAAACACCCGTGATAGTGACAGGTTCACCCCTGGTCTGCAGAAGTTTCATCAGCACTCTCAGTCCCGCACTCGAGATATACTCCAGCCCGGATGCGTCAAGCTCGACTTTCCTATCTTCTCCGGCTTCGACGATCTCAAATAATTCTTTCTCGACCTGTGCCGCATTAACGGAATCGATACGCCCTTCAAGACTTATAACGAGAACTCCGTTTTCTTCCTGATACCTCATAAATATTTCTCCGATTTTACTTTAGTATTATCAGCTCACTGAAGCCGGAAGTCTCGAATATCTCCCTGACTGAATCGTTTGTATGCTCGATAACAACAGTTTCTTCACCGAGCCTCTTCACTGCCATCAGCATTACTCTTAAGCCCGCTGAAGAGATGTACTGAAGATCTGTGCCGTCGATCACGATTTTATTTATACCATCGTAATTCATATCAAAGACCTCGAGCAGAGCCGGTGAGCTAATGGTGTCTATACGGCCTTCGATCCTGCACTTAAGAACACCGTTCTTCTTCACATAATCGATCTTAAGATTATCTACTTCACTTGCGCCTTCGACTGCCGTTTCTCCCTTAAAATCAGGATCCACAGTCATCTTCCAAACTGTCGAAGATTTAAGAAGCCTAATGAAACTATCCTTCCACGGCCCCGGCAGAGGACTTAAGATATTAAGCTCTTCTCCTTCATAATAAAACGGAAGCTTCTCCACAAGCAGACCATGTTCATTAAGGAAAGACACAATCCTGTCTTCATCCCAATACGACACACCGTCGTTATAGACATTAAAAGCCTTCATGGACTGATTCTTTGATTCTCTGTAAATCTTAACGGCATCCGGGCTCGTCATATTAACTGTGGCAAAAGCCTCATAATCCACGCCGAAATCCGACGTTATCCATGCCCCTCCGTGCTCTTCGAGAAGCTTGCGTATACCGTTAAAGAACTGATCTGCCTCATCCCCCGAAAGGTAACCTGTAAGGCCCTCGCAAGAAATCAGGATCTCGCCTTTAAGATTATCTGCAGCAGCCTTAAGCGAAGCCTCGTTAGTTGCATCTCCGCCGATATATACGGGATGACCTTTCACGATCCCGGCCTGAGATGCGAACTTCTGCAGTTCATCGGCTACAACAGGGACATCAACGCCGACATAGTCGACTCCGTTCTTACTGCAGTACACGGAACGGGGCGTGTAACCGCAGGCGATATCCAGAAGATTCTTGACGCCGTTGGCACTTATAAAATGTGATAATGCTTCGTAACGGGCCTCAACAGCCAGCGTAACGCCCGCCAGAAATGCTTTTCTATCCGCTTCGGACATGGGAGACTTATCCCCTTCGTTCTTCCTGGAATCTGCCGACATTACATCCTGCGTACCAAGTGCCTCTATTACTTTCTTGGCATCATCATTGCCGGCAGCGGCAAGCATGTAGAGAGTTGATTTCGCAGTAAGAAAAGTCGGATTAACCATCGATCTGTAGTCCATATCAAATTCTCCTTACAGTTAATTATCTATAGTGATTATAGTCATGCCGTCTGTACGCACCGTGAACATATTATTAATGTAGAGTTAACGTCTGACACACCCTAAAACAGCACATTTCAGATTTAACAATGTTACAAAATCAATAAAGGCGGGGCCTCGCGGTCTCGCCTTTATCTTAGTTTCATTTTATTCCGGTAATAAGGATTACTGGAAGATCTCGAGGTGTGAAGCCTCAACTACTCTCTGATCATCAAGAATGATGTAGTTTCCGTCAGTAGCAACGCCGTTTACGATGCTTCCCTGAACGAGATCTCCGCCTGATGTCTGAACATCATTTCCGGACCATGTGATGCAGTCCTCGATAACTTCATACATAACAGGCTCGCTGAACTCTGTGTAGGAGTCCTCATCGAGAGGTACGCCTGTGGGAAATGCATCTGCATTACCTGTCTGTGTGTCACCAGCGATGATAGGAGCGAGAACTTCCTCTGTGGGAGCTGCTGTCTCTACTACTGCAGGAGCCTCAGTCTCAACAGCAGATGTCTCTGCCGCCTCTTCACCTGCACATCCTGCTACTGCTGCAGCAGCGATGATTGCGACTGTAAGGATGATCTTCTTCTTCATTTTCATACTCTATTCCTTCCTCTTATTTGTTCTTTATTCTTCATCAAGCTTCAGGACGCTCATGAATGCTTCCTGCGGCACCTCTACGGAACCAACCTGACGCATTCTCTTCTTGCCTTCCTTCTGCTTCTCAAGAAGCTTTTTCTTACGGGAGATATCACCGCCGTAGCACTTCGAAGTAACGTCCTTGCGGAATGCCTTGATGGTCTCCCTGGCGATAATCTTACCGCCGATGCATGCCTGTATCGGAACCTCGAACTGCTGCCTCGGGATGTTCTCCTTGAGTTTCTCCGCCATGCGTCTTCCCCTCTCGTACGCCTTATCAGCATGTACGATAAATGACAGTGCATCCACGGGGTCGCCGTTAAGCAGGATATCGAGCTTTACAAGCTTGCTTTGCTGGTAGTCCGCCATCTCGTAATCGAGTGACGCGTAACCCCTGGTCCTCGACTTCAACGCATCGAAGAAGTCGTAGATAATCTCGTTAAGAGGCATCTTGTAGCGCAGCACCACGCGGCTCTCATCAAGATACTTCATGTCGACATACTCGCCGCGTCTGTTCTGGCACAGCTCCATGATGTTGCCGACAAACTCCTTGGGCAGAATGATGTCCGCGAACACGATCGGCTCCTCCATGAAGTCGATCTCAGCGGGGTCCGGCATGTTAGTCGGGTTATCCACCTCAAGCACGGTGCCGTCAGTCTTGTGTACCTTGTAGATTACGGAAGGAGCCGTGGAGATAAGGTCAAGATTAAACTCACGCTCGAGTCTCTCCTCTATTACCTCGTAATGCAGAAGGCCCAGGAAGCCGCATCTGAAGCCGAAGCCCAGAGCTGCGGAAGTCTCTGCCTGGAACGAAAGCGCAGCATCATTAAGCTGCAGCTTCTCGAGAGCATCGCGAAGGTCACCGTAACGCGCGCCGTCCACGGGGTAGATACCGCAGAAAACCATCTGCTGTATGCCCTTGTAGCCTGTAAGCGGCTCGGACGCGGGGTTTACCGCGGAAGTGATCGTGTCGCCCGGTGCCGTGTCGGAAACGGACTTGATGGAAGCGCAGATATAACCTACTTCGCCTGCAAGAAGCTCCTTGGCGGGCACGTACTGTCCGGGGTGGAAGTAACCGAGCTCCGTGATGGCGAACTCCTTGCCCGTGTGCATCATGCGGATGGTGTCGCCGGTCTTGATGGAACCTGCACGCACTCTTACGGACGCGATTACACCCTTGTAAGGGTCGTACTTGGAGTCTACTACCAGGGCACGAAATGGCTCGTCCTCTGGGTCATGAGGCGCGGGGATATACTTTACGATACCCTCAAGAACCTCGTCTATGTTGATGTCATTCTTAGCCGAGATCAGGGGCGCATAAGAAGCATCGAGTCCGATGTCGTCCTCTATCTCCTGGCGCACTTCCTCTGGGCGTGCCGCGGGAAGGTCAATCTTGTTGATTACCGGCAAAATCTCTAGGTCAGCATCAACCGCGAGGTACGCATTCGCCATCGTCTGAGCCTCAACACCCTGCGATGCATCGACGATAAGGATCGCACCGTCACAAGCCTTAAGAGAGCGGCTTACTTCGTAGTTGAAGTCGACGTGTCCGGGAGTGTCGATAAGGTTAAGTGTATATGTGTTGCCGTCCTGGGCTTTATACTGCATTCTCGTCGCCTGAGACTTGATCGTGATGCCTCTTTCCCTCTCTATATCCATGTTATCGAGGATCTGGCTCATCATGTCTCTTTTCTCGACTACACCTGTGTGCTCGATAATACGGTCAGCCAGTGTAGACTTACCGTGGTCGATGTGCGCGATTATGCAGAAATTTCTTATCAGTTCCTGTCTTTCCATCTTCACCTTTTATGTCTGTCAGATAAGTGAGAACGCATTGAAAGGATAGATTATAACGAATGCTATTCCCTTAATGCGGTCAGAGCTGAACGGGCCGAGGTTACGGGAGTCATTACTTACAGGACGGTTGTCTCCCATGCAGTAATACTCATCAGGGCCGAGAGTTACTTCGTTATAGCCTCTCTCGAATCCCCAGCTCATAACATAAGTCTCAACTCCGTCAGCGAGGTAAGGCTCGTCCAGCATGTAGAAATCAGCAGCACCGACTTCTCTGATATAGACGTGGCCGTCAGCGATCCTGATGGTCTCACCGGGCATACCGACGATTCTCTTGATGAGATACTCATCGTGGTTGTAGCCCTCCATATCCTCGCCGTCGAGAATTACGATATCGCCTCTGTGATAGTTATCGAAATAAGTCGATACCTTATCAGTCATGACGATGTAGCCGTCTCTTAGGTTAGGCACCATGGAATCGCCGTAAACATTGTCTCTTTGAACAACGAATACCACGAGCAGGATACCTGCAAGAACACCGATCGCAATCGCAATAAGCCAGTCGAGAATGGATGCGATGATCTCATTCTTTCTGTCGCCGGGCTTTACCTCAACATACTCACTTTTATCGTGTTTTTTCATTTCCCTTAATCCCTGTAAATCTTAATCCATTACCAGATTGTCATTATCGTCATCCTGTTCGTCAGCCGAGCTTACTTCGATACCGAGTTCATTAAGCTGAGCAACCGCAACCGGAGAAGGTGCATCTGTCATAAGATCGGAAGATGTCTGTACCTTCGGGAATGCGATAACCTCTCTGATGGAACCTGCACCTGTAAGGAGCATTACGAATCTGTCGAGACCGATAGCCAGGCCGCCATGAGGAGGTACGCCGTACTTGAATGCATCAAGCAGGAAGCCGAACTGCTCCTGTGCGGACTCCTCGGAGAAGCCCAGAAGCTTAAATATTCTCATCTGGAGGCTTCTGTCGTGGATTCTGATGGAACCGCCGCCGAGCTCACAGCCGTTAAGAACGATATCGTAAGCCTTGGATCTTACCTTGCCCTGATCGGACTCCAGGTGATCCAGGTCCTCATCCATGGGGCATGTGAACGGATGGTGCATTGCCATGTATCTTCCCTCTTCGTCCGACCATTCGAACATGGGGAACTCCGTTACCCAGCAAAGCTTGAAGTCATCCTTGTGAATAAGACCGAGCTTGTCTGCAGCAGCGATACGCAGCTGGCCCAAAGCATCATGAACTACCTTGAACTTGTCTGCTACGATGCAGATAAGGTCGTCAGCTGTTGCACCTGTAGCGAAAGCAAGAGCTGCGATGTCCTCAGGCTGCATGAACTTGAGGAAGGAGCCGCGGGGTGTCTCGGCAGGAACTACCCATGCCATGCCCTTTGCCTTGTATGTCTTACAAACTTCACCGAGTGCGTCGATCTCCTTACGGGAGAAAGCAGCGCCGCCGGGGATTACTACAGCCTTGATAAGGCCGCCTTCTGCAATAGCATTCTGGAAAACAACAAAGTCGAGTGTCTTAGCCCACTCAGTGATGTTCTGAAGTTCCATGCCGAAACGCAGGTCAGGCTTGTCGGAACCGTAACGCTCCATTGCCTCGATCCAGGGCAGGCGCTTGATAGGAAGCTCGATGTCGATATCAAGAACATCCTTGAAAACTCTTGCCACGAAGCCCTCTGTGATACCCATAACGTCATCGCAGTCAACGAAGCTCATCTCGAGGTCCATCTGTGTGAACTCGGGCTGTCTGTCAGCACGCAGGTCCTCATCACGGAAGCAGCGTGCGATCTGCATGTAGCGGTCGTAACCTGCGAGCATGAGAAGCTGCTTATAAAGCTGAGGTGACTGAGGCAGCGCAAAGAAGGAACCCTTCTTTACTCGTGAAGGAACGAGGTAGTCACGTGCGCCCTCAGGTGTGCTCTTACCGAGCATAGGAGTCTCGATCTCAAGGAAGCCCTTCTCGTCGAAGTAGTCACGCGCAGACTTCGCGATCTTATGGCGAAGGATCATGTTGTTCTGCATGACAGGTCTTCTCAGGTCGAGATATCTGTACTTAAGTCTTAAAGACTCGTTTGCTGTATTGTCATCCTCGATGTAGAACGGAGGTGTCTCAGCCTCGGAGATGATACGCAGGTCGTCTACGTTAACCTCGATCATACCTGTAGGCATCTTCTCGTTCGGAGCGGATCTTAAAGCTACCTTACCCTTAACGGCAAGCACGAACTCGGATCTGATCTTGGATGCTTTACTTCTTATATCCTCGGAACTTTCGGGAGTGATAACGAGCTGAACCTCGCCGCTCCTGTCCCTTAAGGTGATAAATGTCAGGCCTCCGAGGTCACGCGCCTTATGGCACCAGCCCATAAGTGTAACTTCTTTGCCGACATCGCTTTCTCTTAATGTGCCGCACATATCAGTGCGCTTCATATCTGCTATTGATTCAGACATAGTGATCTGCCTTTCTTATATATACACCCGCGCGGGCGCATTAATACAACAAGTCATTATATCATACTTAGCAGATTAACTAATAAAGTTTGTGGCGGGATTAATACAAACGATCAGAGTTCAAACTGATACAGCAGCATCGCAAGGACTGCGGGGCCTGCAGTCTCTGTTCGAAGGATTCTTTTACCTAAGGTTACGGGCTTCGCGCCGTTATCACGCGCAGCATCGGCCTCGCCGTCCTCGAATCCTCCCTCAGGGCCGATAAATACAGCTATCTCGCTGATCTTATCTTTATCGATTTGAGAAAGGGCCTCTTTCAGAGTTAATCCATGCTCCTCTTCCCAGGGAAACAGAACAATACCCGCTGTCTCATCAGCCATCTTCACAGCCTGAGTAAAGTTAACCGGTTCAACGACTTCGGGAATTATCCCCCTGCCGCTCTGCCTTGCAGCCTCAAGTGCGATCTTCTGCCAGCGCTCAGTCTTAGTCTTCTGCTTTTTAGGCTCGTCAGGTCTGACAACGCATCTTGAAGAAAACACCGGAACGATCTTAGTGACTCCCAGTTCGACGCACTTCTGAATAGTTAATTCCATTCTCTCGCCCTTGGAAACCGATTGATAAAGAGTGATCCTGAAAGGCGGCTCAGAGACTGAAGTATGCGTATCTTTGATTTTGAGCGTAACGGATGATTTTGACAGTTCATGAACTTCGCAGAGCGCCTCAACACCACCGCCGAGAACGACAGTAAGCTCTTCGCCTTCTTTCATACGCAGTACTTGTGAGATGTAGTGTGAATTGTCTTTGTCGAGGGTGAGATAACCGTCACCGGCTTCCCTGTCCTCCATAAAAAGTCTTGTCACGGTTTACTTCCCCGAATCAGCAAGTCTATTCAGGTTATTAAGTCTGTCCTTCAGCGCCTGAAGATCAGTGATAGACTGGTTTACCTTGCTGTCGAAAAGCAGTCTGGAGCTTGCAAGATTAGTAACCTCACCCTTAGGATCCTGCTTCTTCTCGATGTTGCTCGTAATGGCATGCTGAACCTCTTCATCAGAAGAAGGAGTGCTCATGAAACGTGCGATATCTCTGATGGACTTACCGGGAGAAACGAGCGATGAAGTAACAGGTGCCTTGACTTCCTGCTCGTCCTCATGGGGTTCTTCCTGATATCTGAGCTGAGGCTTAGCCTCTTCCTTAACTTCTTCCTTAACCTCCGGCTTAAGAGCAGGTGCGGCAGCCTTGGGTGCTTCCTTGACTTCCTCCTTAGGCTCCTCTTTTCCGCTTACGAACTCGAGAGCTAAAGAAGCAACAAGATTGGCAGGATGATCTTCTGCATATTCACATGCCAAAGCTGTCAGGAAGCTGTACTTATCCTCATAACCGGGCTTTACAGGAATGTTATCAACCCACTGGTTCTTGGCGCCGTCGAAAAGAACATTCTGACCATCAGTACGGTCATCACCCTTAATGAATACAGCACATCCGTAAACGTTAAAGATCTTCTTTGCGGCTCTTAAGAAATCGTTCTTGGCGCGGCACTCGAATCCACAGAAAGCCTCAGCTTCCATAGTGTTTACCACGAGGAAATCACAGAACTCAAGAAGTCTTTCGGACAATGCGGAATATACGGATCCGTCTACGAGGATCTCACCCTCATCCGAAATCAGAGACGGGCAGCAGATGACGGGAGCCGTCTTATTCTGCTCGAGCTTATCTGCAACATATAAGATGACATCAGGATTGGTGATGAAACCAATTCCAAGAGATGCAAACTCGCACTCACCGAAAGCGAAGTCGAGCATCTCGGAAACGTCATTCTCTTCTGAAGTATCGTCTTTATAGGAAATTCTAGGCACCACAGCAAGCGGATCAAGACCGAAGTCTTTGATCGTCGCGGTACATCTTAGTAAGTCAAAGATCGTACCTTCGACAGAATCCGATATGGTTAGGACAGTTTTCACACGGCACCTTTTACAATATAAAATGTTCATTGTTAGTTTTGCACAAAAAACTACCCTCAACAAGTGGCATCTTAACTATAAACCTGACATATATTTGTAAGAATTCACAATGGCATTTTCCAAAGCACTAAAAACCGCCCCCTGACGGGAGCGGTCGGTGATTAGAAATAATACCTTACTTAGGAAATTGTAATAATCGTTTGGCCTTACTCGATTACGGGAAGGCTTGCGAATCCCTTCTCGAGGTCCTCATCTGTAGGAATGAAGTCGTTCATCTTTCCTTCGTTGTATGCCTGGTAAGCAGTCATGTCGAAGAAGCCTGTACCTGTGAGGTTGAACAGGATCGTCTTCTTCTCACCTGTCTCCTTGCACTTCAGGGCCTCATCGATAGCTGTTCTGATAGCATGTGAGGACTCAGGTGCAGGAAGGATAGTCTCTGTCTTTGCGAAGAGCTCAGCAGCCTCGAATACCTTTGTCTGCTCTACTGCAACAGCTCTCATATAGCCGTCGTGATAAAGCTGAGAAACGATAGGAGACATACCGTGGTAGCGGAGTCCGCCTGCGTGTGAAGGTGAAGGCATGAACTCGGAACCTAATGTGTACATCTTAGCAAGAGGGCATACATGACCTGTATCAGCGAAGTCGTAAGCATATCTTCCTCTTGTCATGGAAGGACAGGAAGCAGGCTCTACAGCGATGATCTCAGGATCAGCAACACCTGTGAGCTTATCTCTCATGAATGCGGACATGATGCCGCCGAGGTTTGATCCGCCGCCTGCGCAGCCGATAACGATGTCAGGATACTCATCAACCTTGGCAAGCTGGAGCTTAGCCTCTTCACCGATGATGGACTGATGGAGGATGACCTGATTAAGAACCGAACCCAGAACATATCTGCAGTTGTCGGTCGTAACAGCCTTCTCTACAGCCTCGGAGATAGCGCAACCAAGTGATCCGCCTGTTCCGGGGAACTTCTCGTTGATCTCGCGTCCTACCTTTGTTGTATTTGAAGGTGAAGGAATAATATCAGCGCCGAAAGTCTCGATGATGGACTTTCTGAAGGGCTTCTGCTCATAGGATACCTTTACCATGTAAACAGTGAGCGGGATGTTATAGAAAGCGCTCGCCATGGAAAGAGCTGTTCCCCACTGGCCTGCACCTGTCTCAGTTGTGAGTGATGTAAGGCCCTGCTTCTTTGCGTAGTAAACCTGCGCTGCAGCGGAGTTGAGCTTGTGTGAACCGGATGTGTTGTTACCCTCGAACTTGTAGTAGATCTTGGCGGGTGTGCCGAGAGCCTTTTCGAGCTGATATGCACGGATGACCGGAGACGGACGGAAGATCTTGTAGAACTCCTGAACCTCTTCCGGGATATCGATGTAACGTGTGTCGTTATCGAGTTCCTGCTTGCACAGTTCCTCACAGAAGATGGGTGTCATCTCCTCAAGTGTGAGGGGCTTGTGTGTACCGGGGTGAAGCATAGGTGCGGGCTTGTTCTTCATATCCGCACGAACGTTGTACCACCTTGTCGGCATCTCGTCTTCTGTCAGAAAAATTCTCTTAGGTTCTTTTGCCATTTTCGGCCTCCTTTCTATATGCCGGATGCAATAAAAAATCCTGTGTCTCGTTTAAGACACAGGACAGTTAATTACTGCGGTACCACCTGATTTGACTGCTTGATGAATATTTATAGTAGCAGTCCGCTCATTTCATGTTCCGACAAACATGCTCTGCTGATAACGGAAGAGTTCCCGTCGGGCCATTTCCTGCCCGCCCTCACGAGGTCCATTCTTCTTCGCCCTCCGTATCGCGATTCCACCGCCCGCGACTCTCTTTGACGGATTGATGCGTCGAGTACTACTCCTCGTTCATCGGTTTACTGTATGAATATATCCTTTTGGTGTGAGGATTGTCAAGATGAATTAGATTTGATTAGTATGTCTGCGCCTCTGCGTATACGTTTAGTTGTTATCTGGGATTACGTATACAGATTCGATTGGATTTGTATATGTTATTTGCAAATTCAAAAAAACATATAAAAAAGCAGTCCATTTTCCCACCCAGACCCTCCAAACGCAGTAGTATCAGCATTTTGCTTTCCCAAAACGTCTATTTATTCCCTATTTTTCAAAAAACGTATATTGAGAAGATCTAAGGTTCTATAATCACAACATGGATAAGGATTTGATAAACAAACAACTAACTGCAAGATACAAAAGACTCAATAAACTGACAGAATCGATAGAGAAAAAACTACTTATTCTGCCGGAGGGTAAGATTCGGATTCTGCGTAAGCATAACACCGATTATTACTACTATGTGGACAAAGACAGCAATGATAACGGAACAATTATTAACTCCTTAAATCTCCCATTTGCGCAGGGTCTGGCACAGAGATCATATCTCCAGAAAGTACTTCGTGCAGCTAACAGAGAACAGAAACTGATCGAACAATTCATTAAGCGTTTCCCGAGTCCGTCAGTAGAACAGGTATACCAAACTCTCCCTGAACCAAGACAGAAACTTATTACGCCGATCATACTTCCAGATGATCAATACATTAAGCAGTGGCTGGACACTCCCTATATTCACAAGGGATTCAGTGAGGGTGATCCTTACTATGAAACTTTAAACGGGGAGCGCGTCAGATCGAAGTCCGAAGCGCAGATTGCAGATCATCTGAAAGCTAAAGGAATCCCATATAAATATGAGTACCCGCTAATGGTAGGTAACAAGCTCTTTCATCCTGACTTTACGATCTTAAGAGTAAGCGACAGGACTGAGCTTTACTATGAGCATCTCGGGAAAATGGGAGACCGGGACTATGCCGCCCAAAACATCAGCAAGCTCAATCTATATGCATTGAACGGGTTTATTCAAGGGGACAGATTATTTACGACTATGGAGTCCGCAGATTGTCCGTTCGATGTGAGAGTGCTGGACAGAATGATCGAGAAAAACTTCCGCTGAGCAGAAGTCAAACATCAGGCAGCTGCGTGTGCGGAGATATCCTTGACGGAAGCCATCTTGTCAGCGATAGAGATTATGATTCCTTCAATTGATGTGGGAGGAAGAATTGTAAGAGGAAACATATGGCGCGAAATGGTCCTGTAGAACTTCTTATTCATCTCAGGCAGCAGGCGCATGGCAATCTTGGCCGAATCAGACGGGTGACGAATGTAAGTCTCTAAGTTGTTGGAATACTTCTCATGCCTTCCCACGATTCCCAAGTCATGCGTGAGCGCCGCGAGCACCACTCTTCTCTCATCGAGATGACACACCCTGCTGTTAAGTCTTCTACACATCCTTAATGCAATCACCGCAACGCAGGCGGAATGGTCTCCCACCGTCGTCTTCTTATGGTGCGTCTGCGCCAAGGCCTTCTTGAAAATATCCGTCTCCACGATGTCCTTTCCGTAATGGAAAACATCGCTGTAGGCGGTCTTTCTTTCAGCTTCCCTGCGTTCTTTTCTGGTGCTCATTTTTGTATTATAGAATCATTCTAAGGACTTGAAGTGATCAGTGTGTAAAGGTTGTGTAACTGTTAAGGACCGCCTCGACTACTTTCACATCAGCAGGAAGCCAGTCGACTTCATTCAGCGCATCCTTCGCAAGCCACCTCGCCGCTTCATGCTCAGTAAGAACGGGATCTTCATCATTAACCAGCTCTGCCCAGAAGCAGTCCATAGACAGGTGGAAACCGGGGTAATCATGTTCTACGGTAATGAGCTTCTTCCCCACTTTAATATCGGCAAGAAGCTCTTCCTTGATCTCTCTTATAAGCGCCTGCTCCGGCGTCTCATGAGGTTCTACCTTGCCTCCCGGAAACTCCCAGCCGTCCTTATAGTCTCCGTACCCTCTCTGGGTAGCGTAGATCTTATCGCCGCGCCTTATGATCGCAGCGACTACTTTTACGGTTTTGACCGGTTGAGATTCGGGCATTACTTCTTTACGATCTTGGAGAACTCGAGAGCCTTTCCGACATCGCCGTCAACCTTAAGCTTACCTGTAGTGAAGGCAAAGATAGGATCAAGCTTTCCGTCGATCAGCTTATTGAAGTCATCAAGGCTCATGGTAACAGCGCAGTGTCTGTCAGCGTACTCGTAAGGCTCCACATTGACTTTTCCGTCATTGACCTCAACATAGAACACACCGCCTTCAGCGCCCGTCAGATTAACCTGAACAGCGAGGAAGCCCATACCTGAAGCATCCACACCGGATGCGATATTTCTTACTTTTGTGAGGATTTCATTGAATGTCATAGGGAACCTCCCGAAAATATGTATCAGCTAGTATTCTAACACACGAAGTCATCCGACCACGCACTCGTACGCCATCCAGTCGTTCTTCTCTTCCTTCCTCAGGATCTTAAAGCCGGCTTCGGCGAGAGCTTTCTCCACGCGGTCCTTCTTGGTGTTAATGATTCCGGAGCAGATAAACTTGCCTCCGGGTGCGAGCTTGGCAGGCACATCACCTGCGATGGCAGCGATTACGTCCGCGATGATATTCGCCACAATGATATCGTAGCCGCCGTCCTTAACGTCCTTAAGCTCACCCACGTAGCACTTGATGTCAGGGCAGCCGTTTATGGCGCAGTTCTCCACCGCAACGTCGATCGCGAGCTTATCGATATCGACAGCATCTACTTCACCTGCACCGAGTTTTTTGCAGATGATGGCAAGGATTCCGGAGCCCGTGCCAAGGTCAAGGATCTTCTCTCCTCCCTTTACAGCTGTATCGAGCAGCACGGCACATGTTGAAGTGGTCTCATGGGTACCGGTTCCGAACGCAGAACCCGGGTCAAGTGAGACGACGACCTCAGAAGGATCTTTCACCTCATACTCTTCCCACGAGGGGCATATCACGATCCTGTCGGAGATCTTAAAGGCCTTGTAGTCTTTCTTCCACTCGTTCTCCCAGTCCTGGTCCTCGACATACTTCCAGGAGTCGTAACCCTTGCCGATATTAAGGAACTCGGAAATCTGCGACAGCTGCTTCTTGAGGATCTCGAGAGCCTCATCAACTGTCACGCGGTTGCCCGTGATGTTGCCGTAGATAGCAGTGGTATCAAACTCATCCACATACTCCTCCGCCTTGGGCCCCAGACGGATCAGGCCGTCCAGCTCAGCGAAATAAGCACGCACCGTAACATCCTCTCCCAGCGAATTCACGAACCCGCCATCAGCGTACGACAGAGAATTAGGATCGTCGATGATCCTCTTTATCTCCCAGGGGTCGGTAACTGCGATTCCGTCCGCACCGATCTGCGCGAGCATCTCGGAGATAGCGTCAGAAGCTTCTTCTGTGGTAATGATTGTAAACTCAGCCCATCTCATATTTCTCTTCCTCGTAAAATGCCCCGGCATATACCGGGGCTCTTGATCATGTGAATTTAAGGATCACTTAAAGATCTTCTTTACCTTCTCGAAGAACGAATTCTTCTTCATGTAGTTCTTATCTGTCAGCGACGCATCAAAAGCCTTAAGCAGCTTCTTCTGTTCCTCCGACAGCTTGGTAGGAATCTCGACAACGAATCTTACAGTGTGGTCGCCTCTTATGGAAGGCGTATTCTTGTCGGTGATTCCGCGGCTTTTGAAGCTTACCTGGTCACCCGGCTGTGTGCCGTCCTTGACCATATACTTCATCGGTCCGTCGATAGTAGGAACCTCGATCTCGCCGCCCAGTGCTGCCTGTGCCAGAGTGATCGGAACCTCGCAGAAAGTATTCCTTCCCTGACGGACGAATACATCGTGCTTTTTTACCTTGAACTCAATGTACAGATTACCCTTGGAACCGCCGTTACGTCCGGGTTCACCCTCACCGTAGATCGGCAGCATGTCTCCTGTATCGACACCTGCGGGCACATTTACATGGAGCTGTCTCTTAGTGATCTTGCGACCCTTGCCCGAGCAGTCGGGACAGGGTGTTCTGATAACGGTACCGCGGCCGCCGCATGCAGGGCAATCCTTGGTTACCATCGTCATACCAAACAGGGTCTGCGTCTGCGTCTGGATGCGTCCTCTACCACCGCAGGAAGGGCAAGTCTCGGGGACAGTTCCCTTCTGTGCGCCGGAACCGTTACATGAAGGGCAAAGGTCCTCACGTGAGAAGGTGATGTCCTTCTCGCAGCCGAATGCCGCCTCCATGAACTCGAGCGTCATGCCGTACTTAAGGTCAGCACCCTTCTGAGGGCCATTACGTCTGCGTGAGGAAGAACCTCCGAATCCGCCGAACCCGCCTCCGAAGAACGAGTTGAAGATGTCCATCGGATCGAACTCGCCGGAGAAGCCGTAACCGCCTCCGCCGAAGCCGCCGGAACCGTCAACTGCGCCCTTACCGAACTGGTCGTACTTACGTCTCTTGTCGGCGTCGGACAGAACCGAGTACGCTTCGTTGACGTCCTTAAACTTCTGCTCTGCAGCCTTATCACCCGGATTAAGGTCCGGGTGATACTGCTTGGCTAATTTACGATAGGCTTTCTTGAGCTCCTCGTCAGAGCAGCCCTTCTGAACGCCTAAAATGTCATAATAATCGCCTGATGCCATCAGTCAGTTTCTCCTTAGAAGTCTCCGCCTGCACTCTTGAAGCCGCCTTCCGGAGCATCGCCAGCTGCACCCTGATCTGCACCGGGGTTGCCGTAGCCTGCGAAGTCCTCAGGATTAGGAGCTGCACCCTGTGCGCCGCCTGCTGCCTGGTAGAACTTCTCGCCGAGCTTCATGAGAGCGTTGCTGACATTCTCTGTCTCAGTCTTCATAGCCTCAGTGTCATCCTTTGCGATGGCATCCTTAAGCTTTGTGAGAGCCTCGTTGATTGGAGCCTTGTCTTCCTCGGAAACCTTGTCGCCGAAGTCAGTCAGAGCCTTCTCTGTCTGGAATACTGTGGACTCAGCCTTGTTCTTGGTCTCGACCTTCTCCTTACGCTCCTTATCCTCAGCAGCGTGGAGCTCAGCCTCCTTGATAGCCTTCTGGATGTCTTCCTCGCTCATGTTGGAAGAAGCTGTGATAGTGATCTTCTGCTCGCGTCCCGTGCCCTTATCCTTAGCGGATACGTTTACGATACCGTTGGCATCGATGTCGAATGTAACCTCGATCTGCGGTACGCCGCGGGGTGCAGGTGCGATACCGTCGAGGATGAAGTTACCGAGGCTCTTGTTGTAAGCAGCCATCTCACGCTCACCCTGGAGCACGTGTACGTCAACCTGTGTCTGGTTGTTAGCAGCTGTGGAGAATACCATGGACTTCTTGGCAGGGATAGTGGTGTTTCTCTCGATCATCTTTGTGAAGATGCCGCCCTCTGTCTCGATACCGAGTGAAAGAGGTGTAACGTCGAGGAGAACGAGGCCCTTAACATCCCCTGTGAGAACTGCAGCCTGGATAGCAGCACCGATAGCTACGCACTCGTCAGGATTGATGCCCTTGAAAGGCTCCTTGCCGAAGTAATTCTTAACAGCGTCCTGAACAGCGGGGATTCTTGTGGAACCGCCGACGAGGAGGATCTTGTTGATGTCGTTAGTAGAAAGCTTAGCATCAGACAGAGCTCTCTTAACGGGATCCATTGTCTTCTGAACGAGGTCAGCTGTGAGTTCATCGAACTTAGCTCTTGTGAGAGTGATGTCCATGTGCTTAGGACCTGTTGCATCAGCTGTGATGTAAGCGAGGTTGATGTTGGAAGATGTAACACCGGAAAGCTCGATCTTAGCCTTCTCAGCAGCCTCACGGAGTCTCTGCATAGCCATTCTGTCGTTTCTGAGATCAACACCGTCGGAATTCTTGAAGGAATCTACGAGGAAGTCAACGATCTTGTTATCGAAGTCGTCACCGCCGAGTCTGTTGTTACCTGCTGTAGCAAGAACCTCGAATACACCGTCGGAGATGTCGAGGATGGATACATCGAATGTACCGCCGCCCAAGTCGAATACAAGGATCTTCTGATCTTCTTCCTTATCAAGGCCGTAAGCCAGGGAAGCTGCAGTAGGCTCGTTTACGATACGCAGAACCTCAAGGCCTGCGATCTTACCTGCGTCCTTTGTTGCCTGACGCTGTGAGTCTGTGAAGTAAGCAGGAACTGTGATAACTGCCTGTGTTACGGGCTGGCCGAGATATGCCTCAGCATCACTCTTGAGCTTTGTGAGGATCATCGCGGAGATCTCCTGAGGAGTGTACTGCTTGTCTGCGATGCTTACCTTATAATCAGAACCCATCTCTCTCTTGATGGACTGTATTGTACCGTCAGGGTTTGTTACTGCCTGACGCTTAGCGACCTGTCCGATGAGTCTCTCGCCGTCCTTTGTGAAAGCGACGACTGAAGGTGTTGTTCTGTTACCTTCGGGATTAGGGATTACTACTGTCTCCGAACCTTCCATAACCGCTACGCACGAGTTTGTCGTACCGAGGTCAATACCAATTACTTTTGCCATTTTTTATTTCCTCCAAATTCTTATTTCTTACTTTCAAGGATCTTGTCTACGATACCGTAGTCAAGTGCTTCCTGTGCTGTCATCCAGTGGTCTCTGTCTGTATCTCTCATCAGATCCTCGAGAGGTCTGTTACAAGCGTCAGCCAGGATCTGGTTAAGTCTTGTTCTTGTGTCCTTGATGTGCTCTGCAGCAATAAGGATCTCTGTTGCCTGGCCCTGAGCGCCGCCCAAAGGCTGGTGGATCATTACCTCAGCATTAGGCAGGATGCATCTCTTGCCCTTAGTACCTGCAGCGAGGAGTACGGAACCCATTGAAGCTGCCATACCCATGCAGATTGTCTGTACGTCAGGCTTGATGAGCTTCATTGTGTCGTAGATCATAAGGCCGTCCGTAACGGATCCTCCGGGGCTGTTGATATAGAACTGAATGTCCTTATCGGGATCCTCTGCCTCGAGGAAGAGGAGCTGTGCCGTGATAAGGCTTGCTGTTACGTGGTTAACTTCCTCAGAAAGGATAACGATTCTCTCCTTAAGAAGTCGGGAGTAGATATCATAAGCTCTCTCGCCTCTTGAAGAGGACTCGATTACTGTAGGTACCAGTGAAGATCTGATGTCGTACATTTCTTTGTCTCCTTATATAAATAGTTTGATCAGTTAGCTACCTGAACCACCGCATGTCTTACTACGCGGTCCTTGAGGATGTAACCCTTCTGGAAAACCTGTGCGATCTGGTTCTCTCCCAGGGAGTCATCCTCCGTATGCATTACAGCTTCATGCAGATTAGGATCGAAAGCCGTTCCGCGCTCACACTCGATCTCAGTTACATTGATCTTGGCAAGCACATCCTGGGCCTGCTTCTTGATAAGCTCGAGACCCTGAAGCATCTTGTCTTCCTTCTCAGTCTCCTCTGCCTCGTCTGCAGCTAAAGCTTTCGCGGCGTCGAGCGCACGGTCGATATTATCGAGCACTGACAGCCACTGCTTTGTGACTTCCACTACAGCACTTGCATACAGGTCATCCTTCTCCTTGGAAGTCCTCTTCCTGAAGTTGTCGTACTCAGCGAAAAGTCTTACGTATCTGTCCTCAAGCTCCCGTATCTTCTTGGAGTCATCGGAGTCAGAAGCAACCTCTGAAGCTTCAGCCTCTGCTTCCTCTTCTACAGCCTCCTCGGCTGCCTCGTCGAATTCGTCTTCGGAAACCGCATTGACATCGTCGTCTGCGGGGAACTCAAGAACATCTTTCTCGTCGTCCAACAATTTGTATTCCTCCCTTATCCGTTTATTTTCTTTATCTTCTCGTTGATCTTGTATCTCACAAAATCAATCTGGGAAATAACTTTGCTGTAGTCCATTCTCTTCGGTCCGATGACTCCGATGTTTCCGGAGATCGTATCACCGACCTTATAAGTGGTGGTGATGAAGGAACAGTCTTCAAGACCTTCAAGCGCGATCTCCTGACCAATCCTGATCATGTAGGTATCGTCGCCGCCGGTCTTCTCTTTCTCGATCTCATTTACATAACCTGCGACCATGCCGTCATGTGAAAGAGTTCCGAGAAGGTTCTGCGCTCTTCTAAGCTCCGAGAAATCCGGAAGCTTGAGCATGTTGTGCTCGCCTTCAAGGAATACATCCAGGCGGTCTGCCTGCTTGATAGCTGTGTATGTCTCGTAAAGGACCTGATTCAGGATGGAATCCGGAATCTGTGTCTCCTTTACTGAAGTCGCCAGCGTGATGAGCGTGATCTCGTCCAGAGGTTTGCCGTTAAGGCTCTTCTCGACTGAGTCGGAGATCTCCTTGAGCTGGTCGGGTGTGAGGAAGTTCGGGATGCGGACTACCTTGTCCTTGACCACGCCTGCCGAGAGCACCATAACCACGAGGGCTTTGCCGGGCTCGATCATGAGGAGCTTAAGCTGAAGCAGAGAGCTGCCTGCAAGTCTCGGTGTCATTACGAGGGAAACCATGCCTGTGGCCTCAGAGAGGATGGAAGAAGCGTTCTTGAGAAGGTCTCCTGCCTCGTCCAAGCACTCGTCGATCTTGCGTGAGATCTCATCGCGCTCGCTTGCGGAGAGCTGATCGATCTTCATGAGAGAGTCGACGTACTCCCTGTAACCTCTGTCAGAAGGAATCCTTCCCGCGGAGGTGTGCGGTTTCTCGATAAGGCCCATGCGCTCGAGCTCTGCCATGTCATTGCGGAGCGTCGCGGAACTTACGGGGAACTTGTGGCGCTCGATGAGAGCCTTGGATCCTACGGGCTCGTTGGTGTTGACATAGTCATCTACGATAGCCTGTAAAACCTGCATTTTACGGTCATTTAAGCCCATTCTCTGACGCTCCTTTCTCATAATTAGCACTCAAACCCTCTGAGTGCCAAATACAAGATATCATTATGGTCAAAGAATGTCAAACTCATTTTGACGTTTATTCAGTTTTGCCTCAGATGTGTCAGGAAGTCTTTAACTTGTCCGATACGCGGGAGATTAGCTTAAGCCAGCCTGTATATCTTTTAAAAAGATTCAGGATATACGCACACAGAAAACATAATCCAACGGATACGATGTACTGAAGAGGAACAAACTTAAGTGCACGAAGAAGCCCCGCCGCACTTCTGAATACCATTGTATGAATAAGAAACATATCAAAAGAGAAACTTCCGAGAACAACAAGGAGTTTTCTAATATATCTGCCGGTAAAGAACAGGTACCCCAGAATCATCATCGACACCGCGCCGAAAGTATGAAGCATAGACTGAAATCCGTAGCGATCATCAGGGATAATATACCACGCAACATATGGACAAATCGCAGTATAAAGAATCAATCCTATACTAAGTGCTGTCTTCAACACAAAAGACATCCTACCAAAAGAACCTTTAAGTTTTCCGAAAACATCATAATGCTGAAACAGCACTCCTGCCTCCGCCGCGAAAAGATAAGAGGCATAAGGGCCGCCATAAGGAGAATCCAGCACGACAGGAATAAAACCGTAGAGCAAAACAGTGAGGATCAGCAGAAGCGGTCCTGTCTTTCTCGTGATTAGATTAATTATAGGCAGAACGAATACAAGAATAAGCGTATAGTTCATGTACCAAAACACGCCGTTAAACATTTCGAACGGACGTCCGATGATGTCCAGCACAGGTATAACATCACCTAAGAAATAAAGAACGCTCTTGTAATAGAACTTATGATTAACAAGCGAATATAGAACATTGACGACAACAAGAGTAAACCAATACGGCGCCAACAACCTCCAAAGACGATACAGGAAATAACGCGGCATAATCTTCTTCGCACCAATACCCACAGACATACCAAACGAGCTTAAAAAGCAGAACATATAAACACATATTCTGAAGCAGAAGGCTGTCATCGACAAATCCGCATCAGCCATCACAAGACCATGAGCTGCAATAAACTCAATATCTCCTACAGTGCGGTACATGTGGTGAAATATCAAAAGAAGGATTGCTATTCCTTTAAGTCTGTTTGTGTCATCTTTACTGAACATCTGCAACACTCTTTTTTATTCATTATATTGCAAACATGCTATAATTGCTTCTATGAATAAACTTGATGACAGGCGCGTTGAAGAACTGTTCCCTCCCATTCTCTTTCTGTTTCTGGGAACGTTCATAACCATATTCTATTTTGCAGTCCACGGTGACAATCTCGTAAGCTCCGACAGTGCAGCCGACCTTATTCTCGCACGCGTTCTGTGCAGAGACGGCGGTCTCATGTCCAAGAACTGGTTCTATTCGACAGAACTTCTTACATTGGATGTCCAGCTTATCTTCAAGCCCTGCTACGCTTTATTCCCGAATGACTGGCATATGGCAAGACTTCTTGCACACAGCATACTTATGATCCTTTATATCGCGCCGATGATCTGGTTCGTCAAAGTCTCTAAGATCGGACCCAAGGGACTGTGGGCCGTTGCTCTGTGTTCATTCCCCATAGGATACGGTTATGTAATCACGATGTCTTGGTCGATGTGCTATGTATCGTATTTCTTCTTTACCTTTATCACCTTCGGCATTCTCCTGCTCGCATTAAGGTCAAAGGATAAAACCGTTCTGTACACAATTCTGATCGTAATCTTCTCGTTCATTTCCGGAATGAGAACTATCAGAGCCATCATGCAGATCAACATGCCTCTTGTCGCCGTCGCGGTATTCATGCTGTTATGCAGAGCATTCCGCGACCGTATGAAGATTGCTCCTTCAATGATCCGTAATATCGACAAACCGCTTCTTAAGTATTCGGTCATCATGATGATCTCTGCGGCAGCAGGTTACGTCTTCAACTCCGTTGCATTACTGAATAACTTCCATTACTTCAGTCAGAATGATGAGAGCTACTGGCAGCCTTTCTCAATTCACAGCATCCTTAAAGTAATAAGCGATATGATCGCTTCTTACGGCTGGCATGAGAAGACAAAGATCTTAAGCGTTGAAGGTTTGTCTTCATGCTGTGCTCTGCTGCTCGGTCTGGCTGTAGTCGTGTCGGTCGTTCTTCTGCTGTTTAAGTATTCACATCTGTTAAGCGACAGCGAATATATCCTTGTTCTTTATACATTCGCCGCCGTTGTTATATCAGTCTTTATATTCGCGCACTGCGACATCTACGCCACATGGCACTGGGTAACACTTATGCCATTCGGCTATCTGTGTCTGTCGATCGCGATAAAGTATCTGTGCATCCTTTTCAAGCCTTTGCAGAAGATGAGATACGGTGTCATTCTCGGAGCACTCATCGTCTTCATAAGTATGTCCTGGATCGTCGGTCCTTACTTCGGACCCGGTAAAATGGATAACGATACTCTTATCCCCGTTATCGAATGGCTTGAAGAGAACGGTTACGACAGAGGCGTTGCCACTTTCTGGAACAGCAATGTCACGACCGAATTATCAGACGGCCGCATCGAGATGTGGTCGGTAAGAGGATTCGGTACTATGAATGCATATGAGTGGCTTCAGGAAACATCTCATTCAGAGCTCCCTGACGGAAACGTTTTTGTCCTTATCAACAAGAAAGAATATGAGACTCTGGATTCAGGAATCGAAGACTACATCGTTTATCAGGTTCCAGACTTTACAGTACTCGCTTTCGACGAAGGAACTGACTACGTGTCCATAATCACCGGCTCTTATACCGGCAAGTAATTACCACAACGAATATACGACTATTCCGATCAGGATGACTGCGATTCCTGATATCTTTTTGGCATTGAGTTTTTCATGGAAGAATATGATTCCGAACGCGGTCACAAACAGGTATCCCGTCGAGTCAAGTATAGGTCCATAAGATAACGGTATCCCCTTAAAAGCATAGACCGTCATAAAAGTAGCCGCCACAAACAATGCGTAAGCCGCGATAACAAAAGGATTCAAATATTCCTGCACAAAACCTTTTCGGGGGGTGAGGGCAGACTTCTTAAGCAGCACCTGCGAAAAGGAGCTTATAAAGACGCCGGCAACGAGGACAGCCGAATAGAAAAGGACACCGTTATTCATCTGTCTCTTTCTCCCCCAGCGAGAACAGCACTATACCCGCGATAACTATAACAGCTCCCAGCACCTTATTCGGCGTGACTTCTTCCGAGAAAAGTATATATCCCCATATAAGCCCCCATATGACCGTCACGGCCTTATTGGCGTACGCGAATACCAGCGGCAGATGCTTGAGCACCTGCTGCCAAATAACCGCATATACACCGAGCAGAAGTATCATGCCGCCGTAAACGCCGCAGAACTTGATGCTCAGGAAATCCTCTCCCGAGGCGTATTTACTTAATACCGTGCTTAATGAATAGATTATGAAAGCGGCATGAAGCACCGCTATCCAGACAAGGGACTTCTTATCATTCTTTGCTTCCGTCATGATAAAAACCTGCGATTGCCTTCGCGACAGCAGCTGCATCTTCATCAGAAAGGAAGTAATGCATCGGGAGGCGCAGAAGTCTCTCACTCTCGGATGTCGTGTATTTATCTTCACCGTCGAAGCGGCCAAACTTCAATCCTGCTTCCGCACTGTGAAGCGGAACATAATGGAAAACCGTCAGTATATCAAGGCCCTTAAGATAAGCTATAAGCTTCTGTCTCCCATCGAGATCCGCAGTCTTGATATAGAAGATATGCGCATTATGAGTTATCCCTTCGGGAGCAACAGGAAGTTCTATATATCCTTCATCAGCCAGAGGCTTCAGAAGTTCGTAATACATATTCCATAAATGCATTCTTTTGCCATAAAGCCCGTCCGCATTCTCGAGCTGTCCCCACAGGAATGCGCACAGTATGTCGGAAGGCAGATATGACGATCCCACATCAACCCATGAATACTTCGCGATTTCACCTCTGAAGTACTTGGATCTGTTGGTACCCTTCTCTCTTAAGATCTCGGCTCTCTCGATATCGGCCGGATTGTTAACGAGCAGTGCTCCTCCTTCGCCCATCGAATAGTTCTTGGTCTCGTGGAATGAATAGCAGCCGAAGTCGCCAAACGTACCGAGAGCTTTGCCGTGATACTTGCTCATGACTCCCTGTGCCGCATCTTCGATGACCTTGAGATCATGCTGCTTCGCTATTCTCATAATCTCATCCATCTCACATGCAACACCCGCGTAGTGAACGCACATTATGGCTTTAGTTCTGGATGTGATGGCCGACTCTATCTTCGTCTCATCTATATTCATGGTATCAGGACGCACATCGATGAATACACATTTGGCGCCCGCTCTTACAACTGCGTTCGCAGTGCTGGAGAAAGTGAAGCTCGGCAGTATTACCTCATCACCTTCTCCGATATTGCAAAGAAGCACTGCCATCTCGAGTGCAGCTGTTCCGGAAGTAGTCATAAGACATGCCGGACAGCCTGTGGTTTCCTCGAACCACTTCCTGCATTTCGCCGTGTACTCACCGTCGCCGCTGTGATAGTGATTGTTCAAAGCCTTTGTAACATGCTTGATGCAATTATCGTCTGAATACGGTCTGTTAAAGTCAATCATAGTCTTATTTATTCTTGATCTCTCTTACTATGTACAGCGGGCGGTCCTTGGACTGCATAAAGATCTTTCCGATATAGATTCCCGCGATTCCGTTGGAAGATATGATAAGCCCTCCGACGAGAAGCACGATTGCGATAACACTCGTCCAGCCCGGATCGATATCGGCAACAAAATACTGAATAACCAGGAATACGATATACAGAAATGCTATCAGCGTAAGACCGAAGCCCACATACGCGGATACTCTCAGCAGGGAATCCGACTGGGATGTAAGTATATCCTCCGCGAGTCTCAACTTCTTCATGAATGTATATGAAGACTTGCCTTCCTTACGCGGATCAGTCTCGATATCAATAAACGCCTGCTTATATCCCATCCAGCAGATATATGTCGAATACTCTCTGTGGTACTCTCTCATATCGCAGAAGCTCTTGATGACAGCCTTTGTACATACGGAGAAGTTACCTATCTCGGGATCATACTTAAATCCGGAAAGCTTCTCGTATATCTTGTAATACACCTTGGAAACGAATTTCTTGAAGCCGGTATCTTTCCTCTCCTTACGCATTCCGAATACGACATCGTATCCTTCTTTTGCCTTGAGATAGAGTTTCTTCAGCTCTTCCGGTCTGTCCTGAAGATCGCAGTCCATAACGGCAATATAATCGCCTGATGCGTGATCAAGTCCTGCCGTGATCGCCTTACTCTGACCGAAGTTTCTGGACAAATCGATACCGACTACCTTCTTATCCTGTGATGTGATCTCGTCTATAACAGACCATGAACCCTGGGGGCAGGCGTCATTGACAAAAATAATCTCATACTCAGCGGTAATATCGGATAAAGTCGCCGTTAAGCGTTCATACAGTTCACGAACCGCTGCTTTGCATCCGTATACAGGAATTACAACTGAAATATCCATCACATTACCCGCCAGAATTACTCGCTCTCAGGCATAAATCCCGCAATAAGATCTCTGTCCGAAGAAGCCATTATATAATATCCTTTTCGGGTGGAACTATCAATTATCGAGGACAGGTCGCCGCGTCTGTCATCGACCTCATACAGCACATCGGGATACCCGCTTCTGATCGTCTTAAGACAATCCTCGGCAGCATCATCGGTAATGTATCTGATCGCCGCCGCCCTGTTGATACTCCCGGTAAACTCTTCAGGCTTATCTCCCAGGCACACATCGATAACGGCTTTGATGAAGTCATATCCTGTCGACAGCTGAACCAGAGTGCTTCCTATCATATCGCCGCCCATTCTCGCACCGATCTCGATGACCTTGATATCATCACCGTTAACCTTGAGTTCCGAATGAGACGCACCGTACTTTACCTGCAGCGCATCAAGACCGTTGAAGACAATCTGTCTTACCTTCTCGATCTGCATATCACTTAAGTCAGACGGCTCGATATGTCCGGTCTCTATGTAGTGAGGATCGCCTGTAGTATATTTCTTCGTAACGGCAAGAAGCGTGTGCTTACCTTCATACGAGATGCACTCCACACTGTACTCATCGCCGTACACATATTCTTCTATCAAAGCTCTCTTCTCGAGGCTCTGCTCTATAGCTCTTACAACAGCCTCTTTAATATCATCATCTGCGGAATTAAGACGCGTAACGCCGCGGCTTCCCGAACGGTCTGTGGGCTTTACGATAAGCGGATAACCCATATCGCTTACATCAGGTATCACACCATCTTCTACAAGTCTGCATACGGCAGCAGGAACGTTGCCAGCCATGAAAGCCTTCTTCATAGAATACTTGTTAACCGACGACAAAGAGCTCTCTATGCTGTTGCTTACAAGGCCCATGTTCTGAGCGACATAACATACCGTCAGCACTGCAAGATCCGAAGCGATACTGCAGATACCGTCGATTCCGATCTTCCTGCATTCTTCAAGGATCCGCTCTTTCTCGACTATGCTTATCGGGTAAAAAACATCCGCTTCTTTCTCACCGACATCACCGCACTCCCATGCGAAAACATGAGTCTCAAGACCCATCGATTTTGCTTTTCTGATCAGGGGAAGCTGGAGGTATGAAGCGCCGATTATTGCTATCTTTCTCATATAACGAAGTATATTAAACAAAATCCATAAACACAAGATTCGCGAAGTCGAGGCCCCTGCGCGAGAGGCAGTAACCTGAAGGCGTCTGCTCCAGGTAGCCGAGCTTAAGGTTCTTCTGGATCTCATCAGGAAATCCTTCTGCAAGTTCACGGCTCACACCCGCACTCGTCCTTAACGCGAGCATGCATTTCTCTTTTATCTTATCCTGCTCCGTGAGCACTTCTTCCGTGATGCGTTTCAGCGGGTCAGCGATATACTCTTCGATGCTCTCGGGGTGCGCGAACCTCTCCGAATTCAGATACCCGTGCGCGCCTGCACCGAAAGCATAGTACTCAGACCCGCTCCAGTACGAAAGATTATGCCGGCTCTCGTACCCCGGGAAAGCGCAGTTTGAGATCTCATACGGGATGAGCCCGCGCTCCGCTAGGAAGTCACGCAGGCCATGGTACATCTTTCTCTCCAGTTCCTCGTCAACATACTCGCCCAGCCTGTCCCCGTACAGCTTCTCGAAAGGTGTCCCCTCCTCGATCATAAGTGAGTATATACTGATGTGTTTCGCGCCCGCGTTTATAAGAAGCTGCGCGTCCTCGTAAAGGTCCGCGAGAGTCTGCCCCGGCACGCCTGTAATTAGGTCGCACGAAATATTATTGAACCCCGCATTCTTCGCATTTCCTATGGCTGCCAGCGCCTCCTGTCTGTCATGCAGCCTGCCCAGGGTCTTCAGCACGTCATCATGCAGTGACTGCACTCCGATCGAGATGCGGTTAAAGCCCGCCTCCAGGTACCGCCTCCCCTTGCCTTCATCAAAAGAATTCGGGTTAACCTCCACGGTGAACTCGCCGTCGTCTATCGAGAACCAGTGTCGCAAAGACTTGAGCGCACTGCACACATAAGATGCTTCCGCAAACGACGGCGTACCTCCCCCGAAGTAAATGGTATCTGCACCGCCATCTGCTTCTGCAGAACATATCACGGGCTGCTCCAGGATCTCCTTCTCAAGCGCCTCGAAATACTCCTTCATCTGCGGCTTGCCCACCACGGAATAGAACCCGCAGTACGGGCACTTGCGCGCGCAGTAAGGGATGTGAACATAGATGTGCATCAGAATGTTGTCCTGTGTACGCCGGGACGCGGCATGGAAGGTATGGGAGCGGAGTTTCTAAGCGCAGTCAGCAGCGCATTCTTGAAGGTCTGAAAACTCGGAGAGACGTTGCTGCCGGGTTCCATGTAAGGCGAGATCGCCTCCGCCCACCTGGCCTTGTAGTGGCCGATAGCGGGGTACCCGATCTCGATGATGTCTTCGTAGTTATAAGGGAACGTAACGCGGCACAGAGTTTCCCATGTGCCGCATATGCTGTCCTGCACATAATCCTTGTACGCATTCAGGTCCGCGTCAGGGTAAGCCTTAAGCACAGCATCGATATCACCCAGAAGCCAGGACTCGACCTCCTCGGTGCAAAGCCCGATTACGGACCTTATGTCACGCGCATACTTCTTGCACACGCGGTACAGTTCCTGCCGAAGCTCGTCGGGAACGTTATTATCGGAGTCTATTATCACGACTAAAATGGTGTCGGTATTTCCGTAGACTTTGTTGTAAGCGCGGCACTTTGCCGGGAGCAGATCAAGAAGCGAGCTCGCAAACTTAACGGGACGCGTGTCCCAATCCTTGGGCAGGCTTCCGCAGCCTCTGTGAGGTCTTACTGCGTGTGTCGCGTCTATCTTCTCTTCTTCGAGAAGTCTCGTCACGAGACGCTCAACTACGACCGCACCGGATCTGTCTTCTGTCAGTATCTCAATGTGCATTGTTTATGCCTTCGTCATCGTACTCGCTCGAGCCCTGGTCAAGGTGGCCGCCGTACCAGATTGCGCCCATGCCTACGCCCTGCTCTGTCAACGCCATAACGACAGGATCGGAACCTGCGCATGTGATCTTTACATCGGCCTTCTCGTAGTCTTCCTCGTCATCTCTGGAGAACACCCAGATCTCCTTCGGAGACATCGACTCCACGATGTAAGGATTATGTGTGGAGAAGATGATCTGCGAGTACGGATGTCTTAATGTAAACTCGCGCATATCGTCTGCAAGAACATCGACCATGTCATGGTAAAGATCCCTGTCAGGAGTCTCTATGAAGATAGTCGACTTCGGCTCAGGATCTCTTAACAGGAGCAGGTATTTAAACAGCTTCTCGGGACTGCCCTGAAGGTTCATGGGAAGATGCTTTTTCTTCTTCCGCATGGTGGGGATCTTGGAGTTGATCTCATCCATGAGATCTTCGTATGTATCGTCTCCCAGGGATTTGATATAGTCGAGCACATTACCTACATTGCTGCCCTCGGAATTAAGATGCTTGTGACCGCCGGGTGCATTTCCCGCGGAGAAATAATCAGATGATTCCTCGGCAGAGAAAGCGCAGAAGAACCAGCCGTTGATCTCGTTCATGAGAAGCTTGATGGGGTCATCGCTTCCGTTCAGTCTTCCGAGGACGCTTAAGGCCGTGATGCGGTCATCGTTTATAAGTCTTGCTTCAGAAGAATTCGTATATACTTCCCTGACTTCTATCTTACCGTCTTCTCCGCGCACGGAAGAGAGAACTCTCTCATTCTCGATATACGGGCTGCCCTGTGCACTAGCGCCGACTGTGAGTTCATACTGAAGGAAATCGGACTTCTTCGTATTCGGATCCATGATCCTGAAGAAGATACTGAACGAAGCAGGCTTATCTTTATCGACCAGAAGGTTCATGAATCCGGGTCTGTTGTCGGTAGTTGAAGCCTTGCCGACATCTGTGATGATGCATCTTTTAACAAATGAAAGAGCTCTTATGAATGCACTTTTTCCGGTGTTGTTCCTTCCGATAAGCGCATTGAGATTTCTAAGTCTAATTCCCTGTTCAGACGGCGCCGTTCCGGCATACTGAGCGGAGTCGCCGATCATCATTCCAACTGTATCATCCGTGAACACATCGAAGTTCTTAATATTAACTCCCAGGATCATATCAACGCCCTCCGGAAAAGTAATCTTATTACCTCTTTATTGTACTATAAGTCGGTCTTTTAATGCTTATCCTAAGCAAACAATTAAAACACCCGGAACCTAGGCACTGTTCCGGGTGTTACGCGGTGTTTTGTGAGTCAAGTTGCAACTCAAAAAGTTACTTACATTGAATCAAGCGTTGTATCTATCTCTGAAAGATTTGTCTGGATCTTTGCGATGCTCTCAGACAGGGAATTGTTAGCATCTGTAAGAAGCTGCTTAACATAGATGTGAGCGCTCTTGCGGAGTTCGTCAGCCTGGTTCTCAGCTGCTGCGAGGATGTTGTCAGCCTCGTCTCTTGCGCCCTTTGTAATCTCGTGATCGTTAACCTTGGAAGCGTACTGACGGTTTGCCTCGTCGATGATCTTCTTGCTCTTCTCACGTGCTGTAGTGATGATCTCCTGAGCTCTTACAACGATGTCATTACTCTGAGCGATCGAAGCGGGGAGATGATTCTTAAGCTCCTCCAAAGAAGCGATCATGTCATTTCTGTCAACTGCACAGTTTGAAGAAAACGGTACGCCGCTCGCTGCACGGAGAGTCTCGATCATATCGTTGATGTTGCTGATAACATCATATCGCTCAACCCTCTTCTGCGGAGCCTGTCCGTAATTACTGTTGTCCATAGGTTAAGTCCTTCCTTTCCTTAATCTCTCGTTTACTTTATCAACTATCTGAGCCGGCAGCATTCCGGAGATATCTCCTCCGTATGAACCGACTTCCTTGACCAGGCTTGAACTGATAAGTGACAGGTCATCGCGGCAAGGCAGCAAGGTTACATCGTAACTGGGGCAAAGCATCTTGTTTGCCAGAGCCATCTCGGCTTCATATCTGAAATCCGACTCGGATCTGATGCCTCTTACTACTGCATTACAACCCAAGTCTTTGAAGATGTCAACAAGGAGACCGTCGCTTCCGAGCACTTCGATGTTCTCATACTCACCGAGTACTTCTTTGACCATCTGAACTCTCTCATCGAGATCGAACAGATAAGTCTTCTTGTTGTTATTCATGACAACAACATAGAGCTTGTCGCAGATCTTCGACGCTCTTCTCGCTATATCTTTATGCCCTCTTGTTAAGGGGTCAAAGCTTCCGGGAAACAACAGCGAAGTCAACTACAAAATCCTCCACGTTAACCATTCTTCGAGAAAAATGTTAACATTGCCAGACCGTACCTACAAGTACGATTGGGTGTCATGTTCATTACATCTGTTACAAAAGGCAATTCGGACGAATGCTCAACTATAAGAATGCCTCCGTCATTAAGCAGGTCACGCCTTACGATAATCTCGCACGCAGCCGCTGCAGCCTTTTCCGCCATCCTGTACGGCGGGTCCATGAAGATGATGTCAAACTTGCGTCCCTCATCAGCCAGTGACTCGAGAGCCGCATCATAACCTGCCTTCATCAAAATGATGTCATCATCTTCATCAAGCTTAAGCTTATTTAGATTAGACTTGATCACTCCGCATGCCTGTCCCGCTTTCTCCACGAGAACGACAGACGATGCTCCGCGGCTCAAAGCCTCTATACCGATGCCTCCCGTGCCTGCAAACAAATCGACGAAATCGCACCCCGAAATGCGGGTCTGAATAATTGAGAACAGGGCCTCCTTGACCTTGTCTCCGGTAGGTCTTGTGTTGTCTCCCTTGGGAGCATCGAGAATTATCCCTCTGAACTTTCCTGATACTACTCTCGGCATTACAGTGTCCCCATCTTATCGGCAAACCTTAACCTGAACATGGTGCCGATATTATTCATAAGTGTCTTGGCTTCTTCACCGCCCTGCTCGAAAAGCTTATTAACCTCATCGCACGCGGTCTTGGCAAGCGGCGCGTCAGTAAACAGGTTGGCGGCGCGCAGTGTCGGGATACCGTGCTGACGCGTTCCGAAGAAGTCACCGGGGCCTCTTAACTCAAGGTCTTTCCCCGCGAGTTCAAATCCGTCGGAACACTCGCACATAAGCTTCATTCTCTCGAGCGCACGCTCGGTCTTGTTATCAGAACAGAGCACGCAGTAAGACTGCTTGTCGCCTCTTCCGATCCTTCCCCTTAACTGGTGCAGTGTGGATAAGCCGAAGCGCTCGGCGTTCATTATCATCATCATCGTAGCATTCGGGTTATTAACACCGACTTCGATTACCGTGGTGGATATAAGCACCTTCACTTCTCCTGAAAGGAATCTTTCCATAACCTCGAGCTTGGCAGTCTCCTTCATAGAACCGTAGAGCACCGCTGTCTCGTACTTCTCCGAGATACCGTGTTCATCAAGTCTCTTCTTCATCGTCTTGACGCTGACAGCCTCGGGAGCCTGCCCCTCAAGCCCGAAGAAGTCGTCGAAATAATACTCATCAGGCGCCACCGTCTCCGAATCATCGTCAATACGCGGGCACACGATATACGCCTGCTCTCCCTTGCGAAGCTTGGCTATAAGAACATTATAGATATCGTCGCCGTCAGTGTAAGGCAGGAAGTGCGTCATGATGGGCTTCCTGCCTGCCGGCTTCTCACGTATTACGGAAGTCGCCATGTCACCGTAGATGACCATGGCAAGAGTACGCGGTATAGGCGTCGCCGTCATGACGAGGTTATGCACTGCATTCACGCCGTCAGTGCCATCACGTGAGATCAAAAGCTTCTCCCTTTGCTTTACGCCGAAGCGGTGCTGCTCGTCTGCGATAACGAGGGACAGGTCGTTAAACTGAACATCATCCGTGAGCACAGCATGCGTGCCGATAATGACCGAGGCCTCACCCTCCTTAAGCTGCGTCTTGATTTCTTTTTTTAGCGACGCTTTCGTCTTACCCAGAAGCAGGGCCACATTAATGCCGGACCCCGCAAGAAGTGCGCACGCCGAGTCATAATGCTGCTTGGCAAGAACCGACGTGGGCGCGAGCAGTACAGACTGCTTTCCCATGATGGCAGTCATCGCCATGGAAAGGATGGCAACCGCGGTCTTACCGGAGCCGACATCACCCTGCACGAGACGGTTCATGGGCTTACTCAGCATGAGGTCCTGCTGTATATCCGTGAGTGCTTTGCGCTGGTCTCCCGTGAGCTTAAACCCGAGGTTACCTACAACTGTCTTCCACCTTGCGGCAGCTTCTGAAGACAGCCCTCCGGAAGACGGCACCACGACAGGCGCGACCTCATCCGGGCCTCCCGTGGTCATGAAATACTTCATGCCGATGCCAAGAAGGATGAGCTCTTCAAAAGCAATCCTGCGTCTGCCCTCCGCCGCCTGCGCAATAGTAGCCGGTGCGTGCACATACTCATAAGCTTCAGCTGCACTGCACAAGTTCTCGCGCTCTTTAAGGGACGCGGGTATCACATCGGGGATCTGGTTCTTCACAAGCTTCAGCGCCGTGAGAGCCCACTTGTTTATCATGTTGGAAGTGATGCCGGCAGTAAGGTGGTACACGGGGCGAACAAGTCTTAATTCATCGGCAGAAGCCGCCTTCTCGCAGAAAGGGTTTACGATCTGCGCGTGCATGCCGTAGTACGTAACCGTGCCGTGCACGAAGATCTTGTCACCCACCATAAACTTGTCGATTATATAAGGCGCATTAAAGTACGAAAGCTCAATGCGGCCTGAGCCGTCGCTCACGTAAAAAGCCACAGGGGACTGCTTCTTAAAACCCTTGCGAACAGGCGCAGACGTGACGGTGCCGAGGAACGAGATCTCCTGTCCCTCCTCACACTGATCTATAGAAGACACATCAGACCAGTCGTTATAGCGGCGCGGTATGAACGAGATCAGGTCGTAAACACTTGTGATCTCGAGCTTGGCGAGCTTACGCGCAGCCTCAGGGCCGATACCGTAAAGCACCGTGACCGGGCTTCCTAATGTCACCTTAACATCACTCATTTATTCACCACACGCTTCCTGCAAAACGAGGTAAGCGGACACTTCTCACAGTCGGGGTTACGCGAGTCGCAATAACTTCTTCCGAGGTCCACCGCCATGTGCCCAAGCCCGATCCAGGACTCCTCGGGAAACACCTCGCAGATATCCTTCTCCACCTTAAGCGGGTCAGTGTTGTCAGTGATGCCGATACGGTACATCACGCGCTTGCAGTGAGTATCCACGACTACCGCGGGTATGCCGTAGATCTCCCCGATAATTAGATTTGCTATCTTCTTGCCGACTCCGGGGCACTTCATGAGCGGGCCGATCTCACGCGGCACGATGCCTTCCCACTCACTGCAGTAAAGGTGCGCAAAGGTCTTTATAGACTTCGCCTTCGACTTATAAAGGCCGCAGGGCTTTATGATCTGTATAAGCTCTTCCTCAGGGAGAGCATCTATATCAGCCATGGAGGGGCACTCCTCAAAAAGCTCGCGTGCCGTGATATTCACTCTTACATCAGTGCATTGGGCAGAAAGTATGCCTCTTATGGCAAGCCTTTCAGGGCTGTCGGAATCAAGCGAGCATGACGAATCAGGGAATGCCTCCGTCAAGGCCTTCAGGGTAAGGTCGGCAAGCTTGATGCGATCGCTTTTCTTCATGGATCAGTCTTTCTTGGGCGGAAGAGGGAACGAGAAGATAAATCTGGCTCCGCCTAATTCCTGGCTCTCTTCAAGTCTGATAGACTGGCCGTGACCTGACAGTACCTGCTTACAGATATAAAGGCCGAGGCCGAAGCCCTCCTGCTTACGTGAAGGATCAGCTTTATAGAAGCTCTCGAACACTCTGGAACGCTTCTCAGGCTCCACTCCGGGGCCGGAATCCTCTACTGAAATGTACATGCAGGTCTTCCTGTCGCTTTCAGACGAAATAATGATCTTACCGCCCTCAGGCGCGAATTTTATTGCGTTTGTAACAATGTTAAGCAGAACTCTGCACAGCATCTGGATCTCTCCGTAGACCTTGGTGCCGCCCTCTTTGTCGATCCTGGTCTCCACAGTGATATTCTTGGCGGAAAGCTGAGGCTCAAGCTCGGATACAAGCTCTTCGACAGCCTCTACAAGGTCAAATTCATCCATCAGGTCGGGCTCGACATGAGACAGAGACGACGCCTCAGTCATGGAAACGACGAGACCTCTGATCTTATCGACCTCGGTCTTGATCTTCGTTAAGTACTTCTCATAAAGCTCAGGAGGGATCGTACCGTCGATCATGGCTGTTACGAAGCCGTTTATCGATGTCAGAGGCGTCCTGATGTCATGTGCGACAGAAGAAATGAAGATAGCACGGTCATTTTCCTGGTTCTCGAGAGATTCGATCATGGAATTGATATACTGAGCCATCTCCGTAAGGTCAGATGAAAGAGTCAGCATACCTGTACTGTCACCGAGCTTCGTATACTTGTCATCTACACGTGCCGTCAGATCACCGTCAGACACCTTGGATACAGTCTTGGATATTTCTCTTAATGGTCTGATAGTCAGACCGACAAAGCCTATAAACATGGCTATGGCTGCGACCAGCGACACGAGAGTCGGATATAAGATGATTGAAAGATATGCATCTATGAAGTTTGTCTGGTCCATCTTATGGATAACTACAGAATAAAGTCCGGTATCTCCGATTTTCATACCTGTGACGATCTCAGCGGAAGTAGCTGTGAGTTCACGGTAATCCTGCCAGATACCCTGCTCTGCATTTACTGATTCGATCGTGCTGCGTATCAGGGTATTAACATCATCGCCGTAGTAAGCAATATCGTTGGCATATTGGATTACTCCGTTGCGGTCTACGATATAAGCAGCAACCTTATCTTCGATGAGGTTCGATGCCAGATACATATTGATAAGGCTGTCCTGCTCTTTCTGATCATCAGGATAAGCCTCGGTAATCTTCAGATAATCAACACTGATATCGGAACAAATCGAAGCCGTATCAGCCATGTGATTGCTTATATATTCATTGCTGATGCTCTGATACGAGATAATAATAAGCACAGCAAAAACAATCACTGTGCTTATTATCAGAAACGTATTCAGAAATACGGCAAAATCCGTAGAGACTGACTTGTACTTATAGGAACTGATACCCATAATCACTTAGTCTCGAATTTGTATCCTCTGCTCCAGACAGTGCGGATGCACCAGTCTCTTTCTACACCGGGAATCTCGATCTTCTCACGGATTCTCTTGATGTGTACGTCAACAGTTCTGGACTCACCGAAGAAGTCGTAACCCCAGACATTCTCGAGCAGCTGCTCTCTGGAATATACGCGGTTCGGGTTGGAAGCGAGGAAGAAAAGAAGCTCGAGCTCCTTCGGGGGCATGTAAACTTCCTTTCCGTCTGCCGTTACAACATACTTAACCTTATCGATCGTAAGACCGGGGAAAGTAACAAGGTCTGTAGCCTTGTTCTCATCAGCGCCGGCAGCGTCTCCGCCCTGGCCTGCTGCAGACTTCTCTGTTCTTCTTAATACTGCCTTAACTCTGGCAAGAAGCTCCTTAGGCTCGAACGGCTTCGGAACATAGTCATCAGCACCGAGCTCAAGACCTACAACTCTGTCGAGTGTGTCTGTTCTTGCTGTAAGCATGATGATCGGAACATCAGATACTCTTCTGATCTCGCGGCAGATATCGTTACCGTCCATGCCGGGAAGCATGAGATCGAGGATGATGATATCAGGCTTCGTAACATTAAATGTAGCGACTGCCTTGTCACCCTGCATGCAGGAAACTACTTCATAGCCTTCCTTCTCGAAGTAAAGCTTCTGAAGCTCGATGATATCTGCATCATCATCAACAATAAGTACTTTCTTTGCCATAAGAGTCTCCCCCTAATCCTTAATTATTCGTACTCAAATGTTCAACTTCATCAGTGAAAGACTTGATGTCGGTAAAGTCTCTGTATACAGAAGCAAATCTGACATAAGCGACCTTATCCAGCTTCTTAAGTCTCTCCATTACGATCTCGCCGATAGCGTTAGTCGAGATCTCATGGTTACGCTGATCATTAAGACAATTCTCGACTTCATCGACTATCTTCTCGAGATTGGCATTGGAAACGGGGCGCTTAGAACAGGCGGAAGCAAGACCTGCCATGAGTTTCTCTCTGGAGAAATCCTGACGTGTTCCGTCCTTCTTAACGACCTTCATACCAAGCACTTCGGCGCGCTCCGTGGTGGAGTATCTGTACTCACATTCAATACAGACTCTTCTGCGCCTAATGGCGCGCCCCTCATCAGAGGGGCGCGTATCTATTACTTTATCATTATCAGCTCCGCACTTAGGGCACTTCATTACTGATTATTGTCCTTGTTGCCAAACATGAACCAAGGCTTTGCTGTCCTCGGTGCTGCAGGTCCCTCGGAAGCAGGTGTTACGTTAACCTGAGGCTTACCGCCGTACTGGGAAGGAGCTGCGGGTGCAGGCTGCTGAGCCGGCATCTGATATGAATGTGTCTGTACCGGAAGAGGTGAAACGGGCTGCGCAGGTGCCTGCTCAGGAACAGGTGCGGGAGCTGCCTCGGGTTCACGGGCTGCCTGTACTCTGGAATTTACTGAATCATCTCCGAAAAGGAATCCGGGAGCTGCCTGTCTGGGAGCAGGTGCAGGAGCGGGCTCAGGTCTGGAGTAGGAGCTTCTGCTTGTTGTTGTAACAGGAGCAGCCTGTCTGGGCTCGCTTACGAGCTGGGGATTATTTCTGGAAAGAATTGATGTGCTTGCTCTGTGGTTAGCAGAAGCATTCACGGAATTATCGAAACCGGATGCGATAACAGTGATCATGATCTCATCCTCGAGGGATGCATCGATAACTGCACCGACGATAATCTCAGCCTCAGGTGCAACAGACTCCTGAACGAGCTTAGCAGCTGCGTCGATCTCCTGGAGCTTCATGTTACGTCCGCCTGTGAAGTTGATGATTACGCCGTTAGCGCCTTCGATCGTTGTATCGAGCAGAGGTGAATTGATAGCCTGCTTAACAGCAGCTGTAGCTCTACCCTCGCCGGAAGCACGGCCGATACCCATGTGACAGATGCCTGCCTTTGTCATTACTCTTCTAACGTCAGCAAGGTCGAGGTTGATAAGTCCGGGGATAGCTACGAGGTCGGAGATACCTGCTACACCAAACTTGAGAACCTGGTCTGCCATATTGAAAGCTTCCTCGAAGGATGTATCGTCATCAACAACTTCAAGGAGCTTGTCATTGCTTACAACTACGAGAGCATCTACATACTTCTCGAGCTCACGGATACCTCTCTCGGCATTCTGTGCTCTTCTTGCGCCCTCAAATCCGAAAGGTCTTGTTACTACAGCTACTGTGAGGATACCGAGCTCCTGAGCGATCTGTGCAACTACGGGAGCAGAACCTGTTCCTGTACCGCCGCCCATGCCGGCTGTGATGAACAACATATCTGTGTTGGAGATAGCCTCAGCGATCTCGTCCTTGGACTCCTCTGCAGCCTTCTCACCTACGCTGGGATCAGCTCCGCATCCGAGACCTCTTGTTACCTTCTCACCGATCTGGACCTTAATAGTCGACTTAGTCCTGGCAAGAGCCTGATTATCACTGTTTATGGAAATGAATTCGATTCCCTGTACACCGCTGTCGATCATTCTGTCAACTGCGTTACAGCCTCCGCCGCCACAACCGATTACCTTGATGGTAGCGAAATGATCCTCGTCCAAAACAAAACCTCTCTTATCAGACATTGTCAGATCCTCCGTGTATCTGTATAAATGTACTTCTCAAAATCCTATATATAGTACAATCAAATAAATTTTAAACTAAATGTTGTACTTCGACAATAGAATATTTCAGTATCACCGCTTAATGTTAAACTTTTTTTCTTATTAATGCAATCAGCCTATATTAAAATTAAGTATCATACGCGCGATATATCTTTTCATCATCTGTCATATCCAGCGAACCCGCGGGCAGTCCCTCGAAGGCATCGGCCCTTATCGCATACAGCAGCCACTGCATGTTATCGTCGATATTCTCGACTCCGGCAAGCTTAACCTGGAGTATGGTTCCGTCCGGAAGTTCGATAGTCAGGAAGATAAGACCTGACGACAGCACGCGGATCTCCCTGACGCTGTCATAGAAGCTGTATCCGTCGTTACGGATGGATCCGCGGTCGGCATCCAGCACGGCTCCGAGCACCAGGATCATCTTCCTGAACTTAAGGGACTCGGTTATATCCGTCCTCTGGCCGATGACCACTCCGTTAAGGTCAAGTCCGCACAGGATTGGGTGAACGTCGTATGCGTCATCAAACGTCTGGAAATCCAGGATTACGCCCTCATCATCAATGACCGCATAACCGTCAGGCACTCTGATATATGCAAGTCTGTGTCTCTCCGTCACGTTAATGACGAGACCCGAGGGGAAATCTATATCAACATCGATGTCGATAATATAAGGCGTGCTTCTGACAAGACTCATGCTTCTGCTTAAGGTCGGCTTCAGGATGTGATCACCGATATGAACGTCCAGGGCATCCATTATCTGCTCATCAGTAAACTCATAATTACCATTAATCTCGATGTGATCGATCCTCATGGAAGGATTAAAGATAACCGACCAGATGAACACCAGCACAGTTACGATCAACAATACAGTCAGTACAGTCTTGAAGTCATAAGGAAAACCAGGAAGGTATTCCTTCTCGTCATTTTTCTTTTTAGATGATTTCTTCTTAGGCGCAGGCTTAGCCTTCTGCGGTTCAGGCTTTTCGGCTTCTTCAGGCTTTTTCTCAGATTCGTCTTCCGGCTTCTCCTCAGAAGGTTCTTCAGGAAGATCTTCTTCCTTCTTCTCTTCCGCTACAAAAACAACGCCGTCGTCCTTCGGCGGTTTCTGGCTTTTCTCGTTATCAGCCTCCTCTAAAGCCTCCAGAGCCTTCTCCATCTCGTCGGCTATGTCGGCCTGAGGTTTCTTTTCCTTCTCCCCGTCACTCACCGATGAGTTCTCCTATAGCCCTGACGATCTTCTCGTCACAGTCGGGCACCGCGAGTTTCTTCGCATTCTGTCTTATATTCTTACGCCTCTGTTCGTCATTAAGAAGCTCCTCGAGCACATCTCCGAGCTTACCCTCAGCGACATCCTTGTCAGGCATCAGCACGCATCCGCCGATATCAGCGAAAGCCGATGCGTTATAAGTCTGGTGGTCATGCGCCGCATACGGATAAGGGATCAGCACAGAACACGAGCCGATAGCCGCCGTCTCAGCGCAGGTTACCGCGCCCGACCTGGTAAGCGACACGTCCGCCGCCGCCATGTACTCATTCGGGTTGGTGATGTACTCATGCATCTCGAGGTTATCCGGGATAACTACATCATCCGCAATCTTCTGCGACTGCTGCTTGCCCGTGCCGAGCACGAATCTTACATTCTTAAACCTCGGCTCCGATGCAGCCTTGATAACGAAATCGTTGATAGTCTTCGAGCCCAGGCTTCCGCCCATGGCAAACACCATTTTGTCGTCAGGACCGAGACCGAACTTGGCACGGCACTCCTGCGCGTCAGTAGAAGCCACGCCGGATCTTATCGGGTTACCCGTGCACACCACTTTCCCTGCCTTGGAAAAGTCCTTTTCGAGGTCGGGAAAGCCCGTGAGGACCAGGTCCGCCTTGCGTCCGAGCCAGCGGTTGGCTCTGCCGGGGAACGCGTTTGCCTCGTGAATTATGACGGGCACCTTAAGCGATGCGGCAGCCTCGAGCAAAGGCGCGCAAACATAGCCGCCGGTGCCGATTACTGCGTCAGGCTTAAAGTCCTTGATTATCTGCGTGCACTGCTTGCGCCCCTTAAGGTTCGCGCTGAAAGCCTTCACCATCTTAAACGACGGCTTCATGGGGAAAGGCTTGGCAGTAATATTGCGAAGCTCGTAGCCAGCCTTGGGTACAAGCTCGCCCTCCAGGCCTTCCTGCCTGCCCGTGAAGATGATCTCGCAGCCGCCTTCAGGGCCGTAATGCGCCGCCAAAGCGTCCGCAATGCTGATCGCGGGATTTATGTGGCCTGAGGTGCCTCCGCCTGTCACGATAAACTTCTTCATGCTGCACTCTCCGCCTTTTCTTTGATCTTAGGCGAGGTTCCGCTTCTCGAAACGCACAGGATAAGTCCAAACGCAACGAGCAGGAACAGCTGTGCGGTACCGCCGTAACTTACGAACGGCAGCGTAACACCCGTAGAAGGGATAACCTGCAGCTCAACGGCGAGGTTAAGCACGACCTGTATCACTATGAGTGTCGTGCAGCCCGTGGCGAGCATCCTCGAGAACACGCTGTTCGCCCTCAGTATTACCTGCACGAACATCGCGAAGATTACCATATAGAAGAAGATCAGCACGGCACCTCCGATGAAGCCCGTCTCCTCCACATAGATGGAGAAGATGTAGTCGTTCTGCGCCTCTGATACGTAGTTATATTTAGCACGGGAAGAACCCAGGCCTCTGCCCCACATACCGCCCGAACCGAGAGCGTTATGGGCATTAGTAACCTGACGGGTTTCATCCTCCGTTACCTCGACCTCCTCGTCACCGCTCGTAGCAGCGAAGATGTTGAGTCTCTGGTAAACATGTGCGAAGTTCTTACGGAAGTTAGGGTTAACGGCGATGTAGATACTCGCGAAAAGCACTCCGACCAGAAGAATGGAGAGGCCTCCGAGGATCCACGCGCGGATACCCGCACCGGAATTCAGCGTGCACATGAATACGACGACGCCGATGATAAGGAAGCACGAGAAGTGCGGCTCAAAAAGAATGAATACGTCGACAAGCAGGCATGCCGCCACCGGGATAATGAAGTCGAAGAAAGCGTGGTTCCAGGCCTGAGCCTTGCCGGTCTTGGACTTAAGCCGCCCCTGCGCCCTCAGCCTGACTATGTATTCCCTGTAGCCCGCGAGCGCTATTATAAGACCGATCTTACATAGCTCCGAGGGCTGGAACTCCCAGGAGCCGATGAGGATCCATCTTTTAGCACCGTTGATCTCACTACCGAAAAGCTTAACCGCTATGGCAAGTCCCAGACTTAAAAAGTACGCCGTGAAAAAGATTACCGGGTGCTTGAAGAAGTTTACCGGCATGAACGATATAACGAGCGCCACCGCGATTCCTACGACAGTCCACAAAATCTGCCTCTTAAGGTAATACGCTGAGTCGTGAACGCTCTTGGCATAGCCCGCAGGACCTGATACCGAATAAAGAATGACAAGGCCGAACATGACGATGGCGAACATCATCAGGATCAAAGGAATATTGCTCTGTCTTTGTGTCTTGATCTTAGTCATTACCGGTAAATTCCTTGGACAGTGCCTCGAAGCCGAAAGAGTGTGAAGCCTTGAACAGCACAGTGTCACCGGGCTTGATGATCTCATGGATCTTTCTGCTTACTTCCTGTGTGTCGGCACATGATATCACATCAGCATTTGATCTGACGTTCTTAAGGCCCTTGATGAATGCATCGCGGTCGTCACCTGTCACGATGATCTTATCGAACTTATACTTGCCGCATTCTTCTCCGGTGAGCCTGTGAAGCTTAGCGGAGTCGTCACCGAGCTCGAGCATACCGCCGAGCACCGCGATCTTACGGCTGCCGGGATTTGTCGTATCCAGGTTCTTAAATGCCGCCGCCATTGACTCGGGAGAAGCGTTATATGCATCGTTGATTACAGTGTAATCCTTGCCGTGGTATGTCTTGCCTCTGCCGTCCATCGGAGCGTACTCAGAAAGAGCCTGCTTGGTCTTCTCGAAATCTGCATCCAGAATACCTGCGCACGAGAGTGCAACACATGCATTTCTGACATTATGCTCGCCTCCAAGTGCTATATGCATTCCCTTTATTGCATGATTATAACCGCCGAGCGTGACATCAACATCGAACTCCATTCCATCATGCTCGCTGACATTATAAGCGCGAACACTTGCGGGACAGTTCATAACGCTTTCCTTAAACTTATCTCCTACCGAGACTGCCACGAGACCGTTGTTAAGAGGAATGATGTTTCTTACATAATCGAAGAGAAAATCGTCATCGCCGTTTACGATGAGGATTCCGTTTTCTGTGAGGCCGTCGATGATCTCGCACTTGGCTGCTCTGATTTCCTCACGCGAGCCGAGGATTCCGATATGTGAATAGCCGACATTCGTGATAACAGCGATGTCGGGATGAGCGATATTCGTAAGGTAAGAGATCTGTCCTCTGCCTCTCATCCCCATCTCCACGATCAGGACCTTGGTGTCCTCGGGAGCCGAGAGAATGGTCTGAGGAAGACCGATATCGTTATTAAGATTCATCTTGGTGGACCACACCTTGAAAGAAGGCGTGAGCGCTGCCGTGATCATGTCGCGCGTGGTGGTCTTGCCGACGGAACCCGTGACCGCGATCACCTTGGCATTTATCTTGAATCTGTAGTGTTCTGCTAAAGCACCGAGTGCAATGAGAGTGTCCTTAACGACGATGCCTATACCGCCTTCGGGCACCTTGGATGCGCTGCTGACGATGACCGCACACGCGCCCTTGGAGATGGCCTGCTGCACATAGTCGTGGCCGTCGAATCTCTCGCCCTTGAGAGCAATATAGAGATTGCCTTCCTCGATAGTGCGCGTATCAGTAGACACGCCGGACACGAAGAGTGTCCCGCCTACCGCGCCTTTGCGGTTTATAACGGTGCCGTTTACAGCGGCGACCGCTTCATCGAAAGAGAACATCCGTCTCATTTTCTTTCCTCTCGTATGCGGGAAGCAGCCTCAGCGGCAACCTCCGCATCATCAAAATGTATTGTGCGATCCTTGAAGATCTGATAATCCTCATGGCCCTTGCCCGCAATGAGAACGATGTCTCCGGGCTTCGCAATGCTTATGGCTTTATGTATAGCTTCCGCTCTGTCGATGACAGTCTCGAACTTGCCAGGCGTCTTCTCTATCGCGGATACGATGTGACCCACGATCACCTCGGGGTCCTCCGTCCTCGGGTTATCCGAAGTAACGATGGTGTAGTCGGACTTGTTACCCGAAACCTCACCCATCTCGAACCTTCTGGTGTGCGATCTGTCGCCGCCGCAGCCGAATACGGTTATAACTCTTCCTGATGCAGCCTTCTTAAGCGTGTCCAGAACATTCTCAAGGCTCGCTGCATTATGCGCGTAATCCACGAGAATGGTTATGCCGAGTTCGTTCTTAACCGGCTGCAGTCTTCCCGGAACCTCGATCCCGGCAAGGCTCTTCTCCACTGCCTTGGCATCAGCGCCTGACAGGAAAGCCGCCGTAAGTGCGCACAGAGCATTATACACATTAAATTCGCCGGGTATAGCCACAAATAATCTTCCGTTATACCAGGGACTTAATAAACTGAAGTAAGTTCCGGCGCGTCCGTCCTTCATTCCGTTCTCCAGATCGTACGCCTGAACATCGCATGTATCGGAGAGGCCGTAAGTGATTATCTGGCAGCCGCACTGCTGAGCCTTCACGTAGAACTCGCCGCTCACGGGCGTATCCATGTTAATGACTGCAGTCTTAGTCTGCTCCCACAGCTTGAGCTTGCAGTTAAGGTAATCCTGCATGTCGGGGTGCTCATTGCCGCCGATGTGGTCTTCATAAAAATTAGTGTAGCAGCCGACGTCGTAAACGATGCCGTAAACACGGTCGAGCTTCAGACCCTGGCTGCTGACTTCCATAACACAGGCGTCAGAGCCGCACTCCGCCATCCTGGCAAGCATCTCGTAGTTATCGCGCGCCTCGGGAGTCGTGTGCGCAGAGGGGATCTTCTCGTCGCCGATGATGTCGCAGACGGTTCCTATAAGGCCGCTTTTCTTGCCCGCGGTCTCAAGTATGTCTCTTACCATAAACGCGATCGTAGTCTTGCCCTTGGTACCCGTGATGCCGATCATGTTAAGCTTCTTCTCCGGGTGTCCGAAAAACTCCCGGCTTAAAAGCGCACACTGCAGTCTCGTGTCCTTAGCCTTAAGAACGCAGGCACCGGTGCCCTCCGCCATCGCCTTGAGCTCCTCGTCAGTATAAGGGCAGTCGTTCTCGTCAGCCACGATCACGGAAGCCCCCTTCTCAAGCGCAGACTTAATATAAGAGTGGCCGTCTGAAGTGAAGCCCTTCACAGCAACGAAAAGGCTGCCCTCGGTAACCTTCCTGGAATCGAACTCGACCGAAGTTACCTTCACACGGCTGTTTCCCGTTATTACTCTGAAACCGTCTAAATTCATGTCAGCCTACCATTCCTTCCTCGGACTCGCCGTCAGTGCCGTCTTCAGACACCACGCCGTCCTCACTCTCGATCTCGCCCTGGGGCTCGTCGCCGTCGATAACTATCGCGGTGTTCTCCAGCGTAACCGTAACGATAGAGCCCGAGAAGACTATGCTTCCCGCAAGATCGCTCTGGCCCGTGCAAATACCCATTACATCACCTTCGATGTGGCAGTTAAGGTTGGCATCACGAAGCGCTTCCATGCACTCGATCGCTGTCTTACCGGACAGATTAGGCACTGTGCTCGAGAGCATCTGCACATTCTCACCCTCAGGATAGAGCATTACTATTCCGCTGCTGTAAAGCTGTGCGTCTGTGGAAGGATATGTGTAGCCGACTATCGTCTCTGCCGTCATGTTGGCGGAACCGTAAACACATGAGATACCGTTATAACCGATCCTGGACGCAGCTTCCGTGGCAGAAAGACCTACTACAGGCTGAACCCAGTACCTTGTGGTGAGCTGCTCGTAGTCCTCTTCAGTGAGGATTCTCGGCACGCCCATGTAACGCAGCGTACCTTCAACGATACGTGCCGCCGTGGCAGCAGCCGCTGAGGAACCTACCGAGTTCTCGGCAGGCTTATTAAGAACTACGAGGACCGCGATCTGCGGATCGTAGGAAGGTGCAAAACAGGAGAATGACAGAACGTGTGCGCCTGCAAGCTCACCGTTCTCAATGGTGGATGTAGACGTCTTACCTGCAACGTAGTATCCCGGAACCTGACCTGCAGAACCCGTACCTTCGTCTACTACGTCGATCATGAGCTGTCTTACTCTCTCGCAAGTACTCTCGGAGAAGATCGTTCTAATGACCTCAGGCTCGATCTCATCGACCGTGTTGCCGTTCTCATCAGTAATATAGTGAACAACGTGAGGCACCATGAGGTTACCTCCGTTAACGATGGCGCAGTAAGAGTTAAGAAGCTGAATAGGTGTAACCGTAGCTGACTCACCAAAAGACAAGCAGCTCATATCGATTACGGTAGGATCCGTGTGGAAGATACCCGTACCTTCAGCAGGAAGATCGATACCGGTCGTCTCGTAGAAACCGAACATGTGCACGTATCTGTAGTATCTGCTTACGCCGATCCTCTGGGCAAGCTGAACGAAGATAGGGTTACATGAATTCTCGAAGCCCTGTCTCAAGGACTCCATACCGTGATTACCGCCGTTCTGCTTCTGCATCCAGCAGGAGATCGTATCTATGTCGGACACCTGGATAGGCGCGTCGGAGAACTCCTCGTTCTCGTTCGTAAGATTCTCCTCGAAAGCAATGCATGTCGTAAGAGCCTTGAACGTGGAACCCGGCTCGTATGTATCGGATATGCAGCGGTTACGCCAGACATTACCCATCAGGTACTCTACCTGGGCATCGTCATCCATCGAGTTCCAGACGATGGCGTCCATTCCGTAAGGGATTCCGTAAGGCTCATTCAGATCGTAGTCAGGAAGAGAGACCATGGCGAGGATGGCGCCCGTGTAAGGGTTCATGACAATGGCGCAGATTCCGTCCCTCGGCGCATACTGGATGTAAGCGCTTCTGCAGATCTCCTCAGCAATTCTTTGGATATTAATATCTATATTAAGAACAAGGTTGTTGCCGTTTACCGCGGGCTGCGTGATGGCATCGGAGTAAGGCAGAACGCCTTCCGTACCCTGGTCAACCTCAGAATACCTGTAGCCGTCAGTACCGGAGAGGACGGAGTTGTAATAAGCCTCCAGGCCGTAAACACCGTTAAGGCTGACGCCGTCATTGCTGGCGTAGCCAATTACCTGCGCTGCAAGGCTGCCGTAGTTGTAGTATCTTTGCGGCACCGCAAGGAACGAGATGCCTGACAGCGAGTGCTGCTGGCAATATGTCTTTGCGGGCTCCGCAAGCTCCGCCTCGAGGTTACGGATAAGATCCATACCGGCAACGTCGTTTCTGGGGTCAGACGTGTCTTCCGGGTCAAAGGGGAGCACCTCGTCGATGTCGGCCGCGGGCATCTGGAACAGCTCAGCCATATCGTTTATGAGCTGATCGCGGCTTAAGGTGCCGTTCATGATCTCGCTGCTCGACATAAGGATCTTGGGCGAGATAACTACAGTATAGTTATAAGTATTGGAAGCGACCGGCATCATGTTGGCGTCGTAGATAACTCCGCGGTCCGCCTCGTAGGACATCATCCTCCACTGCTGGTTGGACGCAGCCCTGGCATAGGTGTCGTAGTCGATTACGGTGGTCTTGTAAAGGTCTCCTATAAGGTAGAGAGAGAAAGCTCCGATAAGCGCAAAAATAGCAAGAGTGAGTCCTAAGGACACTCTCTCGTTCTGGCTCTTCTCGGGATGTTCCGAATTATGTGTTTCTTCTCTTAAATTCCTGTCTTCACTCATCCGATGCAACTTCTTGGAGGTAGTAGTTTGTCAGAGCTTCCACAGCGCTGTCATACGCCTCCTCGCTGATTCCAAACTCTTCGTCATATGATACCATAGTTACGAGTTTGTCATCTTCGGGCATCGGGATGATTACGACCTGATTCGTATTAGGATCCTGCATACCCAGAGCGAGTGCCTGCGCTCTGATGCTGTCCATATCTGTAATACCGTTTACGTCCTCTTCGGAGTCAAGGATATTTCTCTTCAACACCGCTATATCATCCTTGAGATCCGAATTATCCTTTGCAAGTTCCGCCAGGCCTACCTGGGGGTTGATAAGCAACATAAAGAACACACCGACAAACATGATAAGTCCGACCGCAATAACAGATTCGAAGATCCTGCTTCTTGTTGCCTTACGGATCATCTTCGCTTCTTTCTTCTTGAGTTCTTCTTTTCTGTCCTCTGCTTCCTTGGGAGAGAGCGCGGGATACTCATATACCTGCCTTGAGATAGGCACGTATACTTCAGTGTAGAACTCGTCTGTTTTTACTGAAGACATCAGTTTGTCCTCCCGTCTGTTCTTTCGAAGATCCTAAGCTTTGCGCTGTGGGATCTGTTATTCATTTTTAATTCCTCATCACATGCCGTGATCGGCTTTCTTGTGATGACTCTGCCGAGGCTCTTCTTACCGCATACGCAGGGAAGATTCTTCGGACATGTGCAAGGGTCCTGGAGAGTACGGAACTCTTCCTTTACGATCCTGTCCTCCAGAGAATGGAAGCTGATAACTGCCATTCTTCCTCCCTCGGACAGTCTCTTAGGACCTTCCTGCAGTAAAGTTCTGACGGAATCGAGCTCGTGATTAACCTCGATCCTGATAGCCTGGAAGCATCTTCTTGCGGGGTGCTGATCCTCGTATCTTGCCTTGCCCGGCATATACGAAGCGATTGCTTTAGCAAGCTCCACCGTGGAAGTGAAAGGCTTCTCCTGCCTATCCCTTACAATCCCTGAAGCTATCCTTCCGGCGTATCTTTCTTCCCCGTAGAGTCTGAAGATCTCCTCTAATCTTCTGGCGTCATATGTGTTTACCACTTCATACGCCGAGACCTTCTGTGTCTCATCCATTCTCATATCCAGAGGACCGTCTACCGCATAAGAGAAACCTCTCTGAGCCGTATCGATCTGGTGAGAAGAGACTCCCAGGTCTGCTAAGATTCCGTCAACCTTGTCAATGTTCATATCATCGAGGACTGTCGTAATCTCCGAGAAATCGGATTTTACGATCTTCCACGTCTTTCCTTCTTCAGCCTTGGCCTTTGCCTTAGCTTCGCAGACTTCAATCGCCTCGTCATCCTTATCGAGCGAGATCAGAAGACCCTTCTCGTTAAGTCTGTCGGCGATACCGCCGCTGTGGCCCCCGCCGCCCGCCGTGCAATCTACATAGATTCCGTCAGGCTTAATATTAAGAGCCTCCATGCACTCATTAAAAAGGACCGGTATATGGGTAAATGTCTCTACCTTACTATCCCGATCCATTAGAGGCCTTCTACGAAATACGTGGTCTCAAGACCTTCAATAGAAGAGATATCGTGATCCTCTTCGTCGTAGTGTGCCTTAGTGCATATATCGAGTTTGCCGTCGACATCGAAGACGCAGATCTCGTCTCCCGGCTTAGCTCCGATCCTCTCCCACAACTCATCGCTAACCTTAATTCTGCCCTGGGAATCCACAGTGCACTCCAAAGCCTCACCGATAATCTCTCTTTTGAGCTTTCTTACCTTGGCATCCATGGAGTTGAGTTTTCCGAGCTGATCGGCGATCTTGCGGAAGTTAACGGCAGGATAAACACTCAAATAGCCTGTATCAAGGCTATTGGTAACTACCAACTCCTCGCCCAGGCCCTCTTTGTGCTTTGTCGGGATGAAGAATCTTCCCTTAGCATCAATCTTCTTAGTGTCTCTTGCCATCGTCCTTTTTAACTCTGTTATATTGTTACAACTTGGTGGTTTACTGACACTTTACTCCACATTGCTGAAATTTTGTGCCACTTTTCTCCACGCATTTGTATTTTATATGTAACGATTTTGTTATGCAAGGGCTTTTATCGTTTTTTCTTGATTTTTTGTTCTTTTTTCTTGAGGGGGCTGATCGGCCGGGCCGGCCATCCGGGCACTTTTGTATACTTTTTGGCAGTTTTTGAGAAAACGTATAAGTTTCCAGGCCTATTTGTATACTTTTTTCTTGTTTTGGGAATTGAGTATAAGAATCAGCGCTTCTACCCCCTGTTTTCCCCTGTTAACCATCCAAATCAGCTCCTGATCGCTCAGAATCATCTACTTTTTTGGGATTTTTAGGAAAACGTATAATCGCGATTGCACTTAATTCGTAAAATCAGAAAAAAGTGCAATAATACATATATGGAATTTCTTATAAGAGTATTAATTATCTATTATTTATTAATAACAATAGTCACCTTCGCAGCTTATGGTATTGATAAGCGCAAGGCGATTAAGAATCAGTGGCGCATTCCCGAGAGAGTACTGATTTCATTGGCTTTCGCGGGTGGTTTCTTAGGCGCGATCTTCGGAATGATCATGTTCAGACATAAGACAAAAAAGCTGAAATTCCGCCTTCTGGTACCAATATCAGCCATATTACATGTAATTCTCATAATTTTTCTTGTGATAACTCTTCATTAATTGTTGAACCTGTTGCTTGTTGTCTGATCGCAAGAAATCTACAATACGCAAGGTATTTTTGTGTAGGACAAAAAGACAATTTGGAGGAATAAAGAAATGAAGAAGATTATTGCACTTGCTATTGCTACAACTATGGTATTCGCTATCGCTGCTTGCGGCGATACAGCTACAGAGACATCTGCTGTTGAGACAGTTGCTGAGACAGTTGTTGAGACAGAGGCTGTTGAGGAGACAGAGGCTGTTGCTGAGACAGAGGCTGCTGTTGAGGAGACAGAGGCTGCTGTTGAGGAGACAGAGGCTGTTGAGACAGAGGCTGCTGAGGAGTCTGTTGAAGAGACAGAGGCTGAGGCTTAATTCTCTCTTTACTTATTAAAAAACAAACTAATTATTTAAAAAGAAAAATTAGCCCTTAGTACACAAAATACACACATTATTGCAACAGGGATGCTTTTATGAAGTAGCATCCCTGTTTTTATGTTGTTTTTTTCCACCATGATATAATCATCCCTATGGAAGATCAGAACACCAAGTTTATGAAGGCGGCGCTCAAGGAAGCGCAGAAGGCATACGAGAAGAAGGAATGCCCGATAGGATGCGTCATCGTCAAAGACGGCAAAGTATTCGTCCGCGCGCATAACCTGAAGCTCACCAAATCAAACGCCCTGATGCATGCCGAGATCATCGCTATCGACAAGGCCTGCAAGAAGCTCGGCGACTGGCGTCTTAATGATATGGATATGTATGTCACTCTCGAGCCCTGCACAATGTGTTCCGGCGCGATCGTCCAGTCCAGGATCCGTAAAGTCTACTTCGGCGCATATGAACCCAAGTCAGGTGCGGTCTGTTCATGCAACGACATCTTCAACGTCGAGCACGGACATAATCACCATGTGGAATTTGAAGGTGGCGTAATGGAGCAGGAATGTTCCGATCTGATGCTTAAATTCTTCAAAGAGATGCGCGAGAGAAATAAGGAAAAGAAATCGAATGAGTCTGATTAAGATACTGTTTCTTATTGCAATTATCGGCCACATTCTCTGCGGAGTATGCGACTGCCTGCTTACTTATGTACCGGGAGGAAAGTTCAGTGCCGAACAGTTATCTGACAACGACAAGCTGAAGGCCACCTTCAGCAAGATGCCTCTTAAGAATCCCCTTCTTTCGATGCTGCTGGGTGTACTCGCCATGCTGATGTTCTCCGCAGGCTACTACGGAATATACCTGTGGCTCAAAGAGTATTCTGTGACACTTGCGGTAATCGTTCTGATCTCTTCGGCGGTATTCATTATTCCCGGCGTTGCACATCACGTATTCTGCGGTGCAGCCGAATGGTTTTATATCAAGATGGGAATGACCGAAGAAGCACGTCAGACAATAATCAAGTTCTTTAAGGACACATCATCCACCATGATCGTTTGCTATCTCGGAATGGCTGTATTTGCAGTCACGCTGTTTATTGCTGTTGTTACCGGAAAGACGGACCTGCCCAGATGGGCATGCATCTTCAATTCTGCCCTGCTCTACATACCGCTGTTCCCCTTAAGGATAGGCGGCACCGGCAACTGGGTGGGCGCCATCATGTTCCTGGGACTGTTTGCGCTGATTTAAGCAGCTGCTTATTCGCCTTATGCATCACAGCATGAGCGATCTTAAGGTTGATTATCATTAGTACTATTCCCGCGGTTATCAGCATCACTGACTGAACATTAAAGTCGATAAACTGACCCGACTTTAAAAGTACAACAATACTCACAGGAAGACAGATCAGACTCGTTATAAAACTCGGGATATACTTGCGGATATAAAACGTCTGTCCAATATGAATCAGAAAGTGTCCAGCAATCGAAAGAAACACTCCGTACCACAACGCATACAGCACATCACACGGCAGATAATACGCAAGCAGGCTGATGCCAAAGATCGGAACAAACTCTTCATAAACAGCCGCCGCGAAGCCGGCCGTTGAGATATTGCGGTACGCTTTCAACACCTTCGGGAACCGTTCAAACAGCCACGGATTTCCCCTGAAGAAGTTCCCAAATCCAACCACCTCTTCCATATCATGAAAGATAAAGATTATCGGCAGCAAAAGAAGATACTCTCTCATACGCACCTCACAACTGACACACTTGTGTATTTTTGTGATTATGTTACGATGTACCACAAGTGAAGTAAACAGTTACGGCAAAAGATACACAAACTCGCGGGAATGTGTCTTTTCGGGAGGCAGAGGCATGAATACAACTACGAATCCATCGGCAGTAAGATCCAGAAACGAGATTACCAAGGCGCTGCTGAAGCTTATGGGCAAATACCCTTACAGCGAGATCACGGTTACGCAGATCGTGATGGAGACCAATCTTGTCAGGAAGACCTTCTACAGGAACTTCACTTCCAAGGATGATGTTCTCGATGCGATCATAAACAACGCCATTATCGAGTACACGGATGCACTCGTAGAATCAGACGAGGATCCTCTGGCAGTTATCTTCGCTTTCTGTGAGAAGAACAGGAAGCTGCTCAAGCTCCTTCACAAGAACAACATGCTCTATCTGCTTCTGCTTAAACTTAACGAGACTCTGCCGAAGATCAGCGAGACGACAGATAAAGAGAAGAATCCGTTCGCGAAATTAATGACGGGACTCGAGCCCGATTACCTTATCGCATTCAATGTCGGAGCTATATGGAACGTCATCTTCAAGTGGGTCGACCGTGGTATGACCGATTCACCGGAGAAGATCAAGACTACGATAGAGAACTATCTCAGCAGATTACATTAAACCTCTATCGCCATGTCTTTCCTGAGCAGCCAGACATAGCGCGACTTGACCGGGATGCCCGAAGCTTCTACAGCGGCAGCATAGAGTTCGAGCTGTTCAGCATGGCGCTTCTTAACTTCACTGATCACCTCAGCAGGATCATCAGACTTGATGTAATCAGTCTTATAGTCGATGATCACAGCCTTGCCGTCATCGTCGATATACATCGCATCGAGTGTTCCCTGTACAAGCTTATAGTCATCACGCCCGGGATTGATACGGATAGAGCATATCAATTCACGCTCACGGTCTGCGTGACCTTCAGCATCAGCCTTTAACAAAGCCCTACACAGATCACTCGCAGCAAACGCTTCAATATTCTTCGAGAACTTACCTACCGCCGCTCGTTCAACCTCATCAAGTATGCCTTCAGTAACAAGCGCATCAAGCTCCGCCTCCGCCGGCACTCCTTCCGCCAGAGATGTAAGATCAACAAACCTCATCGCCTTATGAACAGCAGTACCGAGCGCAGTTCCGGACAGACCGCCACACTCACCAATATAGTGGTCAGCATCAGGAACAAGAAGATTGATCGCTCTATTAAGATCAACTTCCGTATCCGAAGTCTCCTTCGTAAAAAGTGATTCCTCTTCTCTCTTCATCGCTGACACCGAAGTCTTCGCAGGCGCCTTCATCGCATCCTCATAACGGTAAGGATCAAACTTAGGCATACCTAATTCATCAACACCAATGCATCCATAAATCTCCTGTCTTCGAAGATCCGCTTCACTATTAGCACTTGCTGGGGCTTTAGCAACAGTCGGAGAAGCTTCAGCAAGTTCATCATCAGAAGACTCCATAACATCCAAGACAGTCTTAACTGTCACCTTCACACCTTCAAAACCGGACCTGTAGGAGAATAGCTCTTCATTAAGCCCGCAGATTTCCTTAAGGCCCGAAGAATCAGGCGAGAGTTTCATTCGGATGAGCGCGCTCAACATTAGCTTATCGATACCCGACATTCCCACATAAAAATCACGGGACAGCTTTCTGTCTTCTGAAAGCAAAGGTGTCAGAACAGAAGATCCGAGCGGCTTCGATGACAGATCCATACGTCTTATGAAGCACAGATTCTCTTCAGCTCTCGTAAGTGCTACATACAAAAGTCTCATCGCTTCCGCATTCTCTTCAAGTATGTTTTCTTCTTTTACAATGGCCTTCTCTAAAGAAGTTGATGCATAGGATGTATCCTCCTCATAATCATCAACAACAAACCGAGGTCCCTTAGGGTCATCAGGAGACAAAACACTACCGGACTTAAAACTAATATAGCCATTAGTATCCTTCTCATTTGAGCCGTCTACATCAACAACGATAACGCACTTATTCTCAAGACCTTTACTTTTGTGGTAACTCATGCAGCGCACAAGATCCTCACCACCGAGATCAAACTCTATCGCTGCATCATCATCAAGCCTCGACTGCATCTGATCAATCACGTCTGATACTTCAGTAAGATCGCTTCCGCGCTTAAGGAAATTACTACACAGCCATCTCTTAAAAAGATCCAGTTTATTGACTTCATATGGAGCATCCTGCATCAGTGTTGCCTTAATGCCTGTGCGCACATAAATCAACTCTATGAGTTCACCAATATCGCGTATAACACTCTCGGAACGCAGATCATCAATTGCATCGAGCATGATCCGGCACTTATTTCTAACACTCTCATCCGGACCATTAACAGCATAATTACGAATCTTTATAATCAGGTTCATCTTCTTATACTCAACCGGTGCGAATCCGACGATTTCAGCAAGCTCATCAAGAACAAAATTCGAGAATCTGTACGGAGAAAGAATCACACCGGCAAGACATTCATCACGATACTCATTCGCGAGCACCTTGATAAGATTACACATACCGATAATCTCATTATCCGAGAACAGCGGCTTCTTATCCATGCACCTTGCACTGATACCGAATCGTCTGAGATGGGCAGCAGCGTCCTTAGCTGCGCTGTTCGTTCTTGTGAGCACGAAGATATCCTTCTTCTCATATCCTGCATTAAGGTATTCCTGTACCTTGCTCCTGATCTCAGATACGAGCATCTCGATCTGCTTAACATCACTCTCGGCACTACCCTCATCACCTTCCGTGGATTTCTTCTCTTTCTCCTTCGCATTGATGAGAACAACTTCAGGTAACGGCCCTTCCTTTGCCCCCTCGGGAGAATTAAGTTCATGGTTACCGCCTTCGTAATCAATCTCAGCTGCACCGCCGCTCATGAGCTGGTCAAATATTTCATTAACAAAAGACAGAATCTGAGGAGTACTTCTGAAGTTACAGTTAAGACCCATTAGCTTACCCTTGGAAGGATCCTCTGTATACACTTCAGACTTACGAATAAACATCGCAGGATTTGCATTTCTGAACTTATAGATACTCTGCTTAACATCTCCTACACAGAAGACATTATTATCTGCAATCTTCTCCACAACAGCATCCTGAAGAGATGTATTATCCTGATACTCGTCGATATAGATCTCTTTGAACTTGGTTCTATAAAGTTCACCAGCTTCATTAGTCTTCAGAATGCGAAGGCACATATGCTCCTGGTCGGAATAATCGATACCTCGAAGGTCCCGCTTATACTTGCTGTACCTGCCATCCATATCCTTAAGAACCGCCGCGAAAGCTCTTGCACATGACGTCCTTCGCACCTGCTTCTCAAGCAACTTTTCAACATCAATATCTCTTATTAATAGATCAGGGTTAACAGCACATAGGTCGGAAGATGCCTTCCAACCCCACTTAGCAGATTTAATCTCTTCTCCGCAACTCTTGTGATTATCACGGTTAATGATGCATGCTCTGGCGATAGGAGCAATTTTTTCCAAGAAAATCTCGTCCTTAACTTTATTTCTCTCATAAAGATTCGGATATATATCAGCTCCCTGTTCATTAAGGAGATTTGTATAGAAATGCTTTATTGCACCCAACAGATCCAACAAAGTCTTAGCCGTTCCTTTTTCATTATTATATTCATCGATCAGCTTTCTGAAAGAAGAGAATATCCACTTTAACTCATCATGTGATGCCGGCTTAATATCCAGACCATCAATCATATTTTCAGAAGAGTTAATGGCGGGCAATAGCCTGCTAATGAAACGATCATTGTACTCAACAATTCTGTCGAGCCCAATCACATCACCATCACTATCAAGCTTCTCGCGATGTGCGATTACTCCGTCAACAACATCAAGATAATCCGGCAGGCTGCGTAGCTTACCATAAGCTTTCTCCAGCGCATCAGACAAAGGCGCCTCACTCTTGCCATTACCCATTGAGAAGATAAGATTAAGGAAATCTTCCCTCTCCTGCTCTGAGATATCGCCTTCCGCAATTCTCTCATACACAGCCATGATTGCATCATTCGCTGCCTGCTTCTTAAGCATACTGAGCGTAGTCTCATCAAGAACAGCACTGCCCGGAGCCGCCGCATCTTCATCTTCAAACATGTAACCCGCCTCACTCACAACGCGGTTACAAAAACTGTTCATCGTCTGGATATACGACACTGATATCTTGTCTATCTGTGACTTGATATGAGTTCTGTCAGCACCGGGTTCAGACAGTGCCTTACGAAGACCGGCCTCAATCTTCTCTCTCATATGAGAAGCCGCATCCTTTGTAAACGTAACTACAAGAAGCTCATCAATATCAAGTTCCTTATTGATTATCTTCGATGTTATCCTTGCCGCCAGCACGGTCGTCTTACCCGAGCCCGCCGCTGCGGAGACCAGAATATTGGATCTTCCTGCATCAATTATAGCCTGTTGTTCGCCAGAAAACTTAACCATATCACTTGTCCTGCTTCCACGATTTATCTAACATAGTGACTTCATCCGAACTCGGCTTGTCATTAATATTAAGAAACCTTCCGCACGCCCCCTTGAAGCTGCAGAAAGTACATGCGCCGTCGTATTCACTCGCCGTCAGTTTAGCCGCTCCCTTACCTTGCGCAATCTTAGAACATGTCTCCTCAAGTTTCTGTCCTGCATACTCGATCATGGGCTCGATATCATACTTCTTTTTGCTCGCACTTAAGTATTCAAACAACTGCGGCTTCTTGCCATTATCACCCTTCTTCGTAGGCAGATAGATGCCAATATAACCAACATCATCCACCTTCTTCCCGGGCTGCTTCTCAAGCCCATACGCATAAGCGAAAAGCTGGATTTGCACGCCGTCAGCAAGCTTCTTTCCTTCAACTTCCTTGGCATAGGATTTATAGTCAACAACTCTTAAGAGACCATCTTCATTCTTATCTACTCTGTCGATCGAGCCTTTAAACTTGAACTCGAACTCGATACCGTCTGCAGTCGTAGTAATGTCGATCTTATGCTCAAGTTCTTCCACCTTCGCCTCGAACGCATCAGGTCTGTAACCGGACTCCTTATAGTAGTCGAGCATCGCTGGATACGCCTTGCTGAATATCCTCTTAACCTTAAGTCCCGGATATACCGCATATCTGTTCGAGAACTTATCAGGATTCTTGATTTGCTCATCAGCTATAGCTCTTCTGAAATAATCATCAGCAAGCTTCTCTATCTTCTCCGGAACAGCCTCATCGATAATCTGATCGATAGTCTTATCAGACAGTTCTTTTTTTACATCGCTCATGGCGAATTCGAACATAGAATGGCTCAGGCTTCCGAACTCGTTACCATCTACCTTTGTTCCGTCAGTTCTTACCTTGATTCGCAGCGCGTAATCAAGCATATACTGCAAAGGACATCCGTTATACTTCTCGATTGAAGATACACTGCAGGTGTTCCTTCCTAACAAAAGCTGATGCATGTGTGAAGGAGTAATAAAACTCGAATTCTCATCTGAAGCATCATGACGTCTCTCAACAGGATCGCCATATACAGGAGTCTCAAATCCGCCGGTCGGAATCAGATACTCATCCTCACCTTCCTGAAGTGCTCTTCTTATATACGTAAATACAGAGCTGGGCATCTCAGAAGCCGGCGTGATAAAACAAAGTTTATCCGATACACAGTTAAGGAGCAGTGATGACTCAATGAACTCCTGCCTTGATCTCATTTGGACCTTATCAGGCAGTCCCAAAGCCTTAAGCTTAGTTGAAGGCAAGATACCTTCGCGCGAGGACTTATGAGGGAAGTTCTCAGCATTCGCACCAAGTATATAAAGCACCTTACAAGATGTATAAACAGACGATTCAACTGAAGTTATCTGAACAGAATCAGCACACAGAGGAATGCTTCCTGATGCCTTATTCTTCATATCAGTCTTGATTAAAGATGCAAACTGTTCACGAGTAATCACAACCTCATTAAGTTCACCCGTCAAGGATGACAAAAGGCCCATAATCTCTGTATAGCCTTTGACAATCGCCAAAGCCGTATCCTGGTCACCTCGGTCGATAAACTCATTGCGTAAAGCTTCAATCTCTTTCTTAAGGCCCCCAATATACTTAGCAAGTGTTTCAGCCTTACCTGCGATAGTTGTCTTCGCATCAATCGCATCCGTAATCTCACTTAACGGTACGAGCACATTCTTAACTATATGCTCATACAAATATGAAGGTCCGTCTGCTACGAGTTTACTGTCATCAAAGATCTTAAACTCATCCTTCTTTATCAGCTCTCCGTCTGACTCGAATGTAAGCTTATAGAAATTCTCGTTAAACAATCGGCTCCTGTTACGGATATTCTCACGAAGCAAATAATTATCGAACACATCGACCAAATCTCTTCTGACACCTGTGAGCACACCCGTACGAAGGATCTTCAACACAGAATTCGCATCGTAATCGTATATCGACAGATTGAGAAGACCAATCACGAATCTTACGACCGGGGTATTCAACAGTATGACCTTCTTATCAATAAATGCCTGCAGATCGAACAGGCTGAAAATACTCTTGATACAATCCTTATAATCCTCATCAACACACAGTATTCTGATGTCACTATACCTATACTTCTTATCAACACGTACGAGCTTATTGATCTCGTTCGCCACATAAGACACGGCATCATCATGGTAAGCATAAGAAAGAAGTTCGATTGAATCATCCTGTGGCATCGAAGACACATTCACATCCATGTCACCGCACGCATAATGATGAGCAATAACATTCAACCTGTTTGCATTCTCCTGCGAGAACGAAGCAGGCTCGCACACAACGCCTCCTACACTCTCAAGGTCAGAAATCGTTTTCTGACCAAACTCACCGAAAGCAGCGTCATCACCTTCACTCGAACAAGACGCATATACAATAACTTCCGCCCCTGCATCAGACAGAGCCTTAATTAGTCTTCTCTCCTGCGGAGTAAGATTACGTGCACTGCCAAGACCGGTTATTACGAATCTCGACTTAACAAAAGACGCGAGCGACTTATATCTTGAAGGCACTCCCTCAGCCAATGACATTACAGCCTTAGCTGCAGCATCAGGTAAAGTCTCATCTACGGGCAATCCATACTTCTTACCAAGTTCATCAGTTCTTCTCATAAGGAGAAGCATTTCGGTAAGCTTACCGTCGTTATCACCCTCACTGTCGATCAGCGTTTCTATCTTATCAACGCCGATATCATAACGATGAAAGTCGCCTATCAGGTCAACTAACATATCGACATATTCGAAGTGGTAGCGAAGGCGGTTAAAGTTAGGAAAGTCTGAAGGCGAATCCGTCAGCACTCGGTAGATCAGGTTACGCAGAACCGAATCATCCGAAGAAGATTCCTTGCCCGTCATGGACAGGATCTTGTACGAAAGTCTGACAAAACTTAATACATCTACATCAAGCGTTCCTGCGCTGACGGGACCGAACGAGGTCTTTATATCATCCGAGGAAGATTTACCCTTAACCAGGCGGTCGAACACCAAACGTTCCACCGAAGCCTTAACGGACTCCGGAACTATAAATACAGTCTGCTGACCCTTATTCATAGACTTCATCTGATTTTCGACAGCGAACTCAGTTATGGGTCTATAAGTAGTATACGGAATGATCTTGATCATACAAAAACCGCCATGAAGTGATAATTAATTTATTATACCTCACAGCGGATTCTTACCAGTCCTATTAATGTCTCAACTCAGATCTTATCCAGATTCTTTCCGTTAATCTCACGAAGCGTCACGCCCTTGGCCTCAAGCTTGGACTCAATTGCTTCCTGCTCCTTAGGACGCTTGATCTTCAGCGTTGTCGTCTTGATCATATCCTCTTCAGAGAATACATAGTTATGTACGATCTTGTACGAAGGCATCTTGTGGTTAACACTTCGCATCTGCTCGTCAAGGTAATCGGCTACCTTCTCGTCATCGGGATCCTTCTCCAGGCCAAGTTCTCTGCCGATAGCCGCACGGTCGATGAGCAGCTTAGCGGAAATATCGATCTGTCCGCGGTCATTGCCTGCGCCCCAGACGAACGCCTCAGTAACGCCCTTGATTTCAGTGATCAGGGACTCGATCTCCTCAGGGAAAGCCTTCTTACCTGAAGTAAGTACGATCATGGACTTAACACGGCCCGTGATGTGGATCGAACCCTTCCTGTCGATATAACCCATATCACCTGTATGGAACCAACCGTTCTCATCGATGACTTCCTTAGTAGCTTCCTCGTTCTCGAAGTAACCCTTCATGACGCAGTCAGACTTGGTAATGATCTCACCAACTACATTAGCGCCCGTCTCTTCAGTATCAATAGCAGCCGTAATTCCGATCAGCGGACGGCCTACACTTCCGTGCACATTGCATACCTCGTTCGTAACCGAGATAACAGGCGATGTCTCCGTCAGGCCGTAACCCATGAAGAATTCGATACCGAAGTTCGTAAATGCATCAATATATCTCTTATCGATACCGGCGCCTCCGATAACTACCATTCTCATGTCACCGCCTAAGTTATCAAGGATCTCCTTGAATACCGCACGCCTTACGTCAAAGCCGCACCTTTTCAGGAACTTGGTAACAGGCACCATTACGTTGATAAGCTTTTCCTTGCCGGAAGCCTTGATGCCCTCCTCGATCTTGGAGTAGATATTCTCGTAAAGAAGCGGCACTGAAATACATACCTCGGGATGCCATTCCTTAAGGTTCTTAACGATATAGCGAAGGCCGTCCGAAAGGCACAGGCAGCCGCCCACATACAGGATAAAGAAGTCACATGTATTCTCGAAAGTGTGATGCAGCGGCAGTATCGAGAACGCGCGGTCACCTGCAAATACCGGCAGCGTCTGCTGGATGCAGTACACGTTTGTGCAGATGTTTCTGTGAGTCAGGAGCACGCCCTTACTCATGGAAGTCGTACCTGAAGTAAACAGGATGATACGCGGCTCATCGGAAGCGATAGGTGTCGTCATGAAGGAGTCGTCACCCTTCTCGCGCAGGGCCTTACCCTTCTCTATAAGCTCATACAGGTCCTCGAAGCCGTCCAGGGAAAGGTCCTCACCCTTGCCGAGGCCGTCCTTGTACATGCACACGAACTTCTCGATGCAGGACTTGATGCTGCCTTCCTTCTGCTTGCCCGCGATGGAGACCATCATGGCGTGGTGCTTCTGCTGGTAGAAAATGACCTTGGCCTGAGACCTCTCGAGCAGCGCAATGAGCTCGTCCTCGGGAAGCATTCTGTCCAGGGGCACGCCGACGCTGTCCGTGTCGAGGATGGCGTTGTAGCAAAGGTGCCACTCATAGGAGTTTGCGCCTACTACTGCGAGACGCTCGCCCTTGTACTTGCTGTTAAGGATATATGTGCCGAGGCTCTTGATGTCGTCACCGTACTCGGCGAAGGTTCTGTGGGTCTCGGATTCCTTGGGATTTCTTCTGAATATAAAAGCATCGAGAGCAGCATGCTTCTCGCAGGCACTCATCATCAGATCGCGGATGTTCTCATGGTACTCCGCTTTATATATAGCTGTGCCGGTTATCTCGCGCATTACGACCTCCGTTCAAAACTATAAAATAATAACATTTTGATTATTTTAAGTCTATATAGTTTGACTTACTAATTATTATCGTTATGATGTATATAAGTTTCGGCTGAATTAACACTGTTACAGAGGAAATAACATGGCGGAAAACAAGGAAAAAGCTAATAAACCTGCAGATCATCATAAGCACCTTGACGAGAAGTATCCTACACCGAGAGGAATACGCGGAAACCTCGCCAAGATCGGCTTCCTTTTCCTCACGACTATCCTGACCGACTTCAAGTGCGTCGGCAGAGATAACTTCCCCAAGAACAACCCTTATGTCGTTGCGAGTAACCACCAGTGCTTTGCTGACGGCGTGCTTATAGACAAGTGGCTTCCCCGCGGACACTTCAAGTGGATGTGCGCGCTCGTAGGAGCTGACCTCGAGACTGACTACGGTCACCTCGGCCGCCTCATCATGAAGGTAGGACGCGGCATCGCCGTTGACAGATACGGCAATCCCGTTCGCGGTCTCATCAAGGCCAAGAAAGAAGTTGAAAAGGGCAACATCTGCTTCGTCTTCCCTGAAGGAACACGTACCCATGACGGCAAGCTCGGTCCCATGAAGGACGGCGCAGCTTACATTGCGGTCAAGGCAGGCGTTCCGCTCATCCCCGTATACATCTCGGGTGCTTACCAGATCTGGCCCAGATCACAGAAGTGGCCGCACCCCTGGAAGGCTCCTTTCAAGAGAAGAAAGCTCATCATCTATGTAGGCGAGCCCATCTACGGCAAGGACCACGACAACGATGCCCACAAGGTTACCGATGCCATGAGCAAGTGGATGCATGACATGGAAGTCCTCCACATCGATCCTGACTTAGGCTGATAATTTAAAGTTTTATTTACATATAGTTTTAAACTTTACCTCCTGCGAGTTGTTATTATTAAAGAAGATACATAACTCTCACGGAGGTATTTATATGGAAGACAAGATGCGTCTGGTAACCAGAAGTGATTTTGACGGTTTGGTATGTGCGATGCTTTTTAGAGAACTCGATGTCATTGGCGATATCAAATTCGTTCATCCTAAGGATGTCCAGGACGGCAAGGTAGAACTGTCCAGCAATGACATTACTACTAACCTACCTTTCGATCCCAGAGTAGGAATCGCATTTGACCACCACGAGAGTGAGCTTTCACGTAACGACATGGAAGCCATCAAGGAACAGTATATCTGCTATGTAGCGAAGTCCGCTGCACGTGTTGTTTATGATTACTACGGCGGTGCCGATACTTTCAAGACAGTAACTACTGAGATCATGGAAGCAGTTGATAAGGGTGACAGCGCCGACTTCACTGCAGACGAGATCCTTAACCCGAAGGACTGGGTACTCATGAACTTCCTCATGGACGCAAGAACCGGCTTAGGCCGTTTCCATAACTTCAGGATCTCCAACTACGACCTCATGATGGAGCTCATCACCTACTGCACCAACCACACCATCGAAGAAGTCCTCGCACTTCCCGATGTTAAGGAGCGTGTGGATCTTTACTTCGAGCAACAGGAGCTGTTCAAGCAGCAGCTTAAGGACACAGTCGTAATTCACGATAAGGTTGCAGTCATCGACTTAAGACCTCTGGAGACTATCTACGCAGGCAACCGCTTCATGGTATATGCCATGTGGCCTGAGGTAGAGATGAGCGTACATGTTGCGTGGGGCTTTAAGAAGCAGAACACGGCTGTCATGATCGGTAAGTCGATCATCAACAAGGCAGGAACTCTTGACATCGGTCAGCTCTGTCTGGACTACGGCGGCGGCGGACATCCGAACGCCGGTACATGTCAGCTTGACAACGACAAGGTAGACGATATCCTCCCTGACATCATCGCCATGCTGAACACTCACCCGTAAAATAAAACCTACAAGCGGTGATCAATGGATTTATATTATTGCCTGACATTTACATTCTCGCTGGCTGCGACACTTATTTGCCTTTCTGACTTCTGTTTCGTTAAGGTACAAAATACGATGGGCAAGACCCAGAACAAGTTCTTCGTTATCCTACTCTGGATAGTCGCTCTTAACGGGATATGTACCACTTTGTCAGGCTTTTATTCTATCTACGCCGATAAATCCGAGCTCGCCTTATATGTTATCGATCAGGCGAGGTATTTTTACTTCGTAATCCACACGGCACTCGCACCTGTATTCTTCTTCTACATCTCACATGTGTGCGGCGTCGTCTTCAGATCGAACTCAAACAAGAAGAAATACATCTACTACAGTATCCTCATAATATGCGAGGCACTCGTAATAACGAACCCCCTCACCAACTGGGTCTACTACCGTGACGAGAACAACGTGTTCACGCGTAACTGGGGCGAGGCGGTAATCTACCTTGTATCCGCGTTCTTCCTTTTCCTGTCATTCAAGTACCTCTACACTTCCTGGGGCGCACTTAACACCAAGAGAAGAAGCGGTCTTCTCATGTTCCTGGGCATCACGCTCACGGGCATCGTGGCGCAGCTTCTTAACCCGGATCTGAAGGTGGAGCTTTTCGCTGAGGCGATCGGTCTTACAGGCGTCATGATGATCATCGAGAACGAGGACGACAGGATCGACATCGAGACCGGCCTTTATAACCGTCAGGCCTTCATTCTTGACCTCGGCGGCTACTTTGCCAACAAAACTCACCTGCACGCGATCAGCTTGAGGATCAACACACCCGAGATCATCTCGCGCAAAAGCGGCGTGGCTAACCGAGAGCTTGCTGAGAAAAAGGTAGCGGAGTACCTCGAGACCATCCATAAGAAATACAACATCTACAAGCTCGGACGAAGGACGTTCGTGCTCGTCGCTTTCGGCTTAAATGACGATGAGGCATATGACATCGCATCCAGGATCCATTTGAGATTCGACAAGCCCTGGCAGCTCGTCGACACTTTGGTACTGCTGGAGTCTTCCCTCCTCGTGGCCAAGATCCCGGAGCAGATCGAGAACCTTAACGACGCGCTATACATGTTCGAGAGCTTCCAGCCCGACGACAACAAGAAGATCCTGTCAGGCTCAGACCTCGATTCCATCCTGAGGGGCTCGGCCATTGAGAAAGCTATTTCCAACGGTCTCGCAGACGGCAAGTTCGAGGTATACTATCAGCCTACTTACTCCATCGACGGCAAGACTCTGCACGGCGCCGAGGCTCTCGTACGACTGCATGATGACGAGATGGGTATGCTGTACCCCGACGAGTTCATTCCTGTGGCCGAAAACATCGGTCTTATCGACGCCATCGATGACTTCGTTCTCATGGATGTATGTAAGATGATCAAGGACGAGAATCTTGACAAGATCGTCGACTGCATTAATGTAAACCTCTCCGTTATCCAGCTGATGAAGTCAGGATTCGTAGAGCATATTAACGGCATAGTAGAGATGAGCGGAGTAGATAAGAAGTTCATCAACTTCGAGGTTACCGAGTCCATCTCGGCAGCGAGCTATGAGCTTATGAATTCCACCATCAATTCACTTAAAGATGAGGGCTTCCTCTTCTCCATGGATGACTACGGCACCGGCTACTCCAACATGAAGGCTCTGGCCTCCATGCACCTTGACTGCATCAAGATCGACAAGAGTATCCTCTGGGAAGCCGAAAAGAGCAAACTGGGCTACATCATCCTTGAAAACTGCGTGCGCATAATCCACCAGATGAATCTGGATATTCTGGTGGAAGGCGTTGAAACAGAAGCGCAGATCGAGCTGCTGCGTCCTCTCGGAGTTAAGTACCTGCAGGGCTACTACTTCAGCAAGCCCGTTCCGAAGGCTGACTTCCTTAAGATCGTGAGGGAGAGCGATACTCAAAGCAAAGCATAGTCAGATCATCGAACTGCTCAGCTTCATTCACAAACTCATCAACTGACTTTCTTACATGCTTAAGTATCTGCTCCGGTATAGCATCCGGAGTTTTATTAAGTGCCTGGATCATTCTGTCCATACCGAACAGATTCTCATCATGGTCAGTGGCCTCAGGAACACCGTCGGTATAAAGGAAGATCTTATCTCCGGGCTTAAGCTGAATCTCGTAGTCGGTATACGTCATTCCTGCCTCATAGCCGATTACCATGCCGTGGCGATCCTTATAGATCTCGAAGGCATCTCCCTGCTTCAGGACAGGATACTCGTGTCCTGCATTAGACGCGATGAGCTTACCTGTGGAGATCTCCAGGATACCGATCCATACGGTAACGAACATCTCTTCCTTGTTATTCGCACAGATAGCATCATTGGTGATCGTAAGTATCTCGGCGGGAGACTTACCCATCTTGGCGTAGTTAGCGAGGATAATCTTCGAAGCCATCATGAAAAGAGCCGCGGGAACGCCCTTACCGGATACATCTGCCATTACCATGCACAGGTGATCATTATCTATAAGGAAGTAGTCGTAGAAGTCACCTCCGACCTCCTTGGCGGGATCCATGGTGGCATAGATATCGAACTCTGGTCTGTCGGGGAACGCCGGGAAGATATGCGGGAGCATGGCAGCCTGTATCCTTGTGGCAACAGACAGCTCCGTGCTGATACGCTCCTTCTCAGCCGTAACAGACGCAAGGTTATCGATATATCCTGTCATATCCTTCTCCATGTCTGCCATGGTAAGGTACAGATCCTCAATCTCATCACCGGTGCGTATATTAAGCTTGGAAAAATGATCCGTCTCCCTCACACCGTTCTTCTTATCAGCGGTATATGCTTCAGCAGCGTCAGCTATCTGATTAAGAGGAGTAACCAGTGTCTTCTTGATACGATTGAGGATCCGGAAGAGCATTATTGCCATTACTGCAAGAAGAACAACCGTAATCTGGATAACATATACCTTCATGCCGGCCCAGATATTATCAATGGTAAGATCCGCAAGCACAAAGTAAGCCACATTGCCATCAGGATCGTGAACAGGATAACCTACAGTACACATCCAGCCGTAAGCTTCGGTATTATCGATATCATAGAGCATTCCCTTACCGTCCCAGTTAAGGAATCTGTTCAGTTCTTTATCGGCAATAGGCTCCCAGTCTCCGGGGTAACGTCTGTCTACAGTATCGGGATCAGCAATATAAACAAGAGATCTTGTGCCTTCATCATACATACCGATATAGAGATCGGCTATCTCTTCTGATCTGCAGTACTGGGGGAGCATATGTATAAGAATGTCATACATCTCTGAACTCTGTTCATCCTCGTAGAACGCTCTGTATTCATCTGTTCCGATAAGCTCTCTTTGCTCATCCGTAAGGCTCCTGTATTTTCCCATGATGCTTGATGCAAGGAGAGCTGTATCCGTTCCTCTGTTGGCAGACTGAGCTGCTACTCTCGTCATATTGAATGCATGACTTATATACTGCTTTGTAAGCGAATAGCTGTACAGACCAAGACCTGTAATCAGAAGACCGAGGCCAAGGAAAATACAATTCATCAGCATGCCGCGGAAAGTCTTAGCCTGAAGAGAGTGTTGCTTTCTCTCCAAGGCGCTCATTTCTCTTACGGATTTACTTTTCATAATTCCCCCAAATATGCCATAAACCAATTAACCCACTATCTATTATAATATATTTTGCTATTAAGCCGATGAGGTAATAACTATGAAAAAGAAAAAGATCACAGCTTTGCTGTTGGCGGTAATGCTCATGGCAAGCGCCTGCAGCAACACTTCTACGGTCGAGACCGCGCTCGAAACTGCCGGCGAGACCGCTGAAACCGCGCAGACAGAGGAAACTGCTGACGAGACTGTTTATGAAGCTGACATTGCCGACTACACAGGCATGACAGCCGATGAGATCGTGGCCTCTCTCACGCTTGAGCAGAAGGCAGCCCAGATGGTTCAGGGCGCGCTCTACAACGTGGATTACGATGACATGGAAGAGTACGGCTACGGCTCCGTATTAAGCCATTACGGCATGTTCCCCGAGCTGTCGGTATCCGAGTGGAGATCCATCACTGACGACTACCAGGACGCGGCTCTGGCATCAGACGCAGGCATCCCGATGCTCTACGGCAACGACAGTGTGCACGGCGTCAACTTCACTAGCGGATGCGTCATCTTCCCTCACAACATCAATATCGGTGCCGCCAATGACCCCGAGCTCACAGAAGAGTACGGCGCCATAGTGGGCAGCGAGATGATACACGCGGCGCAGATCTTTAATTTCGCGCCTGTCGTTAACAACTGCATCGACCCGCGCTGGGGCAGAACCTATGAGTGCTACTCGTCCGAGTTCGACCTGTGCGACTCCATGGCCACAGCCTTCATCACAGGCCAGCTTTCCGAGGGCGTTATAGTCTGCCCCAAGCACTTCTTTGCCGAGGGCTACGTCGTTTACGGCACGGGCGAAAATTCTGACGGCGTCAACCGCCTCATCGACAGAGGCGACTCACAGCCCACGCAGGAGCAGATCGACGAGTGCCTTGCGGTGTACCGGCACATGATCGAGCTTGGCGCGCAGACCATCATGATCTCCCACACCTCCATGTGGGGCACCAAGATGCACGAGAACGCCGAATATATCCAAATGCTTAAGAACGACTTCGGCTTCGAGGGCTTCATCATCTCCGACTGGGATTCCATCGAGAAGTGCTCCGGCTCCAACCTGTACGAGAACGTCTGCCTCGCCATCAACGCAGGCATCGACATGCTCATGGAGGCAGGCAACTACGAGGAAGCACGCCAGTGCATCGTGGAGGCCGTACAGAACGGAGACATCACTGAGGAGCGCGTTAATGACGCAGTAAGAAGGATCATTCAGGTTAAGCTTGATGTGGGCCTCTTCGACGACCCTTACATCGAGAACTTCGACACCACTTACGAGTTCAACTCAGACCGCTCACATGAGGTCGCAAGACTTCTGGCTGCTGAGTCCATCGTCCCGATGAAGCTCGGTGATCATGCCACCATCGAGCCCGGCATGAGAGTGCTGGTAATGGGACCTGCAGCAGACGACACAGGTGTTCTGTGCGGCGGCTGGACATACGGCTGGGAAGGAGCTGCTGACAGCGACCTTGGCTACCGTGCCATCCCAGAGGGCGTAACCATCCTTGACGGTCTCGAGGCTGCAGCTGATGAGATCGGCTTCGAAGTTGTAACCGATCCTGACATTGCTGATTCATGTGATCTCGTTATCCTCTGCGTAGGCGAGTATCCGTATGCAGAGTGGGACGGCGATACACCTTCGCTCTCCATCACAGGCGGCTCACAGACGCTCGACGGAAACAGACAGGCTATCGATGAGGCGGCAGATCTTGACCTGCCTGTCGTCACACTCGTAGTCGCTGGCCGTAACATGATCGTTGAAGATTATATCGACGAGTGGGATTCCTGCTACTTCTGCTACCTGCCGGGTTCCGAGGGCGGTAACGGCATCGCTGACATCTTGGTCGGCAACATGCCCATGACAGGCACACTGCCCATGCCTTACTACACTTCAGAGGACGACATCGGCACGGACAATTACCTGCACGGCGTCGGCTGGAGCGCAGCAAACTAAGGCGCAGTTACTGCACTTGTAGTTACAGAGGCCCGTGACAGACCACTGCACGCTCTCTTTAAAGCGCGCGGGATAGAAACGGTACTGCTGAATCGGAAGCAGTTCCCTCTGTCCCGGCGCGACGCGCGTGATATAGCCTTTTCGTTCCCACTGGGGACTGGATGGCATACGGCAGCTGTTTCCAGCCTCTGAAAGCATAAACGGGAGTCAGGATGTAGCATCTGATGTCATCATGACCTAACTTCATGTATTGTTAACCTACGTAGCAATAGCACCAGAAGCAGAACACAAGATACAGGTATAGCAACACGATCCTTCCTACTGCACACATACGGTCAACAGCCATATCATTGCCGTCGTTTCCGGATACGGACGTACGACGCATGAAGATAACAGTAAGACTTATAAGCAGTACCGCCATAACACTTCTAATCAGGGGAAACGCCACTGAAGTGATGTTAGTCAGGATCTCATAAATCGGGATGCCACTGTAATTGTAGCCCTCGATGGCGAGCATACCGTTACCGATCATGTAGATCGTATCCGAGTTATCTGCGTGAATTATGATTAGCAACATCTCCACAACGGCCACTAGCAGTAAGATCCGTCTGTCCTTACCGAAGAAAGGTGCAAGGAAAGCGAAAGAAAGCACAAGCGGAATAAGCCACTGCTGATGAACATCTACGAACACCGCAAAAGCCTCGTAAACCATAAAAATCACAAGCATTGACCTATACAGAAGATCTTTTCGGTTATTAGAATCAACATCCTTCATGTAACAGTAGATACACACGCCTGCAAAAGCCATCACGAATAAAGAAAGTCCGCCTATACTATTGGCAAAGAGTAGTCCTGTGAAGTCATGCCAGTCCGTGATAAAATTCGTGATTGCACTGTAGCCTGTGCCTTGCTCAAATATAAGAACAGTGACGAGCTTAACTGAGAGGCATATAAGCGTGTTAAGTGCGATGTCCTTAATTCTCTTATTAGCAAGCAGGAGCAGTGGCACAAATATAAGAAAAGGAATCAGCTTCATTACCACTGCAAAAGCCATGATAAACGAGAACATCTTATAACTTCCTCTGTAATAGAAAGGAAGTGCCAGAAGCATTATGATCACATACATAATGTCAATCTGGCCGAAGCCTATCGACACATACAGAAAAAGCGGAGAGAAAGCATAAACGAGTTTCACGCTTCTTTTATAATCCGAAGGCATGCCGCATTCATCGCTGACTTTCTCAGTAAGTTTCACAGACCATATGACGAGCACCGCCACAAGTATATCGAGATACCACACTGCTAAGTCACCTATGGGTCCAAAGTCCATTCCGCCGTCAGTAAAGAAGCTAAACGGAATCATAACGACTGCAATTGGCAGCACTGTGAGAACATTGTAGTTATAGCCGTAGAACTTGGCGAGACTACCGTTCACAAGCTCCGCATTATATGCATGATCATAATAAGAGAAGAACTCGCCCGCTTTGAAGGCATCGATCATGCGAAGTCCGCACTTAGCCGTGATAAACAGATCAAAATACTGGTTTATAAATACCAGTACCATGATGACGCCAACCGCAAAGAGAACCTTATCAGCAATGTATGTCTTCTTCAGGTCATTCAGCTCGAGCGAGTAAACATACAATAGCACCAGCAGCGAGAACATAAGGTAAACGCCAAGAAACGAGCCCCTAACGGGCGCACCTGAGTTCACTCCTCTGATTTCAACCGAAAGTTCATCTTTATCAGTGACACCAATACCGACAGAACCCGTCTCACCTTCAGAAGAAACGAAGTTAAAAGTGACCGTGTAGTGCTCACCACGGTTAAGCCGTGTATCGTCAACACTGATGCTCTCTTCATAAATAGAATTGATAATGCCTGACGCGATAACTTTGCCTCTCATATCCTGAATTGCGAGACTCGCATCTATTCTTGATATCGGATCATCATAAGATGCGACCCCCTCAAGATCAACTGTAATTTCGGAAACTACATCACAAGGAGAAGCAAACTCCAACGACACACTCTGACCAGGGGTAAGCGTCTTATAGTGCGCAGTTTCATTGCTGTATATTCGCGACCACAGCGACATCTTGGGCACTACCGTCACCAGTGCAATACCAAGAAGCACGAGCACTACACAAACTGCCGCCAATTGAAAATGAATTCTCTTTGCCTTTATGGACATACCACAAATTCCAATTTATTAATAATAATAGAATATCACACACCCAGAGTTTTATGGTACAATTCTTGGGCAAAAAGATCGAGGTGTAGCGCAGTTGGTAGCGTACGTGCTTTGGGAGCATGGGGTCGCAAGTTCGAGTCTTGTCACCTCGACCAGGAATATAAACACCCTCGCTACGTACTCCGCACTTCGCTTGTGCGTAAGTACGCTCGGGGTGTTTTTTATTTCTGTAAAGAAGATTGCTCCGCTGTTAGCTGCCGAGGCGGTGCTTGAAGTCGGCGTAGCCGAAGTGCGTGATCTGTTCAATGGAGCCGTCCGCCTTAAGCTTATAGATATCAGGCAGCGGCATGCCGTTAAAGGTGTTGTTCTTGCATGTGGTGTAGATTGCCATGTCCTCGAACACCAGCAGGTCGCCCTCCTTCAGCTCGTGATCAAAACTGTAGTCCCCTATAACATCCCCAGACAGGCATGTGGGACCGCCGAGCCTGTAACGGTACGGTTTGCCTCCCTCGCTGTCCGCGCCCCTCAAAGGCGGCGTATACGGCATCTCAATGACATCCGGCATGTGGCATGCTGCACTCGCATCAAGGATTGCGATCTTCATGTCCTGATTCTCCACCACATCCAGCACGCGCGTAAGCAGATAACCCGAATTAAGCGCCACTGCCTCACCGGGCTCCAGATAAACCTGCACGCCCCACTTCTCCTTAGCATCCGTAAGAATACGTTCAAGCCTGGCAACATCGTAATCAGCCTTGGTGATGTGATGGCCGCCGCCCATGTTGAGCCACTTCATGCGGGGAAGCACGTCGGCGAACTTCTCCTCCACCACGCGCACCGTTACTTCAAGCGCATCCGAATTCTGCTCGCAAAGTGTATGAAAGTGCAGTCCGTCCAGAAGCTCCAGAAGCTCGGGCGTCATCTCCTTATCCAACACACTTCTCGTTACTCCCAGGCGGCTCCCGCGTGCACACGGATCGTAAATCTCATGACCTTCCTGCGTGGAGCACTCGGGGTTGATCCTAAGTCCTACGCTCTTGCCCGCGTTCTTGGCCTTAAACCCGAATTTCGCAAGCTGATGAACCGAATTAAACACAATGTGATCCGCATACTTTAAAAGCTCGTCAAACTCATCATCGCGGTAGGCTCCGCAGAAGACGTGCACCTCACCTTCCGGCATCTCTTCCTTGCCGAGCCTCGCCTCGTAAAGCCCGCTCGCCTCAGTGCCTGCCAGGTAACCTGACAGCAGCGGATAGAAGTCGTAATTCGAGAACGCCTTCTGCGCGAGCAGGATTTTGCAGCCAGTGCGTGACATGACTGAAGCCAAGGCCTCAGCGTTCTTTAAAAGCTGCCCCTCGTCGATAACGTAGCAGGGCGTTTTTAAGCTGTCGAAGATGCCGTTCATATTAATCACTCTACCAGTACGGGAGCGAAGTTCTCGCGCCTGGGAAGTCCGTGCTTATCGAGTGCATCGAGGAACGGATCCGGATCGAATTCTTCTACCGTGTGGACGCCCTTCTCGGTCCACTTACCTGTAAGCAGCATCAGAGCGCCGCACATTGCGGGCACGCCTGTGGTGTAGCTTATAGCCTGGCTCTCAACTTCCTTGTAGCACTCCTGGTGATCGCATACATTATAGATGTAGTAAGTCTTTTCCTTGCCGTCCTTCTTACCCGTGAAGATGCAGCCAATGTTGGTCTTGCCGTGTGTGCGGGGGCCGAGGCTTGCAGGATCAGGGAGAAGCTCCTTAAGGAACTTGATGGGAACGATCTCGTGTCCTTCGAAGTTAACGGGAACCGTGGAAAGCATGCCGACATTCTCGAGACACTTCATGTGTGTAAGATAGCTCTGTCCAAATGTCATGAAGAAGCGGATCCTCTTAACCTCGGGGATATTTACAGCAAGGGACTCGAGCTCCTCATGGTGAAGAAGGTACATGTCCTTCTGTCCGACGGAGTCGAAGTCGTACTCACGCTTGATGCTCATGGCGGGGATCTCTACCCACTTGCCGTTCTCGATGTAGCTTCCGGGAGCGGATACCTCACGCAGGTTTACTTCGGGGTTGAAGTTGGTGGCGAAGGCATAGCCGTGGTCGCCTCCGTTGCAGTCGAGGATGTCGATCGTATCGATGGTATCGAACTCATGCTTCTTGGCATAAGCGCAGTAAGCCTGAGTTACTCCGGGATCGAAGCCGCAGCCGAGAAGTGCCGTAAGTCCCGCCTTCTCGAACTTCTCCTTGTATGCCCACTGCCAGCTGTAATCAAAGTAAGCTGAGAAGCCCTGCTCCTTACATCTCTTCTCATAGATCGCACGCCACTTAGGATCGTCTGTATCCTCGGGCTCGTAGTTAGCCGTATCCATGTAGTTAACGCCGCAGATGAGGCATGCATCCATGATCGTAAGGTCCTGATAAGGAAGCGCGATGTTCATGACAAGATCGGGCTTGTATGAATTGATGAGCGCAACCAGCTCATCGACATTATCTGCATCAACCTGTGCCGTGGTAATTACAGTCTTCGTCTTTCCCTTAAGCGCTTCGGCGAGCGCGTCGCACTTGGACTTAGTTCTGCTCGCGATGCAAAGCTCAGTGAACACATCGTCCACCTGGCAGCACTTTCTGATGGCCACATTTGCGACACCTCCGCAACCGATTACCAATACTCTGCTCATGTTGTTATCCCCCTTATTATGTGTTGATTGAAAGGATCAGTTCTCTTAATACTTTGCAGGCAACTGCCGTGGAGGCGCCGCTTGCATCAAGCATGGGTGCGAGCTCATTAACGTCCGCACCCACGATGTTCGTCTTGCTTACCGTAAGGATCGCATCCAGAAGCTCCGTGAAGTTTACGCCGCCAGCCTCGGGTGTACCCGTGCCGCAGAACACGGACGGATCCAGGCAGTCGAGGTCGATCGTGAAATACACGGGTGTGTTGTTCTTAGAAAGTTCCTCACACACTTCCTTAAGCCCGTCGAAATTAAACCTGTGCATGTCAGTGTGCTCTGCCGCAAACTTAAACTCATCGCGCTCACCGCTTCTTATGCAGAACTGGTGGATCTTGCCGTCACCCACAAGACCGTGGCATCTTCTTAATACACATGCGTGGCTTAACTTAACTCCGAGGTAATCATCTCTTAAGTCAGCGTGCGCATCGAAGTGAATGATCTGAAGATCAGGGTACTTCTTGAACACAGCCTTCACAGCGCCGTAAGTTACGAGGTGCTCGCCTCCGATCATGAGGGGAAGCTTGCCGTCATTTAAGATCTTTTCCGTCTGCTCTTCGATATCATTAAGTGCCGATTCTGATGAGCCGAAGCAAAGCTCCAGATCACCGCAGTCGAACACCTTGATGTCAGTAAGATCCTTGTCCTGATAAGGACTGTAAGTCTCTATTCCGAAGCTTTCATGGCGGATGGCCGCACTACCGAATCTTGCGCCGGGACGAAAGCTCGTGGTGGAATCAAAAGGCGCACCCCAGAGCACGATCTTTGATTCGCTGTACTCGCTGTCGCAGCCGATAAACGTCTCTACATTCTTATTCACGATTCAACCTCCATAAGCATCTTTTCGAGGTATGCGGGAAGATAGAACGAACCCACATGCAGTTTTGTTGTGTAGTACTTGGTGCTTAGGTGCAGCTTCTTCCACCTGTCCTCATCGAAGTCCTCGATGGGGTGGTACTTCTTGCTCGCAAAGCCGAACAGCCAGTAGCCCGCAGCGTAAGTCGGGATGTGTGCCTGATATACGCGGCTTATGGGGAACGTGTTTACGATCCTCTTGTGGCTTCTTTGCATAGCCTCTGCGTCATGCTTGTAGAAGGGGCTTCCCTGCTGGTTTACCATAATGCCATCGCTTCTTAAAGCGTTGTAACAGATGCCGTAGAACTCTCTTGTGAAGTAACCCTCGGAAGGACCGAACGGATCGTTGGAATCGACAATGATGAGGTCATATTCGTCGGAACTTCTTCTTATGAAACGCAGTGCATTATCGTAGTAGATATGAACTCGGCTGTCATCGAGCTTGCAGGCGTTCTCGGGAAGATATGTGCGGCACGCTTCGATAACCTTGTCGTCCATCTCAACGAGGTCGATCCTCTTAACGCTCTCGTATCTTGTGAGCTCCTTAACGACACCGCCGTCTCCCGCGCCGATAACGAGAATATCCTGAACATTCGGATGAACGGACATGGGGATGTGCGTGATCATCTCGTCGTAGATAAACTCATCGCGCTCCGTAAGCATTACGTTGCCGTCCAATGCCAGCACCTTACCGAACTCGGGAGTATCGAAGATATCGATCTGCTGATAATCGCTCTTGCCCGAATAAAGATGTCTCGTAACACGTATGCTGTGTCTTACGTCAGGCGCATGATATTCGCTGAACCAAAGATTCATCCGTTATCCTCCTTATACCAGAATGTTGATGTTGTTGATGTCCGGATCCTCGGGACCTGTCATGGAACAGCCCTTGGCCTTCGCGTAGCTTATGTACTCGAGTATGGCTTCAGTGATCCTCTCACCGGGAGCCAGGATCGGGATTCCGGGCGGATAACACATTACGAACTCACTGCAGACCTCTCCCGCACTGTCCTTAAGCGGAACGCTCTTCTTGTTGGAATAGAAAGCCTTCTGCGGACTGCATACGACCTCGGGATCTATATACTCCTGCGTCATGAGGCCGTCGGGATTTTTCTTGTATCTTCTGCGGATCTCGGCAAGCGCACTAACGAGTCGCTCGAGCTCCTGCATTCTGTCACCGATCGAAAGATATGCGAGGATGTTTCCGATATCACCGAACTCGATCTGGATGTCGTACTCATCTCTTAAGATGTCGTAAACCTCGATGCCCGCAAGGCCGATATCCCTTGTGTGAACACTTAACTTGGTGGGGTCGAAGTCGAAGATGGAATCACCGTTTATCATCTCGCGTCCGTAAGCATAGTAGCCTCCGATCGCGTTGACCTCTTCCCTTGCGTACTCCGCCATCTCGATAACCTTGCGGAAGACTTCCTTTCCTCTTAATGCGAGGTTTCTTCTGCTTATGTCAAGGCTCGACATGAGAAGATAACTTCCCGATGTCGTCTGCGTAAGATTGATGATCTGTCTTACGTGTCCTTCGCTTACGTTCTCGCCGATAAGAAGGAGGCTCGACTGAGTTAAGCTACCGCCGCTTTTGTGCATCGATACGGCAGCCATGTCGGCACCTGCACGCATGGCAGACACAGGCATGTTCTCGCCGAAATAAAAATGCGTTCCGTGCGCCTCGTCAGCAAGGCATAACATGCCCGCGTCGTGCGCCATCTTTACGATAGCTCTTATATCACTGCAGATACCGTAGTAAGTCGGGTTATTAACCAGGACCGCAACCGCATCGGGGTTCTCCTCGATCGCCTTCTTAACCTGGTCGCGGTTCATGCCGAGCGAGATACCGAGTCTTCTGTCGACATCAGGATTAACGTAGACCGGGATTGCTCCGCACAGTACCAAAGAATTGATAACGCTTCTGTGCACGTTACGCGGGAGGATGATCTTGTCGCCCTGCTTGCAGCAGGAAAGAACCATGCTCTGAACCGAGCTTGTCGTGCCGCCTACCATAAGGAACGCATGCTTCGCACCGAAAGCATCTGCAGCAAGAAGTTCCGCCTCGTGTATTACCGACACGGGATGGCAAAGGTTATCCAGAGGCTTCATGCTGTTGACGTCAACGCCGACGCACTTCTCGCCGAGAAAAGCCGTGAGCTCAGGGTTACCCTTGCCGTGCTTATGTCCCGGCACATCGAAAGGCACCACGCGCATCTCGCGGAATCTCTCGAGAGCCTCGTAGATCGGAGCCCTTGTCTGATCCAATTCTGTTCTTTCCATAGTTCACCTCAAACAAAAACGCAAGCTGTGCAATCTCACAACTTGCGTATGGTTCAAATATATTCTGTCGGTCATCAAATAATGATAATCCGGTATCCAGAGTCTATATAGTAATACTACTTTTACTACTCTTATTGACCATTTCACAAGTCTGCGTAAGTTACGCATTTCGGTTATAAAGTAACCAACTTATAAAACTGAGCTTTTAACTCAATCAATAGATCGGAAGAACCGATCATCGGCAGTGGACCCGGCTGTCCGTGGCCTCAACTCCTTAGGAGTGGTCCGTAAATTACTTTAGACTCTGATAAACATCGTCTATAAAACACGGGCATTATACCTTGTACACCCATGTTCGTCAATTAAATAAAATTAAGGATTCAGAAGCTCGATTATCTTGCGCGTGACGCTCTCCTCGTTGTTCGTGCCGATCGTCTCCGTGAAGCACTCCTTGAGCTTAGGGTGCGCGTTTGCCACCGCATACGAGAAGGCTGCATGCTCCGCCATGGGAATGTCGTTAAGGTAATCCCCGAAGACCGCGGTCTCCTCAGGCGTGATGCCGAGCGCCTCCTGCAAAGTCTTCACGCCGACGCCCTTGGAAAGGCCTGCTGCATACACATCGATCCACACATATGCCGTCACCTGCACACGCAGGCGGTTCCCGTCAAACTTGCGCAAAAACGGGTAAATATTCTTCTCGATGTCATCGAAATGCAGCAGGGCAATCTTTATCACGGGCTCCGGGATATTATGCAGGTCACACGCGCGCCACGAAGGGAAGTATTTGCTCAGCTCCTGCAAGATCTTCGGTGTAACTTCCCGGCTTGAACTCACCCAGGCATCGTTTAACCCGCATGCCACAGGGAACACATCATCAAGGCGCTCCGCCTCCTCAAGGACAGGCGCGTAGTCTTCATAAGAGATCAGCGTCTCCTTAAGGATCTTTCCGCGGTGAAATACGCGCGCCCCGTTATCCGTTATAAAGGCCATCCTCTGCGCATACTCGCCAAAAGGTACTGCGGCGCCGTCAATGGCCCTGCCGCTTCCGGCAGCAAAAACGACACCCTGCTTCTCCATAAGCTCGAAGGCTTCCTTGAAGTTAGACGGAAGAGTGCTGTCACTTCTTAGCAGGCACCCGTCCAGATCGGTTACTATGAGTTTAACTGGCACGCAAGAGACCTCTTTCATAAATCATTCACGTGGTTAATTGTATCATGCGCCATTTATATGTAATTATCAGTCTCTTATTGCGATTATCACTCACCTATTTTCAATCTATAATTCATCCAGCCCCAAACTCTTCAGATACTCATACGTCCCATCATAGAACTCAGGCAATCTCGTACTATCTTCCCAGAACCCGTTCTTTGTCTTATGAGAGTTGCCTTCAGGTACACAGATAATCATTCCGGCTCTTGCACGAGTAAGCAAAACTCTGTATGCGTTAAGCATGTACTTCATTCTGTCCTGCTTGCTTTCGGTATCGGGAATGAGTTCTTTCCACTTAGATGATTTGCTGAATGTGTAGTATTTCCATTCACCATTCTCATAACGCATATCTGCATCCCACAGTAGGCATGTGTAATCCAACTCTAATCCCTGAACCTGAATCTCGGTAGCTGCATCCTCAAGATAATTCGAAGATCTTGTATCTGTCTTATCGTCCAGGAACCAATGGACTGCATTCTCATCATCACTGACTAAAACATGAACACCCAAAGGCTTATATCGAGCTGATTCTTTCGTTATCAGTACACCTGTTCTTTCAGAACCTCTGACCTTATCGTGAAGCCATCTTCTTGCCTTCTCCATATCTCTTGTAAGGACAATCGGATAACGATCTTTAATCTCCGCATAGATAGATGCTGCATTATCATCAAGTGCCAATAAGGCATGTACAAAAGAGGACAGCTTTTCAGCTCTATACGATCTTAACGAAACGCCCAAATGCAGGTTCTCGGCATAGGTTACATTAGGATTAGCTGCAAGCAATTCGTTAACCTTACCTTCTGCATATTCAGGTTCCGTTAACTGAGGCGATATATAAACTTTCCAATGAGTATAAGTCTCATTTAAAGCCTTGATCCATTCGGATATACCGGCCTCACCTGTATTGATCTCCTGACCGCCTCCGACAAGGCAAATTATCGTTGCCCAGTCCTCTCGCTGATCAAGTGACCATATCAGGAATGATGCTTCCGATACAGGGAAGTTCGGTACCTTGAGTTTGTTACCATATGTACCACCGCGTTTAAGATAGGCTGCTAGCCTCTCGTGTGTCCATGAACGCTGTGCTTCGTCAAAGATCGCAACATGCTCAACTTCACCATATCCTGCTTCTTCCATTCTCATCGCCTTTTCAGGATCAATCTCAAGAACACCATTCTCAACAGGGTTCTTAATCTTAGCAAGCATATTATCTCTGTAACGGTGAATGATCTGAATGAACTTACTGACTTCACGTTTGGAATCTGTCAGTTTCTTTTTCTCACCTCTGTCTTTGCACTTCTGATAATTATCTCTTGCAAGAGCTTCATTCAGTACTGCTACCAAAGGTCCGTTACCGGACAAATAAACCGCGCCTTCATCTTCAATAGGTGTATCCGATCCCTGATAGGTCTGTTTAACTGCAACATCAAGACCGACCAACGTTTTGCCTGCACCCGGAACACCGGTGACAAAACAAATACTCTTCTCGCGATTAGCCTTACTCTTATGAATAACATCAAGTATGTAAGCAATGGTTTGATCTGTAGCAACTTTATCGGCTTCATGTCTTGTAATGTCTTCTACAGAATGACTCTCATAAAGAGTTCTTGCAGCCTCAATAATAGTAGGTGTCGGAGCATATGGACTTATGATCCAATTAGCATCAATCGATTGCTCATTAGGATACTGACTCAATACGTCATTGAGCAAACCAGAGATTCCCGTTTCACCAGTCACAAGCGGATTAACCACTCTATCATCATAAACTGAGGATTGTATAAGTGATGATGTCTTAGAATATTTAGTCGCTATAAGAATCGGTACGATCAACGCATCCTGACTGAGCTTATGGAAGTTCTTCAAATCAAGTGCATAATCCAAAACTTGGTCTAAGTCACCTTCTAAGATACTCGACTGTCCTGCTTTAAACTCAAGACAAAAGATTATGCCATTCAACAACAGAACAACATCAATTCTTTTACCTAATCTCGGGATATCATATTCAAAGATAATAAGACCATCTGTATCTGCCCAAGGAAGTAAGGTCGTTTGCATAACCTCTATTTCCTTCATCCAGGCATCTCTGGTAGTAGTTAGAGCATCACCATGATATCTTTCGCACAGGATACCCAGAACCGTTTCCTTCTCCTTATTCAGAAACGATTTGATATCACTATCGTATAAGCACCTTGGACTTTTACTCATAACAATACCTTACCATAAAAATGTATCTTATCATTGACACATATATCAATAATTCTGTACGTCAATAAGATACAATTGCCGGATGTATCTTATCTTTGGTCGATTATTGTCCAATTCGTGTAGCTAATAAGATACAATCACATCTGCTATAATCCCCTCATGCTCACACCAATCAAATACGGCAACACAAATACATATCTTGTACACGGAACCACAGGGAATCTGCTGGTTGATACTGACATGGCCGGAACTTTGCAGGGGTTCTATAGAGCTATTATGGCACAGGAGATTCAGGTGAGTGATATTACTTATGTACTCGCGACGCACTACCACCCGGATCATATCGGGATAGTGAGTGAACTTATGGCGCTGGGTGTGAAGCTTGTTATCGCGCAGCCGCAGGTGGAACATGTCCATTACGCAGACGAGATCTTTGCCCGAACACCGCAGCTTAATTACAAGCCTATCGATGAGTCGCAGGCGCGCATCATTACACTTGAAGACAGCCGTGCTTTTCTTAATGAACTTGGCATTGAAGGAGAGATTATCTCTACACCCTCCCACAGCGCGGACAGCATAACTCTCATACTCGATGAAGGCATCTCCATCACAGGCGACCTGGAGCCGCAGTCTTACATCGATGCTTACACCGATAACAAAGCACTTAAAGCTGACTGGGAGAAGATCCTAAGCTTCCACCCTCACCGCATCTGCCACGCACATGCGAACGAGGTGCTCCTGTAAACTGACTCAAATAAAAAGACCGGCAGTGCCGGCCTAATTTGCAAATCATTAGGTAATCCGATACTCTGTCCCCGCCTTAACCTAACCGGTGACTGAAACCGATCTCCTATGTCGCTTACCCAACAGACTAAGACCCATCTGTCGTTTAACCGACATTCGCGCCTCACATTGCTCATATCTTCACCTTCCGGGGCGTGTTTAAATGAAAGTGCTAATGAAGAAGAAGGAGTTATTACAGTTAAAAAGAGCCAAACAGTTCACATTTCGGTAATAATAACTTTTCTTGACATTTCTATTTGAGAGATAAGAATAATAAGTGTGACCTTACTTACAGGACAAGCGTCTTAGGGGTAAGAACACAAGAATAGGAGGTAAATGAAAATGAAGAAGACATTAGCATTGATTCTTACAGCAGCTATGGGTGTTACAGCACTCGGCGCATGCTCAAACACAACAGAGACATCAGCACCTGAGACACAGGCTGAGACAGTTGCTGAGACAACTGCAGAGCAGACTGAGGCTACAGCAACAGAGACAACTGCAGCAGAGACAGAAGCTACAGCAGCTGAGACAACAGCAGCAGCTTTCGATCCCACGATCACATCTGATCTGCAGAACCTGTTCGACACAGGCATGGAAGGTCTTGTAGGCGTTAACTACACACCTGTTTACTACATGGGTATCCCTTCTGATGATCCTCTCGGAAACACATTCCTTTGCATGGCTACTGCAGTAGTACCTGATGCCACACCTTACTGGGCACTCGTAACCATGGAGGACGTAGGATCTGAGGTTACTATCACAGAGATCAAGACAATCGACTACGGCGCATCTTCCACAGCTTCTGAGGTTGTTTTCGCTGAAGGTTCTGACGGCCCGGCTCTCGGCGCTTATGAGGAAGTTCCTGACGCACCCGTATCTGACGAAGTTCAGAACGTTGGCGGTTATGTATTCTACGATGTACTCGCTACTCAGGTAGTTTCCGGTATGAACTACTGCTGCCTGACACAGGAGAACGGTCAGTGGTCTCTCGTAACAGTTTACGTTAATACACAGGGTGAGGCTGAAGTTACTAACGTTGCAGCTCTTAACTTCTGATATCAGTAAACTGACATAACAAACTAAAGCATAACAAGCCCCGGCGCATCCGCTTAGGACCGCCGGGGTTTTATAATGCCATCACCGGTAAAGCGTATTATAATAAACACAGCATCTAACGGGGAGGCAGACAGATGAGTAATGGGATAGAACTCAGTAAAGTCACCACAGATAAATTCACCATGAATTACATGAAGTTCGGCTGCGGCAGTAAGACCATGGTCATAGTACCCGGCTTAAGCGTGGACAGCGTCATGAAGTATGCCGATGCAGTCGCAGGTGCGTATGCACCGATGACAGAGGACTTCGCAGTATACCTTTTCGACAGGCGCTCGGATCTTCCCTCCACCTACTCCATTCAGGACATGGCGGACGACACCGCAGCAGCCATCAGCAAACTCGGCCTTAAGGACATATATCTTTTCGGCGCTTCCCAGGGCGGCATGATCTCCATGGTGATCGCACTGGATCATCCGGAACTTGTAAGCAAGCTTATCCTCGGCTCCACTGCAGCGAGAGTGGATCAGGAGCACTTCAGCGGCGCCATCACGCACTGGATTAACCTCGCAGCAGCAAAGGACGCCGAAGGCCTTTACCTGTCTTTTGGCGAGGCGCTCTACCCGCCTGAAGTTTACGAGCAATCCAAGGACGTTCTTAAGCAGTGCGCGGCAGGCGTCACGGAAGATGACATGGCCCGCTTCGTTATCCTCGCGAAGGGCATCAGCGGCTTCGATGTTTCTTCCCGCGTGAAGGGCATCTCCTGCCCAGTCCTCGTGTTAGGCTCAGAGGACGATAAAGTCTTAGGAGGTGACGCTTCCCGTGAGATCTACGAAGTCCTCAGCTCCCGCGCAGACTGCGATATCCATATGTATACCGGCTTCGGCCACGCGGTCTACGACCTGGCCCCTGACTACAAAGAAAGAATGACGGAGTTTTTCTTAAGATGATACTGGCAATACTTGTTTTTATACTGACTTCAAACCTGCTGCTGATCCTGGACCTTCTGGGGATCGCAGCTGAACCTGCATTACTCATCCCCGCATACGCGGTCCTCTCGGCACTTACGATCTTCTGCCTTATAATGCCGTCTTTTAAAAAGTTCCCTCTCATGGGCCTTCGCAATACTCAGCGCGGCACGGCACTTCTGATCGAGTTTCTTATAACATGCGTCGCTGACGCCGGGTTCCTCACGGCTTTCCTCATCATGGGAGGCTGGGACTTCGACAGCACCGCGGTTATCGCCACCATAATAATCGACATCGTGGTGGGCAACCTGATCTTCTGGGACGGCATCATCCGCGTTTACATCACATCCAAGCAGATCGGCCTTAAGTGGAGGCTCATCGGCATCTTCTGCGGCATGATCCCGATCGTACACCTTATCGTGCTCGGCCACATCATAAAGCTCACCTACAGAGAGTACACGGACGAGAGCTCACGTTACTATCTTAACGAGAAAAGACTTCCCGAGCAGGTCTGCGCCACCAGGTACCCCATCCTCATGGTGCACGGCGTATTCTTCAGGGACTTCAAGCACTTTAACTACTGGGGACGCGTGCCCGCGGACCTTGAGCTTAACGGCGCGCGCATCTACTACGGAGACCAGGAGTCGGCAGCTTCCGTCGATGACTGCGGCAAGCACCTCGCGGCCAAGATAAAGCAGATTGTGGACGAGACTGGCTGCGGCAAGGTCAACATCATTGCGCACTCTAAAGGCGGCCTTGATTCCAGAGCAGCCATCACACTTTACGGCGCGGCACCTTATGTCGCCTCCCTCACCACGGTAAACACTCCCCACAGAGGCTGCCAGTTCGCAGACTACCTCCTCGGCAAGGCTCCCCAGGGCCTTAAGAACACCGTGGCCAACCAGTATAACAACGCCCTGAGAAAGCTCGGGGATAAGAACCCCGACTTCATTGCGGCGGTAACGGACCTCACACACGACGCACTCACGGCTTTTAACCAGCGCTGCCCGGACATGGACGGCGTCTACTACCAGAGCATCGGCTCCAAGTCCATCAAGGCCGCAAGCGGAAGGTTCCCGCTGAACCTTTCATATCACCTTGTAAAGTATTTTGACGGTCCTAACGACGGCCTTGTCTCGCTGCCTTCCATGAAGTGGGGCGCGGACTTCACTTACGTCTCCCCGCTTAAGAAGCGCGGCATCACTCACGGCGACATGATCGACCTGATGCGTGAAAACATCGACGGTTTTGATGTCAGAGAGACGTATGTAGACGTCGTAAGCGGCCTTAAGCGCAAGGGCTTCTAAACCCCGCCGCATAAGGGTTTAACATTGTTACTTACCACTCTACCGAGGTAACTTCGTAAAGATTCGAGTAATCGATGTAGCCCTCGGCTGCGTTCACGCTTACCACCTCATTATCAGGGCCGTAAACGATCTCCACGGAGACGGTCTCATTGATGTTACCGAAGCAGTCTCTTATGAGGAAGTTCACGAGGACAGTCTTGCTGCCGTTACCTGTGCCGAACATGCTGCCGCGGTTGATGTTAAGAGTGCCGTCGTATTCGAAGGCATCGAACAGGCCCCTTATGAGGACCACAGTCTCATCACTGTTCATCTCGGCTACAGAGTAATACAGGAACTTCACCACATCGCCTTCCTCAAGGTTAAAGATGTCGTTGGTGGCAACACCGCTGGAAGGATCTACCGCCGCGCAGTAAAGGAGCGAGTACTCGTCCGCGGTCTTATCGTAGTAGATGTATATAAACGACCAGACCTGATTGATGTCCGCTGGAGTCGCGTAGATCGTGTGGTCGGCCGTGTCCTCTATGGGGAAGACCGTGATGTCGTAGTTGTCGAAGTTAAGCCACTCACAGTTCGGGTTATACGTGTAGGACGCGGAAGAGCCCGCATCCGCATAGACGATCTCTGAACCGAACAGAGTGTAGTAGTCGCCGGTGTCGAACGGATAGTAGTAGCACACGTTGGCTTCCACGGAAAGCACTGCCGACTCGCCGGACGTGATATTCAGCATGATGTTGCCCGCGTCGTCGAAGTTAAGCTCATATTCTATCTCGTCAGGTGTCGAAGAGCTTACCTGGATCATGTTAAGGTACTGCGGATCCAGGTTGCTGTTTACCTCGGCCCAGACGTGGTCGTCAGCCGTCCAGTAGTCTGAGAACCTTACCTGCATGAGCGCCGCATACCAGTAGTAACCGTCGATGAAATCGATGTTGTTTACATAGCCTCCGAGGCAGTAGTTGATATGCTCGTGCAGTATCTCAAGAATCTCCTCCTCGGTGTACTCGATGTCATAAGTGTTCAGCATAGACTCGTAAGTGCTTCTTACAGCCTGCGGATAGCCTGCTGACGGGAAGTAGATCGACATGCCGAAAGAGTTCGAGCGCGCCCTTCCCGAAACGCTCGTCACGTTGTCGTCGATCAGGGCAAGAAGCTCGTCATCCACCGTGGTGTCAGTGAACACGGACCTTAAGTCATTAAGGAAAGACCTGAAGTCGATAAGGTTACCTGGCATGCCTCCCTCTGCGCCGTAGTTCTCGCACTTGGATGCAATGTTTATCACGGACGCAAACTCAGAGGCATCGTAAGTGGAGTAGTAAAGTCTCTCCCAGAACTGCCCCATAAGCTCGTCCATCTCATCCATGCAGGACAGGTCGATCATGGCCATCGTGCCCGTGGAGAAAAGCTCAGACACGTCGGCATCGGAAGAGTACTGCGCGGCGTAGGCGTTGATCTCGTCCTCATAAAGCGAGAGGATCTCGGTGCCGAGCTCCTGCGCGGTGCAGTCGGGGTTCTCGGACAGATAAGTGATGTAACCCATCGGGATGCCGATAACCGCGGGGATAACTTCCTCGGAAGCCACCATGTAGTCTGCGTAAGGCGCCATGGCGGAAGCGATCTCCAACGAACCTGAAAGGCACGTGTTGAACGCAATCAGGTCGAAGTGCGCGCCTGAGTTGCCGAAGCCCTCGCGCACCTCATCGAGTGTGAGGCAGTCGTTATAGCACTCGCTCTCATCGATGCTGGTGGTCATGCAGTTATAGAGGACGCCGTTGCTGTCCTCGTAGAAGATCTCATCGTGCTCCATGTTGCCGTAAGGCTCAGCGTAGCCGTGGTTCCACATCACGAACATGTAGTGCTCGGCAGGATACTCCTGAACGCCCCAGGAGATGAAGTCGGAAAGCGTCTGCGCCGCGCCCATCGACTGAAGGGGAACGTCTCCCAGGTCCACGATCTCGCCCTGCTTTACCTGGAACCTTCCAAGCGAGTCGTTATCGATATCTATGTCATATACAGAGTCGTCGGAGAAGTAGCTGTCGACATTATTCCAAAAGAGCGTACCGCCTGTCTCCACGATGATGTTCACGTCATCACTTATGTCCTCGTCATCCATCCAGTCGAAAGCGAGTGAGCCGAAGCCGTTGGTGGTCTCAAGGTCAGTGCCGCACATGTACACGAGCACCGTCCAGGAGGAAGCGTCCGCGGGTGTCACCGGGCCGCCAAATCCATCGTCGACATCATCATCGTCGTC
>JAFSPU010000004.1 GCA_017451265.1 Clostridiales bacterium
GAACAAACGCAGTACGGTTCTTCAGGCCACCGACAATACTGCTGTAGAATTCCTCTGTTTTAAGATAAAACTTATGGAAATCCTCATTACTTCCATCTGTCCATTCGTAATCGATCTTCATAATTCTATTCTTTCACAGTAACCTCTGCATCTGATTACTGATTATATTCTCGTCTAACGCTCTCATTATACCAATGCTATATCGTCGACTTGATGATAACCAATAATTGAATCAGTAGAAAAGCGTAAGCAACATCTATTACTATGTCCTTCCATAGATCAATCGCCATTCTCCGGTCTTCGATCATTTCTCTGAAGCCTTCAGAACGGGCAAGGAACGCCGTGTTAGACATTAGGCTAAACAGAAAAGTTATGACCAATGCAATAATGGTGATTACAGTCATCTTTCTGCATGTGAACATCAAAAGGATGAAATCCGTCAAACAGACACCGCCCATCACACCATACAATACATACTCGTTATAGAGATCATTAGACATGAATCTCCAGAAGAGCCAAAGGCCAAAACCAACAAATATAACTGCGTAGATTAGGATTACCGTTACCATAGTGCTCCAGCTTCTTTGCTGCTTGAAATTTATAGGAACTTTTACTGTCTATTTTCTATACCAATATTCTTCTTTCCAAGACTCTCGTCTCTAAGAATCATTCTATCATTTCTTCATTGATCTGTAGAAATATCGTTCTCGATGATATTTTCAATTGCCACCCCAAAAACAAGGTTTGCCATTCCTAGTTTATGAAGGGTATCACAGCCAACTTCACGAACGTCGACAATGCCGCTCTCAAGAAATTGTGATATTTGAGCCGGTTTTAGGGGCAAATATCAGAATATTTCACCTGAGGTGTTAAACAGATTTACTCCGAGCGAGATTTCTTCGTAAAGGGTGGTCGAATTTTTGGGGGCTTTGTCCATATGAGTGAAGGGGTTTTAACCGAATGCCTTCATCGGACATTGACAACTTCATATCAAACTATCAGGAACACGATAATGATACTTCTTCGTGGTCTTGGGCCGAGCGTAGAAGCGAGGATCTCCTCGTGAGCCGTCACACCCCGAGAGCGAAGCGGAGTAGCGATCCGGGGTGTAAGTCCCATGTTCTCGGAATCGTACCCGAGAGCCTGATAGTCCTCTTAAGTCTCATTATCCGCATCAGGTAAAAACACATGTATCGAAATCAAGGTGTTATCAAATGGTAACACCTTAAGACTTTTTTCAGATTTTTTGCTCTTAGGGGGTTAAAAAACAGAGGGTCAATGTCGGTATAGGTGAAGGGGTTTTTCCCAGAAGCCTGTATTTACACAGAAAATGAGACTTCTAAATCTCAAATATCTTAGAGAAAATCGCCCCTTTTGAGGCTCTTTTCGAGATTTTTGAGAGAAGACTGTTAACGATTTTTAACAGTTTCGAACTTTTTCGAGGTTTTTGCCCTTAGGGGGGGGTAAAAAACGGGGGTCAATTTTCCGTTGTAGTGAAGGGTATTTCTGGACTTCCTTCACGGACATTGACAACTTCATACAAACCATCAGGTACGTTACCTGTATCGGGGTTAAAATCCCGAGCCAAGGCGACTTCGAACCCGCGATGACCTTCTTCTCCTTTAAGGAGTGGAAGAGAGCGATAAGGCGGATGAGTCGGAACCGGGTTTGCCACCCGGGGGAGGCGAAGACAGATACAGGGAATAATGATACTTCTGCGTTGTCACAGGCTGAGCGTTGAAGCGGGGTAGGTCCTCCGTGAGCCGTCACACCCTCGAGCGCAGCGGGAGGGATCCCGGGGTAACAGTCCCATGTACTCGGTTAGCTGCTGAGAGCCTGATGGTTTCCCAGAGATGATTCTAAGATAAAGATAATCTCACTCCGCCGGGGGGCCGCAGGTGAAATACGGCGGAGATTAATTCCGTGACTTATCGGTTGATACTATCCACTAATAGGGAAAGTGCGCCTTTAAGTCCAATTCTTACACGAAGGGAAACATGTCTTAACAAGCAACGTATCTGTATATCGATACAGATACAAAACACTTCAGGGGACGGTCCCCTGATACCCCGAGGACGGATGCATCCGAAGGGAATAATCGAAAGGAGGTAATGCATGAAGATCTATCGCGCAAGTAAAGATAAGAACTATACCAAGATAGACAATCGGTATCTACGGGATCCGCGACTGTCGGAGAAAACGATAGGAGTATTTACTATCATCCTGTCGTTGCCGGACACATGGGATTTCACGGTAGAAGGCTTCCTTACACTTTGTAAGGATCGTAAGACAGCAGTGAGATCGGCTCTTAAGGAACTCGAGCAGTACGGCTATCTTACACGTGAGCAGAAACGTGATGCGGACGGGCGGATGGGACGCGTGGAATACACTTTCTATGAAGTCTCCATAAAGCCGCCATCGTGATATCAGGTTACGGTAACCCGCATGCCGATAATCAGACACAAGTAATACCGTATGTTATCAAGAACGGATAGATTAAATTACTAGCTAAAAAGAGAAACATAACTACCGTAGAAACGTATAGAGGAAGGAGGCCGTTATGAACAAGGAACAAACAAAGAAGAAAGCAGTGTTTACAAAACAGGTATTAGTAAGATTCAGTGAAGATGAATATGAAGTGCTTAAGAGAAAAGCAAAGAAAGCTGGATTATCACATTCGGAATTCATAAGAAGGCTGGTAAAAGGAAAGAAGATAACATCAGCACCATCACAGGACTTTGATCTGATCATCTGGGATATCAAGGGTATCGGCAATAAGCTTACTACCTTGGATAAGATCATTATCGAGAAAGATGATTATACACAAGAACTGATAAGTGACAGTGTAAGTCTAATTCACGATGCTAATGTCAGGCTTAGCAATATCTTCTTTTAGCCAGGTAAGGCTTTTTCTTTTCAGCATGTGTTCGGAGCGATCCGAACTTTTTTATTGCCACGAAACTATAAACAGGAAAGGGGTGATCAAGTTGGCAGTAACTTCAATTTGGGCAGTAAACAACCGCATCGATAAAGTAATCGATTATGTTAACAATCCCGAGAAGACAGTAGAGCGTCCGGAGTTATCGAAGGAAGCGCTTGCCGTACGTCGTGCCTTAGGTGATGTTATCGACTATGCCGAGAACGGCGATAAGACCGAGAAGATGATGTATGTAACAGGTATTAATTGCGATAAGGATCATGCAGTTGAAGATTTCCTTATCACGAAGCGACGGTGGCATAAGGAAGGCGGTCGGCTCGCTTATCACGGTTATCAGTCGTTCAAGGAAGGCGACGGAGAGATAACTGCAGAGGAAGCGCACAGAATCGGTGTACTGCTTGCGAAGGAACTCTGGGGTGATCGTTTTGAGGTAGTAGTTGCCACTCACCTCAACACAGGGCATTACCATAACCACTTTGTGATCAATTCTGTATCCTTCTTCGATGGGTTGAAGTATGTGCGCACCAATGCGGATTATAAGCGCATGCAGAAGGTAAGTGACAAACTATGCCGTATGCATGGTCTGCATGTTGTAGATGCTCCATCGGTCGCACGAGGTAAGACCTATGATGAGTGGATGGCAGAAAGAGCTGGTAAGCCCACCATAAGGAGCATGATCCGTGAAGACATTGATTATGCGATAAGAATGTCTTACAGCGAGAAAAGCTTCGTGAAGACGATGAAGGAAATGGGCTACAAGTTCAAGTTCTATAAAGAAGACGGAGTGACGGAGCTTAAGCGTTTCGGACTGCAGCCGCCCGGCGCTAAGAATTATTTCAGGTTCGACGGTCTTGGTAAGGGTTATGATTTCGACACCATAAGACTGCGTGTTATAGAGAATATGACTGCTCCGGGAACACCTCTCCTTGAAGAGAAGAAATCTTATAAGCAGTGGTCTCCCCCTGAACACGATATCCCCGGCTTACCGTCTACTTACAGAAGATACTGTATCAGGCTGTATACCTATATCAGTAAGCCGAGAAAGCGTGAGTATATCCCGATGGCACTTAGAGAAGACATTTCTAAATTGGATGATTATATCGAGCAGATGGATTTTCTTTACGGCAGTAGGATAACGAACACGGAAGAACTTACAGCAATGAAGAATCAGTTGCAGCTGAAGCTTAACATGCTAATCGCTCAAAGGAAGAGACTCTACTCCCATAAGAAGAAAGTGGTTAAGGATAACAAGGGATACGAGATCAACCGCGATAAGCAGGAAATCCGAGAGACCTCGCGGAAGATACGTGAGATAAGAAAGAAACTCAAATTGTGCGATGAAATCTTCATCACTTCAGACAGAGTTTTGAAGAATGTCGACGCACCGACAGTAAAGCCGGAAGACCCCAAGATTAACAAGAAAGGAAAGGTAAGGATCAGATGAAAGATAAAAAAGAAACGGAAAACTTAAGGAAGGAGGATAAGTCTATGAGGAATAGCGTACCGCTGGAACATAAGGCATTTCTCACATTGGAAGAAGCCGCCGATTACTACAACATTGGTATCAATAAGCTTCGCGAGATCACCAACGATGAGTGTTGTAAGTATGTGTTATGGATTGGAAGCAAGAGACTTATAAAGCGTAAGCCGTTAGAAGAATTCTTGTATAGTCAGTATTCTATCTGAGAACAAAGACTGTCAGTAAGAGGCACCCGGGTTTATAATGAACTCGGGTGTCTCTTTTATGAAACCGTAGGAGGTTTATAAGAGATGCAAAACAAAAGATATACCCAGAATAAGACCAAACTGAGGAAAGGAGAATATCAAAGACCCAACAATACTTTTGAATACAGGTGGACGGATAATCGCGGCAAGAGACAGTATGTATATGCCAAATCCCTTCCCGAATTACGTAAGAAGGAAGACGAGATCAACAGATTAGTCTTGGAAGGGATCGACTATGGAAAACTCGACAGGACAGTTAATGATTACTTCGAGTTGTGGAAGAATCTCAAGACCGGTATCAGAGAAACGACGTTCGCATCATATTTAAGATTCTACGAGCGTTATATACAGAATGACATCGGTAAGATGAAACTGAAAAACATATACTACAGTGATGTTGTATTGTTCTTCAAGAAACTTGCGATAGAGAAGGGCTTGAGTTACAGCACAATAGAAAAGATAGAAGTCACTCTCTCGATGATTCTTGAAATAGCCGTTAAAGACGATGTGTTGAGAAACAATCCCTGTAAAGGCGCATTACGCGAATTGAAAAGGGAATGCGGCATGAAGGTCAAAGATGTAAGGGCGCTTACTCTTGAAGAACAGAAAGTCTTTGAAGACTATCTTGCCAAGCCGGGACGATTCCATGTGTATTGTCCGATCTTTACGGTAATGCTTTGGACGGGGATGAGAGTCAGCGAAGTGCTCGGACTCAGATGGGAAGACATCGACTTCGATAATAACGAGATAGATGTTAACCATACTCTGGTCTTTTACGATATAGGTAAGGGACAAGGCAGTGCATATAAGATCAATCCACCCAAGACAAGGAGCAGTGTTCGTACTGTTCCGATGTTACCAAAAGTAAAAGAAGCACTGTTGGCAGAAAAGGAATATCAGGAACTTGCAGGTATCAAGTGTAATTCAGTAATCGACGGATATACGAACTTCGTTTTTCTTAATAAGAATGGTCACGTGCACCATCACAAGAAACTGAATTATAAACTCTATAGCATCTGCGATGAGATCAATAGAGAGCTCCAGTTGAACGGAGGATATGGTATCAAAAAGTTCCCGCGTCTCCATAATCACATGTTGAGGCACACATTTGCTACAAGGATGCGAGAAGCCGGAGCAGATATGAAAGCCACATCTGATATGATGGGACACGAAGAAATCATGATAACCCTTAAGACTTATACAGATGCTTCAAGAGAATTCAAGCAAAGAGAGATCGGTCTGCTTCAAGATTATTTCAACAGAGCTGTGTAAGGTTACCACAAAACTTACCACAAAACGCGAAATATTCTTGTAGAGGTACAAAGAGATGTATATAAAACAGAAGTCTCGAAAGGCTTGAAATCATTGGGCTCTGGGCACATATAAAGATTTGCGGAGAGGGTCGACAAAAACACCCTCCATCTCCGCCAAATTTTAAACGGGCGTCGTAAGAAGTCAGTATTTACAGGGGTTTCGGGGTTTCCGATTTCCCGCCCAAAGGGTTAGTACGACACTAGTACGACAAAATTAGCAATCAGATACGCCCACTTATGAACGGTTAGGTTAACACCTAACCGTTTTTGTTTGGATTGAGCCAGCTAAAAAAGAGAAGGGACTGTGCCCCTTCTCTCGAATCGGTTTTAGGTTGATTAATTCATTAAAACCTGTTGATGAAAATGAACCATATCAGATAAAGAACCTAAGAATGTACTTTAATTCGCTAATATAGTCATAAGGAATCATCGCCAATACAATAGTGACTACGATCACGATAATATCAGGTATCCTTAGCCTTATACCACGTCTGAATACTACATACGCAATAAACACTATCAGTCCAATCATAATGCCTTTCCATATGGAAAAGACATTTGAATCAGTAATTATTATCAGCAATGCTGATGTCATCGGAATAAGAATACGATATCCGAACCAACTGTCGGATATTCCTCCAATCTTTTCTGCTTTTTTTCTATTAAACAAAATGAAAACCCCAACTATAGCTAATATAGCGGTTAGGATCCAAAACCATTCACCTATCACTGTTCGTGAAGGAAAACTTATACTACTCGCTCCGCGATACATCTCATTGCGATGCATCTCATTCACGTACTCTTCTGTCATATTGCGCTGGGGTTCTGTTACACAATTATAGAGCATGCCTAATAGTCCTGATTCAATCACCGTATGTTTTCTTAAACAAGGAGATAGTACCGATGCTATGATGGAGGGAAGATAAGCGTACAAGCCTATGAACACCATTCCGTCAAATATGTTATTTGCATTAACAAATGCAAACAGACAAACCCCATAAAAACAGATACCGATAAGGAATACGATTATGACAGCAATCCAGTAGGAAGTCATATCGAGATGACATTCGCTTCTGTATTTATTCAGAATTATAAATCCACATACGGACGAAGCAAGATGAACTATCAGTATATAAAGAAGGCCGTTTAGTGCATGCATAAGAGCTAATTTTCGCCTGTCGACTGGGAACGAAAACCATGTATCAATATTACGTTTGTTGGTAAATCCTGCGAATTCCAAAGCTGCCATGACAATGCTCATAAGCATCATGCAGGTGGAAAACACATTTAAATTGAATATGTGTCTTATCACTTCTTCGACAGTTTCATTAGTAATGTGAGCATACGAGGGGTATTGGATGTGTATTCCGTGACCCGTTATAAGGAGACAGAAGACGAGCATAATAGCCAGAATGATAATGTTCTTTCTGAAGTGATAACAGAAGTATCTCATAGTATTGTTCATCCCATATCACCTCCTCTGATTCTCTTATCGATATCATCGATAAATGCTTCTTCAAAGTTAACATCAAGCTTATCGACGATAAGTGGGGCCAAACTCTGAAGTTTACTCTCGATATCTTCCTGCTTTCCCTCGACGACAAGGGTTACGACTCTTCCGGTTATTTTCATAGATTTGACCTTAAACTCTTCAAACATATTCGCTGAAGGAATCTCACTAAATGCGAGCTGATATTTAAGGTAATCCATAGTTTTTTCAAGCATCTTTCCGGAACTTACGACATGATGTTCATCAATCATCGCATATTCATCGCAAAAATCCTCAAGTTCTTTCAGCGAGTGACTAGAGATGATAACAGTACTCCCCTTATCCTTAACGAGTTGCAAGAGTTGTTCCTTGAATTTTTGACGAGCATACGGATCTAGCCCATCGAAAGCTTCATCAAGAAGCAGATATTTGGGAGCTACCGCAAAAGCAAGTGCTACAAAAGCCTGGCGCCGCATTCCTTTTGAGAAAGTTCTTAACGGCTTACGAGCATTTAGGTTAAAACCAGTGATCATTTCTTTATATAGTTTTTCATCAAGAGAAGGATAAAACACTTTATACATCTTTATAAGGCTTCTGCAATTTGTTTGCATTCCAAAGTACGGATCATCAGGAAGAAGAAATATATCCTGTCTGGTCTTTTCAGAAGCGGGACTCTTACCATCATACTCCACACTGCCCTTAAGGGGCTTGTAGACACCGGATATAGAACGTAACAGAGTTGACTTACCGGCACCATTAATGCCAATAAGTCCTAACACACAAGAATCCTTTACTGTGAGATTCACATCTTCGAGCACCTTGTTATTGCCAAAAGAATGACATAAGCCTTTAATCTCGATCATTGCCTTTATCTCCTGCAACTAGTGATAATACTCGGTCAGTAGCAGAGTCTCTGCTATCGATGACCATTATTTGTAATTAATGCTTTTTATCGTCATACATCTCGAACTCCATTATATCAATTGTAATATTACAATTCCCGCTTTTACGCCTCGAACACCCCATCAAACTGGGTCTCTTTGTCGATATATGTGAAATGTCGGACGATAAACGCCTAGAGAAAATCCTCTAGGCGTTTTTAATTTCTATAAGAGCCAGCTAAAAAAGGGTACCAAGAATAATTTATGGATGTTCGCTTGTTCCTATTACTATCCACTCGCCACTATCATCTCTAGCTATTCTACACCTAGTTAGAATGTGCCACGACCCAGAGATTTTTCCGTTATCTGCATTATATAGCACTTGCGTATAAGTAAACCATACTATTCCGTTATCGCCATTTATTATCGTCTTATTCAAAGTTACATATGCTTCGATATGATCTGGACGTTCACGATAATGAAACCAATAATAATGCGATAACCCACCGACATCCGGTGCTAGTTCCTCGTCTCCTGTATATTGCATGCACATCAAAGCCCGAGATGCAATTTCTTCTCCAATCTGTTTTTCAGACAGAGTTTCAAAACTATATAGTTCCCAAGTCTTGTCGCCAAAGTAATCAGATAAGTATTTGGGCACTGCCAATAACCCTCCGTGCGGGAAAATGAAGACAGTACAAAAAACAACGGAAATAACCATCAAGGTGATGATAGATATAAGTATTTTATGTTTTCTTTTCATGATTTAGCCGATTAAGCAATAAATATTGTTTAAAGAGGTATCCCTTCCGTATTTCATTATACCAATTGTCATATTACAATTCTCGTTTTTACGCTCCGAACACCCCATCAAATGCGGGCTCTTTGTCGATATATGTGAAATGTCCGACGATAAACGCCTAGAGAAAATCCTCTAGACGTTTTAATTTCCATAAGAGCCAGCTAAAAAGAGAAAGTCTAAATCATTCCTCCCAGGCTTGCTTATACTACCAGAGTGCATCTGTAATCCTGCCAATATGGATGAAAATATACAAAAATGCGCCTGTTTCTATCCCTGCAGACCATAACGCATATGGAATAAACTTGCTGCTCTTCTCTCTTTTATGAAAAGTCAAATAGTATACAGGAAATGAGAAGGCCATATAAACAAATGCAAGAAACGGAGCAGCAAACATGCCGTAGAGTCCTCCGGCTGACATAAAGTGATCCAACAATGTCATAAACCAAGAGGGAACAATATTAACAATTATCAAAACGATAATCCCAAGCAAATTGGGCTTAAGCATTGTGAAGCCTAATATCATCAACGCAATAAACATCAATACTGCTGTTGTATATACAAAAGGCGTTATGTGTTTTTGCTCATATTCATCTGTTATATCCGTTATTGTTATCGTTCCATCAACAGTAGTGAACTCAATGAGTCTATCATCTTCTCGGATTGGTATACCGTCAGACAAATAGTATTCCTGTGTTTCAGGTATATAAAGAGCAAAGTATTTTGAGTGAGGAATTGACAAAGGTTCACAGAGATGAAGAGACTGGCCGCTTTTAACCTCTACAGCAGATTCCCCCAATACATTTATTCCATTAATCTCAGAACACTCCAAAATGAATTCAGCCATTTGTTCATCATCATTCCAATGGACGAAAACAAGATCTCTATTATAATAGAACCCTCTATCGACCTTTTCAGGATCGCAATCAACAAAACAAACAAGGTATGCTGTCGTATCGCCTATAGCATCAAATTGCAGTCTTATATCACATGCGGCCAAATCCTGAGCTAAACAAGTATAACTAAAACTAACAATGACAAATGCAATTGCTATCAATACTATAGATACTCTCTTTAAGTTGCTATTAACCGTTTTCATGCTCTTACCAAATCAAATTAGATTACCATCATTAGTACCGTTAGTTTGTCCCCCCTAGCCCAAAGGTTACTCGCTAGAACTCGAGATAGAAACATTATGAGAAGCTATACTGATACTATTAATCCTAACTTGAGAATCATTGTATCGTTTGCTCACAAAGTAGCTATGTACACTAAATGCCACGGTGAGAAAAACAAAGACTATTAACAGAATTATAAACAGTACCTCAAGTTTTCTTTTCATCGATCTTTATAGTTCTCCATAACCCAAGTTTTAATGAGGTTTCCTCGAAGTTCATTATACCAATTGTAATATTACAATTCTTGTTTTTACGCCTAGAACACCCCATCAAACATGGCGCCTTTGTCGATATATGTGAAGTGTCCGACGATAAGCGACTAGAGATAATCCTCTAGTCGTTTTTAATTTCTATAACCAAAATCATAATGACCAGGTGTGAAATAAAAAACTCCACCTGGTCATTCATTTAGCTTGAGTTATTCTTCTTGCATCAACAATCTGCAATCTGTCGCTCAGATAATAAAATCATCTACCATTATCAGAATTATCCATAGGTTCCCCCCCTGCTTCCAGGATATGTATATAAATGATCAGGATCATCTGTAACTTGGAAATAAACCCACTGTGACCAGCTGCTATCCCCAATCACAACGCCGATACTGCTTTCACCTACACTAATTTGATCCCTTCTAAATAAAGCATATGGATAATCTCCTGTTCCATTGTATGCAACATCCATTAAAACTTCTTCCATCATCTGTGTTCGCTGTGCTTGATCAGCTCCTAAATATTCTTCTGTACCAATCAACTCTCTAAGAACGCCGCAGACAATATCTACTTTATCGTATATTGTTAACTCATCCTCATTAAGTTCAAGTATCTCATTTGATATCTGTTCACTTACGGGAAGTTCTAATGCTTCACACATCTCGAGATACCTTATATAGTCAGGTCTAAAGTGATAAGCCCAATCAAACCAATAAATCATTACACAGTTTCCAAAGTAGTAATAGACTTCAAAATGAATTCTTCCGTTGTCATAAACTTCACGTTCATAACAATATCCATTAACTAAGTCACTGTCATTAGTTTCTGTACCATCTAAGGATACTCGATCTGTTATTGTCCTATAATACTGTTCTGCCCATTCCGGGCTGTCGAATTCGAGAATAGTAACATCATCAAACCTAAGCAATCTATTAGTATGATAATCAAAATCAGTCATCGGATCCCAAACTATCCCGCATTCATCCGGGCGCGCCATATACTCAGCATACGACAGGTAATCAGGCTCATATTGTACTGAATGCTCATCATATTCAAACCAATTATCATCTCGATTGAACTCTTGAGGATAATAACTCATATCAATACCGGCCCAATCATTCCAGATGCTAATTATCTCATCAAGCGTCAAGTCAGTTTCAATGGGAGTAATCTCATAATCTGAGACATATACTGTCTCAGTTGTCTCTGAAGCGACATATGGTAGCGGCTCAAAATCATCGGAGATAACTACATCATCCGGAATTGACTGAGGTGACGGGAACCCCATCGCCTCCAAAATGCCATCAACTCTTTCATGAGCCTCTTCCGAATCATCTATTGTGTATATCGACACAAGCATATCACCGTTATAGCAAGTAGTACCATAGTGAGGATATAACCCCGCACAGTCACAAATTATATGTGGTCGGTTAGGATTTGTAGGGGTCAGATTCATTACTAAATAAGCTTGGTTATCACCTTCACCATAATAAGCAGATCCGTCATAATAGTTATCCAAAAGTTCCTGATAATATTCATTGTAATCAGTACGGACTCCATTGATTGCGCGCGATGCGTCGTTATATTGGTAATACATTATCGAAATAATCGGATCCCATATACTCATCTGAATATTCGTATATTCATCAAAAGTCATACAGGCATTGATTTCCAGATCGGATCCCACGGCATTGCTCATTGCCCGTTCAAAAGCATCCGGCTCATAGTATTCTACCGTAAGATCCTGTAACGGTGCAGACTCCTGCAGTGGAACAGATTCAAATATCGCCGTTGGTTCTACTTCAGAAGATGTCTGAGGATTTACACTTTTACAAGACGTTGTTACAGTCATGCACACTAATATATTTATCGCTAAACATAACACAAGAGCTGTTTTCTTTTTCATAACAATATGTAACGTTGTAATCCTTATATCCTTCATTTTTTCACAACTGTATCTCCAATAGTTCTAGGAGGTATCCCTCTCAAGCTCCATTATATCAATTGTAATATTACAATTCCCGTTTTTACGCCTCAAACACCCCATCAAACCGGGTGCCTTTGTCGATATATATGAAGGGTTATTTGAATATTTGTGTATTCTGCTACCCGAAAAACAGGGTCTCCCATTCCTAGTTAGTGAAGGGAGTTATTCAAGATTCCCTTCGTGAACATTGACAACTGCATAAAACCATCAGGCAATCGGATGGCTGGTACGAACCTGATGGCATTCGCCGGAATCAAATCGGGGTATTAGGGGTCGTCCCCTAACAAGCAATCTGCATGTGATCGTTCACATGCGTTGCTTGCTAAACCAGATGACATTCCGAATGCACGTTCACTGAAAAAACGATAGGAGGCATCAAATGGAAAAACCAAGGAACAGAAAAAGACCGCTTCGACTCTATATCTACGTTACCCAAGAGGAACTTGATGATATCAGAGGCAAGGCAAAGGCAGCAGGATTATCTGTAGGAGAGTACGGCAGAAGAGTAATGAGAGTTCACAAGGTCGGTATGGCTCCCACAGAGGAAGAGCATGCGATGGTATGGGAGCTCAGGAGGATCGGCACCAACTTAAACCAGATAGCCAAGAAAATGAATGTGCTCGGCATTACTCCAGGAGCAAGCCTGCTAAAGTGCATCGATGATCTCGAGGAGCTCAAAACAACCATTGATACAACATTAATAAACAGAATGAGAGGATAAGACCATGAAAGACAAAATCGCATTATCACAGAAGTCATTACTGACACTGGAAGAGGCATCAGCGTACTTCAACATCGGGGTATGTAAGATGAGAGAACTTACCAACGATGAGAACTGCCCGTACGTGTTATGGAACGGCAGTAAGAGGCTCATAAAGCGTAAGCCCTTCGAGGAATTCCTTTACAACTCGTACTCGGTATAAGGGAACAGTACTAATTAAGGGACTGCTAAAGAGGTGCGCCCGAGCTATAATGAGCTTGGGCGTATCTGATTAGCATATACAGGAGGCTTTATATGCAGAATCGAAGATACGCAAGTAAGAAGATCAAGCTGAGGAAAGGAGAGTATCAAAGACAAAACGATCTTTACGAATACAAGTGGACAGATGCTCAGGGTAAACGACACTCTATTTATTCAAAGTCTCTGTCTGAACTTCGACGTAGAGAGGAACTGATTGAAAAGGACGCTACAGAGGGTTACGAATACAACAACCTTAACTCAACCATCAATGACTACTACGAGTTGTGGAAGCAGATTAAGAGCGGTATTCGCAAGTCAACGTTCTCATCGTATACAAGACCCTATGAGCGTTATGTAATGCCGACTTACGGAAAGACCAAACTTCGGAACGTGACATACAGCAGCGTAATGCTGTTCCTTAAGAGTCTTGCAAGCGAGAAGGGACTTGGCATAAGCACAATAAAGAAAGTGAATATCACTCTCGGAATGGTGCTTGAGGTAGCTGTAAAGGATGGCGTCTTAAAGGCAAATCCGTGTCGCGGAGCCATCACCGAGATGAGCAGAGAACTCGACAAGGACATAAAGCATGTAAAGGCACTGACGGTGCCCGAGCAGAAGCTTTTCGAAGAGTTTCTGAGACGTCCCGGACGGTACAACAGATGGTATCCCCTGTTTACAGTAATGATGTGGACAGGAATGAGGGTCGGAGAAGTAATCGGGCTTCAGTGGGAAGACATAGACTTTGAGAATAACGAGATCCATGTTAACCACAGTCTTGTGCATTACGACATCGGTAAGAATCAGGGAAGCACATATACAATGAATCTTCCCAAGACGAGGACGAGCATCCGAGTAGTACCGATGTTACCGAGAGTGAAGGAGGCTTTATACCTCGAGAAAGAACGTCAAGAGAACTTTGGTATAACCTGTGTATCCAACATCGATGGCTTCACGAATTTTGTGTTCTTGAACAACAACGGTAAGGTATATCATCACAAGAAACTGAACCACCAGCTGAATGTAATAACTCAGGCGATAAATGAGGATATACAGGAGAACGGGAACGAATACGGTGTCGAAGTATTCCCCCACATTCACAACCATATGTTAAGACACACGTTCGCCACAAGGATGAGAGAAGCGGGAGCTGACATCAAAGCGACTTCCAACATACTCGGACACACAAAGACAAGCATCACGTTAGACATATACACGGATGCATCGACAGAATTTAAGAACCGAGAGATCGGTGTACTGGATAAATACTATCCGGAAGAGGATATGTAGTACGACAAATTAGTACGACAAATACCGACTTTTTACAGAGAGTTATAAAGATATACGCAAATGTTATAAATCTGGAGAAGCCCGTAAATAAAGGGTTTCCGAGAGGGTTATAGAGATATACAGAATATAAAACATCTGACCCTCCATCTCCGCCACAGTGCAAACAATAGTCCCGAAGCTGTTTACAGCATTCGGGACTATTGTTTTGTGCTGTTACTGATACGCGGGGAGTCGGACCCGTGAGGGTCACGGGCGGGAAAGAAGCGTCCTGTGGACGTTTCGGCGCCCGGGTGACCGCAGTGAGACGAAGTCGAACAAGGTCCCAGGCAGTACGCGAAGCGCGCTGCCGGTCGACTCCCTCCAAGTCTGAAACAGCGTCTTGAACAGAGTTTTGCGACAAATTTGCGACAAATTAGAAAAGAAGCGTCCGACGATAAACGCCTAGAGAAATATACTATAAACTACTTTCTCTTAACTTGGAGGTAGTGGCGGCACAAAATCAGCATCAGAAGCAGGCTTAGCACAAGATAAAGCATGGGCACAAACTCGAAAGCTTTTATGTAATGCCCGCTCCATCCGATGAGCCTGAACTCGTAGAGCATCCTCGGGCTTATGAATGTCATCGGCGCCATGGAGACTGCCTGCGACAGCACACGCATGTCGTTCGGTACAAACAGGCCAGCTGCAAAAGAACCGACATTAACGGCAATCATGATTCCGATTACTGCGATCTCGTTTCTCACAAGCTCGGACAGCGCCAAAGCTGTGAGAGCAGACAATACGGTTGATGCGATAAGCAGAACGAGAATGTGCTTTATGAGGTCCGCCTGAGTCATGCTGACAGCTGCAAAAGGGCACTGAATCTGTACCATCGCGCCGAAGCCCTCCGTGCCCCATACTGAGATCGTAACGGCAACAAAGGCTGCGGTTATCACCAGCATGCTTACCATCGAAAAGCAAAGCCCCGCACTTATCTTCGCAAGGAGAATCTTCCTGCCTCCGTTTCTTGAGCTTAGGATAAGTTTGTCCGTTCTTAATCTGTATTCACCTGCGAATACGCCTGAAAGGCAAATGGCGGTATAGAATAAGCCGAGCAGAGCAATGTTGGAAAGACCGTTTGCCATCGCGACAGGAGAGTTAACATTATCAACTGTAAATGGCACCTGTACTGAAGCTTCTTCCTGCTCCCAGTAGCTGCGCTCACTGTCTGTGATGCCTGTAAGAGTCATGCCTTCATCTATCATCTCAGCCCTTTTCTCATAAAATAGATCTGCATCTATATTTGAAAGAGGGATGTTCTCGCCGACAGTCTCGATGACAAGCGTTGCTGCGTCTTCGTAAGCGACGTCTTCCTGATTCCATACAAGTCCGTACTCATCGAGAGCCTTTGTTGAAAGCTCTGACAGGAGAGCATCATCCAACATGCGTCCGTTAAGTACATTACGGTCTTCGCTTATCTTAGCAGCCTGGCGGTTGCTGCTTCGTCCTTCCTCATTAAGTCCCATCGTCGCGCCGGCAAGAAGCAGGACTATGAAAGCAATTGCCATTACCTTGTTCGTAACAAGCTTCTTAAGTTCATAGAAGAAAAGTGTCTTAAACATTCTCGGGCGCCCCCTTCTCGAGCATGGAGAGGTAGAACTCCTCCAGGTCAGGGCTGTTCTCGTTCCAGTCTCCCTGCCAGATAAGCTGTCCGCTTTGCATTACGAGAAGTCGGTTCGCAATGTGCTCAAGATCAGACGTTATGTGTGTCGACAAAAGCACAACGCTTTCTTTGCCGATATCGCTTATAAGGTCGCGGAATCTCGCTCTCTCACGGGGGTCGAGGCCTGCCGTAGGCTCGTCGACAACAAGTATCTTAGGCCTGTTAAGAAGTGCCTGAGCTATACCTACGCGCTGCTTCATGCCGCCTGAGAAAGTCTTTATTTTCTTTCTCATCTCGTCCTTAAGTCCTACGACCTCAAGAAGCTCCTCTACGCGTGTGCGGGCACGCTTCTTTTCGATGCCCTTGAGTGCTGCGAAGTACAAAAGAAAATCCATTGCCGTGAACTCGGGGTAGTAACCGAAGTCCTGAGGGAGATATCCTAATACATCCCTGTACTGCTCGCTCATTACGCTCATGCCGTCGAAAGTAATCTCTCCGCTGTCGGGTATGAGTACTCCGCTGATCATGCGCATCAGGGTCGTCTTTCCGGCGCCGTTGGCTCCGAGAAGACCCGTTACGCCGGGCGTTAAGCTGAAGCTCATTCTGTCTACTGCAATCTTGTTTTTATATTGCTTGGTCACCCTGTCTACACAAAGTTCCATTTGCTTTCCTCCATCTTGTAAATGATTATGTACTCTCTAACGTTAGCTAAGATAAGAAGCGCCGTAGCAGTTATGGAAACAGCGCCGGCAGCACCAGCGATTAACGGCCAAAGATACGACTGTGTAAGGTACACGAGGACTGCTATTATTCCCGATACGAGAAAACAGAAATACTGGCTGTCACGACCGACTTTCGTTCTCTCAAGCTCCATGCAAAGAGCGGATGTCAGAAGATAAGGTGCAACTATATGGCAGCCGGTGCCCATGAAGATGCCGAGGATTATCATCAGGATAAAGTGGCTTACGGATATGACTGCGAACTTCGTAAAAATCGATCCTCTTAAGGACATCACGGTCGAAGCCTCAAGCTCGTTCATTCCGTACATCCTGGAGCGCATCGTAGCGAATACTCCTGTACCTGCGACGAACGGCATTATAAGCGAAGAGAATCTTATGGCAGCTTGAACATCCTTCTGAAGAATGACGACGGCTGCAATAAGAACCATGATGCTTAAGATCCATACGCTCTTATGGATGTATCCTGTCTGCGAGATGATGAGGGAGAGGTGATTTTTCTTCGTATAAAGGCCGTTCTCATATAAGAACTTCTCCCTACGGACCGGGGCCGGTGCTTCGAATGCCTGAGCTATGTCTTTTGTAAGTTTGCTGTTATTCATTAGCTGTTTCCTCCGTCCGTGTAGTTTCTGCATTTTTTAAGTATCGACTGTATCCATCGGTAAACCGCGAATCTCGATTTGCCGTAGATGCTGCAAATGACTGAGATAGGTTCCTCGTTGGCATACCTCAGCAGAAGAACTTCGCGTTCTTCTTCACTTAACTTTTGAAGGGCTTCTTTAATAACAATGGAATCAACTACAGTTTCAGACAGATTGGTACCGTCAGACACGTCCACATCATCTATCGGGTCTGCTTTGACTCTGCGGTATTCATCAATACAAAGATTGTGTGCGATCCTATACAGATATCTGATGTCAACGCCGGTGCCTTGTGCCTCGATTCCGCGCAGAAAAGCTTCCTGCGTAATATCTTCAGCCAGATCCCTGTTTCTGACCTTGTAATAGCAGTATCCGTATATCTTGTCATATTGTTCTTCTATGTGATTCATCAACCGCCTCGATTGCTCCTTCCATAATGATTAACGAATGGAAGGAGACGATGTGCGGTTACTAATTATAATTTTTTACATAAGTTGTAATCAATATATGTCTTTCCTGATATGCTGCCAGTCGACTCCCTCCAAGATTTAAAGTGTCTTAGTACGACAAAAATCGCATTTATATATTAATAATCAACACAATTCAGCACTGTGTTGATTAATCGACACTTCGTTGCTTAATTGATTATTGGTTTCGATCTGCTTCTTGATGATAATTGCGTTGTAAATCAGAAAGGTGCTGGAGGAGACTACTATGAAAAGATGTTTGTGCTTAATACTTTCTGTTGCCATGATGCTCGGCTTTTCGGGCTGTTCACAGAAATCTGAAGAGAATGCAGATGTAACTGTTGTTACGGGAGAAGAAGCGCTCTCAATGTGGAATGACTGCGAATCCCGTAATGCGCTTATAGATTATGTTGAGGCTGTTACTGATGTTAACGGACCTGATTATATTCCCGTGGAGAACAGGATCGCCGTGTTCGACTTTGACGGTACCCTTTTCTGCGAGACCGACCCGAATTATTTCGACCACATGCTGTTGCTGTACAGGATTACGGAAGACCCGGATTACCGTGATATCGCGTCGGATTTCGAAAGACAGGTGGCGCAGGACATTATCACCATGAACGAGACGGGAGTTGCCCCCGAGAACATGATGGTAAACCACGGACAGGCTTTGGCTTCAGCGTTCAGCGGCATGACGCTCGATGAGTTTGATGCCTATGTGCAGGCTTTCAAGGAGCAGGAGATGCCAAGCTATGAAGGACTTACCCGTGGCAACGGCTGGTACCTGCCCATGATCCAGGTCATCGATTATCTCGAGGCCAACGACTTTACTGTATACGTAGTAAGCGGAACCGACAGATTTATCGTGCGCGGTATCTTCGAGAACTCACCGCTGAATATTCCTAACAGCAGGATCATCGGTTCAGATCAACTCGTATTGGCTAGCAATCAGGGGGATACCGCCGGACTTGATTATCAGTTCACGATCGAAGATGAGCTCATCTTCGGAGGAGAATTCCTTCTTAAGGATCTCAACATGAACAAGGTCAATCTGATCGTACGTGAGATAGGTGTTCAGCCTGTCCTCTCTTTCGGCAACAGCTCCAGCGATAACAGCATGGCGGAATACACGATCACAAACAACCCGTACAGAAGCATGGCTTTTATGCTTTGCTGCGACGACCTTGAGCGTGAGAACGGAAATCTTGATAAGGCTGATAAGATGTACGGTTTGTGCGAGACTTACGGCTGGATCCCGGTATCGATGAGAGACGACTGGACTACGATCTACGGTGAGACTGTAACGTATGTTCAGTACAATACAGACAGCCAGAATTAAACATCAGATTAGAAAAGAAGCGTCCGACAAAAACGCCTAGAGTTAATGCTCTAGGCGTTTTAATTCTCTTTAATGATCTCTGTTCTTCTTTCTTTTTTGTAATTCAACAATCGCTGAAACTATCTCATATATTCCAAAAACAATAAGTATTGTACCGATGATCCAAAACATATCACTAATTCCTTGCGTATACTATTGCTCAGCAGCGATTATCTGAAGAACTGCAGTTATTATTTAGTGACTGGCTGACGAAGCAGCGGATGCACAGGCCATTATACATATCATAAGTGCAACTTCTTCTGCGATAACCATAGCAACTGTACTATTCACTGCTGAGCTTCCCATTAAGGAACCGTTCTCGCCGTAAGAATCCCCCACAAGCATCGCTGAGAACATCTGTCTCTGCTTAGTATCAAGAGTCCATCCGCCGAATCCTTTACAGCTCTTAAGATAATTGGAAACTTCAACTATCTCATCTACAAGAGCATCATTATTTGCATTGATATCAATAAGTGTTCCGAGTGAGCCAAATTCATTATGTTCCTTGCCCCACTTAACTCCATGACCGAGAATGGTGTTATAAAGATCAACAACCTTATCACTCTTCTCTCTGATATTGCCGTCTGTAAGAGCAAGTATCTCACCAAGTCCCTGAAGCTCATTGTTTCCAACCTTAAGCTTTTTGTCATTCTTAAGATATGTATAGCAATCTTCAATCTCATTAAATATTGTGTCGACATCCTTATCAGTCATTGCAAGAAGAACTACATATACAATATCTTCTGACGAAGTAAGAAACGGATGCTTCTTTTCCATCTTCTTATAAAGTTCTCTGTATTTTGCGGCAATCTTTTCAGTGTCATTCATTCTTCCAGCTTCATAAATACATATTGCACCCTGAATAGGATAGGGATTATCAATGACATGCTTCTTATTAAGTACATCATATATAGCCTTCACGTTTTTTATATACTGTTCAGGATTATCAGCCAGTGCCATCTTGCTTACAATAACTGCTGCTGAATTAGCCTGAAAACTTGAAAGTGCACCGGTATTCTTCTCAAGAATCTTTTTACATTCCTTCAGTCTTTCAATATCAACGTCTTTGTCAGCGCCTGTGAATACAAGTGCAGCTGCTATATTCATAACCGAATAGCCCCACTTAAATTCCTTTTCGATCTTTTCCTTGTTAGCAACAAGCAGATCAACCTTGTTTCTAATACTTTCCTTCATCTTATACCCTCCTTTTACTGCTGCGCGTTTTGCGTCGTTAACTTTGTAATGTTCACTTCCGTCACATCATTTGTGTAATCCAGTAATCATAATCTTCGCTGAATTTACCGTCGAGCACATCTTCACGGGTAAAGTCCACGCCATCGCATCTATTGGAGAACTGCTCATGAAAGTCTCGGCGATCTGAGGCTTCCATATAGAAATCGTATCTGAACTGCACACCGTATTTATCAATGATAATGAGGCTGATTTTAAAACGTTCAAGCTCATACTCCTCTTCGCCCTCATATTCGCTGATATATGTCGGATCATACGGAGTATCAATTCCACGATCTTCTGCATACTGTTCCCATGGCATTTGTCCCAGATTACATATAACGTATTTGGATATGCGCTCTAATGGGAATATCTCCTGTCCCGGAAGGATAAAGTAGTTTTCCGTAAGGATAACTGACTTGTCATAAGATGTGTTTCTAACCTGATATATCGCGGGACTGTCGCTAAGTTCGTCGTATAGGTCCTCGTATCCGAACTCTTCTATGCGGCTCTCGAAAAAAGACTTCTCGGGGACATCCTTTTTCTTGAAAAGCTTCGAGAAGAAACCGGGTTCTTCATCTTCATCGTAGTATGACGCCTTGCCTGACATGGGCTGCGGAAGTATTAATGGTATATCTATCGCTTCAAGACGCATAGTATTTACTCCTTCTAACTATTGTTATTCCATGCTTCTCACAATCTCTCACAGGAATCCGTCAGCCCATGCTTTCAGTTTTTCTTCTGAAACGAGTCCGGAGAATCTCTCGCCGTTCAGTACTTTTGCGCCCGTTGCGAGGGCCTGCATATTCTTATAGGAATCTCCCAGACCGGATCCGCCTGAAGTCGCGAAAGGCACAACTGTCTTTCCGGTGAAATCGTAAGCTTCCATGAACGTATCGATTATCGAAGGCTCTCTGTACCACCAAATCGGGAAGCCGACAAACACTGTGTTGTACTGCTCCATGTTTTCTACTTTAGTTCCGATGGCAGGGCGTGATGCTCTGTCGTTCATCTCAACAGAGCTTCTGGATTTCTTATTCATCCAGTTAAGATCAGCCTTGGTGTAAGGCTCTTCGGGTGCTATCTCATAAAGATCTGCGCCTGTTGCTTTTGCAAGCTTGCCTGCTACCTTTGCCGTAACTCCGCTTGCACTGAAATATGCTACTAATGCTTTTGGCATGATCACACCTCCGTAATCACAAACACTGTTTCAGGATTTCTCTTACCTCGTCTTTTGTCAGAACCTTGTATCCGCCTTCAAGGATAAATGTAGCTTCTGTGATACCGTCGATCATATCTTCGGTTGCTCCAAGTTCGGTAAGGTTCATGGAAACCCCGATCTTTCTCATCCAGTCTTCCAGAGCTTTCAGACCCTCTTGCGCAATCTGTTCATCCGTCTTGCCATCAGGACATACATCCCATACGTTTTCCGCAAATCTTACGAATTTCGCAAGTCCGTAGGGCATGATATAGCGGTAGTAGGGAAGAGATACAGCTGAAAGTGTCATGCCATGTGTTGCATCTGTATAGGCACCTGCAGCCTGACCCAACATATGTACCATCCAGTCGGTGGACTTTCCTCTGGAGATCAGTGTGTTGAGCGCCCAGGTGGCAGACCACATGATATTTGATCTTGCCTCATAGTCATTGGGATCTTCGACCGCGATGAGTGAAGAATGGATAACTGACTTCATAAGGGCTTCAGCAAGATAATCGCTGGTATTATCATCTTCACCGGAGAAATACTGCTCACAGATGTGATTAAAGATATCGTAGATACCTGCGACCATCTGCCTCTTTGGAAGTGACATCGTGAACTTGGGGTTCAGGATCGAGAACTTCGGCATTATTTCTTCGCCAAATACATGACCGATCTTGAGCTTCTGCTCATGGTTTGTAATTACGGATCCTGCATTCATCTCAGAACCTGTGCCGGCCATTGTGAGGATGCATCCTACAGGAATGATCTCGCATGTCGGTTCCTCGAATCTTAAGTAGTACTTATCCCATGGATCCTCATCGCAGTTAACAGAAACAGATACAGCCTTTGCATAGTCGCAGCATGAACCGCCGCCTACTGCAAGAAGCAGATCCACATTGTTCTCGCGTGCTATACGGATGCCTTCGTAAAGCTTTTCGACTGTGGGGTTCGGCATAACACCCGGATCTTCAACAATATTCTTTCCGTTTGCTTCAAGGATCTTTACGACTTCATCGTAGATACCGTTCTTCTTGATTGAGCCGCCGCCGTAAATTAACTGGACATTCTTTCCGTACTTGGGAAGTTCATCGTTTAAGAATTTGAGTGAATCATCACCAAAATAAAGTTTAGTTGCATTCTTGTAGCTGAAATTACCTAACATGTTTTATTCCTCCTAGCCATGTTCATCTCCTTTAACTCTCTGCCCGCCGAAAGCATGTATTGACCTGGTGCCTGCTTTTACACGGCCGCCCTGAAGGCTTCCCTTGGGAATAAACAATTCATCGCCTGCGTGCAGCACGTGTTCTACACCGTCTATGGTGACTATATATTCGCCATCAACACAAAGCATATACTCGTCATAATCATGCGTGTGCTCTTTGGAAACACGGTCAGCTTTATAGACCCAGAAAGCCATCTGACTTCCGTCGTTTGCAGTATAGTAGTACCCCTCTATATCGGGTGTATTCTGCTGGGAAGCAGGAATCTTATTCGCGCTACTAAACATAAACTCAGGGAAATTCATTATCTAATACTTTCTTTTATTAAATGCCAAATAACTGCTCAACAAATTCTATTCTAGAATCATTGTATCATTAACCTTTTTTAACTCTGCCACACGATTGCCGTAAATTTAGTTTGATTATCAAACTAAACGATTTATTATGTGCTTAAGAGGGTAGAGGCAAGCGCATAAGTGGATAAGAGGTGACTGCCATGTTTAAGAAGACATCTGTTCATATCCTATACGGAATCAAGATAATTGCTCTATGGTGCCTGGTCGCAAACCTGGCCATCTTCGGATTCAATCTGTACCGTGAGTTCAGGGAGAAGGTAACGGTCGAGAATGCTGTCCTTACGGCAGAGTACTTCGACTATTATCCCGGCGAAAGGTCAGCCTTCGATGCTGATTTGGGCGGCAGATCAGTCGTACTGCTCACACCTCCTGACAAGCAGGTCGGCGATACCGTGCAGGTAATACTGCGTGACGGAAGTGTCTTTAAGACAGTTTGGGACGACAGCGATTATAAGTACACTACGGTGCCCGGCAGAATTGGTATCGCGCTCTCGAAGAGCTGGCAGGAGGCGATATTCGCGGAAGCTGCCATATTCATCCTTCTTTCGCTGATGCTCATAAAGCAGGGGAAGCAGATCAGGAGCATGTATCCTGTTCTCACATGCGCGACACATATCCTCGGAGCAGTTGCCGCTGCTGTGACACTTTTCTACTGGATGCTGGGTGCTGACAACAACACATGGGAAGGCTTCGGCCAAACGATTTTGGCGTTCTGCTCATTCATCGCCTACGCGGTAGTCATGTTCATAGTATGGCTCATCAGAACCATCTATAAGAACTCTCATGCGGGTTGATCAGCTATGGAAATCAAAGACAACAGAATAGATGCAGGCAAGGCTTTTGACTGGGGGAAGACCTCGGAATACTATGCCAAATACAGGGACATATATCCTGAGGAGTTCTACCGTAAAGTCGCAGACCGCGGGCTTTGCGTTGAAGGGCAGAAGGTGCTGGACCTCGGCACGGGTACCGGCGTGCTGCCGCGCAACATGTATAAGTACGGTGCGAAGTGGACCGGAACCGATATCTCGCCGGAGCAGATAGAGCAGGCTCGAAGGCTTGCTGCCGAAGCGGGCATGGACATCGAATTCAAGACGGTCTCTGCAGAGAAAATCGATTTTCCGGAGGAGTCTTTTGACGCGATCACGGCATGCCAGTGCTTCTGGTATTTCGATCACGAGAAGGTGGCACCTGAGTTTCACCGTATCCTTAAGAAGGCTGGAAAGCTCGTGATACTTTACATGGCATGGCTTCCCTTTGAAGACGAGATTGCCGGCAGAAGTGAGGAGCTCGTTTTGAAGTACAGCCCAGACTGGACGGGCGCAGGTGCGACAAGGCAGCCCATCCACATCCCGGATGTTATGTATGATTATTTCGACCTTGAGTATCACGAAGAGTACGACCTGAAGGTGCCTTTCACACGTGAGTCCTGGCACGGCCGCATGATCGCGTGCAGAGGCGTCGGCGCATCGTTATCGCCGGAAGAGCTGGTTTGCTGGGATGCAGAGCACAGAAAGCTCATGGAGACTGTGCCTGACAGTTTCGACGTACTGCACTATGCTGCTATCGCGGTATTAAAGCGAAAGGATTAACGGAGAAGTTGTCTCAGCTTTCTTACAACGCCATCTCACGGATCTTACTGTATATACCTTCTGCCAGCTTTTTATGTCCTTCTTCCGTGAGGTGAAGATTGTCGATCTCACCGGCTTTACAGATAGATGCGGCATCCATGAATTCGCAGTCAAACTGTTTTGCCACCAGCTCGTACCAATAAGCCAGACGCATGGAATTCTCGACCGCTGTATCGGTATCAAAGAAAGGAGCAAAAGGTGATGATGCCAAGTTCTCTCCTAGATAAGGCGGAGATACGATTAGAATCTTCGGCTGTATGCCGCACTGATACTGCAAGAAGCTCTTGGTTCTCATCAGCATGTTCTGAAGGCTGCCTGCAATGTCACCGGCAGGAAGATGAAACTTGGCCTTAAGGTCATTGGAACCTAACATGATGATCAACATATCAAACGGCTTATGGCTCTCCACCATCGGAATGATGTAATCCATGCCGCATTTGCATCCCCATTCCCATTGATCGGGATTGGCGATGGTCCTGCCGTTTTGTCCTTCTTCTATGATCTGATATTCATCCCCCAGCATATTCTGCAGCGCCATGGGCCATCTTGTATTTTCATCGTAACGGGTTCCGCTTGCCGGGTTATATCCCCAAGTGTTGGAATCGCCAAAACAGATGATTCTTTTTCTCATGTTTCCCTCCGCATTACCTTTTGAGTGTGAATGTTAAGACCACTCGAAGTTTTCTTTGCCGGCACCAAGTTCGAAGTGATGCTTTACGATTCCCTTGTCTATTCCGGACATGGGTCCGTTTTTATATGTAAGATTGACTTTGTTGCCTTTGCCCGTGATGGTGAAGTTCTGCTTATTAAGTGCGGTCGGTGCAAGCAAAGCTGCTTCAACTCCGTTCTTAAACCACTCCGGTGCCTCGCCCTCATAACTGCTGACCTGATCCTTGCTCTTGCTCTTGTGCGGCACTCCCTGTGTCTTGCCGTGACCTATCGCAACTATGCTTACGATCTTTTTGCCTTGTACCAGGCCTTTCACAAAGCTCCTGTTAAATGTTCCGGCCATCCACCAGGTGTTTAGGCCGTTCATCTGGGCGTAAAGGCACAGGTCGGAGCCTGCGTAACCCAGCTGTTCATCTATTCCTGTCCTGTCATCGCCTGCCAGAACGAAATATGAATGAACTTCCTTTCCGCTCATAAGCGTCTTGCCCAGGAAGCTTAACGGCGACTTCTCACTTTCGATCAATGCGATCGCAAGGTCGTACTGCTTGTTTAGTTCATCAACTCTTGTCTGCAAAATGCTCTTCTCAGAATCAGTTAAAGGTGTCCCGTTAAACTGTCTGACGGTGTGTCTTTCCTTCATTGCCTGCTTCATTTTTTCTGTCATAGGGTTCTCCAGTAATATTACTTTCTGATAAATTGCTGATCTGCATCATATTCATCACTTACAAATCGCTCGACAGTCATATGCAGATCATATTTCTCTCGCAGCTCGGCCAGCTGTTTCATCATCGGCGAGGCGTGATGTGCATCTATCGCAGCCTGATCAGTCCATGAGTCAATAAGTAACACGGTCTCCGGATCATCGAGCGGCGTAAAATACTGATACCTGAGGTTACCTTCTTCCGCACGGATGGCATCCGCTATTCCGGACTCCTCCATTTCTTCAGCGAATGCTTTCGCGCTGCCATTCTTACCCCTGTAATACAGATTAACAGTAATCATATTGCGCTCCTATTATATTAATCAATCCACCATTCGGGAGTCAGTTCGCCGAGTTTCATTACGCGGCCTTTGGAGTAATCGATCATGATGTCGATATCCTGATATCTTCCGGGCATCAGCTGAACCATTAACTCTCTGCACGCACCGCAGCGGATACTGATCCCGCCGACACATATTCAGAGATCTCTACCGGCTCTGGTGCATCCTGCGATACACGTTGCGTTTATATCTTTGCGAGTTACGTGATTATTATATCATTCGATAGTATCGTAAAGTCCAAGCATTCCTTCGTGAGCCACATCGATATAGTAATCGAGAAGGTCGAAGATCCAGTCGTTAATATCAGTAAACTTAAAGCCGAGTGATTCAGCCTTTTGGGTGTCTATGCTGTATTCGGGCGTACCGTTATAAGGAGCAGGATCACCGTCGTCACTTAAAACTGCGTCCATCCCGGTTTCTTTCTTAAGATATTCAAGGATATCCTTTATGCTGATAGTGCTTCGCGAGCTGCCGTTAACCGCGCCGGTAAAGTCTTTATCAACGAGGAAAGAGATGAATTTACCCGCTTCATCTGACCTTATGAAAGACATCTTATTATCAAGGTTATCGATCTTCATCGGCAGCTGCTTTAACACATGCTCAACATAGAAATACAGACGCTTCGTGTAATCATCTTTACCGATTACAAAAGGGTATCTGACGGCGACGAACTTCTTGTCAGAATACTTCTGCCACAGAGCATATTCTGCGTGCCTCTTTACCACATCGTAAGGGAAGTCGGGTCTGTCGCACCAGATGAGTTCTCCGCCATTTACATCAAAATCATCTTCCTTAGTATCGGGGTGAAGCGGATCATAAACCGCAGTGCTGGACATATAGATATACTCATCGCAGTCGGCATTATCCATGAGCTTGCGGACATCATTCGAGCAGTAAGCGATCTTATCAATGATCACATCATAGTGCGTGTCGGAGATCATCGCTTTGATGCTGTCCTCATCCGTTCTGTCGAGATGTATCCTCATGACTGAATCGCCGAAATCATCAGGAGTCTGTCCTCTTGTTGCTATGGTAACCTCATGACCTTTCTCAATAAGGTCGTTTACCATGTGAACACCGAAGAACCTCGTACCGCCCAAAACCAATATCTTCATACAGACCTCTTTTCTTCCCTGTTATTCCTCGGACGTTATCCACTTATCAAGAGAGCAGCCGGCATGATCGTTAGGACGCACCTCGAATCCGAACTTCTCATAGAAAGGCTCTTTGCCTTGAGCCGAATTCAATGTCATCTTAACCTTGAAGCCTGGCTTAAGATCTGACTTCAGTTTCTCTATGCACGACTCAACGAGTTTCCTTCCTATACCGAGTCCCCTGTAATTCTCATCAACAATGACATCCGACAGGAAAGCCATGTAGCCGCCGTCCCACATAAGACGGGCAACACCTATCGCTTTTCCGTCGTCACGCACACACATGATGAAGTACACGTTTTCAACGCATACCTGCGCCTCCTCAAGCGGCAGCTCTACCCAGCCGACCGAGGCTCTTAATCCCAAAAACTCTTCTGCAGTAATTTTGTCTTCGTATGTGATCATACTGTATTCCATTCATCCTTTAACAAACGGTATTCTACTCTGGTCTTCAGCTTTCCGTCGTGCCATTCATGATCTTTAAACTCGGCATATTTAACCATCCCGTTTTTCTGCATAACACGTTCAGACCCGACATTCTCGGTAAGACAGCCTGTCGTTACTTTATACACATTATCCTCTGTAAATGCGAATTCCAGAACTCTTTTTACCGCTTCGGGCATATATCCGTTGCCCCAGAACTTCGGATAAGAGAAATAACCCAAGTGCACCGTCTTACCTTCCGGCGTGCTGCCTGTAACGTTATATCCGACATTTCCTATAATCTCGTGAGTTTCCTTTGATTCCATGCAGAAAAAGTAGAACTCTCGGTTCTCACGTTCCATGTCCTTCAATACTTCAGCGAAGTTTTCTTTAGCAGCATCAATATCATTCTGCTTCAGTTCCGGAAGATAGTACATGGTCTTGTCATCGGACATCAGTCTGAAGTACTCATCAAAATCATCCGCACAATAATCTCTTAAGATTAGCCTGTCTGTTTCAAGATGCATCATTCAAACCTCGCGCACAGGATCGTAACCAACGGTTCTACCCAGACTCTCTTGATTTCCACATCGGAATCCGAAAGGTTATACGGAACGAACGCTTCACGTTTTTTCAGTCCGCCGACTATGCTGCTGTAGAATTCCTCCGTCTTAAGATAAAACTTACGGAAATCATCATCGTTTCCGTTTGTCCATTTGTATTTTGTATTCATGATTCATTAACCAGTTTGCCTGTCATGTGCTCAGGGATCAGCTCCAGACACTGCGCTCTGGGGAGGGCATTGGTAAGTTCGTGCCGGATATACTCTTCATCATCTGTAAATTTACGGCACAGGTTCTCGCCGATCAGCCGTGCCTTATCAACATCGTCCACAAGCTTAATCCTACCGAAAACAATAACCGAATTGATGTTAAGAGCCCACTCACCATCTTTACGAAAACCATTATCCATTACGCAGTAGCTGACCTTATCGCACTTTGCGATTGCATCTATCTTGTGGCCTTCTTTGGCACCGTGAAAATAAAGCTTTCCGTCCTCTTCGCAGTACCAGTGGTCAAGAGGTATTCCATACGGATAACCGTCATCTCCGATCATGGAAAGAACTCCGCGAGGCTGCTCTTTCAGAACGCGTATGCACTCCTCATCGCTAATCTGCTGTTTAAATCTTCTCATCTTCCTAAACATAATTCACCTTCTGCGGATTTAGATTATCTGCTTTATCTGTCATACAGGTCTATTTTAAACATAAAAAGCATCATTAAAAACTATCAGTGTTAAAATAGACAATCATACGACACAGAGGTTAGGGGATATGATCAAGTGTTCAAAATGCGGATGTGATAATTCTGATTACAGCATTTACTGCAAGCAGTGTTCTGCCTTGCTTTTTTCTTCAGAGAGTAAGCCTGACGAGGCTGTCAGCACGCCTTCTGAATCCGCCGCAAAGCCTGCGGAGCAGGTTAAGACCGCGGCCACACCGGCGCAGACTGCTGCTCCCAAAGCAGAAAGTGAAGATAAAACTGCCGAACTTCGTTCCGGAGGATTCAAGTACATTCCGTTCGAGAAGGACCAGCAGGGTTCTTATACCATGGATCCTTCCAAGGCTAATGCTCCCCGCTCACCCGAGATTGAGCAGGAGATGGCCAATGACAGAAAGTATCTTTTGATCTACAGCCTGATCGGAGCGGTAATCTTTGCCATTATTGTGGCAGCAGTCATTCTCTCGGGCATCTTGTCCGCATAAATGTACACCTTATGCAGGAATGCTTGAACGGCGGACGCGGTTATAAGATAGTCAGCTCACGGAGGCAAAACAAGTGAGATTGTTCCTTAAAGAGATAAAGGATCTGAAGGAGACCGAAGTCGAGATCAGATACCGTGAGCGGGACGAAGAAGTCGAGAACCTGATAAGCGCCGTCAACAGTGCACATGACAAGCTGATCGGGGTCAAAGACAACGGAGACTGCGTACCTGTTTCCTTCACGAAGATACTGTATTTCGAAGCGGTGGACAGAGGTGTGTTTGCGTACACATCCGCATCCGTCTATAAGATCCGTAACACTCTTTATGAGCTTGAAGACATGTGCAGCTCCAAAAGCTTCGTGCGTATCTCCAAGTCGACGATCGTAAACTTAAACGCCGTCAGAAAGATCTCCCCGGATGAGGGAAGAAAGCTGAGGCTTCTTCTTGCCAACGGCGAGACGGTAATCGTTTCCCGCGGCTTCGTCGGAGATCTTAAAAAATCACTCGGTATGAAAGGAGATGCTTAACATGGACAGCCAAAGACTTAAGCAGGCATTTAAAAAAGCATTTCCGATCACTTCGGGAGTTTTTGGCGCCAGCGTCGTTTTGCTTGCCGGTATGTGTGCTTTATTCGGTGAGCTGATCTATCCCGTGATCATCGGAAGGCTGTTTTTAACCTTCACCATGCTGTACTTCCTGACAGTGACAAGGATGTATGTTGCCGGAACACGCTGGGCATGTAATAAGCCCTACGTACTGGTTAACATCATGTTCGCGCCGCTGTATTTCGGATTCGCAGTCCTCGGCATGTTTACGGGTAATGAGTTTCTGAAAACAAAAGACCTTCTGATCGCTGCGCCGACATTCATTATCTCGTTTGCTATCGCGCAGATCGTAGTTTATGTGTATAAGAAAGCCAATACCGACAAGATGAACGATGCTTTGAATGAATTTCATAAGGAGCATCAGAATGATGGATACGAAGAAGAATTGTCTGACAGTAATTAGAGTAATTGCGTCACTTGTTGTCTGGGAAGTTGCATACCGCGGCGTGAATTATTTTATACAGCCCTGGCTGTCCGCGAGGCTCCCGGAGATCATCAGTAAGCTTATATGCTCCACGGCCGTTCCCTACGGGATCGCGTTGCCGGTGGCATACCTGGTTATTCGCGGCATGAAAACAGCGCAGAGCAGTTCACCCCTGATGAAGCCGGGCTTTAAAAATATGGCGAAGATCTTCATCATACAGTCCGGTCTGTCCGTGTGGGCCATGCTGCCCATGGGCATCCTGATTAAGGTACTCGGCATAAAGACGCACGAGGTCACGGCGGAGGAGATACTCGCGCAGCCGCTTTTCTACTGCTTCCTGCTGCTGATATTCGCGCCCGTCATGGAAGAGTTCATGTTCAGAAAGCTCTTCCTCGAAAGGCTCATGGCGCTGGGGACGAATCCTGCGGTGCTGCTGTCTGCGGTTATCTTCGCGGTGCCGCATCTGATCTCGCAAGGGCCTGCGCAGGTTTTCTACACATTCGTGCTGGGACTGTCTTTTGCGTATGTCACCGTGCGCACGAGAAAGCTGTGGCCTGCCATCGTGCTGCACTCGTTAAGCAACCTTTACTGCGGCATCCTGGCTGCAGTCTGGCCCAAAGATGTGCCTGTGTTCCTGCTTGCGTACGCTGCGGTCTACATCATTGCGGTGCCTGTAACAGCGGTCGTTCTCACGGCCTTGAACAGCAAGCGTATTAAAGAAACATTAACATAAGGCACGCATTTCACTCGCGGGCACTTGGTATAATGAAGTGCGGGGACGCATTTTATTAGGAGGTGCCTGATGACTGGCGTTCCAAGAACTACTACTCCGGTCTGATTGGAAGATCAGGCAAGGCATCAGACTGCGTTGCCTGCGGCCAGTGCGAGGCTGTATGTCCCCAACATCTGCCGATTATCGAGCTGCTTCAGGAAGCGGCCGGAATACTTGATACATAAAGAGGTAAAACATGCGTAAACTGACTTCTGTTCTGCTGAGTTCTGTACTGCTTTTTTCGATGGCTTCATGCGCCTCCGCCGGGACGGAGCAGACCGAGACTTCCGCGCTGACAACGGCCCCTGTGCCGGCAGCCGAGACTTCGCTTCCCGCGGAGACGACCGTTTCACAGGAAGAACTTGTTAATGAAAGGGTAGAGCAGATCCTCTCCGGCATGACGCTGGAGCAGAAGGTTCAGCAGATGATGTTCGTGTCTTTCCGCGTGCCCGAGCTTACTGAGGAAATGACGGCCTGCCTTGAAGAATACAGCTTCGGAGGCTTCATCATATTCGGCCAGAACGTGGTCGACCACGAGCAGACGATGAACTTCATCTCGGCGGTGCAGACCGCCAATCAGAACGGCGGAGGCATCCCGATGTTTATCGGCGCTGACCAGGAGGGCGGAGGCGTCACCAGGTTAAGCTACGGCACCATCGGCGTCGGCAACATGGCGCTGGCGGCCACGGGTGATCCTGCGCAGGCTCACGAGATGGCTTACATCCACGGCAGCGAGCTGGCGCTTCTGGGTGTTAACACTAACTTCGCCCCTGTTCTCGATATCAACAACAACCCCGCAAATCCCGTTATCGGCGCGCGTTCTTTTTCGGATGATCCCGACACGGTAGCCGCGTTCGGCCTTGCCTACATGAGCGGCATCACCGACAGCGGCGTAATCTCGACGCTGAAGCACTTCCCGGGCCACGGCAACACCGACGTCGACAGCCACACAGGCTTCCCTTGCATTAACAGCACTTACGAGGAGCTGCAGCAGTGCGAGCTGATTCCTTTCCAGGCGGCGATAGATGCAGGTGCCGGCATGATCATGACCGCACACATACAGTACCCGCAGATTGAGACGGGCACTTACACCTCGATCGGTACCGGCGAGGAAGTGCATATCCCTGCCACCATGAGCCACACGATACTCACGGACATCCTCCGCGGTGACATGGGCTACGAGGGTGTGGTCGTAACCGATGCGCTCGAGATGGATGCCATCGAGAGTAACTTCGCGCATGAGGACACTATCTGCATGACGATAAACGCGGGTGCCGACATGCTGATGCTCCCCTTTGCTTACGATGATGAAGGCCTGCAGAAGATAAGGGACTGGACTGCGATGGCCGTCAGCCTTGTGGAAGAGGGAAGGGTAGATGCGTCGCGTGTGGACGAGTCCGTAAGACGCATACTGCGCCTGAAGATAAACAGCGGCCTTATCGACATAACTGACTTTACCGTCACGCCTGAGGCAGTAAGTGCTGCAGTCGAGACCGTCGGCGGACAGGCTAATTTACAGGCAGCGCAGGGCATCGCTTACAATGCGGTTACGCTGCTTCAGAATAACAATAATGCTTTCCCTTTGCAGGTGCAGGAGGGAGACTCCGTGCTGGTGATCTTCGCTGATTCTTGCGCGAGCAGATCTGGTACAGGAGACCTTGTAAGGCAGACTCTTACCGAGCAGGGTGTGCTCACTGAGGGCACGGATTTCCAGGTTATGACGGACACCCTGGGCAATGCTGATGCATGCCTTGCTGCGGCGCAGGAGGCGTCCCATGTCATTCTGGTGTACTGCACTTATGCTGCTGCCTGCCTTGACCCGGCCACGATGGACGGGTTCTCGTCAGCGACGTTCGACCGGATCATTGCGGCGCGCCATGAAGCGGGACAGAATGTGATCCTCGTTTCGTGCGGCCTGCCTTATGATGCAGCGCGTTTCCCTGATGCAGATGCCATCCTGCTGACTTACGCGTCGTCTCCCATGTCCGCAATTGTTACCGATGACGGCCCTCAGCCCTCATATGCTCCGAACCTACCGTGTGCGCTTTATGCGTGCTTCGGAGTGGGTACGCCCGGCGGCAGACTCCCGGTAAATATTCCGGCTCTTGATGAGAGTTATCAGTACACTGACGAGGTGTTGTTTCAGTCTGCGAATTAGTGATATATTACTCCCTAGTGAAGGGCCTTGAGCCCGAATAAGGGAGATATATTATGAGAACACAGCAGCAGACTATTATCATGTACGGATTTCTCGTTTCATGCATTCTGACGATCGCAAGCCTCATCGTGCCGGCTTACTACTTCGAGTACGGCGGCAGCGCTTTCATGGAAGCTGAAACTGAGGCCGTCAGACTCATCACGAGCTACATCTCTTGGCCTATCGCCATTGCAGCTCTGGGCGGCATCGCAGCAATACTCTTTAAGTATTCCAAGCGCAATATCCTCATCGCCGGAGGAATCCAGGTAGTAGGCCTTGTTTACGAGATCTATAAGGTTTCCACAGCTCAGTCTCAGCTGCGTGATTCCAGCACTCTTATGGGCACATTAAGCGACCTTTATGCGTCTATCGGAGGCGGCTCGGGAATCGAGATCAGACTTGGCCCCGGCTTCGCAATGCTCATCATCTCAGCCGCAGCTGTGGCAGCATTCACAGTCCTTTGCAACATCCTCGTAGACGAGTATTAAGAGGCAGAATTTACTCTTCTTAAATGATCCTCACGGAGCACGGCGTAACTGTATAGGCCGACTCCTTCAGGGGCATATGGGTGAAGTTCGTTATACATAAATACTGAAGCCCCTTCCGTGTATATCACTGAAAGTATAGACGGAACGGGGTTTATGTATATGCAGCCATTGTCTTCACACCAGACGCGGAGAGCTTCCCTGAATTCATTACCGCGAACCTCGGCAGCATCGCCGTAATCGAAGAAGACCCACGGCGCGATAAAATACATCTTGGCTCCGGGGGAGACTTCACTTATGATGTCATGAACTTTCTGAATTCTTTCGGTATATTCTTCCGCTGTGTCGGCGCAGTCGTAGCCGTCCCAGTCCATGACATCGTTTACCCCGATTGCGATAATATACACGTCTGCTTCGGGCATGGCGTAGGCATGGTTAATTACATCCGCTACAGTCCAGCCGCTTCTGGCTAGGGTGAAGATATCGCCTTTTATGTGTGAGGTCAGCGGCTAGTACCAGGGTATTCCGTATATAACGCCGCCGTCAGTTATGCTGTCGCCTATAAAGCAGACAGACGCCCCGCTTTGAAAGTCCTCATAAAGCTCGCTGTCACGCAGTTCGTCAGTCATGCCGCCGTATACTTCGGTGCTGAGACTCATCAGGTGTTCATGCATATAACGAGGATAGATTTTTATTGCAGCCAGAACGCACAATAAGAGTATGAGAACGGCAAGCAGGATTTTCTCGGATTTCTTCATAACTGTTTTAGTCAGAGGAACCATATGCCCGCAATTGTAAGCACGACAACGCCGAGGACGAATACGTACATTTTCTTGCCGATGCTGAATCTTCTTTCCTGGTGTTCCATCTTGCTCCTCTAAAAGTGCAGACTTCGAATACTAATACAAGCTTAGTATATCATTGCGCGTATGAATAAACTGATAACGGTTGGTTACAAAGCAATTATTAAGGAAAGTTAAAGTCGGATCCGGAAATATTGACCGGGGCGGGGGGCATGATAAGATATTTTCAATGTTCCTCGCGAGAACATATGGGATAGGAAAAACAACAAGGAATAAGGAATAGGAGAAAGACTATGAAATTTTTGGTTGGTGCGGTTGTGCCTGCCGGAATTCAGGCAACATTTATGGTACCCGCGATTCTGATCGGTATTGCAGTTATCCTGCTTATCATCATCATCGCCACGAGCTATGTAAAGGCTCCGCCGAACAAGGCGTACATCATCACGGGCCTCAAGAAGAAGCCTAAGATCCTGATCGGTAAAGCAGGTCTGAAGCTCCCGTTCCTTGAGAGAAAAGACGAGCTGCTGATCGAGCAGATCTCTATCGACATCAAGACGGGCGACTTCGTTCCTACAGCAGACTTCATCGGCGTCAACATCGACGCTGTTGCGAAGGTTCAGATCAGAACTGACGAAGAGGGCATCAAGCTCGCAATGAAGAACTTCCTCAACATGAGGAGCGAGCAGATCAATGCCCAGCTCGTTGACTCGCTGCAGGGTAACATGCGTGAGATCATCGGTACCATCACACTTAAGGAACTCTGCAATGACAGAAAGTCCTTCGGTGATCAGGTACAGGAGAAGGCTCAGGTAGACATGAACAATCTGGGTATCCAGATCATCTCCTGCAACATCCAGCATGTAGAAGATAAGAACGATCTTATTACAGCGCTTGGTCAGGACAACATGGCTACGATCCAGAAGACAGCATCCATCGCCAAGGCTAATGCCGAGAGAGACGTAGCCATCGCTCAGGCAGAGGCTGCAAAGGAAGCTAATGATGCAAAGGTTTCTTCCGAGACAGAGATCGCCATCAAGCAGAACGAGCTGTCTATCAAGAGATCCGAGCTCCAGGTTATTCAGGATACAAAGCAGGCTGAAGCAGACGCCGCTTACAAGATCCAGGAGCAGGCTCAGAGAAAGTCTATCGAGGTAGCAAACTCCGAAGCTGACATCGCAAAGCAGGAGAAGGAAATCGAGCTGAAGATGAAGGAAGCTCAGGTACGCGAGCAGGCTCTTGATGCAGAAATCAAGAAGCAGGCAGACGCCGAGCGTTACCGTCAGCAGCAGATGGCTGAGGTAGAGCTGTTCAAGAGACAGAAGGAAGCTGAGGCTCGTAAGTATGAGCTCGCACAGCAAGCTGAGGCCAAGAAGATTCAGGCCGAGGCAGACCTCATCGCGATGCAGAAGGAAGCCGAAGGTATCCGTGCCAAGGGTGAAGCAGAAGCTGATGCCATCCGCGCGAAGGCTGAGGCAGAGGCCATCGGTATCGATAAGAAAGCTGAGGCAATGCAGAAGTACGGCGAGGCAGCTGTCATCGAGATGCTCTGCAAGATGTATCCTCTCGTAGCTGAGGCCATCGCAAAGCCTCTGGCAAACATCGATTCCATTACGATGTATGGCGAGGGTAACACAGCCAAGATGACAGAGGACATCACAAAGTCCTTCAAGCAGACGATCGACGGTATCGGCGACAGCCTCGGAATCGATCTGTCATCCGTAATCGGCAGCTTCGCAGGCACAAAGCTTGCAGGTGCTCCGGGACTCGGACTGAAGGCAGAAGCAAACAATAACGCTGAGGGCTGATAAAAAACAAACTAACAAACGTACCTCTTGAAAGAGCCCTCAATAAAGACTGGTCGGCAGATCTTAAACGGTCTGCCGGCCGTTTTGTTTTACCGAGATCCGTATTATAATCCGAGTTAAGATCCTGACTGGAAACGGGATCCCGGAATAGAGGGGTACATATTATGAAAAACATTAGAATCTCAGATGACCTGAGAGTACGTTATGATACGGTTTCGCGTGTGGTCTTAAAGTGTCGCAAAGAGTTGGCTGCTTACCCGGACGGACGCCTGAGAATTAAACGTCAGAAAGATTCGGTCTACTATTATCATGTTACGGATAACCGGGATAAAAACGGCGTGCTTTTACATGGGGATGATCCGCTGGTCAGACTACTTGCCCAGAAGGAGTATTTGCAGACTTTGCTGAAGCTCGCAGAGACTGAACAGAGTGTGATCACGAAGGCACTTGATAAGTATCCGTCTACATTATTCGAGGGATTATATGAGACATATAGTCCGCAGCGTCAGCGGTTGATAAGTCCTATTATCCTGCCGGATGAAGAGTTTGCCCGGCGGTGGATGGAGAAGCCTTACAGGCATAAACCGATCAGTGATAACATTCCCGTCTATCTGACCATGAAGAATGAACGGGTAAGATCGAAGTCCGAGCAGATTATCGCGGATCATTTGAACACGAAGGGGATTTCGTATAAATATGAGTGTCCGATCTATATCGGGGATATGGTCTTCCATCCGGATTTCACGATCCTGAGGATGAGTGACCGGGAGGAGATCTACTACGAACATCTGGGGAAGATGGATGATCCGAAATATGCGGCCGATAACGTCAGAAAACTGTCCATATATGCGCTGAACGGTCTGACTTTGGGCGATAAATTGTTTACCACCTTCGAGACGATCATGCAGCCGCTGGATGTCCGGATCTTGGATGATCTGATCGAGAAGAAATTCAGGTGAAAACGTACTCTTTTCTCGTTTTATGAAGTTTAGTACGTCATTTTGAGTGTTTTAACGTACTATTTCGATGGTTTTGGGTGATTTGGTACGTCGAAATGGCGTTTTAGCGTACTATATCGCGAAAATGTCGGAAATAGTACGTTCGGAGGGCCTTTTTGACGTACTTTTTTGCAGATTTTGAAGATTTAGTACGTTTGGAGGCTGAAGAGCGGATAGACAAAGCGGGAAGCGCATGGTATCCTATTATTAAACATGTTCAATAATAGGATAATCGGATGAGAAAAGACGAGAAATTACAGTTAACGAAGGATAAACTTCTCGATGCGACTTACGAGCTCATGGAGACCTTGGATGACCCGCTGGCGGTGACGAGCAGGCAGATCGCGGCCAGGGCTGACGTTAAGCCCGGCATGATCAACTACTGCTTCGGCTCCCGCGAGAACCTTATCTACCAGACCTTCCAGAAACGCTACCTGGACTTCCTGGGCCAGGAGGACGTGGAGGAGGTCGTTAACTCGGATCTGCCCCCGGATAAGGTTTTGAAGAAGCTTCACTACGCTGTGGCACTTTGCCTGGTGCAGAATCACAAGTTCACGCAGGCGATCACGTCTTTCGTGCTGTTTAAGCGTGACCTGGGGCAGGAATCTTTCAGTTTTAACTATGTTAAAAAGCATTACGGAGACCGTAAAACGGACGAAGAGTGCAGGCTCATCGCGTATGAGATGTCGACCATGATGCAGCTCATTATCTTCCGTAAAGAGGACCTGAAAAGGGACTTCGGGATTAACCTGGATGCCCCCGAGGAACTTAAGCACTACATCGACATGAGGATCGACCTCCTTCTCGGCTTATGATCTACCCCCTTAACAAGATCCCTGAAGATAAGCTTCGTTACGCAGGCGGCAAGGCGCGGTCCCTGTCGTATATGCTCACGCACACGAGGATAAGGATCCCCGAGGGCTACGTGCTGCCCGCGGGTGAGACTGCTGATGCTTCCGACCTGGGTAAGCTTAAGAGGAACTGTACTTACGCGGTGCGCTCCTCGGCAATAAGTGAAGACGGCGAGAATGCTTCCTTTGCGGGGCAGTATGAGACCGTCACTGACGTTAAGCACGAGGACATCCCCGAGGCTATTAAGACCGTTCAGGCCTCTGCACTCAATGAGCGTGTGAAGGCGTATGCGGACACTGCTGAAGGCGTGGGCGTAGTCATCCAGAGGTTCGTGAAGCCCGAGTATGCGGGCGTGGTGTTCACGTCTGATGTCATCACGGGCAGGGATGAGGAACTCGTCGGAAACTATGTGCGCGGTGAGGGTGAGCAGCTCGTTTCGGGGGTGGCAAATGCCGAAGAATTCAGGATAAACGCGATCAAGTATGAGTATAAGGGTCCTGCGGAGTTCGCGCCTTACGCGAAGAAACTCGGCAGGTACTGCACGGAAATAAGAAGACTTTACGGGGTGCCGATGGACATTGAGTGGGCGGTGAGCGGCGGTGTCGTTTACATCCTGCAGGCGCGCCCGATCACAACCCTGAGAAGGCTTAACCCGGATACTTACGAGGTCAACGGCACCAAGTCAGGCTACAAGCTGCTAACGAGGACGAATGTGGGCGAGATCTTTATGAAGCCCGTTTCTCCCATGACTTTCAGCGTGCTCGAGAAGATAAACGGCATGCTCGGGCTGCCGGACTGGCTTGATAACATTAACGGCCAGGCTTACATGAATATTTCCGTGATGTGCTCCATTGCGGTGGCTTTCGGCAAGACGCGCGAGGAGGCGTTCGAGGCAATGAAGGAGCTCGCGGGCAATGTTCCCGAGGGCATTGAGGTGCCGGTGTCGCCTTTCGACAAGAAGGCTTTCTGGCGCAGCATGAAGGTGCTGTTCTTCCCCAAGGAGAAATGTAGGCTTGCTAAGAAACAGAAGCGCGAGATGGTTCGCGACCTGCCCGACATTGCGAGGGCAAAGATAGAGCAGATAAGGAAAGTGAGCAGCAATGAGGAGCTTATAAAGCTCTGGGATAACGAGCTGCTGCCGCAGGTGAAGGACTGCTTCGCGTCGATTCTGGGCGTGTGCGGGACACAGATGGTGCCGCTGTTCGGGACGCGCAAGAATATTGCCAAGGTTGCCGGGGAGCAGATGGCGGACCGCCTTTGCGGCGGGTGCCTGGGCGTGGTGGAGAGCATGAAGCCGATGCTGCTGATAGACGACGTTATCGCGGGAAGGCTCAGCAAGGTAGAGTACGTGAAGACCTGCGGGCACCGGAGTCCGTCGGAGATGGAGCTGATGTCGCCGAGGCCTTATGAGGACCCGGCGTTTCCGGATAATGTGATAGAGGAAAGAAAGGCGAGTGGCGTTGACATGTACGCCATGCTCGAGGCCCAGAACAAGGCTTATGAGGAGGCTTTGGCCGAGTTTAAGGAGAAGTTCCCGGGCAGAGCCAAGTGGATAGATAAGCAGGTAAAAGGCTTTGCGGGGGCAAATGCTTTCAGGGAAGAGATAAGAAGCAAGGGCGTGTACATTTTCTGCGTGTTCAGGGAGTTTCTGCTGCGCGCGGGGGCGCTGAACGGGCTTGGCGATGACGTGTTTATGTTCATGTGGGACGAGTTTTTCGAGTGCCTGCGTGAGGGGAAGATGCCGTTTGAGAAGCTTAAGAGGAGGCGGGAGACGTATGACCGGTACCTCCAGTATCCGAATTTCCCGAACGTGGTGATGGGCAGGTTCGAGCCTGATGAGTGGGTGAAGGATCCAGACCGGCGCGCGGACTACTACATTCAGGACATGAAGCCTGCGCCGGTCGCGGAGGAAGATATCAAGGGCTTCGCGGGCGCTGCGGGCAAGGTGCGCGGACGGGTCACGGTGATAGACAAGGTGGATGACATCGGGCTGATACAGCAGGGAGATATCCTGGTGACGACGGCGACGAACATTGGCTGGACACCTGCTTTTTCTAAGGTTTCCGCCATCGTAACCGATATCGGTGCCCCGCTTTCACATGCGGCCATCGTGGCGCGTGAGTTCGGCATCCCGGCTGTGGTCGGGTGCGGTAATGCCACCATGCTGCTCAAGACCGGCGAGATGGTAGAGGTGGACGGTGCCGCGGGCGTTGTAAGGAAGCTGTAAGGCCCCGATTCTTGATGAATTCACGCTCATGTGATACAAGAGAATCAGACCTTTAAGCGGAGGTGTTACATGAGTCCCGAGAGAATTAAGTCAATACGTAAGCATATGCTGCTCGCAAGCATACTACTTCTGGTGCTTGGAATCTGCTTTATTGTGTGGCCTGATGAGGCTGCCAGGATTCTTGCCAGAGCTACTTCCATCGTGATAATCGCGGTCGGCCTGTTCGAGCTTATACTGTTTTTCATCGGGAAGAAGAAGGGGGTAGTTGATATCCCCGCCATCATCTCCGGAGTGCTGCTCGGCGCCCTTGGTATTTACCTGCTGATCCAGCCGGACACCATGCTTAAGTTCTTCAATATCATCTTCGGAATCATAATTATCATCATCGGACTGGATCATATTTTCCAGGCAATCTTCATTATCCGTCATATCAGGAGCCTGTGGTGGATCTCCCTGATTGTGGGCCTCGTGGCGCTCGGATTGGGTGTTTTAACATTGTTAAATCCTTTCTCCGCCATCAGAACGGCCATGATCATCGTGGGTATAACCATGGTAGTGGAGGCTATCGGAGGCCTTTGGAACCTGCCCGCGTTGAAGCCCAGGCCGGGGCTGGAATTAAAGGATGCATCGCCTGTTAACAGTGCTGACGACGAGCTTAACGTGTAACAAATTAGACACCTTTTTAACAATAAATTTATTTGACTGGTCCCCGACCCGCGTCTATAGTGAAGTTAATAATAGATTAATGTGTCCTAGTGTGGATAAGTGTCTGCACAGGGGGCATTACGGGAGGGACAATGAGGTCAAGAAGAAAGACAACTTCTTTCAGCTGCAGAAGACGCTTCAGACGCGGCTTCACTTTAGTTGAGCTCATTGTAGTCCTCACCATCCTCGCTATCCTCGCTGCGATTGCTGTAGGAAGTGCAGTTTCTTATATTAGAAAGTCCCGCTTCGACCAGAATTCCGAGCACGCAGTCACGGTTTATCAGGCAGCTCAGAATGCTCTGTCACAGAAGACTTCTGACGGTACCGTCAATAACTGGATCCGCGGACTTAAGGAGAACGACAATACCACATTCCTTTCTCATATGAATACGATCGCTCTTGATGAGCCTAATGAGTCAGTGAATGAAGTGTTCTCTCTCACATACAATCCTTCCAATTCCGATTCGGTAGAGAGCCAGGAGCTTTACGCTCTCCTGTCATCGTACTTCTACGACATGTCGATCTTCCAGGGAACGATTACGGTGGAGTTCGACGTATGTGCCACATTCACCATAGATGAGCCTACCTATACTGCAAGAGTTATTTCCGCGTTCTACAGTACTCAGAACGCTCCCGAGAACATTAATCTTCGCTGGGATTCCGTATGCACCAATAACGGTGCTACTTCTGACGGTCTCCCTTACAGAGATGCTGAATACAGATATACGACGAGCTTCGTCGGCTACTACAACGGAACAGAGGACTCCATTAAACCCCGTATCTCTTCCGTATTCGTACCTCAGTCTCAGATCTATGAGCTGGACGGACACATCGTAGGACCTACTGAAGATCCCACTGCAGATCCTGAAGGCTATCTGTTCAATATGCGTAACGGCGAGACCCTTGATGTATCATGGGCCATCTTTGATGATGATGCAGGCGGAGCCAGTCATGACGCACATGATGAGACTCTCACGATCACTCTTACAGATGCAGGTGTCGGTAATACAGGCACGATTAATGATGTCGTAATTAGCATCGAACCCAGGCATCTTGCGAATCTTCGATATAACACCATGTCCGGAACACATGAGACGGTTTACGAGACAATCAGTACATATAACATTACGAGAACTACTGTAAGAAGTTTCATAACCGTACCTGTTAAGATCGGATCCGCTAATTCCGTTAACATGACTTTCCCTATCAGTGTTACGCTGGTAGAAGGTGACGGAAGAACAGGATGTCCTAAGGATAATGCAGGTAATTCGCCGGTCGCTTATTATGAGTACAGGATTTCATTAGACTGCATGATGACGCGCAGCTACGATTCCGGAAACGGATTTAATGGCCGCAGACTCTTCGCTTCACCGACCAACATCATCGCGACAATCGAAGGTTCATATAAATACTACGATCAGGGCGGAGTTTATACAGCTCGTGCACTGCCTAAGACTTATGCTGCAATAGCTATTGATGATCCCGTTTACTATACAGGTCTTCATGTTAACACTGCAGGTCATACTGCATACCGTTACGATGTGCGTCCCGGTGTCGTAATAAACGATCAGTCGGATTACGACCATGAGCTTACAGGTGAACCCGTTACAGGTAGATGTGTTGTTAATACCATGTTCGGTGATGCCACATTCTCCGTCAGCTCCGATGCATCAGCAGGAGAAACGATAGCGGCTACTGCTTGGGCGGCAGACGGCAAATTAAATGCAGTAGTTACTGCGTTCAGACATATTTATAACATCAGGTGGATACCGAGTGATAAGACAGCCAACTACAGGATCATTCGTGATCTTAACTGGTATATTAATGACCCCGGAAAGCTTGTTGTAAGTGAAGTCAGAGTATATACGACTACCACTTCTCACTCTCCTGCAACGGCAGGCAACATCAATGTTGTCTCGTTCCCTGCTGTCTGTAAGTTAGGAGCACCTCAGACTCTGACTTCCATGTCAACTGCCGGCGGCAGGATCTATTCGATCAACAACTTGCAGATGCGTGCAGGTTCCTTCATTAACGGAACCGATCAGGGCTATGGTCTTGTATGTATAAATTACGGTACTGTATCTAACATTTATACAAACAACCTTAATCTGATCCTGACAAGTGTTACGGACGGATCTCCGAGTGATTATTCAAATGGTGATGCCTATGCGGCAACCAATAAGATCAATCCTTCCGGTACGGTTACTATCTCCACCGGTAATGCAATGGCTCTCGGTGACACGGGTAAAAACCGTATCGGCGGTCTGGTCGGCTATAACTGCGGCCTGGTAGGTGACCCGAATGCAGAGGCAGAGCGCAATGTAATCCGCATGAACAATTCCATTGTATTGGGCGGTAATTACTGGGCTCTATCCAATTACGTCACAGGTGGTGTTATCGGCCTTAACAGCGGCAGAGACAGCGGAGCTGAGTCAACATACGGAGTGATCGAATTAAGAGGAGCTTTCGCGGTAGGCGGCGGTAACAACAGCGTTGGAGGCATTATCGGTGATGATAAGGCTGAGACGGGAGCAAGACTTGTTGTAAACGGAAATCCTATTCAGGGCACGACATGTGAGTACACATTGCCTATCGAAAGTAATACCGGTGCACGCATGAGCTGCGTAGTCGTAGGTCAGGGTCAGGTCGGAGCAGCGATCGGTTGGTTCGAGAACCATTCCCTGTGCTATCCCGTAGCACATGAGTTCTCGGCTGATAATTTGGCTTATGACTCGGTAACGGGACAGCCGTTGTTCCCTACGCGTTCTGATAATGACTTCCAGGTCGATGTTAATCTTCCTGCAAACGCACTTATTCTTAAGATCAACAGCAATGACGGTAAAGATACACGTCCTGTCGGAGGTGCTATCGGAAAGCTGAATGCTTGTACAGGAACGTATTACAGTATCCGAGTTATCAATAACGGATCGATAATCGCTCCCGGTATCCAACGAGATATCAGCGTCGGCGGTGCTATCGGTGAAGATAATAACAGTTCAATTAATAGGATTTACATTGAGGTAAATAACGGAAGCAATTCCGTCATCGGCTACAGCAACCAGGCAACTACTAATGGTGGACCTGTGCGTTCCGGCGGTGCTATCGGTTATATAACGAGTGCAGCAACAGGCAGACTTTATGCGATCAATGCAGACAATAACGGACTGATACTGTCGCGCGGATCCGGCAACGGTCAGGGCTCAGGCGGTGCCATCGCAGGTGCAGTCGATTCGTTTGCTGCTGAGCTGATTATCGATACTTATAATGGAACAAATTCCAGGATCATCGGCTTAGGCAGTAATGAATCTAACGGAAACGGCGCCGGAGGTGCCATCGGCGGCTTGGGCAATAATAATACGGGCGGTACTACTAATTTGACTGCAGGCTCAGTCGTATTTGCTGAGAATCACGGAACGATCTCCGGTGTATATCATGTCGGCGGTGCCATCGGTAATGCTCCTGTTAATAACGGCAAGATTTGTGCGGTTAATTACGGAACAATAACCGGCTCAGCAAGATATGTAGGCGGAGCAGTCGGAAGAATGAATTATTCCAATTTCGGAACGGTTCAGTCTATTCTCAATGGTGCTACTATCACCGGAACGGATTTTGTCGGCGGATCTGTAGGAAGACTTGCCAATGACCAGAACGGTACATATGTAAAAACCATCGTTCAGGGCAGTTCTGAAGTAAAGAGCAGTAATGGCGGATCCCTCATCGGCGGCGTATGCGGTGATATCTGTATCGTGGGAACGGGATCTGATATCCGTGTTCAGCTTTTAGGTGACGGTTCTGCTCCGACTCTTACCGTAACGGGTAATGACGGTGTCGGTGGCGTAGCAGGAATAATGAGGTCCAGTGTTATTAACGCTGCTCATGTAAGTACACCTAATCAGGGTGCAACCAATAAGCTCGTCGAAAGGATTTCGGGCGCTAATTGCGTCGGCGGTGCAATAGGAGCTCTCAGATCAACGACAAACACATCTACTACTCCCAGTGCTCTTCTTTCGAATGATCATTCCAATGTAAGGCTTATGGTCGATGTGAGCGTTGTCCTTAATGGTGAATCTATAATAAGCGGTACAGGTTCTGACGTCGGCGGAGCCATCGGAAGACTTAATTCCAATAATGCCGAATTCGGAGGCTCTATAAGTGTTACTTCTGCGGGCTATTCCGATACAGCTTCTATTATCTCCGGTTTTACTAACGTTGGCGGAGCTGTCGGCCGCGTGCATAATACTAAGCCCGCATCTTACGGTGAATCATCCGGAATAACGGTAACATTTACAGTCGATAAGTGGAACATTATCGCTACACAGGCAGCCGGTAATGATTCGAATGTCGGCGGAGCAGTCGGATTCTTCGACGGTACCGTACAGACGACAGGTATTGTATATCCCATTACGGTAAATCTCGGTTACTCAATAGTAAGCGGAAACGGCCGTAATGTCGGAGGCGTAATCGGAAAGAATACGTCTTATAACGGAAACGTCGATCTGACCTCGATGTCCGGACTGATAACCGGTCAGAGAAATGTTGCCGGTGGAATCGGATATAACGTCACATATGTTAATGCGGTTCAGGCTACTATTATCGGTACTGTAAAGGCAACCGGCGAAAGATATTCGACTAATACCAGCGGACCTACTGAAACTATTACTGAGGCTAATGCCGGCGGTGCTGTCGGTTTCAGCAGTTACCATATGGGTAATATTAGTGCAACCGTAACTGGTATGGTTCGGGGCGGAACTGACGATGAGAACAGAGCCAATAACGTCGGCGGCGCCATCGGTTATAGCTATTCCAACAAGAATCAGAAGTATTGGATAGATGCAGTATCAGCAGTTATTCAGGGTGATGGTACGGTCATAGGAGGAAACAATGTCGGCGGCGCCATCGGTGTAAATTCCTGTAATGTTCGGTCGGTTACATCTTCGATAACCGGTACTTCCGATGTTGACGGAGTAAACAGAGTCGGCGGCGCTATCGGATATGCCTCGGCACAGGCTGGCGTTCTCGGAGGCGATGTTCTTAAAGGAAATGCCTGCGGCAGAATTGATTTTGTTTCAGCAACTATATCCGCAAACAATGCTTTATCGGGTAATTCGAAGATCGGCGGAGCCATCGGTCAGATCGGTAACAAGTGGGGCACCGGTAACAACTATATCTCTGCAGTTGTCGTCAGAGTTGAAGCTACGATCAATGCCGGAAGCTTGTTCGATACTGCGGCAACAGGCCCTGACGATGCATCACAGGATGTATGCGTAGGCGGCGTTGTAGGACATTTCGTTGACGGACGTCTCGGCGTACCTGTTGATGGTGTGACTTATAATGATACTAATAGAAACGGTGTTTATCTGAAGGGTTCCGGCGGTGTCGTACATACGCCTTATCCCAACCGCACATACAGCGGTACCGTTCTTATGGCGGCCAAGGGAAGTACGATCGGTGGTATTATCGGACAGCTCGGTGTTCCGGATTATCAGCAGAATGTTTGCGTTACTAATATTTCTGCAGCAGGTGGTCCCGGCCTTTGCGTTATGTCCACCAACGGAGGAAACTGCGTAGGCGGCTGGATCGGCGCAGGATATGCAACTCACGGCGGTATCGGTAATGAGAATAAAACCGATAATCCGGTTGTATATGATGTATTTAATGTAAGAACCGTATACAGTACCGGCAGCGAGGTCGGCGGATTTATGGGCCGTCTTGACGCGCGTAATGGTGATTCGGATACGAACAAGTGGATATACGCGACTATCAATGTTAATCTGTCTCAGGCTAATGTTACCGGCCGTACACAGGTCGGCGGTGTTTTTGGAAGCTTTGGAGCCGGTTGGTATACAGGCGGAGGTATTACTGTTACCTTAAGCGATCATTCAAACATCGGTGATATTACCGGTAATGCTATGCCGGGTGATACTACAACTTATGATCCGATCTGTTATGAGTGCGGCGGTGCAATAGGCTTCGTTAATTCTTATGCCGGTGGGTCAAAAACTTATTACAAATCTCGTCTGTATATTCCGATTTGTGTATATTCCGATGCAACATCCAGAATATGGGCAGGCGGAACGACACCTGATGCTGCTAATCCGGTAACCAATTTCGGAGTAGGCGGCGCATTCGGACGAATCAATTCGTTTATGAATGCTGATACACGGATAGAGGTTACTCATACAACTAATTCCTCAACACCGGTATATGTTTATTCCGCTTATTCCAATGTCGGCGGTATCGCAGGAGTCTGGCTCGACAGAGGTATGCTTAACGATTCAAGTGCGACAAATATCTTTAAAGAAAACATTACTTATGCATATGCGAATGTTAACGTTGAAGGCCGAGGAACGAGTATAGGCGTAGGAGGCTTCGCAGGAAGGATAGATTCCGGTGAGGTCAGAGGCGTTCGTATTATCGGTTCTGTTACGGCTCCTGCTCAAGGCTCTAACAATTATGCCGGAGGCTTTGCCGGCCGTGTTAACGGCGGAAATATCACCTGGGGCTGCACTACTGCGACGGTTAATTCCGCTGCCACAGGCGACAGCTGTACAGGCGGCTTTATAGGATACATGGCAGCGGGTGCTGTTAATAACTCTTATATTGGCGGTCATACATTCCAGAGCCAGTATACTTTCGGTGAAGGTAATGTAACAGGTATTAATAATGTAGGCGGATTCGTTGGTGTCATAAACGGAGCTGCTACGACAACAACAATTAGTAACTGCTATTCCACTGCTTCTGTTCTCGGAAGCGGACAGACTGTCGGTGGTTTTGTCGGAAACGGTGCAACCGGAAGAATTACTAACAGTTATTGTTCCGGTCTTGTAACGGGCTCTGAGAATGCAGGTACATTCGCAGGTATTATCAGCGGATTGACTCAGAATACAAATGATAAGAATCAGGCTTTGCTTGGTGTTAACCGCGGACTTGTTACTCTCGTCGGAAGATCAGGTGATCCTCTTACAGGTATAAACTGGGCAACAGCTCCTGAGATCAACGGCAGTAAGACTTACACTGCACATCCGAGTGATACGACTCTCCCGGGCAGCTTCCCTCTGCGTGCGGTAATTAACAGTGAGCATTATGGTGACTGGTCGCTTGGAAGCTCTGGTGATACTTCCATAGAAAATGCTGTGGTAACCATCAATTCCGGTGATCCGGATAATCCTAATGACTTCCCTTACAGAAGAAGCGGAGTTACTCTTACTCGTGATAATATTACGGTTACGGTTGAGGGAATTACTCTTGAGTACGACGAAGATTATATACTCGGTTACAAGGATAATGACCGCATCGGAACCGCTACTGTTCAGATAGCAGGACAGGGTGAGTATTACGGAGTTATCTCATGTACATTCAATATCGTTTCTGCGGATATTAGTGAAGCGGTTGTATCTGATATCGTACGTGAAAAGACATATACAGGTGCGCCTATTACACCTACTCTTACCGTAACTCTTGGTGATGATACGCTTGTTGAGAATGTGGATTATTATTTCACATACTATAGAGTTGATGGTGAAGGTCATGTTGTAGATATCGGTAATAATACGGATATTGGACGCGTTTATGTTATGGTTCACGGTATGGGTAATTACCATGGCGATATTCCTGATCCAGCTCCGAACAGGAACATCTGGTTTGATATCGTTGGTGTAGATATTAGTAATGCCCAGGTTGATCTCGTCGGTGTGGATTCACTTGTTTATACAGGTGACGAACTGACGCCGCAGGCAGTCGTTGTAAGATACGGCGGTCAGCAGCTGGAAGAACGCATCGATTATACGATTAGCTATGCTCATAATGATCATGCAGGAAACGATACTGCTGAGGTTATCATTACCGGTATAGGTAGTTACAGGGGAACTAAGATCGTCCGCTACTCTATTGCGACTGCAACTAATGCATGGACGGATGAGCCGACAATCACAGGCTGGACATGGGGCACGTCTCATGCCGGACCTTCCGGCGCAGCCCGTTTTGGAATAGTAGAGTTCCATTATTACAGTGATCCGGCTTGTCAAAATGAGGTTGAGAATATTGATCAGGCTAATGCCGGTACGTATTATATGAAAGCATCTGTAGTACATGACGATCCGGAACATCCGAATGACTATGAGCTTCCTGTACCTAAGATCATAAGCTTTACGATTGCACGGGCTGATATCGGCAACAATGTAGTGATAGATCCTCCTGAGTATGTTTACACAGGACAGCCTATCGAGCCTACCGATAATATTACGGTAATGGTCGGAACAAGAAGGCTCACGGTAGGAACGGACTACACAATAACATATCCGTCTGACACAACCAGTGTCGGAACGAAGCCAATCGTGATCACGGGTATCGGAAACTATACCGGTTCTGTTAATGCTTCGTATAATATCTATTATCGATTTGATGTTACCTTTGTTACCGGTTCCGGTGCGTCACAGGTTGAAACGCAGCACATAAGAGAAGGAGATACTGCAACGGAGCCTGCGAGGCCGACATTCCCAGGTTATTCCTTCCATGGATGGTTTACATCTACTTCGTATGCTGAGGCTGACAGATACGACTTCAGCAAGCCGGTTGAAAGAGATATTACTCTCTATGCTTACTGGATAAGGTGTTACACGTTTACATTTGTAACAGGTGAAGGCGGCTCAACGGTTGATAGTCAGCAGGTAGATCAGGGAACTGCTGCAACAAGACCGCCTAATCCTACACGTACGGGATACACCTTCAGAAACTGGTACACTAATCCGGAATGCACGTTGCTATATGACTTCGCGGCTTTGGTATATGAGGACCGTACGCTCTACGCCGGATGGGATCCGATTTATTTAACAGTAACATTCGATACCGGTGAGGGAACATCTTCTGTGCAGGTAGCCTACGATACTCCTGTAACCGCGCCTGCATATCCGAGCCGTGAAGGTTACGATTTCCTCGGATGGTCTACATCAGCCTCAGAAGGATCACCGCTCTATGACTTTAACACAAGGGTAACCTCCAGCTTCACTCTCTACGCACAGTGGGCGGAGCAACCGCAACCGGATCCGGATGACGGAGATTAAAACAAAAACGATTAACGGCGCCTCACGGGGCGCCGTTTTTATATGCATCGGTTAGACTCACTTGCCCCGTAACATTATGGAAATCTTCTTAACAATAAATTTATTTGACACGTTAAAATTGTGTACTTATATTTAATTATATATATGCTTTCATGCCCTACTGTACTTTGTTGCAGTAGGCAGGGGGAGATGAAGGTGGCAAAAGGCAGATCATCAGAGAAAGTGCACGTTGAGGGCACGCAATTCTACAGGCGCAGTGCCATCAGGGATATTCTGCGCATCGTGATCATCACGATCGTAACCTTTGTTGCGATCTTTGTACTGGCTGCCTGGGCTATCATCGACGCCGGTGCCAGACAGGCTTTCAAGGAGGCCAGAGATATCAGAAGGGCACTGAGGATCGTCGGTACCGAGTACTACGGTAACATGAGCTCGATCTACGACCAGTACAGCGTAAACGGGATGACTGAAGGAGCCGCCGAGAGGATTGCTGAGATGTCTACCAGAGAGGGAGAGGTTATTCTCTATGCCTGGGATGATGAAAGCAATGCACCTTTGCAGTTCGAGTACAGGACGGGCCTTTACAGGGTCATCTATTCTGATATAGGTAACCGTGATGGCGTTTCTGTCGGAGTAGAAGGAGACTTCCACGTTTACTACTCATTCGAAGTATTAAGATTTGAAGCACAGTAAGGAAAGGAATTGACGGATGCCGGAATATAAATATCGGGCACAAGACAGTAAGGGCAAAGTCGTTAAGGGAAGAGCTGAAGCTGCCGATGAGGTAGATCTTCAGAGACGTTTCCATGACGGCGGCATGCTCCTGCTTGAGGCTAAGCCTGTCGTCAAGCAAATGGCGCTTAAGCCTTTGAAGAAGCCTAAGCTCGCCGATCTGTGCCGTCAGCTTGGAACTCTCATCAAGGCCGGTGTTACGCTTGTTAAAGCTATCGAGATCGTCGCTAATGATGAGTCTATAACGCCTTATGAAAGACAGCTTTATATCAGACTCCGTGACCGCGTTGTTCAGGGTATTGCTCTCTCGAATGCCATGGAGGAGCTTGAGCCTGCGTTCCCGCCGCTCCTTATCTTTATGATTCGAGCAGCTGAGACTTCCGGTACTCTTGATGGTACCTGCCTGCGTCTTGCAGATCAGTACACTAAGGAGTCACAGCTTGAGGCCAAGGCTAAGAGTTCACTCACATATCCTAAGATCTTAAGCGGACTCATTGTTATCGTATTAGCTATTCTATTTGGCTATGTTCTTCCCCAGTTCGAGGAGATGTTCGCGACTTTACCGGAATTGCCAATCGCGACCAGGATTCTTATGGCTATGTCCGATTTCGTTAAGAATAAATGGTACATACTCGGAGTTATCATAGTGCTGTTCGTTATTTTCGGTAAGATGGTTATGAAGATTCCGATAGTCAATTATTACTTCGACTTTATCAAGACGAAGGGTAAGTGGGGAAGCCTTCTTAAGGTTATCTATTCGGCTAGATTTGCCCGTACCATGAGTTCCCTATATTCATCCGGTATTCCGATCTACAGCTGTATACAGATATCGAAGGGAACAATAGGAAACAAATATATAGAGAAGCAGTTCGATGAGGTCGAGCGTAAGGTTTTGGGCGGATCCCCCATGTCTTATGCTCTTCAGGATGTCGACGGCTTCGTTAATAAGCTTTCGTCCACGATCAAAGTAGGCGAGGAGACCGGTATGTTAGGCCCGATGCTTGAGTCAGTTGCCAATGATCTGGATTTCTACTCTGATCAGTCCCTGATGAAGCTTACAGCATTGATCGAGCCTGTAATGATCGTGGTAATGGCCGTTATGGTCGGTTTTATAATGATTGCTATCATACAGCCGATTTATGGTTCGTATGCTACGATCGGTGCAGGTTCGTAAAGAAAGGAAGAACACATAGATGTCTGAAGTAGTATTTCTGTCGAATACCAACATACAGATAGCCGTAGGTTCATCTGCGGGCAATGGTGTTAAGGTAAGCAAACTTTATTCAGCTCCGCTTCCGGAAGGTGCGGTTCTGAACGGTGTTGTTATGGATCGTGATCTTGTAACAGATACGATCAAATCCACCTGGCAGCAGTATAAGCTGCCCAAGTCTGAGGTCATGCTCATTCTGAACAGCCCTCAGCTGCGTGCCAACAGAATCGATGCTCCTATTCAGGCTGATAAGAAGACGACAGACTACATCGCGAGAGCGACAGCCGATACAGAGTACGGACGTTTTACAAATCCTGTTACCGGTTGGTACTTGATCAGTAAGGATAACAAGGCCAAGACTCAGAAGGTAATTTACGAGACAGCAGAGTTTGATTTCGTTAAGACATATGTTGAGATATTCGAGAAGGCCGGATTAAAGCTTAAGACGATTCATAACGGCGTACAGATCGCGACTGAGTACCTCGCTAAGAGTGCAGCCGGCAAGACTATCATCTATATGATCCTTGACGGAAACTCTCTTGTTACTATTTTCTTTGCTGACGGTAAGTTCTACTATGATTCGACATCCCGTGTATTCTCTCAGCCCGGTTCTCCGGAGTTCGCCAGAGAAATTTATTCTTCAGTATCGTCCATAAGACAGTTCATCTCAGCCCAGAGGCTTGAGGTTACGTTGAAGGATATTATGTTCGCTGGTATCAACCAGCCTCAGGTAAGTTCGCTTGCTAATGATATCCTAAACATGGATAGCGAGATTGATGTCAGCATCGCAGTGCCCCCTCAGGGGTCGACGATTTCCGATGGACCTGCGGCATTCCCGTTCTATGTTTATCCGATAGCGGGTCTGCGCAAGATAGATGAGAAACTTCCTATCCTTAAGGCATCCAAGCAGAGCAAGGCAAAAGGAGAGGGTGCAGGATTTTCCAAGAAACTTATCCTCCCGTTTGCAGGCATCATTGCACTGGCGCTGATAGCCTTTGGAGTTCTTACTGTGATAAAGCTTTCAAAGCAGTCTGAACTTAAGGAGATTAACGATTATATTAATAATCCTACGGTTGTAGCTCAGGTAGCTGAATATGATGCCATGTATGCGAATATGGAAGAGATCGGTACCATACAGGGAGGTGCGGATCTCCTGAATGAAGACATCACATCTTATCCTCTTCCCGATTCATCTGTTAATGCCAAGATCCTGGCTGCTGCTGCGGCACATGATGTACAGATAAAGTTCAATACATACAGTGCTACCAGCGGAGTGTTCAGCATAACGGCATCTTCTCCGATAGTAGATGATATCAATATGTTCATCGCAGACCTGATGTCACTGGATATCTTTTACAATGTTAATTACACAGGATATAACCTTGTAACTACCGAAGAAGATGAGTCTATATGGCAGATCAATGTGGTATGCACCCTTGCAGGTAATGTGCCTACACCCGATGCTTCCGAGGCTGCAGGGGAGGTGAATTGATATGGCTAAGCTGGAAACTAATTTAAGTGCTAAGGATAAGGCGACTATCGCTATCGTACTGTTCGTAGGTGTCGTATTCGTGTTTTCCTGGTATGCGATCAGACCTGCCATAATGAGTATAAGATCATTGTCTGATGATATAGATCAGGCCAAGATTCAGGAGATTCAGTGCAGGGGAAAGGTCATGAGCCTTGCAAGTGCGGAGACTGTATTTGAAAAGGTTGTTACAGATCTTAACGATTCTACAGCAGGTTATTATGAGATTATGACGAGTTCTCAGATAGACCGTATGGTTACTAACTATGTATTAAGCTTCGGACTGTTCCCTGAAGACTTGTATATAACTATGCCTAACGGACCTGTGGCAGAGACCCCGTATTCTTATTCTCAAGCGGCGATGGATCAGGCTTCGTTGAGTTCTGCTCCTACACCTACACCTGATCCACTGGAAGAAACTGTTGAAGAAGTAAATGACGCGGTTACCGATGCTCTCAGTGGTACCGATGCGAGTGCTATGCAGGTAGATAGTCTCTTTGTTCCATACAATCAGGCCAGAGATGTGGCTACATCGACGCAGTTTTCAGGTGTGCAGGCAGCTGATCTTACTTTCGTAATGACAGGTTCTGAATCTGCTTGTCAGGCTCTTATAGATGATCTGTGCAGGAAGTATGCTGTAAGGATTACAGCTTTTTCCTGGCTGGAGGTAGATCCTATTGAGCATTATGATGAAGAGACCGGTCACGTAGAACTTATCGAGCCTGATTATGTGAGACTTCAGGTAAGTGTCCGTCTGTATATGACGAATGTAGCCGATTACGAGGCGTTGGTTTCCGACGCTGTAGTTGCTGCAGGAGCGGAGGGTTGATATGGCTGATAATTCCAAGATTCGTATAGGAGACCTGATGGTCTCGGCGGGATATATCACCGACGACCAGTTAAAGGAAGCTCTCGGCATACAGAAGGAATCCGGCGGTAAGAGAATCGGTCAGGTTCTGCTTGACCTGGGTTATGTTACTGAAGTACAGATGCTTTCCGCTCTGGCTGACAGACTTAATGTTCAGCTTATAGACATTACAGCAGTCCCGATCGATGTAGAGACCGTTAAGCTTGTTCCTAAGCAGCTTGCAGAACAGTATGTAATGCTGCCTATCGCTCAGGAGAATGGTGAAGTAATACTCGCCGTTAACGATCCTCTTAATCTCTATGCCATCGAGGATATCAGACAGACAATCGGTATGCCTGTCAGAACGGTTCTGGCACAGGAGAATCCTCTAAAGGAAGCTATCAATTATCAGTATGCCGGAATTAAAGCCCGTATGGCAGCCGAGCACGCTAATGCGAACACCACAGGCCTTAATGTAGATGAGCTGGTTATCGATACATCTGCCGGCGCAGATGATGCTCCTATCATCAATCTCGTTAACTCGCTTCTGGATAAGGCCTTCCAGGATAATGCTTCTGATATTCATATTGAGCCTTTCGAGACCAATGTAATGGTAAGAATGCGTATCGACGGTACGCTCATCGACTACATTACACTGCAGAAGAATGTACAGGATTCACTCGTTGCACGCATTAAGATCATGGGTGACATGGATATTGCTGAGAGACGTATTCCTCAGGACGGTCACTTCCGAGTAAGGATCCAGGGCCAGATCGTAAATATCCGTGTTAACGTAATTCCTACTGTATTCGGTGAGAAGGTCGTTATGAGACTTATCATGTCGGCTGTTAATATCGATAACAATTCTACATTCGGTATGACGCAGGAATGCTATGACAAGTTCATAAAGATGCTGATGTCACCTAATGGCCTGATCTATATCACAGGTCCTACGGGATCCGGTAAGTCAACTACGCTTTATAACGCTCTCGGAATGCTTTCGCAGAAGCCGATCAATATCAGTACCATCGAGGATCCTGTAGAGAAGAATCTGCCCCGACTTAATCAGGTTCAGGTCCATCCTACAGCGGGACTTACATTCGAGATCGGACTTCGTGCTCTCATGCGTCAGGACCCTGATGTAATCATGGTAGGTGAGACTCGAGATGCTGAGACTGCGGCTATCTCTATCAGAGCTGCTGTTACAGGACACTTGGTTCTTTCCACGCTTCATACAAACGACGCAGCCTCTACCATCGTAAGACTTGTCGATATCGGTGCCGAGCCGTACATGCTTTCATCGGCTCTTGTAGGCGTAGTAGCCCAGAGACTTATGCGTAAGGTTTGCCCTTTCTGTGCTAAGCCGGAACCTCTGTCATCCAGGCAGATAGATTTCTTAGGCCATGATATTCCCGGTGCCAAGAAGGGTACGGGATGCGGCCAGTGCCATAACTCAGGTTACCTCGGCCGTACAGCTATCCATGAAGTTCTTGTAGTCGATAAGACTATGCGTAAGATGATCGCAGCGGGTGCTGAGGCTGAAGAGATGAAGCAGTATGCCATTAAAAATCAGGGCATGAAGACTCTGAGAATGGCTGCTGAGATGCTCGTAGAGCAGGGCATCACTTCCATGGAAGAGTTAGAGCGCGTTGCCTATAATGACGACTAACTATTCGTCCAAGTTAATAAAGGATCTTAAGAGCATACCGTCGCCGGTGTTTTACATCTTCGCGGCGGTTGCTTTGTTCTGTGCATTCTTTGTGCTCGGATTTTCTGCTGTAGGTGTATTTACCGCATTGTTTCTATTATTGCTTGTGGCCTGTGCATGTGCGGATATCAATGACGGCATAGTGCCGGACCTGGCAGTTATCCTGATCGCAGTTCTCGGAGTGATCCAGTTTATAGCCGTTGAAGGGTTCACGGTCCCCGGGTTGATATCCAGGCTGATCGGATTTGTGTGTATATCTGTACCGATGCTTGTAGTGTCTCTCCTTATGAAGGGCGCCTTCGGAGGCGGGGATATTAAGCTTATGGCTTCGGCGGGCTTGTATCTCGGATGGAAGCTGACATTCGCAGGAGCTTTTATCGGCCTGTTCATTTCCGGTCTTTACGGTATATATCTTCTTATTCTTAAAAAGGCAGGTAAGAAGTCCACGATCAAGCTGGCCCCATTTCTTGCATTTGGCCTTTCTTTGGCAGCTCTGTTCGGAGAAGTAATAATACTCTTGTGTTACGGATTATAAGGAATCTATATAATTCTTTATCTCCTTTAGCTGATCCTCATCATAATCTTTACAGGTTTCAATGAGAGAGAATAGTGCTGGTGAGGCGTCTTTACTGATTAATATGAAATCAGGAGTATCAAGATCGGTCTGGCCAGTTAGATATGCCACGGAAGTGTTAAGCACATTCGCAATAGCGGTAACAATCTGAATGGAAGGAATCCTGGTTCCATTCTCATAGCGGACATACGAAGGTTGTGACACATCAATCCTTTTGGCGGTCTCTCTTTTAGACAGACCGGCCTTCTCTCGGCATTCTGTAAGTCTTTTGAGATTAAGATGCATTTCCATGTGATTACCTCATTTGTCTTGATGATACCATTGGAATATACTACAATCAAATATATACCAATGGAATTATCTGTCGGATTTAATGCGGAGGTAAGCAACAATGAGTAATGTCATAAATAACGATACGCAGTATGCCAAATGGATAAAGGAAATCAGTGAGCGATTTAAGCGGAGTCAGATTAAGGCAGCCTGTGCTGTTAATGAAGAACTATTAAAGTTCTACTGGAGATTAGGTAGAGATATATCTATCAAAGAGAGAGAAAATATTTACGGTACTGATTTTTTCAAGAAACTCAGTACTGATTTGCAAGAAGAACTACCGGATGTTAAGTCGTTTTCTGTAACGAATCTCAGATATATGAAATATTTCTATAAAACATATCCAAATGCATTTAAATATCCTCAAGTTGAGGAAACTTCTGACAATAAAAAGAATCATCCACAACTTGTGGATGATTTGGAAAGACTTATTTTCAGTATCCCGTGGGGACATAACAGAATAATCATTGATAAGTGCAGGGATAATCACGATAAAGCTCTATTCTTTGTTAAACAGACGATAGAGAATAACTGGTCACGTGCCGTTTTGCTTAACTTTCTTGATACTGACCTTTATGAGCGTCAGGGGAAAGCCATTACGAATTTTGATAAGGTGCTGCCTTCCGTTCAGAGTGATCTGGCGCAGGAACTGATCAAGGATCCGTATAATTTCGACTTCCTAGCATTAAGGGAGAGATACGGCGAGAAAGAATTAAAAGATGCGCTGATGAATAATATTCAGAAACTTCTTATGGAGTTGGGCAAAGGATTCTCATTTGTTGGTCGTGAATTCAGATTGGTAGTTGGAAATACCGAGCAGTTTATTGATCTGTTGTTTTATAACATACCTAATCATTGTTATGTGGTAGTAGAAGTAAAAGTAAGGAGTTTCGAACCAGGGGATATGGGGCAGTTAGGTACATATATCGGAGTGGTCGATGACTTGCTTAAGGGCGAGGAAGATAAGCCAACTATAGGCTTATTAATATGCAAGACAAAGGATAATGTTCTTGCACAGTATGCGGCTAATATGATCAATGCGCCAGTAGGTATATCAGAATATGAATTGAGTACGCTTATCTCAGAAGAATTCAAAAGTACAATGCCAACTATAGAAGAAATTGAGAAAGAATTGAATGATTAGTAGGACTAAATGCAGTGAGGAGAGGGATTATATTATGAGTGAAGCCAAGATATTTAATAACGGAGAGAGTCAGGTAGTAATACTTCCGAAGGAATGTCGCTTTGATCTTAATCAGAAGGTGATAATAAAGAAGATTGGGTATATGGTTGTTATGGTTCCTGAAGATATAGTTAATCGTTTATTCGAATCTGGCTCTGGCAGTGCAAGCCCGGTTTCATTGCTTGAGGGGCGTTTGCAGGACTTTCAGGAAGAGAAGAATAGAGATTATTGACTTAAGACTTACCGTAGTTTTTATCGTTAATATTGGTGTTTTTGGTTTACGAATTGGCAATAAACCCGTTCAAAAATCCGAGTTTGGTAAATGAATTGTTAAGCGGAAGTTAATTGTGGCCTTAAGCTATTGCAAAGGGTTTTGGGACTTGGTATAGTGCAAACATAACAAACGAATCAAACAAAATTGATCGGTTGATAAATTCTAAACTTACAAGATTTGAAGGAGGAAACTAAAATGAAAAAGACAAGAAAGTCATCTAAGAAGGGTTTTACATTGGTTGAGTTGATCGTTGTTCTCGTTATCCTCGCCATCCTCGCAGCAATGCTCGTTCCGGCACTCACAGGATATATCAAGAGAGCTCGTCAGGAGAAGGATTACCAGTTCGCTGCTACAGTATTGACAGCAGCTCAGTCCGCAGCTACTTATCAGTATTCTCTCCCCGCTTCTCAGCAGGAAACTCCTATTGTAAAGACTACATCAGCAGGTAGAGGCGAGACAGTTGCAACATTGGTAGGTACAGATTTTACATCTTGTTCTTTCACTACAAACAGCAGATTTGTAATCACGAGTGGTCACGTTACATGTAATGGTTATACATATAACTGGAATGGTACAGCATGGTCACCTAAGTCTGGACAGAACTAAAATCTAAGTGTTAGTTTAGCGATTAATGAATAATTAGATGTCGGGGCTTCGTCCCCGACATCTTTTTTGGTATATTTATTTCATGGAAAAGAATAAACGAATAAACAAGAACATTATTTATGCGGGGTTGGCTTTACTAGTCATTATCCTTTATCTGATCATTGACGGATGGGAGATGATAGCGACTTCTGTTAACATCATAAAAGGTAATAATGCCGTTGACGATGATACTCTCACGGATATTATGCAGAGGACAGATAAGGCTTACATAATCAAGAACATGATAGGTCTGTATATTTCAAGAATACTCTATCTTGTGCTTGTTCTCTTTCCTATATCTTTTACAGCCGTAAAATACCATATTTCATTCAAAAGCAAAGGGAAATCTGATTTCCAGAAAATCTTTCCGTATCTACGAGTCGTTCTCGGTTTTATGGGCTTCTATTATGTATTGACTTTAGGTACTACATATCCTCATGCGTTATTTGTTACTTATTATTCTTTTGGGCCATGGACAGTGTTCTTCAGGCTGGTTGGGGCATTTGTTATTTTGGCTTCGTTCATAATAGATTGGCCGGCCCTTATCAGTGCAATAAGAGAATTCCCGTCTTCGTATCCAAGAATGTATAAGGTTACATTTGTTATATTTATATCTTTATTGTCATGTATGATTCTTGAGTATCAGGTCGGTAGCAAGATGAGAATGGATTCCAATATGGTGATATTTAATATCCTATATTGGCTCTTAATTCAAGTGTTCTTTGATGTGATAACAAGGAATGTAAAGGTTGGGGCCTTTGTGAGTTTGGGATTAGCTTATCTTATTGGTTTAGCCAATGATATTGTTTATCAGTTCCGAGGAAACTATATTATGTACGGTGACCTTACGGTAGTAAGGACAGCGTTGGAAGTTGCTGGAAACTACACATATAAGCCCGGCTTCTGGTTTTGGTTGGCGATTGTATTGCTGATATCGGGAATCGCCGTTACAGTGTTTCTTAAGTTCTCCAAGCGAGAGAAGCCTCAGTTAAAGGAGTTACTTATACGTTTAGGAATCACGATTGCCCTAGTTGCAGGCGTTGGAGTCGCATTTACTACCGGATGGTTATACAACAATGTTTTCGGAGTGGGATGGGATTATAATACCAACGTAATGCATACAGGGTACATCCCGTATTTCCTGAGCAATATGAACTCCATAGCTAGTGTTACGCTTGATGGCTATGAGGCAGATTTGGCTTTACAGGCACTAGACTCGGCTTCTATTCAAGTGGGAGAGCATGCTTATCCTAATATAATTATCATTCAGAATGAGGCGTTCTCTGATTTATCGATCCTTTTTGATATTGAAACTAATGCAGACTATATGCCTTTTATTCACAGCCTTACGGATAATACACGTAAGGGGTATCTGAACATGTCCTTGACTGGCGGACCAACTGCAAATACAGAGTTCGAGATATTGACTCGTTCTACATTGGGTTTCCTGCCGTATGGTGCAGTACCCTATACGCAATATGTAAACGATGATCTGCCTACTGCAGTTCAGGTTTTGAGAAATCAGGCGGTACCTTATCATACAGTCGCATATCACCCGTATTATTCTTCCGGATACAGCCGCACGAATGTCTATAATCACTTTGGGTTTGATGAGATAGTATTCGAGAACAATTTCAGAGAAGACTTTCCTGAGGCTGATCTTCCTCGCGATTATTTGAGCGATTCCGCCGATTACAGAAGGGTTGAGCAGATGTATGAGGAGTTCAGAAGTCAGTCTGACGATCCGTGGTTCTGCTTCAATGTAACTATTCAGAATCACGGCGGGTATACTCAGGTTTATGAGCCGGCAGCAGAAGACAGGATATATGTTACTAACTTTGAAGCTACAGATTCTCTTAACAGCTATCTGTCTTTGATCAAGACCAGTGATGATGCTTTCCGCGAGTTGATAGAATACTTCTCGCAGTGTGATGAGCCTACTATTATCGCTATGTACGGAGATCACCAACCTACTCTCGATAATGAAACATACGAGCTGTTGGAACCTTATGCTAAGGGTCCTATTTATCAGTACTATGTACCGTACATTATCTGGGCAAACTTTGATATCGAAGAAGCAGATACGCTTGGAGACTTGGAGAACGAGCCTGTTCTTAATACCCTGTCTACGAATTATTTTGCGAGCACGGTGTTCGAGACTGCAGGTGTTGAACTTTCTGATTACGACAGATACCTTCTTGATCTGCATGAAGATGTGCCCGCAATAACGGCTATCGGCATTTGGGACAGTGAAGGTAACTATTATTCTTCGCCTTCGTTGACTCCATACGCGGATGAACTGACCGCTCTTCAAATGGTTCAGTACAATCTGATCTTCGATGATGAGAACAGATTGACGGACCGATTTGAGTAATATGCAATAAGTCAGCAGCAGATCCGGGGGTAACACCCCGGATTTTTTATTTACGGTCTTGTGACTGTTTGTTCACAGAACGTAACCCTGGAAATATTGAAGTCACAGGGACTTGCGGTGTAAAATCAAATTATATAGAGGATTAGTGTTATAAAGGCGGAGGATTGTTAATGGTAAGGCTGACAAACAAGGTTCACAGACGCGGTAAGCGGGCGTTCACGCTCGTTGAGCTTATCGTTGTGCTTGTAATACTTGCAGTGCTCGCCGCGATGCTCGTTCCTGCGCTAACGGGCTATATAAAGAGAGCCAGAAAGGCCAAATATATTCAGAAGGCTGATGAGGCCCGCATAGCCGCTCAGGCAATACTGGATGAGTTTTATGCTTTCTATGGTGGAGATCTCAGCGAGGCGTTAGATAGTTCATCCAATACAGCTCAGAATGTTAACTGGTGGAAAGGCGATCTAAAGAGATACGGTGATGAAGTTCTTGAGCTGATGGGTTATGGCCGCGGTCGTGAAAATGGTGAGCCATATATTCTGGTTATCGGTGTCGGACATGATGAGGCTCCCGGACTGACTGATGCTCAGCGTAATCGAATCTACTATGTTGGTTACATTGAGGACCTCGGAGAGCCATCCTTGTTTTATGTTGATGGTGAGTGGACTTATCAGTGGCCCAGGGATACCGGAGATCTTATTATGATAGGTGATCAGAAGGGCATGAACAGGAATGTACTGGTAACAGATGAAGGAAATATACCGCTGAGATTTTATGTCATCTGCAACAGACGCGGCGATGATAACATCTGGTTGGCCAGTGCCTGGTCATCAAGGGCCAATACTTTGCAAGGCAATAGCCAGGGTTATAACGGATTCTAAAAATGAGAAGAATTAGTAAGACATCTGCCGGCCGGAGAGCCGCCGATATACTTAAGGGTAACGACGGCACGAGCATCGTGCTCGTGACTATCATTGCGATCCTTGTTATCACCGCGGTCGTTATTCTGCGTATGAGCACCAGTTCACTGCTGGCGGGGTCTGACAGGCAGTACAGACAGGATCAGGCTTATATGCTGGCCACCAGCATGGGTAATTCCTTAGATAATCTTATCGTCACCAAGACAATAAGACTTACGGATTACACTAACCCTAATGGAACTGTGCTTATTACTGATACCCCTTCGCTTCCGAAATCTTCCGTTACAGCTACGGTAACTCCTTCCGGGGTAGGGTATGTTCTGGAAGTGGAGGCCACGGTAGCCGGCGAAACGTATATTTATTCTGCTTACTACAGCAGAGCAGGAAACTCAGATAATTTTACGAGGCAGATATTATGAGGCACATAAGCAAGACCGGCAGCATACTTGCGTGTAATTCCGGCGAGACCATTGTGGAGGTTCTCGTGGCTTTCACGTTGCTGTCCATAATAATGCTGATATTCTCCCAGGGTATTGCTTTTGCATCTAATGCCGAGTACAGGGCAAACAAGAACAGGGAGAATGCCGATGAGGCGCTTAGGAGGGTTCAGTACAGGCTGGCCCAGGGTGAGCGGGATGAAACTTTTTTGCAGATAATCGGAAAGTTCGCCGACCGAGTTAAGATTGAAAGATACAGCGAGAATATCGACGGACAGGAATATGTTTTTATCCGTTATGATGTATCTCCATTGGAAGAATGATATGAGAAGGGTAAAGGACAGTAAAGTATCCAAGAGGGCGTTGACTCTCGTAGAGCTCGTCGTGGCGATGGCGCTGACGATGATCTTTGCTGCTGCGTGCATAGCGCTCATTTACCCCATCTCCAGGCTGTATATGCACATTAACCAGCAGGCGCGCGTGCAGGTGATCGCCGATAACGTGGTGGATGCGCTGCGTGCCGAGTGCTCCAGAACTTACATGAGTTCCCCTGACGACGTGTGGATCTCGGATTCACCCTCGGTTGCGTATACTCTCTCGAGTGTGCCGCTTCCTTCTGCCCGCGGACCGGTGCTTATGATGAGACGCAATTACAATCATTGCGAGACGATCGCGTCCTGCTACTCGCTCAACAACGACGATTTCGATGCTTATAGTGTGGTTCTGGACGAAGAGCGCGCTTCTTTGGAAGATAACGGCCAGCCTCAGACAGGCGCCAACGGATCCACCGCAAGCCGTGCCATCTACAGGATGTTCGATCCCGCCGGAGACCCTGAACACCGCGATGCCAACGAGGGTTATGTACACTTCGGTTACTTCGAGTCTGACCCTAATGCTTCAGGTCTCATTCTTCCCATCAAGTACTACGACTTCACTAACCCGCTTTCTTTCGCGGCTTACGGCGATTACGGCGTTTACACTGTAAGCCTGATGTTCCATGACATCCAGTGCACCACAGAAGAGAACGGCAATGCTCCGGCTTATGTACTGTGTGATGTCTCGGTTATGCAGGGCGATACTGCAGTGTATACCAGAAGCGACGTCGTTTTGTGCTTTGCGTCCCCTGTCGTATAATCAGTTGTAAGACAATCTGATCTCGGGAGGGCCTTCCATGAAGATTACTTATCTCGGTCACTCGTGCTTTAAGTTCGAGAAAGACGGTTTTGCTATGATCATCGATCCGTATAAGACGGGAAGTGTTCCGGGCTACGCTCCGCTTAAGGAACACGCCAATCAGGTCCTGTCGACTCACAAGCACGCCGACCACTTCGGATGGAGCGAGGTTAAGCTCGCAGTTACCCGTGCAGACACACCTTTCATGGTCAGTTTCATCGAGACATTTCATGACGATAAAAATGGTGCGCTAAGGGGCTTTAACAATGTTATAATTGTCGACGTGGACGGGTTAAAGCTGGTGCACATGGGTGACATCGGCTGCATGCTCGATGACGAGGATCTGAAGAAGATCAAGGGCTGCGATGTGCTCATGATCCCGGTCGGCGGCTTCTATACCATCGATGCCAAGCAGGCTAAGGAGTATGTGGACAAGATCGCTCCTAAGATCACCATCCCGATGCACTACAGAGGCGCAGGATTCGGTTACGACGAGATCGGCACCGTGGATAAGTTCACGAAGCTGTTCGAGGAGACTGAACAGGGGCAGTCCGAGCTCGTTCTCGAGAAGAAGCCCAGAGGCCACAAGGTAATAGTAATGAGAGGTAAGAAGGCAGATGTTTAAGGTCGGATTTGACAGCGAGAAGTACGCAGAGCTTCAGAGTAAACATATCAGAGAAAGGATAGAGAAGTTCGGCGGCAAGCTGTACCTCGAGTTCGGCGGCAAGCTGTTTGACGACCACCACGCATCAAGAGTACTTCCCGGCTTCGAGCCTGACAGCAAGATCAGAATGCTCATGAAGCTGCAGGAGGACGTAGAGATCATCATCGCCATCAACGCAGACGCCATCGAGAAGAGCAAGCGCCGCGGCGACCTCGGCATCACATACGACCAGGACGTACTCCGTCTAATCGATGCATTTACAGAATTCGGTCTGTGCGTAGGCTCCGTCTGCATCACGCAGTACACGGGCCAGACTCTCGCAGAGAAGTTCGAGAAGAGACTGCGCCAGCTCGGCGTAAAGGTATATAAGCACTACCCCATCGAGGGTTATCCTTCCAATATCCCGCTCATCGTAAGCGATGACGGTTACGGCAAGAACGATTATATCGAGACAACTCATAAGCTCGTTGTAGTTACGGCTCCGGGTCCCGGATCCGGAAAGATGGCTACCTGCCTGTCACAGCTTTACCACGAGAATAAGCGCGGCATCAAGGCAGGCTACGCCAAGTTCGAGACATTCCCTATCTGGAGCCTCCCGCTGGCGCACCCCGTTAACATCGCTTACGAGGCTGCTACGGCCGACCTGTCTGACGTTAACATGATCGACCCGTTCCACCTTGAGGCTTACGGCGAGACTACAGTCAACTACAACCGCGACGTGGAGATTTTCCCTGTAGTTAATGCCATCTTCGACAAGATCTACGGCGAGTCTCCTTACAAGAGCCCTACGGACATGGGCGTTAACATGGCAGGATTCGCGATAGTCGATGACGACGCATGCCGCGAGGCTTCTTAGCAGGAGATCATCCGCTGTTACTATCAGGCCAAGTGTGCTGTTAAGCAGGGCCTGTCCGACGGCTCTGATGTTAATAAGATAGAACTTCTTATTAATAAGACAGGTATAGATGTGGCTGACCGCCGCTGTGTAGGTGCAGCTATGGTGCGCGCTGATCAGACAGACGGACCTGCAGTAGCCATCGAGCTTGCTGACGGCCGCATGGTAACAGGTAAGACGACAGACCTGATGGGTCCTTCTTCCGCGGCTTTGCTTAATGCTCTGAAGCTGCTCGCAGGAATTGACCACAACATGCCTCTGATCTCACCCAATGTAATCGAGCCTATTCAGGATCTGAAGATAAATCACATGGGCAACCATAACCCGAGACTTCATATGGATGAGACGCTGATCGCGCTGTCCATGTCAGCTACGACAAACCCGGTTGCAGAGCTTGCCATGCAGCAGCTGAATAACCTGAAGAATGCCGATGCGCACTCCACCACAATGCTTTCCAGCGTAGATGAGAATGTGTTCAGGAAACTCGGGGTGAATATCACCTGCGAACCGGTCTACGCGACCAAAAAGCTTTATCACAAGTAATCTTATGACCCGGCTGACGCCGGGTTTTATTTTATGCCAAAACCACTCTTGACATTCTTTGACTTTAAGACGATAATAGTAATATCAAAGAAAGTCAAAGTCAAAAGGAGGACGCATAAATGGCACGGCTCGTAGATGTTATCGAAGCAATGATTAAGCAGATGCTCGAAGAGAATAACGGCAGCGCCACGATCAGCAGAAGTGTACTCGCAGAACAGGCGAACTGTGTACCGTCACAGGTTACATATGTCCTCTCCACGAGGTTCTCTACCGGCAACGGTTATATAGTCGAGAGCCGAAGGGGCGGCGGCGGACAGATCACGATCACACAGATCAAGCATACAAGCAGCGAGGACTGTATCAGGTCGCTTATTCAGGAGACGGGTGACAGCCTGTCCCAGCAGGAGGCCAAGACACTGCTCATCAATGCGGTGGAGGTAAAGGCGATCGATACGAGACAAGCCACATCGATCATGTCGGCGGTCTCTGACAGGGCTCTCGCCAAGGTAGATACAGACATAAGATCACAGGTCAGGGCGGATGTATTCAGAAATGCACTCGCCGGACTGCTCATAAAGTAAGGGAAAGGAGAATGAACATGAGGTGTTCAAGATGCGGATCGCAGATAGGTAATTCATATGTAAGGTTTAACGGAGTGTTGCTGTGTGACAGCTGTGCCAGAGACCTTAAGATAGATGAGGTGTTCAGAAGACAGAACGCCCTTTTCGATCAGGCTTTCCCGATGCTGGATGAGTTCCCCGGAGTGTTCTCCTCGGGAAGTGACCTGGACTTCGCAAATGCCAAGATCAGATGTCCCAGATGCGGAACAACTTTAAGAGAACTGGAGTCGGGCGGACAGCTCGGATGCATCGAGTGTTACAACACATTTAATGAGAGCATCACGAAGAATATCCTGAAGCTTCAGGGCAGCAGCGAATACATGGGAAGAAAGCCCGCACAGGCTTCCGAGATTGAGGCTTCGGAGGCACCTGTACAGGAGGCTGAACCCGAGAAGAAAACTGAACCGAAAGCTGCCGCCAAGCCCGCTGCGAAGGCAGAGGCAAAAGCTGAGGCCAAGACGGAAGATATCCTTGCCAAAGTGAAGGACGCAGACTTAAGCGAGCTCACTGACAAGGAGATAGAAGATGCCATGAAGAAGGCAGCTGAAGTGGAAGATTATGCTCTTGCTGTAAAGCTTAGAGATGAACTTAAGTCAAGAAAGGGGGAGAACTGATATGTGGTACGAGAATGAAGGCAATAACAAGGACGTTATCCTCTCCACCAAGATCGTATTAAGCCGTAACATTAAAGGCTTCCCGTTCCCTCCCAAGATGAGTGATGCTGACAGAGAGAATGTGCTCGGCATGGTAAGGCAGGCCGCAGGTTCGATGAATCTGAATTTCGTAAGGACTGACGAGCTCGATGACAATGCAAAGGCAGACCTTTATAACCAGTTCTACTCGGGTTACGCTTTCCTGAATTCGGATGCCAAGACCGGTTACCTCATGAGCAGGACGGAAGGCCTCGGAGTTGTTATCAACTCCACTGACCATATCAACATCGTATCCATGGTTCCGGGCTCGGATGTCTACACAGCTTATAAGAGGGCGGATGATCTGGCAGTGAAGTTCGAGCAGAGCATGGACATCGCTTATACAGATAAGTACGGCTTCCTGACATCGCAGATCAAGTCTGTCGGAACAGGAATGCAGCTTCTTATGACACTCGCTCTTCCGGGTATCGAAAAGACCGAGGGCGCGGTACAGGTTCTCGCCAAGAGAGTTGAGAAATACGACTGGCAGATGATCCCCATGACGCATCATGACGGCCTGCGCGAGAGCGGCATCTATATCTTAAGCAACGTGGCCACATTAGGCGTCACTGAGCAGGAGATCATAGACAAGACACGCAAGGTCCAGGAGGATATCATCAAACTCGAGAACACCTGCCGCAAGAACATTTGCGCCAAGAAAAAGAGCATTGTGGAGGACCAGTACTACAGGGCCTACGCGGTTCTCTCCTACTGCAGGAGGATCGAGACTGCTGAGGCACTGACGCTCATCAACTGGCTCAGACTTGGCCAGAACTTTATCGATACATCAGACGCTGATCTTGACTGGAACAGGATCAACAAATTAACACAGAAAGTAAGACGTAACTATTCGGATGCAGCAGTAAAGGGCATGCGCCCCAAGGACAAGTCGTCGGCGAGGGCCAAGCTGATCCGTGACATTATGAAGGGAGGACAGGCAACATGAATATAAAGCTTGCTGAAGAGACAACACGCGTAATCGTATACGCCAAGAGGTTCGCGGATTCGTCCGGAAACCGCATGATCTCCACCGAGTTTATGCTTGCGGGAATATGCGCGCTGCAGGGGTCTTATACTGATGCCCTCGAGCGCAGCGGCATTACTCTCGAGACCCTCGCTTCCATGTTAGGATTTGACGATTCCGTTATGGATGACGACATTGAAAAATATGAGATCGAAGACGGCTTAAGAGTACTCCGCCTGGAGTCCAAGAGACTTCTTAACGACGCGAGTGAAGTATCGACCAGGATCGGTGACAACGGCATCGTTAAGCCTGAGCATCTGCTCTTCGTAATCGCTACCAATAAGGCGCTCACGGGCAACCAGGTGCTTATCAGAGCCGGCGCTGACATCAACGGCCTCATCGACGAGGTATCGGGTCTCCTGTCTGAGACGGGCGAGCTCGATCCTTCTGACGAGAACCTTTTCTCGACTGACGGCGCAAGAGGAAGCTTAGGCCCCGGCCTTCCCAAGGGCGGCAAGGACAGAGGCGCTGCGGGCAAGAAAGCAGGCAAGGGCGGCCGCAAGACTTTGGAGAAGTTCGGTAAGAACCTCACTGCCATGGCAGCCGAGGGCAAGATCGACCCCGTAATAGGACGTGAGCTCGAGATCAACCGCGTAATGCAGATCCTTGCCAGAAGAACCAAGAACAACCCCTGCCTCGTAGGTGACCCGGGTGTCGGTAAGACAGCCATTGCCGAGGGGCTCGCACTCGCCATCTCACAGGGTGATGTGCCTGACATCATCAAGGGCAAGACGGTTTTCAGCATCGACATGGGTTCGCTCGTTGCAGGCTCCAAGTACAGAGGTGACTTCGAGGAGAGGATCAAGAACGTGCTGGAGGAAGCATCTGCCGACCCTGACGTAATCCTCTTTATCGACGAGATCCACACGCTCATCGGAGCGGGCGGCGGCGGAGAGTCAGGCTCGCTTGATGCAGCCAACATCATGAAGCCGATGCTCACCAGAAATGAGCTGCAGATCGTGGGTGCCACCACACTCGACGAGTACAGCAAGTACATTGAGAAGGACTCGGCACTGGAGAGAAGATTCCAGAAGGTGCTTGTAGATGAGCCGTCACAGAGTGAGGCAATCGAGATCCTTAAGGGCCTGCGTACAAAGTACGAGGAGCACCACAAGATCAAGATTCCCGATGAGGCCATCGAGCAGGCGGTAATCCTATCTGCAAGATATGTATCCGACAGATTCCTTCCAGACAAGGCGATCGACCTGATCGACGAGGCGGCTGCAAGGAAGAGGATCAACTTCGCAGTCACGGACAAGAAGCATAAGCTTAGCAAGCGCCTTGAGGAGCTTGAGGAACAGAAGAAGCTCGCTGTGGATAACATGGAGTTCGAGAAGGCGGCTGCACTGCGTGACGAGGAGGCTAAGCTTAAGGCTGACCTCGAGAACATGGAAGGCAGCAAGGCTGACGAAGCAGGCTTCACAGGTGCGCTTACCGTAGACGACATCGCGGACGTTCTGTCACAGTGGTCCGGCATCCCCGTCTCCAAAATCACCGAGACGGATGCGGAGAAGCTGCGTACACTCGAGGACGAGCTCAAGAAGAGAGTAGTAGGCCAGGACGAGGCTGTTACGGCTGTAGCCAAGGCCATCAGAAGATCACGTCTGGGCCTGAAGGATCCCACCAAGCCGTCCGGCTCCTTCATCTTCCTCGGTACTACCGGTGTAGGTAAGACGGAGCTTGCCAAGGCGCTCGCAGAAGTCATGTTCGGCGATGAGAACTCGCTCGTAAGAATCGATATGTCAGAGTACATGGAGAAGCACGATGTGTCTAAGCTCATCGGTTCCCCTCCGGGATACGTAGGCTACGATGAGGGCGGCCAGCTCACGGAGAAGGTAAGACGCCATCCTTATTCCGTTGTCCTCTTCGACGAGATCGAGAAGGCGCACCCCGAGGTGTTTAACAGCATGCTCCAGGTGCTCGATGACGGAAGACTTACTGACGGTAAGGGAAGAGTCGTCGACTTCAAGAACACGATCATCATCATGACGAGCAACATCGGTGCAAGAATGCTCACGACTGCAGCTGGTAGAAAGATCGGCTTTGACCTCGCAGGCGATGACAAGGATCAGGATGAGGCTTCAAGAGAGAGGCTGTACGGCGGCAAGTCCTACGACGATGCCAAGGCTACTGTTCTCGATGAGCTCAAGAAGGCTTTCTCTCCCGAGTTCATCAACCGTGTAGACGAGATCATCTTCTTCAGAATGCTCGGCAAGGAGTCTCTCATTAAGATCGTCGATATCCTTACGGCACAGGTTGCCAAGAGGATCGCCGACATCGGAATCGAGATCAGACTTACCGATGCTGCCAAGGAGCTTCTGGCCAAGAAGGGCTACGATCCGCAGTACGGTGCAAGGCCTCTTAAGAGAGTAATGCAGTCCATGATCGAGGATAATTTCTCCGAAGCACTTCTTGACGGAGTCATCAGTTCAGGTAGAATAGCTCTCGTCGACGCTGACGGCGAAGAGATCAAAATCTCCGACGGCGGTCCGATAGAAGAAGTGAAAGTTGAAGTAGCAAAGACCGATGGAGCAAACGCTTAAGGAGAAACTGAAGTACTGGCAGTTCGTACTGTACGTACCGATCTATCTTCCGTTCTTCTTCCTGGTGGAGAAGACAACACATGACGTAACATACATAAACATACCCCTCGACGAATGTATCCCGTTCGTCGAGGGGTTTATCATACCTTATTTGTTATGGTTCCCTTTTATGGCGGTCGCGATCGCGTATGTATTCTTTAAGGATAAGAAGGAGTTCTTCGCGATGTGCTGGCACCTTATCATCGGCATGTCGCTTTTTATCGTGGTAAGCTTCGTGTTCCCGAACGGGCTGCAGCTTCGTCCCACGGAGTTTCCGCGCGACAACTTCTGCACCGACCTTGTGAAGTATTTGTACTCGATAGACACTTCCACGAATGTTATTCCTTCAATTCATGTATTTAACTCGCTCGCGTGCGGCATCTCTTTCGGCCGCGTGCTTTGGAGACGCGGACATAAAAAGACCGCCATCGCTTCTTACACGATGGCGGCGCTGATTTGTATTTCTACTATGTTTGTTAAGCAGCACTCCGTGGTGGATGTGGCTGCCGGTCTGCTGTTATCAGGCTGCTGCTTTTTCCTTCTTAGAAGGCTTTACAAGAACGAAGCAGACGATAAGAGCAACAACGTATAAAGCTCCCGTAGCATACAGAACTGACTGATAACCTGTGGCATTGTCACCGACGCGCTCGATGATAGCTGTTGCCATCTGGTTTCCTGTGAGACCTGCGACAGCCCATGCAGAGAGGCACATGCCGTGAACTGCGGAGATGGACTTCATACCGAAGTGGTCTGAAAGGAGCGTAGGAACGTTGGAGAAGCCTCCGCCGTAACCTGCGTTAACTGCGATCAGGAGTGCAACGCACAGAACAACGATCTTGTTCTCGATACCGTGTGTGAGGATAGTTGCGCCTGTGAGTGCGATGGACATGATGAAGATGATCTTGTAGATCGTGTTTCTGTCCTTGAATGTATCAGCCCATGCGGAGAAGCCCAGACGGCCTGCTGCATTTGCGATAGCTGTTACGGAACCCAATGTGGCAGCTACACCTGTTGTAAGTCCGACTGCTGTGAAGATCGCCTTCTCCTGTGAGATGAGTGCGAGACCGCAGTGGATGTTGATGTAGAACATGATCCAGATTCCGATGAATGTCTTGTTTGTGAAAGAGAACTTGAAGTTCTTGCCGAGTGTGGCGAAGAACTCCTTGATGCCGCCCTCCTCGTGAGCCTCTACCCAGTCGGCAGGCTTTCTCAGGAGAAGGTGTCCGATGAACATCATTACGCAGTAGATGCCGCCCATGATGAAGAACATGTAAGCGGGGTTGTTGTCGAATGTGTTAAGGAAAAACTGCATGATAGGTGTGGCGATGGCCTTGGCAAGACCGAAGCCTGCTACTGCAAGACCTGTTGCAAGACCCTTACGGTCCTTGAACCACAGCATGAGCGTCTTAACGGGTGAAAGATAACCTGTTCCGAGTCCGATACCCATGATGCATCCGTAGCACAGGAAGATGAGGGGGAGTGACTTGAGCAGGATAGCTGCGCCTGTTCCGACCATACCTGTAGTGAAACAGATGGTGGCGATGAGTGATGATTTCTTGATGTCCTTCTCAACTACGTCGCCAAGGAAAGCGGCAGACATACCGAGGAAGAATATAGCGAGCGAGAATGCCCACTGTACTGAACTTTTCTCAGCGCCGATGTATTCTGCGATTTCCTTCGAGAATGTGCCCCAGCAGTAAACTGTACCGATACTGCAGTGCAGAAGGAGAGCAGGGATAGCAGCGCAAACCCATTTATTATTGCTCATAAGGAGCCTCCTTTTAATTGCAATCACGTAATAATATATAATTTATCCGTGATTTGCAATTAACAGGAGTGTTACTGTTTTCTAACGATTAGCGTTTGTCCTTATCGATGAACTCAAGTGCGGCTGTCGCAACTCCGACATAGATGAGGATCTGGATGGCCAGCATCTGCCAGCACTGTATGATGACTGCGGGCTCGGATGCATACTTTTCCTCTTGGTTAAACTCACCGGATTTCTTCTCGATGTAGTAACCGCCGCTCTGGCTTTCAATGGCTGTGATGAATTCGTCGAACTGGATCTCTTTATCGTCGGGAATGGAATTCAGCAAGATAACCATCTCCGGGTCTTCAGAGAAGTCAGGGGAAGAGAGCATGAATGTCTTCAGCTGGCCTGCAGTGATGGATCCGTTACGCATCTTCTTCATGCTCTTCCAAAGCGCGGTCATGGGCAGGTCGTTGTACTGCCCCTGTGCGCATGTAGCCGTAAGGCCCCACTTGGTGATGGTGTAATCAGTGAGAAACGTGATGCTGTCAGGCAGGGAAAAGAAGCCGCCTGAGAATACGAGCTGGAAGATAAGCAGGAATGGCATTACCGTCATGGCTGTAGTCGTATTGCGGACAAAAGACGATACCAGCAGGCTCATCATGTCTGCAGCGAATGTGGTGAGGAAGATCGTGATGCCGAGGTCGAGCATTATGTTTCCTGTAACAAGACCTTTAGGTTCCTGCGGGAAATTCACACCCATCTTTGCGAGAACGAAGAGGGTGATGATAGTCTGCATAAGGCACATGAATGCCTGATAGATCGTGTGCGCAGTGATGTAAGAACTGATGTGAAGTCCGCTTCTGTGCTCACGCTTGACGATGGCGCGCTCGCGGCAGACATTCTGGATCGAGTTGAAGAAGCCGTTCCATACGCAGATACATGCAATGGCGAAGGAGCCGAGCAGCGTACCCTCCATGGTGGTAAACAGACCGTTCTTCATGACAAGTGCAACGAGACCCGCGATGAGCGCCGCGATAGGCATTACTTTCCAGTCGTTCTGGAAGATGAACATTCTGAAGAACTTGCCGAGGTAGATCCCGGTCTGATATATGCGTCCCTTATGCTTAATGTCTTTTATCTCTTTGTTCATGCTGTAGCCCCCTCGTACTTTTCGGCGATAACTGCTTTCGCGGCTTCTTCGCATGTCTTGCCCTCATCCACAAGCCTTGCGATGTGGGAGTACATTGCCACGAATTCGTCTGCACGGCCTTCGCCGCCCTCTTCCTTTTGGTTGATGGTGCGCAGTATTGCCTCCATCGTGCCGCGTGCGAAGAATTCCTTCGCGGTTGCGACAGGACCGTAGAAGGCAAGTCTGCCCGTGCGTGTGGAGTCCTTTGCGAGGACTATGACGTCATCGAAAAGGTCGATAACACGGTCCGGGGTGTGAGTGATGACGATTACGATCTTGCCCTGGTCCGCGATGTCACGCAGCTTCTCGAAAAGGCCGCGGGCAACAACGCCGTCGAGACCCGAGTCAGGCTCGTCGAGGATGAACAGGTCGGGGTCGGAGATGAACTCGATGGCGATAGACAGACGCTTCTTCTGGCCGCCGGAAAGCTTTTCTACCAGGGTGTTCTGGAGCATGGACAGACCGAAAGACTCAAGCATATCCTGCACGCGCTGCTTCTTGTCCTTGACGGACATGTCTGCAGGGAGGCGGATGTTGGCTGCGTCTTCAAGAGTCTTCAGTACAGTGTCGTTGGCGCGCATCAGTTCCTGCTGGGGAACGAAGCCCAGGTTGTACTTAACCTGATCGTAGTGGCTGTAGACGTTGATGTCGTTGATGGTGATGGAGGCGTCAGCCTTCTCGTAGCCTGTTACGGCGTTAAGGAAGGTAGTCTTTCCGGCGCCGGAACCTCCGAGGAGAAGTACCATGTGGCCCTTGGGGATAACCATGTGAATATCCTTGAGCAGGACATTGGTCTGGAAAGCTGTGCGGGCTGTTCTTGCATTGATGTTGACGGAGAGGCCTTCAGCTTCCTCGTCCGCGGTGATACCGGAAAGCTCTGCGCCCTCGTCTTTATCCGTTGCGAGCCTTGAAGGCTGGAACTTCTTTGATAAACCCCAGTGCAGTGCAACAATGTCTGCGAAGAGCATCCAGAGGAGCACCCATGTTCTTCTGCGATTGAAAGTATCGCACGTACCGATGTTAAGCTTGATTGCCTGAACGAAGTTGATTATGAGGCAGATAACCTGCACCAGGCTCAAGATGAGCAGTATAGCGCCGGGAACGCCGTCGATGAGCATCGTTAGGGCTAAAAGATAGGTTATTACCTCGAGAAATGCGAGTATACGACCCTCTTGCTCTCTTCTGGCACAAAGTCCGCGGCAGTACATACGGTAGCCGGGGATGAATGATTTCCACCATTCAAGACCGCACTTTTTGAAGAAAGGCATGTAGAACAGACCTGAGATTATTGACAGGATAATAGTCTCCATCCAATTGGAAGTGATACTATACATAGAATAACCCCCCAAATAACTTAACAAAATTAATTTACAAATATTATAATACGAGCACTGTCGACAGAAATGCAACACATGCTTTGCTATAATAATGAAAAATTATTGTTAACGGAGGCCATTAGATGGCAAAGAAGCCTTATGAATACGATATCGGATGCGTGCCGAGCAACTGGTGGTATCACTGCATCGGCGAGAATATCCTGGTAACACTCATCTCCTGGTTCACAGGCATTAAAGTTAAGCCTGATCAGGACTACCTCAAGGAGGAGGGCCCGATCATAGTAGTTGCCAACCACCAGTCTTACCTGGACCCGATGGTTACGAGCAAGCTCACCCGCGGACGCGCAGGAAACTTCGTTACGGGCGAGTTCGTTTTCCGTAAGAACCCCTGGGGCCACTGGTTCCGTCTGGGCGGTGCCATCCCCAAGAAGCAGTTCGTGGTGGACACCATTGCGGTGAAGGCCATGATGAAGGTCATGAAGCGTAAGGGTGTGCTTTTTATTTACCCCGAGGCGACCCGTTCCGTTGACGGCTCCACGATCACCTTTGACGACGGCGTGGCCAAGATGGCAAAGAAGGCCGGCGCTGCAATCTACATCCAGCACATTCACGGCGCGTACCTCACCATGCCTCGCTGGGGCAAGGGCCTTTCCATCCGCAAGGGCAAGATCACGTCCGAGTTTGCGCACAAGCTGCCGGGGTCCAAGGTAAAAGAGATGAGCGCGGAGGAGATCCAGCAGTTCATCCTCGACGGCATCAAGTATGACGAGAACGATTACAGCCGTGAGTTCCACCCCGTGCACAAGGGCAAGAACCTGGCACGCGGCCTCGAGAATATCGGCTATATCTGCCCCAAGTGCGGTAAGGATTTCACCATGCAGTGGGCAGGCAAGGGCAAGAGTGACTGTGTGTGCTGCACCTCTTGCGGCAACACCATAAAGTATCTGCCTACGGGCCTTCTCGCGCCGGCTTCGGAGGCCGACAAGAGCTTCGAGGACCTCCACAAGTGGACCGAGTGGGAGAGGGAGAAGGTGCAGAACGAGATCGCAGCGGGCGACTTCCGCATGGAGCTTGACGCTGACCTTCACAAGATGTTTGACCCGCTCACATGGGCCAAGACCGGTAACGGCAAGGTTACGATCACTTCTACGCAGATCATTTACGAGGGTACGGACTGCGATTCTGCTGACGGCATCCCCTACAAGAAGGGCAAGCCTATGAGAAAGTACAGGAACCGCACGCTTGACGGCGTCTCCAAGCCCGTGACACAGGTCTTCGAGATCGCCACCATGAGAGGCCTCGTGGCCAAGTACGGCAAGTGTTTCGAGATCTACAACAAGGACGGCGAACTGTTCAGGTTCTACGTGGACGGACAGCAGGTTTATAAGGTTCACCTCGTCGTGGAGTTATTGGGCAAGCAGCTTTAAAAGGAGGCTCTTATGGGTAAGAAGGCTGATCATCCGGTATTTGATCATGGGATCATCAGTTATTTTCTTCTGTGCGTGAGCACGATGATAGCGGTTTCCGTCGGCTCTATCATCGCGGAGGTCGTGGCAAAGCTTTGCTTTCCCTCGTTCGATCAGGACGCAGCAGGAGGCATAGGCGCAACTATAGGTGCATTGTTTATTGCACTGATCTTCCGCCTTTATTTTTACAAAGACGGTTACAAGGGCATCCTTAACGGACACAAGATCGGCTGGGCTTTCCTCATGATGCTGCCCTTCCTTGCAGTTCATTACACGGGAAGCTTCATAAGCTGGGGACAGTTCGGTCTGTCCGGCAAGTTCGTAACCGCGCTGCTTACGGCACTTGCTCCCGGATTCGGAGAAGAGATGGCTTTCAGAGGCCTCGGAGTTGCTAACTTCATGAGGCGCGCCAAGGACGGCAAGAGCATAAGGGTTATATTCTGGCTTTCTTCCGTCGTCTTCGGCCTTGTGCATATCACGAATATCACTGCAGGCGGAGATCCTTTCTCCTGCGCAGTACAGTCAGTTTATGCGATCGGCGTAGGAATGCTGTTCTGTGCCGTTTATCTGCGCACGGGCAACCTCTGGCCCACGATCATCGCTCACGCAAGCGTCGACTACCTTGAGTTCCTCCGCGGAGACCTTGAGTCCTCCGGCGGCGTAATGACAAGCCTGGGAGTCGGCGACTGGGTCACAGTAGCGGCCTGCGTGATCGCAGCTGTTGTAGCTCTGATCCTCATAAATAAGAAGCATGATGAGGAGATTATCGAGCTCTGGAACAAAAAATGGGGACATTAAGCCTTTATAATCGGCCTAAAAGCATATATAATATTACGCGGTAATAAAGCGGCTAACGCTTAAATAAATAATAGGAGTGTGGCATCATGGCACAGTATCTTAAGAAGAATGTTGAAGATTTGGATGTCAGCGGCAAGAGAGTCATCGTAAGAGTTGACTTCAACGTACCGCTCGACAAGGAGACAGGAGCTATCACAGACGATAAGCGTATCACTGCAGCTCTCCCTACAATCAAGTATCTCGTAGACAATAATGCGAAGGTTATCCTCGTATCACACCTCGGACGTCCGAAGAACGGTCCTGAGGCTAAGTTCTCCATGAAGCCCGCAGCTGACAGACTCGCAGAGCTCATCGGCAAGCCTGTTACTCTCGCAGCTGACGTTATCGGTGAGGATGCAAAGGCTAAGGCTGCTGCACTCAAGGACGGCGAGATCCTCATGCTCGAGAACGTAAGATTCCACAAGGAAGAGACAAAGAACGATCCTAAGTTCGCTGCTGAGCTCGCTTCCATGGCTGACCTCTATGTTAACGACGCTTTCGGTACAGCTCACAGAGCTCACGCTTCCACAGCAGGACTTGCTAACTTCCTTCCTTCTGCTTGCGGTTACCTCATCCAGAAGGAGATCGACGTTATCGGAGGTGCTCTCGACAACCCTGCAAGACCTTTCGTAGCTATCCTCGGCGGAGCTAAGGTTTCCGACAAGATCGGCGTAATCACAAACCTCCTCGACAAGGCTGATACAATCATCATCGGCGGCGGTATGGCTTACACATTCATCGGCGCTATGGGCGGTACAATCGGTAACTCTCTGTTTGAGGCTGACAAGGTTGACCTCGCTAAGGAGCTCATGGCTAAGGCTGAGGAGAAGGGCGTTAAGCTCCTCCTTCCTGAGGACACAGTTGTTGCTGATGACTTCTCCAACGACGCTAACTCCAAGATCGTTCCTACAATGGAGATCCCTGACGGTTGGGAGGGTCTCGACATCGGACCTAAGACAATCGAGAAGTTCTCTGCTGCTATCAAGGAAGCTAAGACAGTTATCTGGAACGGCCCTGCAGGCGTATTCGAGTTCGATAACTTCGCAGTAGGTACAAAGGCTCTCGCAAAGGCTATCGCTGAGTCTGATGCAATCTCCATCATCGGCGGCGGTGACTCCGCAGCTGCTATCCAGAAGCTCGGCTTCGCTGATCAGGTTACACACATCTCCACAGGCGGCGGCGCTTCTCTCGAGTACATCGAGGGTAAGGTTCTCCCCGGTATCGACTGCCTCTCCGACAAGGAGAACGGAAGAATCTTCGCAGCCGGTAACTGGAAGATGAACTGCGGTATCCCTGCAGATGCAGTTAAGCTCATCTCTGAGCTCAAGCCTCTCGTTAAGGACGCTAAGTCCAGAATCGCTCTCGGCGTTCCTGCTACAGCACTCGCTGCTGCTGTTGAGGCTGCTGCTTACTCCAACATCAAGATCGCTGCTCAGAACTGCCACTTCGAGGAGAAGGGTGCATTCACAGGCGAGATCTCACCTCTGTGGCTCGCTAAGATGGGCGTTAACTACTGCATCATCGGTCACTCCGAGAGAAGAGAGTACAACGCTGAGACAGACGAGACAGTTAACAAGAAGGCACACGCTCTTCTCAAGTACGGTGTAAGACCTATCATCTGCTGCGGTGAGTCTCTTGCTCAGAGAGAAGCAGGCGAGACATTCGACTGGATCAAGGGCCAGATCGTAGGCGCTTTCAAGGATATCCCTGCTGACAAGCTCTGCCAGATCACAATCGCTTACGAGCCTATCTGGGCTATCGGCACAGGTAAGACAGCTACTGATGAGCAGGCTCAGGAAGTTTGCGCATTCATCAGAGGCGTTATCGCTGAGCTCTACTGCCAGAAGTGCGCTGACGCTATGACAATCCAGTACGGCGGTTCCTGCAACGCTAAGAACTGCACAGGTCTCTTTGCTCAGAAGGACATCAACGGCGGTCTCGTCGGCGGTGCTTCACTCAAGGCTGAGGACTTCTCCGTAATCTGCAACGCAGGCTGATTAGTTGAATAATTAAGAATTTGAAAACCGCCTGTCCTTCGGGGCAGGCGGTTTTTATATGCTGGTTTGCCCCTCGTTAGTGCTCTCTCGATTGCGGTATTTGATAATTTAGAATTCCGCAACCAGATATTGATGGTTTTGATTGCGTTTTTTTGATTATTTAAATTCCGCAACCAGAATGAAGATAATCTGATTGCGAAAAATGAAATCTTGAAAATCCGCAATCAAAATGATGTGTTTTTGATTGCGTAATTCTTGAATTTAGAAGAACGCAACCAAAGTGGGCTATCGGAAGTTTTCCTCAATCATAATATCCAGAATTCGAAGATCAAGCGGGGACCGGTTACTCTCCATTGTAGTAAAAAGCCTGTTGCCTAAGATGATTCCGTTTGATGTATAGTTGTTGATGCGCCGGATAGCTTTATATGCATAGTCTTCATCGCCCATTTTACCGAGATGTTCATAGTACAGTTCTTTACGGTCGCTTAATCTCAAAATAGTAAAGTCAGGATGGATGATTTCTCCGCCAACCAGAAGGGGACATTCATATTTATATGGGATACCTCTGGAATAAAGTCGGTTGGCAATCAACTGCTCCGATTTTGACCTGACTCTTTCTCCCCGTTCGGTCTCAAAGAATGGATCACCTTCATAGAACCCCTTACGCTGATACGGTTGTTTAAGCCACTTATCAACAAGTTGCTTGTCGGTTAATCTGACGGGCTTTATAAGTACTTGCCTTGCTTCGGGAAGAGACTCATATATATTTTCGAATGATCTGTCAGGCATTCTGCCTAAAAACTGCTGAATTATCGCATGCTCTGTTTCGGCAGCGCGTAGGATCTTAAGATCATAAGATCTTTGAGCCAAAGAGCAGACAAGATCCTTATCGTAGACGGGAATCCTTTTGTCAATATCATGGCCTTTACAGTCAGTGTAGTAGTAGGTATTTCCCTGCCGGTTATGAATGCGCAAAGATCCTGAAGGCAGAGAAGCAAGATTCTTCTTTACAGAAATTATGATCTTATCCAATTCCTTCAGTCGGTGTTCAAGTTTTTCTATCAAATCCCTATTCATACAGGGATTATATTAGCCGTGGATTAAGAAAGATATGCTTTAAGAAAAATAGGGAAAAATACGGGGGTTTGGGAAAGAAAATCGTTGATTTTACTGCGTTTGAAGGGTGCAGGTGGGAAAACGGGCATAAAAACCGACAAAAAAGCTGCCCCGCGGTGAGGCAGCCTTTCCGTGGATCGCCGGGAATTTAATCAGTTTCAGCCGTCAAACTCCGATACCAGCGCGGAGACGGTCTGCTTGGCATCGCCGTAGATCATTGCGGTGTTGTCGTTGGTGAACAGCGGATTCTCGATGCCTGAGAAGCCGGTGCCCTTACCTCTCTTAAGTACGAATACCGTGCGTGCTCTGAAAGCTTCTACTACGGGCATACCGTACAGCGGTGAGGACTCGTCGTTGACGGCGGACGGGTTGACTACATCGTTCGCGCCGATGACGATGGCAACGTCGACATTATCCATCTGGGGATTGATGTCGTCGGAAGTCTTAAGCATCTCGTAAGGCACGTTGGCCTCCGCGAGCAATACGTTCATGTGGCCTGGCATACGTCCTGCAACAGGGTGGATGGCAAAGTTGACCTCAGTGCCGTTGTCTTCCATCTTGTCACACAGTTCCTTAACTGCGTGCTGTGCCTGCGCAACAGCCATACCGTAGCCGGGTACGATGACGACATTCTTTGCGGCCTCGAGTACGAGGTAAGCGTCCTCGACCGACATTGCGCGTGGTTCCTTCTGCTCGCCGGAAGCTGCAGCGGAAGACTTCTTGGCGCCGAAGGACTTGAACAGCAGCGAGAAGAACGAGCGGTTCATGGCCTTGCACATGATGAGCGTCAGGATGAGGCCGGAAGTACCTACGAGACAGCCGGATACGATGAGCACCGTGTTGCCGATAGGGAAGCCCGCGAAGGCAGCTGCGAGACCGGACAGCGCGTTAAGGAAGGAGATGATAACGGGCATGTCGCCGCCGCCGATGTTGATTACGAGTGTGAAGCCCAGCACGAGGAAGACGGCTGTGGTGATAATGATGCCGACTACACCTGCTGCGCCGCCGTAAGCGACTGCGTACAGGATGATGCCGATGAGGCCGATAACGCAGAGTGCGCCGTTAAGAGCGTTCTTGAACGGGATCGGCTTGGCCTTCTTGAACATCTTGCCCGAAAGCTTGCCCCATGCGACTACGGAACCCGTGAAGGCTACGGCGCCGATGGCGATGGTGAGTCCGAGTGTGACTGCCGTGAAGGAATCCTCCGTGACGCCCGCGATGTTCTGTGACAGCGCAACGAGCATGGAAGACAGACCGCCGAAGCCGTTAAACAGCGCAACGAGCTCGGGCATGCCTGTCATCTCGACCTTGCGGGCCCAGATGAAGCCGACGACGGAACCTGCGATAAGCGCGAGGAAGATTATAAGGTAAGCGACAAAGCCGCCGCTGATTACGTCCTGTGAGATAAGAACGGAGATGACGGCGATAAGCATACCGACCGAGGAGTAAAGGTTACCCTTACGGGCGGTGTCGGCCTTGCCGAGCTTCTTGATGCCGAGCACGAAGAATATGCACGACACCATGTAAAGAATGATACAGATAAGGTATGTGCCCATTACTTCTTACTCTCCTTTTTCTTAAACATTCCGAGCATCCTGTCGGTTACGAAGTAGCCGCCGATAACGTTGATGGTGGCGAAGAATACTGCGACTGCACCGAGAATGATGCCGACCACCTGGCTCTCACCGGTGTTGATCGCGCATGCCGCGATGGCGCCGACGATGGTGATGCCGGAGATGGCGTTGGTGCCGCTCATGAGCGGCGTGTGAAGCTGCGAGGGAACCTTGGAGATGAGTTCGACTCCGAGGAAACCTGCGATTATGAAGATGAAGATCAAAAGCATGATAGTCTCAATATCCATGATCAAGCCTCCTTAAATCTCTCGTGAATTATCTGGCCGCCGGAAGTGATGAGGCAGCCCTTCATGATCTCGTCCTGCATGTTGACGGTAAGCTCCTTGGCTTCCTTGTCGTAGAAGTGCGTGAGGAAAGCGCTGATGTTGCCTGAGAGCATCTTGGACGCGTCATAAGGAACCTGGCGCTCGAGCATGTCCCCCGGCATGATGATGACGCCGTTGTCGGTGATGACTTCCTTTTCGGGGTCGGAGCCTTCGACGTTGCCGCCGGTGCTTACCGCCATGTCGACTACGATGGAGCCCGGCATCATGCGGTCAAGCACGTCCTTCTTGATAAGGAGGGGCGCCTTCCTGCCGAAGACCTTGGCTGTGGTGATCACGATGTTGGACTTCTCGCAGACCTTGGCCTGCGCTTCCTGCTGCTTGGCAACCTGCTCGGGGGTAAGCTCCTTGGCATAGCCCTGTGAGGTCTGGCCCATCTCGCCCAGATCGATCTTAACGAAGTTGGCGCCGAGGGACTTTACCTGCTCTTCTACCACGGGCCTGGTGTCGAAAGCGTCAACACGTGCGCCGAGTCTTTTTGCCGTGGCAATGGCCTGAAGTCCCGCGACGCCTACGCCGATGACGAAGACACGTGCGGGGTTGATGGTGCCCGCGGGGGTTACCATCATGGGAAGGATCTTAGGAAGCCTTGCGGCTGCGTTACATACCGCGACGTAACCTGCGAGCGAAGTCTGTGACGACTGCACGTCCATCTTCTGCGCGAGGGTGGTCCTCGGGATCATCTCCAGGGAGACGGCCTGCACATTATTTTCAGCGAAGCCCTTGAGAAGCTCCTTCTCATTGAAGGGGTCGAGGTAGCTTATGTGGAGCGCGTCGGGCTTCATGCCGGAAGCGTCCTTGGGCTTTAAGATTCTTACTACGATGTCAGCGTCCTTAAGCGCACCGGTTTCGTCCGAAACGAGCGCGGCACCTGCTGCCTCATAGTCTTCATCCTTGAAGCCGCTCTTGGTTCCGGCGCCCTTAACGACCGTGAATTCGTATCCCATTGCCGTCAGCTTTTTGATGTCGTCGGGGATCATGGCGACGCGCGTCTCAGCTTCGGCGGTCTCTTTGCAAATAAGTACTTTTTTCATGTGTTACCTCCCTTTGTGAGGATATAGGTGTACTTGCTTATTTTATATTAATAAATCTCACATTTCTTTAATAATGTATGAAAAAGCTATAACTTAATTGCGTACTGTGTTTCCATAAATTTAACGAGATTACGCGCGCGTACATGATAAAATTATTAAGTATAGAATGGGATAAGAGGTGAAGATATGGGTTATTTTACATACCTTATCGGGGCAGGCATCGTGTTCGTCTGGTCCATGATCGTTCAGGCCAATCTTAAGTACAAGATGAAGGAGGGTGCCGGTATGCGCGCAGGCTCCGGCAAGACCGCCAACGAGGTGGTGGAGGAGATGCTGCGTGCGCACGAAGTTTACGGCATCACCATTGAGCACAAGCCCGGTGAACTTACAGACTGCTATTCTCCTAAGGAAGGCAAGATCTACCTGTCAGACACCACATACGGACGTGACTCCGTAACTGCCATCGCAGTCGCTGCTCATGAGGCGGGACACGCGGTGCAGGACCACGAGAACATGCTTCTGTATGAGATAAGACAGCTTCTGGCACCCGTGGCGGGAATTTCTTCGAGGCTCGGACCGTACATCGTTATTGCAGGCGTACTGGTCTCTTCTATTGCGGAGAGCAGCAATGACTTGGGCTACATGATCGGCACCCTGGGAATTGTCGTCTACTTTGTGGCGTTCCTGTTCTACCTGTTCATGCTGCCGGTTGAACGCAACGCAAGCAACCGCGCTTTCAAGGACATGAAGGAATACGGCTGGGTCTCCAATGATCAGCTTAGTTTCGCGCGTTCCGCACTGCGCGCCGCAGGTGACACTTATGCAGTCGCACTCGCATCGTCGGCACTCACGCTTTTAAGACTCCTCGCCATCCGCGGAAGCAGGGGCAGCAGAAGACGCTGACACATCTAAACGCAAACACATTCATTCAAATAAACGGAGGTATCGCACATGAGCTACGAGTACTTAGGCAAGGACGGGGAATTCAAGTTAGTTAATCCCGACAACTGGAGTTATCTTTATTTCCCGGACGGCGCTGCATCAGGCATGATGGGCACGGTCACACCCGAATTCGGAGGCGACCTTAAGACCAGCCAGAACACATTTATCCTGGAGCCCGTAAGTTCCGACAACCTCCATAACAACAGGTCCACGAGAAACTTCTGGATCAAGATCGAGAACGGCACTTTAGTCTCTGCAATGGGTAACTCCGCAAGGCAGCACGCTCTTAAGGGCGCACCCGGCGGCGATGAGGTTACGCTTTATGCAGGCATGCTCTACCAGAAGGTGGAGAGGACGATCGGCAGCACAGGCCTCAAGGCTGAGGTTACGACTTTCGTTCCCGTGGAGACGAGCGATAAGATCGAGCTTACCAAGGTGAAGATCACCAACGCTTCACCCGAGCCCATCACCTTCACGGCTACTGCAGCTGTACCGATCTACGGCAGATCTGCCGACAACATCAGAGACCACAGAAACGTTACTTCCATGCTTAACCGCATACACACGAGCAAGTACGGCGTCGTCAATGACCCGACTCTCACTTTCGACGAGAGAGGCCACAGGGCAAACGAGGTGGAGTACGGCTTCTTTGCAGCTGAGGGCGAGGGCATTGCGCCGGTAGGTTTCTGCCCGCTGATGGAGGACTTCATCGGCGAGGGCGGCACTCTCGATAACCCGAGGTTCCCCGCCACAGGCGTACCCAAGTGCCAGATTGGCGACAGGATCGACGGCTTCGAGGCCATGGGCGCATGCATCTTCGAGAAGGAGACGCTCGCTCCCGGAAACAGCACTGAGTATGTTATGGCGCTCGTTATTGGCGAGAGGGGCAAGACGGATGACGTTGCCTTAAGATACCTTTCCGCCAAGGTCTTCGACGCACAGCTGTTCCAGAACAAGACTTACTGGAGGCAGAAGGTTAACGTAAGACTTCACACTGGCGATAAGAACTTCGACAACTGGATGTACTGGGTCGGAATCCAGCCGATCCTGCGCCGCATCTACGGCTGCTCGTTCCTGCCGCACCACGACTACGGCAAGGGCGGAAGAGGCTGGAGAGACCTTTGGCAGGACTGCCTGGCGCTGATCATAATGGACCCCGCTGACGTAAGAGGAATGCTCGTAGATAACTTCGGAGGCGTGCGCACAGACGGCACCAACGCCACCATCATCGGCACCGGAAGCGGCGAGTTCATCGCAGACAGAAACGGCATCACGAGAGTGTGGATGGATCACGCCATGTGGCCTTTCATGACGATGGACCTCTACATCAAGCAGAGCGGCGACATCGGCATCCTTAACGAGACCGCACCTTACTTCATCGACAGGCAGGCAATGAGAGGCGAGTGCCTCCTGGAGAGCGACCCCGGCGCAAAGTGCGAGGGCACAGTACTCGAGCACCTGCTCCTGCAGAACCTGGCTGCCTTCTTCGATGTAGGCGAGCACGGCAACATGAAGCTCAGAGGCGCTGACTGGAACGACGCTCTCGACATGGCAAAGGACAAGGGTGAGTCTGTGGCCTTCACTGCAGCATACGCAGGCAACTACAGAAAGCTCGCGCAGATCCTCGACAAGTACGCCGAGACTAACGGCGACAAGGTAAGCCTCGCTTCCGAGCTCGATTCACTGCTCGGCACTGCAGGCGGAAGAGACACTCTCATGAAGTACTGCGATGTCGTTAAGAACGGCTTCGCAGGAAGCAAGAAGGAGTTCTCACTTAACGAGCTTGCACGTGACCTTGAGGCCAAGGCAGACGCACTTGCGGACCACATCAGAGAGACCGAGTGGTTCACGGATGAGCTCGGCCTTTCAAGATTCAACAGCTACTACGACAACGACGGCAAGCCGCTTGAGACTAACGGTGACAAGGCAGGCAACCCCGCCATGATGATAACGGGCCAGGTGTTCACGGTAATGAGCGGCGTCGCTTCCGATGATCAGGTCAAGGCGATAATCGAGTCTGCCGACAAGTACCTCTACGATGAGGCTGCCGGCGGCTACAGACTCAACACAGACTTCCATGAGATCAAGACAAACATGGGAAGAATGTTCGGCTTCGCTTACGGTCAGAAGGAGAACGGCGCGGTATTCTCACACATGGCTGTCATGTACGGTAATGCACTTTACACCAGAGGCTGCAAGGAGGCAGGCTGGAAGGTTATCGGCTCGCTTTACAGACACGCGGCTGACTTCGAGTCCTCCAAGATCTACCCCGGCGTGCCTGAGTATTTCGACCCGAAGGGAAGAGGTGTTTACCACTACCTGACAGGCGCTGCTTCATGGCTGATCCTCACGGTTCTTAACGAGATCATGGGTGTTAAGGGTGAGTTCGGCGACATGAAGTTCGAGCCCGGACTTCTCCCTTCGCAGTTCGACAAGAACGGCGAGGCAGGCGTGTCCTTCGAGTTTAACGGTGTGCCCGTCAACGTCACTTACGTCATGGACGGCGGCTGCGATACTGTCGCGAAGATCGAGGTCGACGGCGAGGTTGTTTCCGAGGGCGTTAACGTTCTTCCTAAGGACAAGATCGGCAAGCAGATCAGGGTAACACTTAAATGAACAGAGAAGACGGAATCTTTAAGGCTGCATGCGGCGGAGGCAACGAGATAGCTTACAGCTGGTGCAAGCCGGATGACATGGATACTAAAGAGATCAGGGGAGTGATCCAGATCTGTCACGGCATGGCGGATCACTTCTCAAGATATCTGCAGATGGCGGAGTACTTAACGCAGCAGGGATTCATCGTAGGCGGCATGGACATGATGGGTCACGGCGCCACCTACCAGCTTAATGCCGAGCGCGACATGCCTAAGGGTTACTTCGGCGATGCTCCGGATTCTGCGATGTGTATTCTCAAAGACGAGATGGAGTTCCACAGGCTCACCAAGGAAAGATTCGGCGATACACTCCCGTACTTCCTTTACGGTCACAGCATGGGCTCATTCGTAGCGCGCAATCTTTACATCACACCGGAGTACAGCAAGGAGTTCGAAGCATTTGTCTTCGCTTCCACAATGGGTCCGAATCCGGCTGCGGGCGCAGGCCTTACTCTTACAAATATTATGAAGGTTTTCGGGCGTAAAAGAGCACCGGGCAAGCTTGTGAATAAGATCGCTTTCGGAACTTACAACAAGAAGATCCCGAATCCCAAGACGGACTACGACTGGGTTACGAGTGACGAAGCCGAGGTGCAGAAATATATGCAGGATGACCTTGCGGGATTCCTGTTCACCAACAAGGGCTTCGCGGATCTGTTTACGCTTGTTATCCGCATGCAGAAAAAGGACGCTTATGATAATGTCCCTCTTGATAAACCCGTTATGCTCACATACGGTGAAGACGACCCCGTCGGCAGTTACGGAACGGGTGTGCGGCAGGTCATCGAGATCTTAAGATCGAAGGGCGTAAAAGTTACGGAGAAGAACTACGGACACTACCGTCATGAGATTCAGAACGAGAGTGTCAGATGGGACTACTTCAAAGACATAGCAGATTTTTATAACAAGGCGACTGAATAATGAAACAAATCAAACCTTACGAGCACGTTGTGCAGTACTACGAGACAGACCAGATGAAGGTCGTTCACCACAGCAATTACATCAGATGGTTCGAAGAGGCCAGAATCGACTTCTTCGAGCAGATCGGATTGGGTTACAAGGAGTGTGAACAGAAGGGAATATTGAGTCCCGTCACTTCCGTCAGTGCGCGTTACAAGACGCCCACGGAGTTCTACGACACGGTTGTGATCAGGATACGCTTCACGAAATACACGGGGGTACGTCTCACCATCGAATACGAGGTTACTGACAAGGCAAAGGGCACCGTAAGGTGTACCGGTCAGAGCGAACACTGTTTCGTCACGACCGACGGCAAGATAGTATCGGTAGCCAGGAACAACCCTGAGATGGATGCGACGATCCGTGAGTATTTGGAGGAATGAATATGACAGATGTAGCTATCATAGGTGCAGGTACGGCGGGACTTACCGCTGCAATCTATGCGAGACGTGCGGGTGCTTCCGTAACGATATTCGAAGGTGAAGCCCCCGGCGGTCAGATTATCAACACACCCGAGATCGACAACTTCCCGGGAATGCCCGGCGTGTCCGGATATGAGTATGCCAACAAGCTTTACGAGCAGGCACAGTCTTTCGGGACTGAGTTTGTTTTCGACAAGGTAAAGAAGGTGGAGGGAAGCCTGGAGGAAGGCTTTGTGCTTACGACCGAGTACGGCACCGTGTGCGAGGCAAAGACCATCATCATTGCGAGCGGAGTTAAGCGCCGCGAGATGGGCCTTGCGGGCGAGCAGGAGTTCACGGGAAGAGGCATCTCATACTGCGCCACATGTGACGGTGCTTTCTTCAAGGGCAAGACCGCGGCCGTGTTCGGAGGCGGCAACACCGCAGTCGAGGATGCCATCTACCTCGCGGGCATCTGCAAGAAGGTTTATATTATCCACAGAAGGAACCAGTTCCGTGCTGATCAGGCTCTCGTTGACGAGCTCCTGGCGCACGATAACGTCGAGACGAAGCTGTCTTATACGGTGTCCGCGATCCACGGTGACGATAAGCTCACGAGCGTAACACTCACTTCAGTCGAGGGCCGTGACGAGGAGCTTGTTACGGACGCTCTGTTTGTCGCGATCGGACTGATCCCCGAGAACGGCGTGTTTAAAGATATCGTGGAACTCGATGACGCGGGTTATGTCGCCGCGGACGAGACTTGCGAGACTTCAACTCCCGGCGTGTTCGCGGCAGGCGACTGCAGGACCAAGGATGTGCGTCAGCTTGTTACCGCTGCTGCTGACGGAGCTGTGGCTGCCGTGGCCGCTTCAAGGTTGAGCCGCGGCGGGTAAGAATCGCCTTTTAAGGATTTTTTAAATATTAGTTTTTTATCATAAACGCGTTCGGTATAGGAACGCGTTTTTTCATGGGAATAAAAGGGAATATTTGATTTATGAGAAACAATGAGATTCAGGCAGATTCGAATAAGTGTCCGGCATGCGGTGGTAATCTTATCTTCTCGGTCGAGAATCAGGCACTGACCTGTTCCTTCTGCGGCGGTGTTTACAGCCCGGAGAAACTGTATCTGCTGAAGACGATCACTCCGCTCGACCAGGAGACTGCTGATGAGACCGAAGAGGATAAGCACGAGATCATCTGCAATTCATGCGGTGCCAGGATTGTCGCGGAAAAGAACACGAGCGCCACATCCTGCGCGTTCTGCGGTTCGCCGTCGGTTATTACACAGCGATTGTCGAAGAAGTTCCGCCCGCAGTATCTGATTCCGTTTAAGATAACGAAGGAAGAAGCACTTACGAAGATCGATGAGTTCGCCCGCGACGGAGATTATGTTCCGAGGCAGTTTTTTAAGAACATGGAGAATAAGACAGTCACGGGTATATATATTCCGTTCTGGCTTATGGACGCGCGCTGTGATATGCATACCATGGGTACCGGATACAAGGAAGACTTCAAGAGCAAAGACAGGTATCTGGTTAAATCCGATATAAACATAAGACTGAAAAACGTTCCTTTCGATGGAGCGATAAACATGAAGGACGATCTGATGGAGGCGATAGAGCCTTATGACTGCACTGATGTAAAAGAGTTTAATACCTCATATCTTCAGGGCTTCTATTCACAGCGCTATGACCTTTCTGTGGATAAGCTGTCGGACCGCATACTCGCGCGTCTTCAAAGATACGGTAAAGAGGCGGCAGCTGCATCTTTAAAGGGATACGACAGCTTCGAATGCGGAGCGTGTGCCGTAACTCCGGATATTCAGGAGCAGAGGTATGTGCTCTTTCCGGTGTGGCTCATGACATATGAGTATAAGGACTCAGTGTATCAGATTGCAGTTAATGCACAGACGGGCAAAACGGACGGCGACCTTCCGGTAGATACCGCGAAAAGAAATCTGCGTCTTTTCCGGTATTACTTTGTGAATGTGCTGATAGGTGTTTTGATGGTTACGCCTGTGGCTGCGTTTATATATGCGGCAGTAAAGATTCTTCTCGGGATATATGAACCCATGTATGTAGCTGTGATGGCGGGTGCGGTATTCATCCTCATCATGTTCCTTAAAATAATGGATTCCAGTTTCAGCAGATTCAGCATCTTTAACCCTCTAAGGAGGGTGACAGGTGCCGTGGTAAAGAGCAGACTTGAGGTAAAGAAGAAGCTGCTCGGAAACACAGATGTGTTTATGGGTAAACGACCGTTATTCGATGTGTATTATGATGAGTCTTATAAAGCCGATATCAATACTGAGGAAACCTTCAGAGGGCACGAGTCCATCCTGGCCGACGAGAGAAGATCCTGATCACAGATATATCAGCACTTCTGTGGTATTATCTTCAATCCTCATCATGATATCGCCGCCCAGGGTGCGGATGATGGAACGGGCTTCGAACAGGCCGATGCCGGAGCCCTCTTTACCGTCGGAATTGGAGCCTCTCCAGTAACAGTTAAAGACGAACGGGATCTCGCTTTCGCTGAGCGATGTGCCGTTGTTTCTGATACTTATGAAGGTCATGTCGTCCTGACGGTACATCTTCATGGCAATGCCGGTGCCGTCACCATATTTGATCGCGTTCTCCATTATCTGCGTGATGCATCTTACCACGGCCTCGAAGTCGCTCGTCACCATCGGGTTGCCCTGCAGTTCGATGCTGAAGGGAATGTTGCTTACTTTAAGTCTGTTACTGAAGTCATCCGCGACTCTGGACTTGATGTCAGCAAGATAGAATGAATTAATCTCAGGTTCATACGAACTCTTGAGTGATCCGGGATCGTCGAGCATTTCGCTTACTAGCTTTGCGATGTCGTCTGCATTCTTGCCTATCTTCTGTGCGATCTCTTTATCTTTTTCATCGGGCACGCCGTCTCTGTAAAGACCTGTCTCGATGGCTTCGGAATAGAGCTTTATGTTTGCCGCGGGAGTCTTGATGCCGTGCGCGATAACGGACACGAACTGCTTCCTGTCATACAGAAGGCGGCCGATCTGACGGCGGTCTGCTTCAAGCTTTTCGTTAAGCATATTCATTCCCCAGACGTACTTGCCGAACAGACGGTTCTTCGTCTCGGGAATTCCTTCGGTTGATATGCCCTTGGAAAGCTTTTCCGGGTACTCGGAGAAGTCGCGGAAAGGGCGCAGGATCTTACGGTCAACTATTACCGCGAAGATGATAAGGGGTACTACAGAGATCAGCAGTGCAGCCTCAATTAGGACGATGACCTTGGCGTTAGGACCAGAATTGTAAGTGTAGGTGACGAAGCCTTTTGTTGAGCCGTTTTCGCCCTGAAGCAGCCATACATAAGTGTTGTTGCTGCCGTTCGAAGGCGTGGGGAAAGAGGACTCATTAAAGTACGTTACTTCGATCGTATCCGCGATGTCTTCCTGTGCGAAAGTATTCTCGAAAGAGTCCGTGCTCGTGCTTCCGGTCTCGTTTATCTGTGCTGTCATTCTGTTCATGAAAGCGGTGCGGTTGTTCGCGGTGTTCTTTGTAAGCCCGGAGCCTAAAAAGTACAGCACGGTGCCGCAGATAACGAAGTACAGGACTGCAGCCAGAATGTACTTGCGGTATTGCTTCATATCATTCACCGAACTTGTAGCCTACGCGCCACACGGTCTTGATGTACTTAGGTTCCTTGGGGTCATCCTCGAGTTTCTCGCGCAGCCATCTTATGTACACGTTAAGTGAGCTCATCTCGGTGTCGCTGTAGTAGCCCCACACCTGGTCGAAGAGCTCATTCTTGTCAATGACCTTGCCCTTGTTCTGCATGAGGTACACGAGTATGTCGAATTCTTTGCCCTTGATCTCGACGGGGTTTCCGCCGCGGGTCACGGTGCGCCCCTTGATGTCAACTGTTAGGTCTTCGTAGGTCAGCGTACGCTCGTTGTCTTCGCCGTAAGCGCGCCTCATAGAGGCCTTTATCTTGGAAAGAAGAACAGGGACGGAGAAGGGCTTTGCGATGTAGTCGTCCGCACCCGTATCCATCCCCAGTATCTTACTGTCGTCGTCTGTCCTCGCGCTCATCATGAGCACGGGCATGTTGTGTTCTTTTCGTATCTTGGCAAGAGCCGTGAAACCGTCCTGCCCCGGGAGCATAACGTCCAGGAGCAGCAGTTTGTATGTGTTGTCGGTGAGCTTATCGAGAGCCTCCTCGGCGGACTTTACCCACTCGGTGGAATAACCCGAGTTGGATACGAAGTCATATATGAGCTGGCCGAGTTCTTCGTTATCTTCGATAAGCAGAATGTCCATGCGTGATCAGTCCCAGTCCTGATAGTTTCCTATATCAACGAATACGGGGTGGTCAACTACGCCTTCAACGCCCGTAAATGCTACCTGTACGTTGCCTGTATGATAGTCTACCAGAATCATCTGAGTCAATATATCACGGTGGACGTTCTCTATGGTATTCATGCCGTAAAGCTCCGTGTCTACGATCTCCTGCGTCATCATGTTTTTTAGTGCGGCGATGTCGAAGACGCCCCCGTCGCGTACCCATTCGTTGTACTTACTGAACCTTACAAGATTGACCGCACTGTTACTGATGAGGTCACGGTTGTCCTGCGATACAAAAGAGTTGACCAGACACAGACTGTCGGGAGAATCCCATGTAAGGTCGCTCATCAAAGGAGTGCCGGAATCCCTTGTGACAGAGTGTCCGTGTCCTGTCTCCACGAGCTGTGCCGGAGCATCTTCTGCAGCCAAAGCTTCATTGCCGTCGGTCACCATGATGATGTGTGCGAATGTGTAGCTGCCGGAATTATCGTAGAGGTATTGTGCCGCATCGTGAGCATTATCATACTCTTCCAGAACATGACGCAGCGCCCATGTGTAGCATGTTCTTCCCTCACTGATATAAGGTTCTTCACAGTCGGCGTCAAGTGTTGCGACTAATACTCCATCATGATTGATCCCCGTTATGACATCGAGGATGCCGAGGAAGCCGATGGAAGTGAAGGATTTCTCGCCGTTAACGACGTGAAGGACGCAGTGGATACGCGCCATTTGATTCTCGCTTCCGAGAAGCCATTCGAGGCATCTTACGGTAAGCATGTCGCCTGTTTCTGTCTTGCTTCCCCATAGTGCGAGGCCTGAGCATGCAGTAGGGCGCAGGGCATCGCCGACCATCTGCATGAGCATCATCTCCTCGACAGAGATCTTGTTATCCGGATATATGCCGTGCCAGTCTCCGCACAGAGTCTCGGCAAGACCGGATATCTCCTGCTGATAACGCTCATCAAGCGAGTAATAGAGCGTGAACATTCTGTCTTCCACAGGCGTGTAATCGTCGGAGATATCAGGGAACGCCATGCGGATGTTCTCGAATATGTAAGACTCGAGTGATTCGTCGAAGTCCGGGTAGACGCTTCTGATGGCCGTGGCATAAGCGGAGCCCGCCTGATACGGTGTGCATGAGGTTTCGTCGAGTGTCACTTCAAAATAGGAATCGAAGACCGTTATATGGCAGATTCCGTCATCTGTCGTGTATTCACCTATAGCGGTCTCGACTGTGCCTTCGTCTGTATAAGGCTCACCTTCGGCATTGTAGTTCCCTACGGGAGAGACGGGTTCTTCAAGTCCTGTCTCAAGCGTTGCTACGGGATTGCTGCAGGCGGTTATGAGTAGGCACAGAAGCGCGATGGGTATAAGTTGTTTTTTCATGTCATCACCATCCCATCTCATCGAGCCAGTTCTTAAGCTTTCGCTCGCGTGCGGAAGTCTCGTTCTCATCCCGCTGCTTTCCGAGGTTAAGCTCTCCCTGAATGTTACCGTCGACGAGGCAGATAACTCTGTCGGAACTCGCGGCTACCTTCTCACTGTGAGTTACCATGAGAATCGTGGTTCCTTCTGCGTTAGCTTTTCGAAGTTCGCGCATGACTTCCGTGGAAGCCTTGGAGTTAAGTGCTCCCGTGGGCTCATCTGCGAAAAGTATTTTCGGCGAGTTTATAAGTGCTCGGCAAAGGCACGCGCGCTGCAGCTGCCCGCCAGAGACTTCGCAGATCTCGTTGGTAGCGATGTCGTCGATGCCTAAGTTGTGCATGAGTTTGCGGGCTCTGTCGTTGACCTCGTCCTTGCTTCGTGGATTGGCCTGATAGCCCGGAAGGATGATGTTATCCATGATGCAAAGCTTCTTAAGCATATACATCTGCTGGAAGACAAAACCCATTTTGTGAAGGCGGAGGTCAGTAAGCTGCTTTGTGTTCATCCCGGCCATGTCCTCTCCGTCGAAGATGACGCTTCCCGATGTCATCTTATCCATGCCGGAGAGTGTGTAGAGCAGGGTGGATTTACCCGAACCCGAAGGACCCATGATCGCGGTAAACTCTCCCTCGTGAAGCTTGAAGTCCACGTTCTGCAGAACGTTGTTGCTGTAGCCGTTTACGATGTATGTTTTGCATAGTTCTTTTGATTCCAATACTGTATCAGTCATTTCTGATCCTCCATAATTCGACAGAGTTTACTTTCTTCAATACGATCGCCGTGACGGCGGCAATTACCACGATGAGCACGAGCGGGAAAAGAATGTAATAGTTGAGTACATTTGGTAGTGTCTTAAATGCCATAAGGTTGCCTAAATAGAAGTAGATGACCCTGAGTGCCGCGTACATGATAGTTCTTACGAACAGCACAGAAAGAAGAGCCGACATGATAAGGATTATCAGTACTCTTAATATTTGCCATGCCTTGATGCTTCCCGTACCGAATCCGTTGCACTTAAGAAGCGCGATCTCGGGGACTTCATCGAGGATGCTTACGGACAGATAAAGTACTGTCACGAGTGCCATCATGAGAACGAGCAGCGGGATTATTATGTGTATCAGATACGTGAACATGGCGTTGTTGCCGCTCAGTTCATACACGACTTCTTCCTGCCTGTCCCTGATGCCGGCATGCCCGTACATCTGTCTTAACTGTTCGATATACATGGGCTTATCTTCTTCCGGCGCATCGATGGCACAGCCGCACTGGATAACCTGTGAGTCGGCAATACCTTCGAAGGAAGGACTCATGATGAATGTCATGTATGCTTCGGGACTGTCATGTGTTCCGGTGACTATGAAATCTTCGGATACGTGGTCGTAAGATATGCCATCATCATTGTATTTGTTGTATTCGATGGTAACCGTATCGCCGATGTCGATGCCGTTCAGATAAGCGTGATATGCATCGACTTCAACCTCGTTCGGCAGCTCCGGAAGAACACCCTCGTAGAGCTCATGGTTATAGCCTTCCGGAAGATTGAATCTTATGAGGCAGTCCGTGGTGATGCCGTCATGCGTTACTCTCGGATCGCCCACGGCATACTGAAAATAACTGACGTGAGCCGGGATGCCCGATGATTCGATCTCTTTGTTAATAAGGTCGTAGGCGCCCCTTAAGCTGCCGCCTCTGTCGATGTATTTGTCCATTACGTCATCCGGCAGATCAAGCGCGAAGTCGAAGTGCGGACGCTGCCAGTATTTCTCGATCCAATATGCGGTATTGGTCGAGTTGTTGGCCTCGTACATTACGATGCACAGCGATATTCCTATGACGTATGAGATGATTAGAAAAGAGTATCTCTTGATCTTTGTAAGGATGTCCGTCAGGGCAAGATACAGAGGGATGTTGATGTTCTTTATCTTGTGAAGGAAGAATCCCGGAAGAGCCTTGAATCTCTCGCCTCTGTTCTCTCCTGCGATGACGTCCATGATGCTGATCTTCTTCATTTTCCGAAGTGCCGAGGATACAAACAGGATTATAAGCAGGAAGATCAGCAGTGATGCGGCCGATGCCACCACTATCGTGGCAGGTGCATCGGGTTTAAGCTGCGCAAAGGCCATGTACTTTATGTAAAGACCCGCGATGTGGATGCCGCCGAAGAAACCTACTACCGTGCCAGCGAGGGAGAGGGCAAGATATTTCGCCGCGAAAAGCCAGTTAAATGACACTGACTCAACTCCTAACGCCTTAAGCGTGCCGAGCTCTTTCTCTTCATTTTTGACAGCCGTCTTAATGGTGAACGTTACGGTCATGAATACCATGACTATGAGGAACAGTGAGACTATCATCATGATCGCATTCATGGCAATCGTGGAATCCTCGTTCTGGTTGAATTCCAACAATGACGAAGACATTATCACTTCGCCAAACTGATCCTTCATTCCGTTAAAGTCGGATATGACAGCCGTGATGTCGACGTTCTTTGCGCCTTCGGTGAGATCAGCGTAATACACATCCCTTACAAGAGGGGAGTCGTTAAGAAGAACCTGATAATCTTCGCTGTTAAAGAACAGTCTGAAGTACCCGTTAAGCGCCGGATCCTTTGTAAATGCACCGATGGTAAATTCATAGATGTTTCCCATCTGTGTGGAGATATAGACCTTATCTCCTGCCTGAAGCCCGGCGAGTGAACGGATATACTGCGGAACGGCGATCGTTCCGTACGGCAGATCGAAGAAGTTGCCGTCCATGTCTGTGACCTTATCGTGATCGGCAGACAGATCAAAAGCATAGTAGCGTCCGTTTACTATCGTGCTGTAGGAATCTTCATCTACTGACTCAAAATCCACGGCATTCGGATTAAATACGATCGTCTGACCTAACTCGACATCGACAACATCGTCACGGTTATTGAACCATTCGATGATCCTATCCCGGCGTTCTTCTGTTCCGTCCAGATCTCTTTCCGAGACGATGAACAGATCTGCCGCATTGACCTTGTCCTCGGTAACTCTGATACCAAATGTGTTTGCGTACAGAAGTATCGCGCTTGCTACGGTCAGAATCGAAGCGAAACACATGAACAGGAGAAGGATGATATTCAATCCTTTTTTATCTGCCAGGTCTTTCTTTAACATCCTCCAAAACATTATGAAGGCACGCTCCTTTTGCATTTTATGTGTGCATTCTATCGGTCGAATTATTAAGAAATCCTTAAATGGCGGCACGAGGTTGTTTCCCCGCGGTTTTATATTTAAAAGAAAGATGGTATTATATCGGGCGTGTTAATCTTTATCGCGGAGGGGAAAAGCGATGTACAAGAATGTTTTCGATACGCTTGAGGAGAGAGGTTATTTCTCCCAGGCTACACATAAGGAAGAGATCTATGACTTGCTGAGTAAGCCCGGAGTGAGCTTCTATATCGGCTTCGATCCGACTGCTGACTCGCTTCACGTAGGACATTTCGTTCAGATGATGGTAATGAGCCATATGCAGCAGGCAGGCCACAGACCGATCGCTCTCATGGGCGGCGGTACTGCCATGATCGGCGATCCTTCCGGAAGATCCGACATGCGTCAGATGATGACAGTCGAGACCATCGACCATAACGTGGAGTGCTTCAAGAAGCAGATGGGCACAGTCGTTGATTTTACTGACGGCAAGGCGCTCATCGTAAATAACGCTGACTGGCTTAGAAACCTCAACTACATCGAGTTCTTAAGAGAGATTGGAACACACTTCTCTGTAAACAAGATGCTTACAGCCGAGTGCTACAAGGCCCGTCTCGAGAAGGGTCTTTCCTTCCTGGAGTTCAACTACATGCTCATGCAGGGCTACGACTTCTACTACCTGCACGAGAAGTACGGCTGCAACCTTGAGTTCGGCGGCGACGACCAGTGGTCCAACATCCTCGCGGGCATGGAACTCGTAAGAAGGAAGAAGGGTGATTCCGTTTACGGCCTCACATTCACGCTCCTCACCAACAGCGAGGGTAAGAAGATGGGTAAGACTGCCAAGGGTGCGGTCTGGCTCGATGCCAACAAGACTCCCGTTTACGATTTCTACCAGTACTGGAGAAATGTCGATGACGCTGATGTAATCAAGTGCATGAAGCTTTTGACATTCCTGCCCATGGACGAGATCAACGAGTATGCCAAGCTCACCGACTCCGCCATCAACGAGGCAAAGAAGAGACTCGCTTACGAGGTTACTGCTATCATCCACGGCAAGGAGCAGGCAGACATCGCAAAGAAGACTGCAGAGGACCTCTTCGAGAACAAGGGCGGTAAGTCCGAGGACATGAAGACGACCGAGATTTCTTCCGCTTCTCTTGCTGAGGGCGTTGACCTTGCGCAGGTGCTCGTGGAGGCAGGCGTATTCAAGTCTAACGGTGAGTGCAGAAGAATGATCGACCAGAAGGGCGTTTACCTTAATGACGTCGTAGTGGCAGATAAGTTCTATAAGCTTACTGAGAAGGATTTCGACAAGGACGGCGAGGCCATCGCGCGTAAAGGTAAAAAAGTTTACCACAGGCTTAAAATAGTTTGATAAATGTGGTATCATAACTAAGTCTGTATGTTAGACGACTCTGTTTAACAACTAAATCAAAGGAAGGTATAGAACTATGAAGATGATGAAGAAGGTTGTCTCTGTTGTTCTTCTCGGCGCAATGGCTTTCTCCGTTGCAGGCTGCGGAAAGAACTATCAGGTAGTCTCCAAGAAGGACTTCACTAATGCTCTCGAGGAAGTTTGTGACCTTGATGAGGACGATTGGTATGATTACACAACATACTATTCACACTCAGAGCACGACATCGACTGCTACGACGGTGATTTCCACTACGAGTGGATCCAGTTCGACAGCAACAAGCATGCTATGGACTTCTTCGAGGATCATTTCTACGATGATTATCAGGACATGATGGATGATAAGGACTTCGACGGAAGAACATCCAGCAGACTCACAGACTCCGAGGGTTACATCCTCCTGAACGGTGAGAGCCACAGTGATGATTTCTACGATGATGATCTCTACGGTGGTATCTTCTGCAAGGAAGACGTTGTTGTTATCGTTCTCGTTAGAAGCGACAGAGACAGAGATATCGATACAGTTAATGAGTTCCTCAGAGCTATCGGTTATCCTCACCCCTGATTAAAACCAATAAATGTAAATTGAAAGGACCGCTCAGATGAGCGGTCCTTTTTTGTGTGTTTCTTTTTGTGTTTGTTATGCGTAATCGTAATCGAGCTTGAGTGTAATGTTGAAGCCGGATGCGCGGACTGTGTTGTTGCCGTAATTAAAGTCGCGGAAGAGCGTCAGCGTGTGGCCGTACAGACCGTCAGCGCCAAGGACGGAGCAGCCGTAGACATCAGCTTCGCAGAATGAGGCGGAGTCATCGCTGTCGAATTTGAATCCCTGAGCTTCGAAGGAATTAACTACATCTTCCGTGTCAGTGAAGTTGACGCTGATCTCGTTAAGAAGGACGTCAGGGAAGTCCGGGTTAGGGTCGCTGTAGAATTCGGAAACGTCGTATTCATATTCATAGACCTTGCACTGTGACAGGTCCGCATCCTGACTGTCAGGATTATATACGCTGATCCTAAGGCACAGGCCGTCCTTGTTCTCATCGAGAATGTAATAGCTGTCAGAGGCGAGATATCTTGCCTGTATGGTGGGGAAGTCCTCGGGGTCCATATAGCCGGACTTATGGTTGATGTTGCCTATATTGAATCCCATGTCCAGAATTTCCTGAACGGTGATATCAAGAGTGAGAGTCTTGCCTTCGACACTGAGTGACATCTCGGGATCGAGTTTCTCGCATCCGCTGAAGATAAAAAGTGATGCCATGATCACTGCCAATAACAATCTGAGTTTTCTCATTAGTCGTCTCCTATATATAAACTGTACGATTATTATGCCTCAAACGGGCAATTATTCACAGAACGATAAATATCCCCTGATTTCCAATTTACAAACGAATGTTCGCCTGATAGAATGAAGCCAAGATGGCACACGTGATACATGACTTTACATATGACGGTACGATCGAAGGGCTGCTGTCTGTATATCTGAAGTGCATCGCCATGAAGGTGCGGCCGCTGGATATTAAGCCGGAGTTCATGGTGAGGGGGAAGCCGTTTGAGGAACGGTATCTGTTTGTACGGACGAATGCGGCACAGGCGGACCGTCTTTACCGTTATATGGGTCAGTGTGCGTCGGCGGAGCTGCAGCAGATGATAACGGACTGTTTCCTGACGAGCCTTCCGCGTATGGAGCTTGACCTGTATGAGCTTATAAGCCGGGGGATCCGTTTCGGTGCATGTATCACCGAAGATTATGAGGACGAGACCATGAACCGCATTCAGATGGCGATAAGAGACCTTTACCGTGAGTCTCAGACCATCATTCAGGCGCTGGATGTACGGCGGGAGGGAGGTGTGTCGGTGATGTCACTTAACCCGCGTAACTGCGTCCTGCCGCTCATCAGAAACCGCATTCTGAATGACCCCGGTTATGATGACCTTCTGGCATATGACAGGCGTCACTGCCTTCTGCTTATGAGAAACGGATGTGAGGATGACCTGCTGGATATAAGACGCCTTCCGATACCTGATGTCAGAAATACACATGAGGTCTTCGAGACATTCTGGCCCTATGTGACCGGCGGCATGGAGGTGCAGTGCCGGCGTATCGGAGGCAGGGGGGCGGATAGTCTGTCGCCGCTCTGGCGCATTGCGTGAGGGCAAGAATAAAGGGTGCCCGCAGACACCCTTTACATATATTGGAAGTAAACTTAATGAAGAACTTGATTATGCCTTCTTGTCGTCATCCTCGCGGATAGCTCTTCTTCTGATCTTACCGGAAACTGTCTTCGGGAGTTCGTCTACGAACTCTACGATACGGGGATACTTGTAAGGCGCTGTCTTTGCCTTAACGTATTCCTGGATCTCCTTCTTCAGTTCCTCAGTAGGCTCTGTGCCCTTAACGAGAGTCATAGTAGCCTTAACGACGATTCCTCTTACGCCCTTCGGGTCAGGTGCACCTGTAACAGCACACTCGAGTACATAAGGGAGCTCCATGATAACATTCTCGATCTCGAAGGGTCCGATACGGTAACCGGAAGACTTGATGACATCGTCTGTTCTTCCGACGTACCAGATGTAACCGTCCTCATCCTGCCAAGCAGTGTCGCCTGTGTGGTACCAGCCGTCATGCCAAGCGTCCTTGGTGAGCTCGGGTGACAGATAGTACTCAAGGAAGAGTCCCTTCGGGTGATACTTCTGTGTGTTGATGCAGATTTCGCCTGTTTCACCGGGCTTGCACTCCTTGCCGTCAGGGTCAAGGATCTTAACCTCATACAGAGGATTCGGACGGCCCATGGAACCGAGTCTGATACCGGAGCCTACGAGGTTTGCGATAACGAGTGTTGTCTCTGTCTGGCCGAAGCCCTCCATGAGACGGATACCCGTAGCTTCCATGAAACGGTTGAATACCTCAGGGTTCAGAGCCTCACCTGCTGTAACAGCATACTTGAGGGAAGAAAGATCGTACTTGGAAAGATCTTCCTTGATGAAGAATCTGAACATCGTAGGCGGAGCGCAGAATGTGGTGATGTGGTGCTTAGCGAACATGGGGAGGATCTCTTCAGCCTTGAATCTGTCGAAGTCGAAAGTGAAGACAGGAGCCTCGCACAGCCACTGTCCGTAGAGCTTGCCCCAGAGAGCCTTACCCCAGCCCGTGTCGGAGATGGAGAAGTGCAGGCCGTTAGGGTCTACGTTCTGCCAGTACTTTGCTGTTGTGATGTGACCGATGGCGTACATGTAAGAGTGCAGAGCCATCTTGGGGTAGCCTGTGGTACCGGAGGTAAAGAACATTACCATGGGGTCGTAACCGCAAGCGTAGTCAGCGGGACGCTCGAATGTGTCGGGGAAGTTCTTGAACTCCTCGTTGAAATCGTGCCAGCCGGGTCTGCTGCCGTTGCACAGGATGAGTGTGGACAGGCCGTAAGCAGCTGCAGCCTTCTCTACCTCATCGGCGGCGTCGTCATCTGAAGTGCAGACGATGGCCTTAACGGAAGCAGCTGAGAATCTGTACTCGTAGTCCTTGTCACGCAGCAGGTGGGTAGCAGGGATAGCTACGGCACCGAGCTTCTCCAGACCCATCATGCAGAACCAGAACTGGTAGTGGCGCTTCAACACGAGCATTACCTTGTCGCCCTTGCCGATGCCTAAGGACTTGAAGTAGTTTGCAGTCATGTTGGAGTACTTCTTGATGTCTGCGAAAGTGAAACGCTTCTCTGTAACGCAGTCCTTGGCAACCCAGAGCATGGCGAGCTTATCGGGATTCTTGTCAGCGATGGCGTCAACGCAGTCGAAAGCGAAGTTGAACTTCTTGCACTCGGGCACGTTAACATCGACATCAACAAGATGTCCGTTCTCGTCGAGGATGCCGTTTAAGTACTTGGCGTAGATGGGATCCTCGAGCTCGGCAGCATCGACATTAGTCATGCTGTCAGTCTTAATCTCTGTCTTATAAGGAGGAATGTAGTCCTCGTTCTTGTCAGCGAGCTTGGGGTCGATGATGATGGCGTAGAACTCGCAGTCCTCACCGCCTACAGCGAACTCAGCGTGAGGTGTCTCAGGGTCGAAGTAGATTACATCACCTTCGTGGAGAACCTCGAAGGAGTCACCGAGCATGACCTTAAGGGAACCTCTTACTACGATGTTCATCTCCTGGCCGCCGTGAGTAACGAGCTTATAAGGCGGGTTCAGAGCCTCGTCGGAATAAGGGAGGATGACGCGGTAAGGCTCGCACATCTTGTTCTTGAATCTTGAAGCAAGACGCAGGTACTTCGTCTGGGAGTCAGCACGTCTTACGATCGGGCGTCCCTGTCCTCTTCTTGTTACTGAGTACTCAGTAAGTGAAGGGGAGAATCCTTCGAGAATGTCAGCGATGTCGACCTTGGCGAGGTTAGCGAACTTGTAGCAGAAAGTGAAGCTGAAGTCTTCCTTTCCTTCCTCGTAACGCTCATACTCCTCGGGTGTGAGTTCCATTTTCGCAGCAGCTTCCTCGAGTGAGAGACCCATGTCCTGTCTTAAGGACTTAACTCGGCCTGCGACTTCAAGCAGCTTAGCTTCGACTTCGTTGTTTAAGTTCTCTGCCATTTTGTTACCTCCGTGTTTTCCGGCATTTTTACTGACGCCGAGGCAATAAAAAAGCCCCAACGTTCCTCGAACGTTGAGACGAATTACCGTGTTACCACTCAACTTGTGATCCGTATATAGATCACCACTTCAGGTTCCTGTAAACCCTATGCCTTAACGCGGCCATACGGATGCGGTCTACTCGAAGTTTTACTTCATTCGGCACATCAGCTCGGAAGCGATAGTCACTTGGCAGTTTCTGTTGTCGGGATCTCAGCATCCCCGGCTCTCTGTGTACATCAACAGCCGGACCTTCTTCGTCACAGCCTTTTGGATATAAAACACTGCAATAATAACCCCCGTGTAATTGCTTGTCAACTGCATTTTGTTTACACGACCTTAACATTCTAGATATGTGAAGATAAAAAATAACTAATAAAATAATAGTATCTGAGTTTATGTTTAAGAGGTAACCGTATGAATTATCAGAAGTATCTTGTTACCGGTGCGAGGAACCCCGTCGGAAGACTGGTCGTTCAGATGTTGTTGGCGGAAGGATGCCAGGTAAGAGTTCTGGTTCCTCCGGAATCGGATTACTCCCTCCTTAAGGGAATGGGAGCCGAGATCGCAGAAGGCGAGATCATAGATAAGGATTCGCTGAAGGATTTCCTCACCGTAGATGATCCGAGAAATTCAGCGGTTATCCATACAGAAGAGATTCTATCTATTTCCAATAACAAAAACATGGACATGCGCCGCATGAACGTGGCGGGCGCTCAGAACATGATCGATATGGCCATGCGTATGAAGATAGGCAGATTCATTTATCTCGGTTCTGCTTATTCACTCGATCCTGACACGGCACTGACAGGCGGCAAGGTTGAGTTTGACAGAAACAAGGTCGACGGTGACTATGCAGCTACAAAGGCTGAAGCATCCGCTTATCTCATGGAGAAGATCACATTTAATAAGTTCAATGCTTCACTCCTTCTTCCTACGTTTATCATCGGTCCCGGATTCTCTGATGATTACGACATGAACAAGATCCTTAAGAAGTATCTGGAGAATAAGGTTTCGACAGTATCCGGCGGACACGCTTTCGTAGATGTACGTAATGTAGCTTCTGCTCTCGTGGCAGTCTGCGAGAACGGTCAGCCCGGCGGTACATATATCCTTAACGGTGAGTATAAGTCTGCGCAGGATTTCTTTGCTGAGGTATCCAAGCAGTCCGGTTCCGAGCAGGTTAAGGAGATGCCTAAGTGGACGCAGAGCAAGACGATGGATAAGTTCGTCAGCACATTCTGCAGAATCACCAAGAAGGACAACCCGAAGGAAGTTTATGCTCTGTTCATGAACAACCCTGATGTTAATTATGAGAGTACAGTAGACGGACTCATGCCTGACAGTGAAGTCCGTAAGGTACATGAGTCTCTCGTTGATGTACTTACACGTCCGGGCAATGAGGTTCTTCCTGACAGGATCGACCTGGAGAAGTCAGCTGAAGCTGCCAAGGCAATCAAACCTGAAGAGAAGGTAGAAGAAGTAAGTAAGGTTTCCGAGGCAGTTATGAAGAGAGCGGAAGAGTCCGCTGCCAAGGCTGCTCTTTCCAATGAGGAAGCTGAGAAGAGAGCTGCAGCAGCTGCAGCCGCAAGAGAAAGAGTTCAGGCAAAGATCGAAGCTGCCAAGCTGAAGGCAGAGCAGCAGGCCGAGATTGCCAGAGCTGAGGCAAAGACAGCATCCCTCGCAAGTGAGAGCAAGAAGGATGAAGGTGACTCGCTGATCTCGAAGAACTCCATCGAAGATATCATGGCACAGAAGGAAGCCGAGAAGAAGGCTGCAAAGGCTGTGGCACCTGCACCTGCTCCTGCTCCCGTGCAGAAGCCGGCTGAAGTTACAGTCGATGATATTCCTGAAATTAAGCCGGAGCAGATCGCTCCTGCACCTGTTGCACCGGCACCTGCTCCTGCTCCTGCACCGGCAGATGACGGCGCGGGTAAGCCTTTATGGGAGAGAGCAGGCGGCGAGGAGATTTCTGAAGAGGAGATCTTCGGCGAGGATAAGTTCTAAGTATATAAGGTTTTATTTATCATAATTTAACTCTGGAGAGAGGGGGATGCAGATTGTTGCATCCCCTTTCTTGTTGGATAAATGTCGACACTGTTGTCGACGCAGGTGAAGACAAATCGTACGTCAGTGGTACAATATCACCCATGAGAATCATACTTGCAAGTAAGTCACCCAGAAGGAAAGAGCTGATGGCGCTCATTACGCCGGACTTCGAGATCATGAGCGAAGAGGTCGATGAGCGCGCCATAGAAGAGAGTGTCCGTCAGAACGGCGGCAGTCCTTCTGATGTGCAGATCGAGCTTGCGCGTGCAAAGGCTAAGGCCGTTTTTGATGTGCTTGATGAGAAGACTCAGCAGGACGCTGTCGTCATAGGTTCCGATACGTCTGTGGTGTGCGGGGACGAGATCCTCGGCAAGCCCGCAGATAAGGACGACGCCAGACGCATGCTGACGATGCTTTCCGGAAGAACACACGAGGTCATTTCGGGCGTGTGCGTGAAGACTGCAATGGGCGAGGAAGCTTTCGTAGAGATTACCAAGGTGAAGTTCGGTGCGCTCGATGACTACCAGAAGGAACTGATCGAGCGTTATATAAACACAGACGAGCCTTACGACAAGGCGGGCGCATACGGAATCCAGCAGGGAGGCGCACTCCTGGTCGAGACTGTAGAGGGTGATTATTTCAGCGTGGTGGGACTGCCTGTAAGAAAGCTTTCGCAGGTGCTGGAGAATCTTAACGCAGGAAATTAATCCTTCTTATAATCCTTGATATATTCGATGATGTCCTTCTTCGGAAGAGGGTCGTTAAGATACTTGCCCTGGAAGAATGTGCAGCCATATTCCTTAAGTTTCTCGAACTGCTCCTTGGAGCTTACGTTGGTGGCGTCGACAGGGATGTCGATCTCTTCAAGAAGCGAGATCATAGAGCGTGTCAGAACGTCCTGCGCGGTGCCTTCCTTAAGGTCTGCAGTGAAGTGGCCATCCAGCTTAACAAGCGAGATCGGCAGCAGCGGGATACTGTTAAGTGAAGAGTAGCCGCGGCCGAAGTTATCAAGTGACATGGTGATGCCGGACGAAGCGAAAGCATCAAGAGTATTCTGAACTTCCGATACATTCATAGTAGCTCCGTCAGACGGGATGTCGATGATTATGTTCTTAAGATTACAGCCGGCAGCTTCTGCTGCAGCGAGCAGGTCGATCTGCAGGTCTGATGCCTGCAGCTGAGTGGTGGATAGATTGATCGTCATGGTGAGCTCGGGATCGATCTCGTTAATGAGCGCGAGTGTCTCGAACGACTGCCTTAATGACAGTTCACCGAGCGCGTAGATGTGTCCGGTTTTCTCTGCGTAAAACAGGAAGTCTCTGGCCTCGATCCTGCCCTTGTCCTCACAGTCCCAGCGGGCAAAAGCCTCGAAACCCGTGAGGTTCATGTCTGCATCGAAACGCGGCTGGTAGACCATGAAGATCTCGTCGCGGTCGAAGGCCTCATCGAAAAGCTTCTTTATCTCGCCGATGGAAAGCTGCTCCAGGAACGAGGTTCTTGCTTCGCCTTCCTTGGGCTCGTAGATCTTGGCGTCTGTATCTTCCTTTACTGCATCGTACATTGCGGCCTCAGCGTGCTGAATGAGCTCACCTGCATAGATGGCGTCTCTGGGGTACTGCGCGATGCCGGCGAAGAAGTTGCCGTCCTTCTCTTCGTTAAGAGCCTTGGAAATCTCTACTGCGTAAAGAAGCACCTCAGTATCATCCTTAAGTCTTGTTGTTATGATAGCGAATTCGTTGTTGGCGATGCGTCCGACGAAGTCCTTGGAATCTGCAGCTTCACGGAGTCTGTGTGCCATCGTCTGGATGAAAAGGTCTACGACGATGTGACCGTTGCTCTGTGAGAATCTGACCGGATCGGAAACGGTGATGTAGATGGCATAGATGGGATTAACATCGCAGGGGGTTCCCATGTCAGATGCATCCTGGAAGGCCTTCTTATAATTCAGGATCTTGATGTCGGTATGCTCGTTGATCATGTGCCTGTTAGGCAGAGTGGTCAGAGGATCGAGTGCCATGGAACGACTGGACTCGACGGCCTCGGCATAACCCGACTTATCTGCGATCTCATCATGTCTTACGATGGTACCGGGACGGGCGGACATGGTCTTCTCGATCATGGCTGTGGTCTCGTAGCTTATGCGCTTGGCCTTCTCTGCGGAAAGCTTCTTGCCGAGCGACTCGATACGCTCACTTACACGGATGATGAAGAACTCGAAGATGGTGTTAACGAGTATCGACAGCAGCGCAAGTCCGATGAGGACGAGCATATTGTAGTTTAAGCGGTAAGAGAACAGCGCCGTGTAAACATAGATCTGCACCAGCGCCAGTGCGGTGGAGATCCAGTAACCCGGTATACCGAACAAGAGATTAATGAAGAAACTGCTTATGACAAGGAAGATGGAGATAATAACCTGAGCATAGTCCACGAACAGGAACCTTTGCATAAATATACCTGCTATAAAGAGCAGGGTATAGACCGCGCATGAAACTACAAACGCTGCTCGGCTACGTATAAAAATCCGCTTCTCGTCATAATCCATGACACCACTATACATTAACCGCTTGATACGCGTTTTAATAAAAAGTAAATAAAAAATTAAAGTTAGAGGAGATCTCTCCAGAATTCAATCGAATAGTCAGAATTGCTTGACATTTCGGCCCATGCGGCCTCATCTCCGGCGCCGATCTCATCCTTTACGGCACACGTGATGAAGCCACCTTTCAAGGCACCCTGCAAAGCCACGGGAACGTCTTCGAAGATGACGGTGGAGTGAGGGTCAGCATGAAGTAATTTTGCCGTGTGCAGGTAGATGTCGGGTTCACTCTTGTCGGGCAGGTGGGGCTTGTCATCGAGAGCCACGATGACGTCGAACATGTCATGTATCCCGAGGCGCGTGAAAGAGGAGTCTATGTTCTCGCGTGTGAGTGCGGTGGCACATGCAGTTTTGAAGCCCGTTTCGCGGGCCTGCTTAAGGTACTCATAAGCCCCCTCCTTGAGGAGGACATCTTCTGCGTAGGCACGGTTAACGAAAGCTTTCCACTCGGCCATGATCTGCTCGGGGGTGTCCGGCAGGTGATAGCGGTCACGTGTGTATACCGCGGCGTCTTCGATTCGTACGGATTTGACGTAGTCCGTGTAGTCGGGCGTTACCTCGAATCCGCGCGAGTTAAGAAAGACGGTATCCGCCTGATTCCATACAGTCATGGAATCAAGCAGGGTACCGTCTACATCAAAAATCAAAGCTTCGGCTTTACCCTTAAGTTCTGAAAGAAAGGGAAGCATCAATGCATGAACTGAACTTTCTCAGAGATCTCGGGAACGAGCTTCTCCTTTCGCTCGTTGAACTTGACCTTGTTGTCGTCGATCAGGTTGCCGCCGTGGCAATCGATGGAAACGATCAGGGGACCGAACTCCTTGGCCTTGAACTTCCACATTGCCTCAGGCATGCCGAGGTCAAGCCACTCTACGCCCTCTACGTCCTCAATGCACTCCGCAGCAACTACTGCGCATCCGCCGGGGAAGATGGTGTGTACAGCCTTGGAAGCCTTGCAGCCCTCAGTTGTCTTGGGACCCATGCCGCCCTTACCGATAACGATCTTAACGCCTGTCTCAGCGAGGAACTCCTTCTCGGCCTTCTCCATTCTCATGGATGTTGTAGGACCTACAGCAACGCACTTCCACTTGTCTTCGCTGATCTTCTTCATGATAGGACCTGCGTGGAAGACAGCCTTGCCCTTGAGGTCTACGGGGCACTCTCTGCCCTGAACGACTACTCTGTGGTGAACGTCGTCTCTTCCTGTTGTGATGTCACCTGTGAGATAGATTACGTCGCCGATATGGATCTTCTCGATATCCTCATCCGTTACAGGTGTAGTCAGATGCCAAATACTCATAATGTAACTCCTTTGCTCGTGACGAAATCATATGTGAAGTCGGGGTTGATCTTGATGCAGCCTCTTCTGTGAGCCCAGCATGCAGTAGAGATACCGACTGCGAGTGTAGCAGGGTGACGTGCAGCCTGCTCGATGTTTACGCCCATAACAGAGAGCTTACCGGAAAGTCCGCCGGGTCCGAGGCCGAGCTCGTTCAAGCCCTTCTCAAGCTCTTCTTCCATCATTGCAGCCTTGGGGTTCTCGTTATGAGATCCAACGGGTCTGAGCAATGCCTTCTTGGAAAGCTTGGCAGCAACTTCAGCGGAACCTGCGATACCTACACCGAGAAGTACGGGAGGGCATGCGTTTACGCCGTAAGATGTCATCTGGTCGAAGATAATTCTTACGATGCCTTCATAGCCTTCAAGGGGCATGAGAACCTTAGCCATACCGGGGAGGGAGCATCCGCCGCCTGCCATGTAAACATAAAGCTCGATGTCGTCTCTGTCGGGAACGAGTTCCCAGTCAATCCACGGTACACGTACACCTACGTTGTTACCTGTGTTGATCTCATCGAAAACCTGAACTGCATTGTGTCTTAAAGGAGCGCGCTCTGTAGCCTTGAGAACAGCCTGCTTCAAAGCCTCGGGCAGCTCATTCTGATAAGGATAGTTTGTACCGACCTTAGCGAAAAACTGGATGATACCGGTGTCCTGACAGGAAGGGCGCTTAAGCTCATTAGCAAGCTCCATGTTGTCAGCCATAGCCTTGTAAATCGTGGGAGCAAAACCCTCAGTCTCAACCTTAGCCATCTCCTTAAGCTTCGCATCTACGTCATCGGGAAGATGAGAACCTGCGTAGCAGATAAAGGAAGATACCAGGTCAGAGAGCTGATCTACAATCTTTTCATCGTGCATAGAAAAACCTCCGTCCGGATATTTAATCCTGAAAAAATCTTTTTAATTATATCACGAAAGTCTGTCTTGTGAGACCTTGCTACTATTAAAAGAAGTAAGTATAATAAGCCTTGCCTGATTACACTTTACGGAGTCCCTATAAGTTATGTTCCTGGACAAGTATGCTGCTAACAAACAGCGCAAGGAATTTATAAAGAACTGCACTAAGAACGATACCATGAGAATGGCGTCTGAAGTGTTGCCGACAAACTGCGACACCGAGTGCGATATCTGTTATGAGACTCCCGACATTCCCGAGCACAGACTGGACATCTATAAGCTCACGGGAACCGAAGTGGGAGACACGGCATTTTTCCTCATTCACGGAGGCGCTTTCGTTTACGGTTTCAAGGAGCTCGATAAGAACTTCGGAATGAACCTCGCGGTGTTCTCTGAATTACCTGTAGTTAATGTTAACTATCATCTTCTGCCTGCCAAGTCTATGTCAGGTGTACTGAACGATCTTTGCACGGCAGTCGATTTTATTTCCAAAAACAGAGGCATCCGTAAGCTTCACCTCATCGGTGATTCGGCGGGCGGTTATCTCGCGGTCATGATGGGCTGCCTCCTTCGAAGCAAGTCGATCAGACATGATCTCGGAATATTCATTAATTCCGATGTCGAGGTCCTTTCAGTCAATTCCATCTGCGGAGTTTACGACGGCGACCCCAGCAAGTTCCCGGGCTACTTCTTCAAGAAGCCTGCCGGAACAGAAGGCGGCGACATCGATATCCCTGACTACATCTATGATCTGCGTGATGCCATAAGGCGTGCAGGCCTTCCCCGTACATGCCTCGTCACGGGTGACAGAGACTTCCTTCATGATTCAAATGTCAGGATGAGAGATTTTCTTAAGGAGCAGGGCATCCCTGTACAGTTCTACGATGCTATTTCTTCCGAGACCAGAAGAGCGGAACATGTATACGCCATCTCGGATCCCGCATGGCAGGAATCACATGCGGCGCTGATGCTTATCATAAAGAATGCTGTCGGCTGAGTACATACTGGTCCTTCTCTACTACGAATTGTTATTCGGCTTCTCGGTCTTCGGATCGCAGTTCACCGGCACCATACCCGGAGTTATCTTAAGTTCACTTTATCTCGGCATACCCGTATGTCTTCTGCTGCTGGCGTTCAGGGGCAGAGTACGCATCGGCGCAGAAATCGCGGTGCGCGTGCTCACGGCAGTTCCTTTCCTGGTGGAGTTCTTCATCTGGATGCAGTTTAAGACTGTATATGATATCAACACGGTCCTCTTCGGAGGCGGCGATGCACTCACGGGTTTCTCTTCCACGATAAAAGGACTCATCTTCAGCGCGAGCGGCATCGGCCACATCATCGCGTTCCTGCTGCCCACGCTGATCTTCATTGTAAGGCTTTGCATGGGCCGCTTCAGACCAGTCAGACTCGAGCCGTGGAAGGTGGGTCTTCTCGCGCTCCTCATCCCGGTCACGTTCTTCTCCAACATGCTCATGGTCTCGCTTAACCCCGCGTCCAAGGCGGTACATAACGAGGAGTATAACTTCCCCGCGGCCACTGAAAAGTTCGGCCTGTCGGAGGCACTCGCACTCGACATAAGAAGCCTCATGAGAGGTGACGATGACCTCGCTTTCCAGGCTGTGCAGGTGCCTGTCACTGCGCTTCCTACCGCGACTCCCACGCCTACTCCCGTGCCGGTTCCGACTGTGCCCGGCGCAACAGCTACGCCCACACCTTCGCCTACGCCTACACCGTATCCGCATGTGATGGATATCGACTTCGAGGGCATCGCCGAGACTGAGTCAGGAACCATCGCGAGCCTTGCGGCTTACTGCGCATCACTCGAGCCCTCCATGAGCAACGAGTACACAGGCCTTTTCGAGGGCAAGAACCTCATCATGATCACGGCTGAGGCATTCACGGCTGAGGCAATCGACCCTGTAATCACACCGAACCTGTACCGCCTTGCCACACGCGGCATCAACTTCACCGATTCGTATGTGCCTGCCACAGCGGGTACCATCGGAGGCGAGTTCTCACATATCTTCGGTCTGCTCCCGCAGGACGGCGGTGTGTCGTTCTACCACATGGCGTGCAGAGGCAACACATACCTCACGATGTCGCAGAGACTCAATGCGCTTGGTTACTACGGCATGGCATTCCACAACAACGACTACCAGTACTACACACGTAACGTAACGCATAACCTGCTCGGCTACTCCGAGGGTTACATGGGCTGGGGTAACGGACTCGAGTCTTATATCGATCCCGTCTGGCCGGAGAGCGACCTTCAGATGATGGAGGCCACGATCCCGATGTATATCGATCAGCAGCCTTTTAATATCTACTACATGTCTGTAAGCGGCCACTCGAATTACTCTCGTTATGCGAATGCACAGAGCCGCGCGCATTGGGATGACACCGCTTCACTTGAGGGACAGTGTTCGGATACGGTGCGTGCTTATATCGCATGTCAGGTGGATCTGGACCGCGCTGTGGGATATCTGCTCGAGCAGCTTGAGGCAGAGGGTATCCTGGATGATACAGTAATCGCGATCTGCGCCGATCACTACCCTTACGGACTTGATAATTCTTATCTGTCCGAGCTGTACGGATATGAAGTAACGAACACCGTTCTGCGTGACCATAACCGCTTGATCCTGTGGTGCGGATGTCTTGAGGATGAAGACCCGATCATCGTCGATACACCGACGATGTCTATCGATATGCTGCCGACTCTGCTTAATCTGTTCGGCATCGAATATGATTCACGTCTGCTTCCCGGACGCGATGTTTTCTCAGACGCAATGCCGCTGTATTTCAATGCGGGTTACGACTGGAGAACAGACCTCGGAACGTATATAAGCGGACGCGCGACATTCTATCCTAATGATCCTGACGCGGAGATCCCTGAAGGTTATGTGGAGGCTGTGCGCGCGATTGTTGCCAACAGAATCAATTATTGCAGCGGAGTGCTGTCATCGAACTTCTTCCGCTATCTGTTCGGCGACCCGAACGGCGATTACACGCAGTACATCATCGACACCGAGCCGGTAAGAATTTACGAGCCGGAGGTACCTGTGGAATCCACACCGACGGATCCGTCTGCTTCTGAGACAGCCGCGCCGACAGAACCCGCACCAACAGAAACGGCACCGGTTGACCCGATGCCGTCTGATAATCCGGTTGACCAGCCCGCTTGATTGAAGTCAGCGGGTCTTTTTGTAAGTTGAATTGATAAGTCTCGAGATCGGCTTATATACCCAGAAAGTGATGAATCCGATCAGCAGTCCCTTGAACAGATTGAAGGGGAGGAATGCCCAGAGAACGAGGCTTGTCTTGTCTGTGATCAGGGGGTTAACTGCTGAACTCATTCCGACGATCGCTTCAGTTGAGAAATGCAGAACAGTACCGTAAAGAGGCAGTGTGATGAAGTAGTTGAAAGGTACTGCGATGATCGCCAGAACTACTGTGGCGATGAGCATGGAGCAGATAGCACCCTTTCTTGTTCTGTGCTTCTCATAGATCTTGCCTGCCGTGAATACATAGAGGCTTCCCGTGATGAAATTGCTCATCTCGCCAATGCCTGCTGTAGCTGTGACAGGAAGGTGGATGAGGTTCTTCAGGAGTTCGATCACTACTCCGTAGATCGGACCTAATGCGAATGAACCGATGAGTACCGGAAGCTCGGAGAAATCGAACTTAAGGAACGGGGGCATGAACGGGAGGTTGAACTCCAGATACATGAGGACAACAGACATCGCCGTGAAGATGGCAGTTACTGCGATCTTACGTGCGCTGACGCGTGAACGGGTTACAGAATCTTTGGTAATTTCGGACATAAAAAACAACTCCTTCCATCCGGACTTTAACCGTCGGCCGCGAAGTCTCATCGCGTCAGTCCCGTCATAAGATTTAACGGGAGTTGCGGGCTTACCTTTCTGCTATTGTCTGAAGGCTCACCGCCGGTGGGGACTTACACCCCGCCTTGGATTCTGTGTGTGATTATAAACTCAGCCTAGATAGTTTTGCAATAGATTTAGTAATGAGTGAGCAACGTTCTGCGCTGCAAGTTATTGTGGTAACGAGTGAGCGACACTTGCTCTGCTAGTTCCGCAGCCGCTTGCGGCGAGGACTTGTTTGACGCCAAGAGCAATGGCGCTCACTCGTCCCACGGTAATACCTGCTCGCATCCGTAGTACGCCTCTAACGACATGTCATTCTCATGCAGGTAGGTCGCGAGCTCTACGCCGACGTAGCGGTAGTGCCAGGCTTCGATGTCGTAGCCTGTCTCGTAGACCCACTGCTGCTGGAAGCGTCTTACGAAGCCGAACTCATGGCAGTGCTCGTTGACCCACATGCCTGTGGTGGTCTCGCCGAACTCGTCGAGGATCTCATACTGGCCCTCGGGAGTGATGTCGAGCGCGAGTCCGAGCTGGTGTTCTGAGCGGCCGGGGATGGCGTTCTTGCGCACGGAGAAAGTGATGCCCCTGAGGTTAGTGGAGCGGTCGAAAAGATACTGCTGAATATTCGCGTCCCTGTAGCCGGACACGAGGAAGAGACCCTGGCCTGTGGCCTCAACGCAGGCGTCATACATTGCCTCCCAGGCTTCACATGCCTCGGCTCTGATCTGCTGGTTCATGGAGTGCGGCGCATCGACAAGATCCGGCGGAACGTAGTCCAGCGGGAGCGCGTAGTACTTGTTTACGAGCACTGCGATGTCTTCCGGGTTATCGACGATCTGCGCGCGAACGGATCTCGCGTCAACGAAACCGTTGTACCAAGTCTCGGTGAACTGCGGCTCCACGTACTCGGGCACGGGTGTCGGCACCGGAGTAGGGGAAGGAGTGGGCGAGGGTGTGGGACTCGGCGTGGGTGAAGGTGTCGGTGTGGGCGTCGCAGGAGCGACGGTTTCCGCAACCGTTTCTTCAGCCGGATTTATCTTGAGACAGGATGAGGTTCCGGTAAGAAAAGCGGAACCTGCGATTACGATGCAAAGAAGTTTAAGAGTACGATTACTTGCCTTCATATTCCTTGCATGTCTTCTCGTAGTTTTCTACTGTACCGATATCGATGCATGTGCCGTCACCCTTGAAAGCGTAGACGGGCATCTTCTTGTAAAGCCATGAAGGGAAGTTGCCGGGGGCATCGGGTGAGCCGCCGTCTGCGATGTATTCCTTGAATACGGGAAGGATATCACGGCCGTAAAAATATGTCGCATAGATACCCCATTCGCTCTTGGGCTCCTGAGGCTTTTCTTCCATGTCGAGAACGCGGCCGTCTTCATCGAGAACGGCAACGGCGAGCTTCTGTCTCTGGTGAAGCTCGGGTACATTGATGGCGATCAGTGTGGGTGCATTCTTCTCCTTGTAGAACTCGTACATGTGCTCGATGCTGTAGGTGAAGATGTTGTCGCCTGCGAGGACGCAGATGTCCTCATCAATGCCTAATGTGTCGATGGTGTAGATGATGTCTCCGATGGCACCTCTCTTGTTGGTGTCGTCTGTGGTGCCGTCATCAAGAACTACGATGGGAGCCTTGCCCTCACGGTCCTGAGAATCAGCCCAGTCGGAGAACTGCTGATAGAATTTTGAATTAGTAATAAGGGCTACCTTGGTGATGCCCGGGATACTGTCGACAGAGTCCATGATGTGATCGATGATAAGTCTGCTTCCGAGAGGAAGAAGTGACTTGGGTTTATCCTTGGTGAGATGGTACAGCCTTGTGGCATAACCCGCTGCCAATAAAATCGCGATCATATAAAATCTCCTTTTTCCCTTATTCGATTTTTATCATTATACACTACAACTAATATTATCTTTGTTATAATTAGTGGACAAAACTTAATTGAAAGAAGACATGTCTTTATGGATATATGTGCAGTAGTAATGGCAGCAGGCGATGGTAAGAGGATGAAGTCCTCATACTCCAAGGTAGTTCATCAGGTAGCAGGTAAGCCGATCGTTAAGTGGGTTTACGATGCGCTTTGTGAAGCAGGCTGCGAGGAGCAGGTTTACATCGTAGGTGACAAGCAGGAGCAGATACGTGATGTCTTAGGTGAAGGCGTCGCTTATGTGTTCCAGGAGAAGCGCTTAGGTACAGGCCACGCCGTTATGCAGGCCGAGCCTTTCCTCGAGGGAAGAGGCGGATACGTTATCGTTCTTCCCGGCGACTGCCCGATGGTTTCCGCTAACACTATCGCCAAGGCGCTCACACACATGGAGCAGGGCGATTATGCTGCAGTAGTCATCACGGCAACTGCGGATGACCCCACAGGCTACGGAAGAGTAGTAAGAGACGAGAACGGAAATGTTTTAAGAATCGTCGAGCACAGAGACTGCAGTGAGGAAGAGCTTAAGATCAGAGAGATCAACTCCTCTATGTATGTGTTCAAGACATCACTTCTTCTGTCCGCACTCGGTAGACTTTCTGCAGAGAATGCGCAGAAGGAATATTACCTCACAGATACGATCGACATCCTCATCAAGGACGGCGGAGTTGTAGGCTCAGTCATCTGTGACTTCGAGGATACTCTCGGCGTAAACGACCGCTACCAGCTCATGCAGGCAAGCAAGATCATCAACAAGAGAGTCTTAAGAAAGCACATGATGAACGGCGTCGAGATCGTCGACGAAGATACCACATGGATCCACTCTGCGGTCGAGATCGGAAGAGATACCATCATCCTTCCCGGCACGAGACTCATGGGCAACACCATCATCGGTGAGGACTGTATCATCGGTGAGAATACGAGACTTGACGGAGTGCAGGTTGGAAGCGGAACGACTATCGATTCCTCCATCTGCTCCGAATCTGTCATCGGTGCTGACTGCCGTATCGGACCGTTCTCCCACATCAGACCCGGATCGCTCATCAGAGATCATGTTACGATTGGCGCTTATGTTGAGATCAAGAGCTCCGAGATCGATGAGTACACCAGAGCAAGACACCTTACTTACATCGGTGACTCCAAGGTCGGTAAGAACGTTAACTTCGGCTGCGGCACAGTAACATGTAACTACGACGGTGTTGATAAGGTCGGATGTACGATCGAGGACAACGTCTTCATCGGCGGTAACTCCAACATCCTTGCATCCGTAGTCCTCGGACACGACAGCTACATTGCTGCAGGCTCCACCATCAACAAGGACGTTCCTGCACTCGGCCTCGGAATCGCGAGATCGCAGCAGGAGAATAAGGAAGACTGGGTAGCGAAGAAGAACAGACTCCGCGGAGCCAACTACATCAAGCTCGATACCCGCCGCTCGGAGCTGTAATAGCGCATGTCCGATGCATGGCTTATCGTAGGCCTCGGAAACCCCGGGGACAAATACGCATATAACTGGCATAACTGCGGCTTTCTGGCCATAGACATGCTCGCCGAGCGTAACGGCGTGCGCGTGGACAGGACGCAGTTTCATGCTCTTTTCGGCAAGGGTAAGATCGGCGGACATGACGTGTTTCTGATGAAGCCGAAGACTTACATGAACAACTCGGGTGAGGCTGTCGGCCCCTTCGCAAACTACTACAAGATAGACCCGTCGCACATCATCATTGTGTATGACGACATCGACATCGAAGTCGGAACGATACGCGTGAGAGCCAAGGGCAGCGCGGGCACACATAACGGTATGAAGTCGGTCATCGCGCACCTGGGTACGCAGGAGTTCCCTCGCGTCAGGATAGGAACGGGACCTGTGCCGGAGCACATGGATCTCATCACTTACGTGCTCGCCGACATCCCCAAGGACTTAAGGCAGAAGATGTATGATTCCTTCGAGGAAGGCTGCAAGGCCTGTGAGGACATCGTTAATGGCAAACGAGATTAAAGAAATACTCGAAAAGATAAGTCTTGATAAGACACTTACGGCTGCCGTAGAGCAGGCCGAACGCACAGGAGGTCCCGTAAATATTACGGGGCTTTGTGAGCAGCAGAAAGGCTACATAATCGCGGCACTTGCATACAAGTACGACAAGAAGCCGGTGGTGATCGTGTCTGATGTAACGCGCGCCAAGTCGCTTATCGGAGGCCTGGCACCCTTCACGGGTTCCGATATCCCGGTGCTTAAGCCCGCGGAGCTTTCGCTCGTCTCGGCTGTGGCTTCTTCGCACGAGAACGAGAGCGAGCGCACGGGCGTCATCGCCAAGCTTCTTAACAACGACCTCGACGCTGCAGTTATCTGTGCGCCTTCGCTGCTTAACAAGATGCCCCCCGCGGACGAGTTTAAAAAGAAGTTCATCACGCTCACCCTGGGAAAGGCGTACGATCCGGTCAAGCTCACTTCTGACCTTTCACTGCGCGGTTACGAGAGAGTCGGCATGGTATCGGGGCAGGGTGAGTTCTCGGCAAGAGGAGATGTCATCGACGTGTTCCCTCCGGACATGGATCAGCCTGTAAGAATCAGTTTCTTCGACGACGAGATCGATCAGCTGAAGACATTTAATCCGGACGACCAAAGGTCGATCGAAGGCCTTAAAAAGGTCGTGATCGCACCAGCTTATATCTACACTTTCAGCGAAGAGGACCGCGGAAGATGCGCGGACGATATGCTGCATGCCGCGGCCGAGGACATCAACAAGATGAATGCGTCTTCCGGCAGAACGACAGGTGAGATCCTGGAGAAGAACTGCCTCGCTGACGCTGAAGCGATCAGGCAGGGAATGAGGATATCTGCGCTCGCAAGGTGGCTCGGGGTGGTTAACAAGTCCCCCAGAAGCATACTCGATTATGTCGACCATAAGCGCATGATGCTTTTCGTGGATGAGTTCTCTGAGGCCAGAAGCCGCATGGACGGCTACACCGCAGACTTTGTTGCGAGCATTAAAAGTGCATATGAATTGGGGCAGGCGCCTTCCTGTTCCTACGAGTCCGTCTTCAGGATCCCGGATGCCATGAAGCATCTGGATTCCAGGCAGGGCACGGTCACGCTCGCGTGTCTCAAGTCTTCGCTGAGCGGCCTCCCCGGAGGACAGACCATTAGCTGCCCCGGCATGTCCACGGACAATTTCGTAGGGCGTGACGACAGCCTTATCAACTACATAAAAAACGGCGCCGGCGCTTACGGCTCCGAGATCATATTCATGATAACCGGAACGCAGAGGTGCGATTCATTCAGGAACAGAATGCTCGAGGGAGGAGTCGACGTGCGTGTTGTAAGCCGCGCGCTTCCTTCAGGCTTCGAGTACCCTGCGGCGAAGCTCGTCCTCATCGGAGAGCAGGAGATCTTCGGCAGCGAGAAGAAGCATGTGCCGAAGAAGAACGGCGGCGCGAGGATCACCTTCTTCGGTGACGTTGCCCCCGGTGACTACGTCGTACATGATGTGCACGGTATCGGTCTTTACGAGGGCATCGTAAACCTTAAGATGGGCAAGTCCTCTCAGGACTACCTCAAGATCAACTACGCCAAGAACGCCGTCATCTACCTGCCGGTGGACAAGATCGACAAGCTGTCGAAGTACGTCGGCCCCGGCGGCAGGGAACCGAAGCTTTCAAGCCTCGACTCCCAGGAGTGGAAGAAGAACGTGGAGAGGGCGAGGTCTTCGGTAAAGAAGCTCGCGTTCGACCTCGTTAAGCTCTATGCGGTAAGACGCGCCAACAAGGGTTTCTCGTGCGGCCCCGATGACTCGTATCAGAAGGAGTTCGAGGAGAGCTTCCCTTACGATGAGACCGCCGATCAGATCTCGGCTATAAGAGACATAAAAAACGACATGGAGTCTGCAGTGCCGATGGACCGCCTGCTGTGCGGTGACGTCGGCTTCGGCAAGACGGAGGTCGCCTTCAGGGCCATCTTCAAGTGCGTCATGAACGGGCGCCAGGCCTTTATGCTCGCGCCCACCACGCTCCTTGCCCAGCAGCATTACGACAACTTCAAGGAGCGCCTCGGAAGCTTCCCGCTCAAGGTGGTGCTCCTTTCAAGGTTTGTTCCCGCCAATGTTCTCAAGCAGAACCTGCAGGACATCAAGGAGGGCAAGGCTGACGTCGTCATCGGCACCCACAGGATTCTTTCGGACGACGTCGTCCCGAACCGGCTCGGCCTCCTCGTAGTCGATGAGGAGCAGCGCTTCGGCGTCAACCACAAGGAGAAGATCAAGGCCATGCGCGCCAACATCGACGTGCTGACACTGACCGCGACTCCTATCCCGAGGACACTGCACATGTCAATGTCCGGCATACGTGACATCTCGATGCTGTCGGAGGCGCCGCTTAACCGCCGCCCCGTTCAGACTTACGTCATGGAATATGATGAGGAGATCTGCGTGCAGGCGTGCATGCGTGAGATCTCGCGCGGGGGCCAGGTGTTCTGGCTTCATAACAAGACGGGCGACATCGACACGGTGGCATCCCACTTGAAGGAGCTCATGCCTGACACCAGGATAGTCTATGCGCACGGCAAGATGAGCGAGCATCAGATGGAGAAGATAGTCGAGTCTTTCATAAAGGGCGAGGCCGACATACTGGTGTGCACCACCATAATCGAGTCCGGCGTCGACATGCCGAACGTCAACACCATGATCGTGGAGAAGGCGGACAGCTTCGGTCTCTCGCAGCTCTACCAGATCAAGGGCCGCGTGGGAAGATCGGACCGCCAGGCGTACGCTTACATCACATACCTTCCGGACAAGGACATGTCATCCGACGCCCGCAAGCGTCTCATGGCCATCCGTGAGTTCACCGAGCTCGGCTCCGGCGTTAAGATCGCACTGCGTGACCTCGAGGTAAGAGGCGCGGGTAACCTGCTCGGCGCGGAACAGCACGGCCAGATGGACGTTATCGGCTACGAACTTTACTGCAGGATGCTCGATGAAGAGATCAAGCACCTTAACGAGACCGGGGACACCGAGTTCAAGATCCCGCTGCAGGTCAATGTGGAGATCGACTTCGACTCCTACATCCCGCCCACGTATATCGAGGACGAGGCCTCGCGTATGGCCGCGTACCGCCGCATCGGCGCCATCTCGTGCAAGTCTGATGCCGATGACATCCTCGACGAGCTTACTGACCGTTACGGCCAGCCGCCCAAGCAGGTGGAGTTTCTGGCGGGAGTGGCCCTTATCAAGGCTCTTGCGGGGCAGGCCGGGTTCGAGAAGGTCTGCATCAAGGATACCGGTGTGCTTCTGTACTTTGCCTCAGACCGCAAGGCTGACTTTGAGACCGTGAGCATACTTCTTGGCAGGCCCGAGTACCAGGGGCGCATCCTTTTCTGTGCGCAGGGCAAGCCCTATCTGCATTACAAGCCCCGTGACAAAGACAGGAGCCGCACGGCTTCAGATGCCATAGATATACTGAATATCCTGATAAATAAGGGGTAGACTCTCTAATATCACAAAAATACACATTTGTTTCTTGTCACTTTGTATATAAATAATATACATACTTGAAATAAATTGTTTACAAAGTATAATTTAGTTATCAGTTTGATTTTATATTTAGAGTAAGGCTAGAGGGGTGGAGAATCATGGCTGGTATTATGGATGTCTTTAAAGGAAAGGGAGACGACCGTATCGGTGCGTCTGCGGTGGTAGCTATGGCTGGAGAAGTTACAGGCAACAGACCCGGCAGTGCGCCTACTAATAACAACAGGCGTAATGGGGTTAATGTAGATTCGCCCGCAGCATCTTATGCAAGAGAGCGTGCGGCGGCTGCAAGGGCTCAGATCGAGGCCCGTAAGGCTATGGAAGAATCTCGTAAGGCAGCTGCTAATAACAGAGGTCCTGAGAAGCCGGAAGATAAGAAGCCCGAAGATAAGAAGCCTCAGGTAGGTCTGAAGGCTCCTATCCGCCGTCCTCCGTCAGCATCAATCAATCACGCTCAGGCAGTAGCCGCACAGAAGGCTGAGAATGAGGCTGCAGGTAAGCCCGCAGCTACAGTAAGAGCTCTCAATACAGCTAACAAGTCACCGGCTACTATCGCTGCCGAGAAGGCTAAGCTCGAGCTCGATCAGGCTAAGGAGCGCGAGGAGCGTGCTGTTAAGGAAGCTGAGAACGCTGCTACAAAGGCAGAGGAAGCAAGACTTGCAGTTAAGAAGTCCGGCGAGGTCCGTGAGGCTGCTTTGAAGTCTGAGGAGAATGCATCCAAGGCTGCTAAGACAGCTGAGCAGGAATACAGCGTAGCACTCGCTGCAGCAGAGGAAGCACAGGCTGCCGCTGCAAAGGCTGAGGAAGCTGCCAAGATCGCCATTGCCAAGGCTGAGGACGCAGTTAAGATCGCTAACCAGAAGAAGACTGAGCAGGATGCAAGAATCGCAGTTGTTCAGGCTGAGGAGAAGGCAAGAAAGGCTGCTGAGGAGTTCGAGCTCGAGGCTAAGAATTCCGCTACTCACGCAGAGGAGTTCGCTAAGAACACAGCTCAGAAGGTAGAAGAGGCTAAGGCCGCTACTAAGAAGGCACAGGAAGCTTTCGAGCTTGCTAACAGAAAGAAGACAGAAGAAGACGACAGAATCGCAGCCGAGAAGGCTGAGGAAGCTGCAAGGATCGCTGCTGCTCAGGCTAGAGAGAAGGCCGAGGCTGCTCAGAAGAAGCTCGAAGAGGCTATGGCTGCTGCCCGCAAGGCTGAAGAAGAAGCACGTGCCGCTGCAGAGCTCGCTGCCAACGAGGCTAAGAAGGCTGAAGAGGCTGCTGCTCAGAAGGCTAAGCTCGAGGCTTTGGCTGCTGAGGAAGAGAAGGCTAACGAGGAGCCCGCTGAGGTTACTCCCGTCAACAAGACAGAGGAGCCCGAGGCAGTCGCCAAGTAAGACGCCGTTACAGGTTAAGATTAAGAAGGCCGCTCTCCGGAGCGGCCTTTGTGTATGTTATAATTTCATGTGGAAATGCCTCCATAGTTTAATGGATAGAACAGCAGTTTCCGGTACTGCTGGTACGGGTTCGATTCCTGTTGGAGGCGCCAAACCACACCCTCTCGCTAC
>JAFSPU010000005.1 GCA_017451265.1 Clostridiales bacterium
AGACCTACTCAATTACGACGGCGGCAAACCGCAACAAATAAACTAATCTAAGTATCAGCTGATGTGTTGGCTATTTTTATCTGACTGATATTGGCGATTTTTGTCCGGCGCGGGAGTGGCTAAATATGCCCGGCGCTAACATTGTTTATTGAACCGAGTAAAATGATAATGATCATTGACATTATCACCCCCCCTTGATAAAGGGATCTAACCATATTTATCAACGGGAAGATGAAACCTGTAGATAGCGCAATAATTGTCGATAATGCAAGACACTTGATATAACTGTTGCAATGATAACCGCCGCTAAATGTTCTAACGGCAGCAAATGATAAACAGAACAGCAAGGTCGGAATAGCACATCGCGCAATAATAGACACGCCCAAAATAATCATGTATGACAAAACTCGCTCAAGCAACACTTGAACGTTATAAATATACTCAGCTTCGTCGCTCTTTGTTATTACATCGGCGACGATCATGCGTGATACTATTATTGCCGATAACCGCTCCATATACCCCTCTCGTCAGTCTTGATTGTGATATGTCTATCACAACCCACTAACGGACTGAAGGGTTTAATGCCAGTTTGACGAGTTTGGTTAATATATGACGAGTTTGGTAGATTTATAAAAGAAATATGACAACTGAAATAAACTCGCCGTCTTGTTTTTCAAAGTAACAATTCCCCTCATTACGCTCGACCGCTTCCCGTATATTGTCGAGACCAAAACCATGTGGAATAACATCATGTTTGCTGCTTTGCATAGCATCAGAAGCATCGTTACAGGAATTGCGCACAGAGAAAACAAATTGTTCATTTTCTACCAGGGCTTTGATATGTATATATCTACTATTCTCATCGCATTTCTCGGCCGACTCTATAGCGTTATTGAGTATATTTGAGAAGATTACTATACTGTCACGTTCATCTAAATTGACCTTTGTCAGATCCCCTATATCTATTCTGACTGTAATATCTTTTGCTCTCGCTTCGGAGTATTTAGCATTAAAAATAGCCGACAATATTGAATTTCCTGTCTCAACTACATTCGCATTGTTAATGAGTTCAGCATTCTGCTTTTCCAAAATTGTAATTGCTTCATCGACATGTCCATCCTTGGCAAGCTTAAGAACCGCCGTTACCATATTCTTATACTCATGTTCTCTTTTACCCAGAATGTCACGCTCATTTGTCATTTGCTCATATAATTTGAATTCTTCTTTTGCGTGTGATATCTCAATCCTGTCCTTCTGGGCAGCCAGACGAAGTCTCATCTCCTGTTTAATAAACCAGTACACGAATAGATTCATTATCAATAAAGACACAGCCATGAATGTAAATGTATTAGTCTGAAACGTGTTGATCGGACCATCAAAGCTATAAGCTTGAAGAATTATAACGATCAACGAATATACAGGAAACGCTAAATATATAATCCACATCTTCGAATCTACATCATCGTCTTTATGTTTGGAGAAAATCCGCTTAAGCGCAAATACGATGATCATCTGCATCAACTGGCTTATCGTACCCATATAAACGGACAGACTATTTTGCATTAATGTCGCGATTCTCAAATCAGGATCTATGATTTTCCAAACAGATATGATAAGCAGATCACAACTCATTACCATCGCATAAAACAGTACTGAAAGCACCAAGGATTTAACTACTGAGCCTTCATACAGTAATTTTGCAAGCAAATAGTTCTCTAATATTGCAAACAAGACTCTAATCGCTATCGTTTCAGGGAACAATACTGATACTGCAATAGCAATCACAATTAATATACTTATGATAGAGACTTTGTATGCAATCGACTGCTTTCTCGGCTGTAAAAAAGCAGAAAAGAACGTGTTTGCTAAAACAAAAAATATAATATTGTTGATTATATCGTAGATCAAAGAACAGCTCCTTTTAATAGACAAAACTTCTTGTAAACTGCATCTGCCTTATTTCGAGCAATAGGCAAAGTAATCATCTCGTCGTCGCTTATACGAACGTCCATCTTGCCGTTATGTATTCTCATGGCATACTTAACATTCACGATATACCGCACATGAATCCTTATAAATCGTTCCGGCAACTCTTTCCCTGCCTCATCAAGACTGCACCGTCGGATAAGATGATCAGTATCTGTATCCATATCCTTAATGCAGTACTTTACATAATGATCATCGCTTTTGATGTAAATGAGATCATCTATCTTTACGGTGATTGACGAATCATACAGATTCAGGACAATATCTTCATTAATCGACTTATGACTAAGAACAAATTCTATGCATTCACAAAATTCTGAGGCGAACGTCTTCTCCTGTTTCACAAGATATCTGACTGCTCTGTATTTATATCCCTCTCTGGTAAAATCATAAAAGTTCGTTGCAAATGCAATTGCTACATTGGAACACAGCGTATTTATTCTTTGGGCTGTATCAAAGCCGGTCAAACCATCCATCTGATAATCAAGAACAATTAGATCATAATCTTTAACCCTAGCTTCATTAGCAAGTAACGCATTCCCGGATTCGTAGATATCGCAAACATGGTCTATACGATTACCGTCAAGATAATCATCTACTATCTTCTTCTCATATTCGAGGAACGGGCGGTTGTCATCACATATAGCTATCCGGATCATTGTAACCTAGATGATAATACTATATTCTCTGGCATCAAAGTATTATTTCTCTTTGTATGCGTTCTTTGTTTTTTGTACCATCGCATTCTATTTCTTCATGTTGACAATTTCAAAAAAAGGTAGTAGTATGGGTTTGGGTAATTATGCGAATTTCCAAATGGATGAATTGCCTGGTATTTACAATAACATATCTGCACTACATAACGGTTGTTCACAAGAGCAACCGCTTTTTTGATTTTAAAACACGCGAAAGGAGGGAAAGGTATGTTACAGGATCGGATGATGGAAATGTACGCGCAGGGCGAAGCGGTACCTGCGTGTAGATTTCCACCTTAGAATGACGGGGTCAAGGGGGTCCCCTTGCACACCACCTTGCTTGCAAGGTGTAGTGTGTTACACCCACAGATATAGAAAGAATATCTAGGGAGGTCAGTCTTCCAGTGGACGACTGACCGTACGACGATATTCGAGGTTGTTGGGGAGATATAAGAGCGCCACTGATCCTGCGCTCTTATAACGACACAACAAAGCTTTGTTGTGAAATTGTCCGCCGCTTATTGCGGACAATTCCACATAAGAAGCGTCCTTCTATTTCTGTTGCGGTGTATAGACCGTAGATAACTGCAAGATGTCATCGTCACTTTTACGCGACCTCATTATTTACTGACATCTTGCCCAAACACGAAGAGAGCCTCGCTAAAAGAAGCGGGGTTTTTATTTTGCCCAAAAACATAACTACGAAAGGAATCTAAAAATGTCATACGCAATAATGAGAATCAGCAAATGCAAAATGGGAGCCGTCGGGCGACTCGAAAAACATCATGAACGTCTGAAGGATGAGTATAAGAGTAATCCGGATATTGATATCAGTCGTATCCGCTATGATTATCACGTAAAATACCCGACTGACAGCTATAGGAATATGATCCTGAAAAGGATTCAGACCGTCGGATGCCGAATGCGCAAAGACAGTGTTGTTATGCAAGATTGTATATGTACGGCCTCGCCTGATTTTTTCAAAGGCATGTCGCAAGCCGGCATCGAAGCCTTTTTCAAAAGAGCATATGAATTCTTTGCAGATAAGTTTGGAGAGGACAACATCCTTTCCGCAGTAGTCCATCTCGATGAACATAGTCCACACATGCACATCTGCTTCGTCCCCATTACTGACAAAGGGAAACTGTCTTCCAAGACAATTATTGGCGGGCCGCAGGGTCTCGTAAAGCTGCAGGATGATTTCTATGGACATATGGTGAAGTACTATCCCAGTATTCAACGAGGGATACCCAAACGGATTACACATCGTGAACATTTGCCGACATATCTTTTCAAGAATGCCGATTTGCTCATGTCGCATTACGAAGAAATCTCTCAAGCTATCAGTGATATCGGAATGATAAAGAGCAAGGAGAAAAAGAGTCAGGCTATAGAGCTCATCTCCCGCTATGCTCCCGAGATGGCAAAGATGAAGGAGCAGATCAAATCCGTCAACGACCATGTTGAGAGACTTCAGAGAAGAATCGAAATACAAGCAGGTGTCAGTCAGTACTGGCAGGGAAAGACGGAAGAACTCGAGAAAGCCGTCAAAGAACGTGAAGGTCAGATTGATGAGCTTCAAGCCAAACAGCAGAAACTGCAAAAACAGATTAGTCTCCTGCCTCCGGGTTTACTGGAAGAACTCGAAGAAAAGGAGCGTGCTCGCAGAAAAACAGAAAACTTACTAAAAAGAAAGGGTAAAGGCGGAATAGCCAGGTGAATATTATGAGTAAAGATGAACTAACAGCATATAACAACTTCACGGATTTGTTAGCAAGTCTAATTGCAAAGTATGGGAATAAGGTATCCAACCTTCCTGAAGATAAGCGTGCGCTACGCAGAAGACTCAAGATGTATATAAAGTTGTTAGGGTCCTTTTATGAGACTGATTCGTAATGCTTTTATATGATTATAGCTGATATAATTACAGTGTTGGTCTCCGTCATTCACGGTAGGCGGTACGCCCTTTTTGCTCTCATGCAGTTTTACTGCAATCCGATGAGAGACAGGGGGTGAATTGTTATGATCTCCATATTAGATCTGATTACTATTATCGGATTTATCTGGGGCGTTTTCTCCGTCGGGTTCACTCTCGGTCGGACATTCGAAAAAATCAGGCATGAAAAAAGCCGCCAGCGTTCAAGATAAGCGGCTTTAATGTCTCTATCTGGCGTACCGTCTATCGACGGGGACCAATTTCATTCTTATGTTATCACACGAACTTTAAGGTTTCAACGAATTACGCATTGTGTAAACTGACTGCGCGTATTACAATGTACGCATAGCGTAAATGCGAGGTAAAAGCAATATGGATACTCAAGACAAGATCATAGAATTGAGAAAAGCGACCGGCATGAACCGCAAGGTGTTCTGTGAGTACTTTAAAATACCCTACAGAACAGTAACAGATTGGGAGTTGGGCAATAGAAGATGTCCTGATTATGTGCTAAGGCTGCTTGAATACTACATAAGAATGAATCATTTAGATACAGAAATAGAGGAAGAATAAATGCATAAGAAAAGAACTAAGTGCTATATATACACACGAGTATCGACTTCGATACAAGTCGATGGTTACAGCCTTGATGCTCAAAAAGACAAGCTGCGTAAGTATGCAGACTTTCAGGATATGGAAATTGCAGGCGAATACTCAGACGAAGGAGTATCAGGGAAAAACATCATCGGCCGACCGGAGTTTCAAAGGATGATGCAAGATATCGAAGATGGAAAAGATGATGTGTCTTTTGTTCTGGTCTTTAAATTATCCCGATTTGGAAGAAATGCCGCTGACGTCTTAAGTTCTCTCCAGAAAATGCAAGATTTTGATGTAAATCTGATCTGCGTAGAAGATGGTATCGACAGTTCCAAAGATGCAGGTAAACTTATGATCTCCGTTTTATCGGCTGTTGCAGAAATCGAGCGCGAGAATATCCGTACACAAACCATGGCAGGCCGAGAACAGAAGGCTCGCGAAGGAAAATGGAATGGCGGTTTTGCACCTTATGGTTATAAGCTTGAAGATGGTGAACTAAAGATTGCAGAAGATGAAGTCGAGATTATCAGAATCATTTTTGACCGTCATGTGAATATGGGCGAAGGCCCTGTTACCATAGCCAGATATCTTAACGATCATGGCTACAAAAAGAAACTCAGGCAGAACAACACAATTCCCGGATTCTCTGAGTCTTTTGTAAAGAAAGTACTTGCTAACCCTGTATACGCAGGTAAGATCGCTTACGGGAGAAGGAAAACAGAAAAGAAACCCGGAACTCATAACGAGATGCACATAGTTGCACAAGACGATTATCCTGTATACGAAGGAATGCATGAAGCAATTATCTCAGAAGAGATGTGGAATATAGTTGAAGAACGTCGCAAGAAAAAATCTTCTATAAGAGCGCCTAAGACCAATTGTCATGTAGCAATACTATCCGGTATATTGAAGTGTCCATGTTGCGGTAAGGGAATGTATTCAAACACATCAAAACCACATGGCAAGGACAACAGGGAACGTAATTATTATTACTGTAAGTGCAATGCTCAAGAAACCGGGCACAAATGCGACTTCAGAACTAATATTGAGAGTAGAAAGTTCGAGAAAGAAGTCGAATATGTCATAACAAATCTGGTGAAGAATCCCCTCTTTGCAGATGCTATTAAAACAAAGATAGGAGAAAATATTGACACAAAAGAGCTGGATAAAAAGTTGAAGACTCTTAAGGAAAAACTTCATCAGGCAGAAACCACTAAGACTCGTATAGAGAAACAAATGGATGAACTTCCATATGACGATCCGATTTATGATCGTAAGATCAGTGACCTTCAAAAACGCTGCGACAAACAATATGATGCGATGCTTGAAACCGAGAAAGCTATAGAAGAAGTAAAGCTGCAGCTTGTTAATATCCGCGAGAAGCGTCTGTCCCAGGAAAGCATCTACAATGTGCTACTTGCCTTTGATGATCTGTACGACTCCTTCGAACCGATGGAGAAAAAGCTATTCTTTAGAAGCTTCCTTGAAAAGATTGAAATCTTCCCTCAGAAGCGTGCTGATGGAACATACCTTAAGAAACTCGTGTTTAACTTCCCTATCCCTTCTTTAAAAGGAAAATTGGAGAAGGAAATATCTTTGGAATACTCGGATATGCTTGAGACGGTTGTCCTTTTGTCCAAACTTTCCAGTGCACCCATGATCTGAATGGACTCTTTGTATTAGTAGTCACATTAGTAGCAGACTAACAAACACATCAACAAAGGAGTCTCATCTTGTTCTCGAATCTGCCTTTGCGTGCAATGGAAATATTCGTCTACTGGTACCCTGCCGTCATGGGTATGATGTGGATACTGGGATCATTGGTATTCTATTTTGCCAATGAGCGTAAGGGCTCGCTGCCGCTCGAGAAGACTCCGTTTGTCTCCATTCTGATGCCGGCACATAACGAGAGCCGTATCCTCTACCCTGTCGTCAAAGAGATGGTGGACCTCAACTATCCCGAGTACGAAGTCATACTCATAAACGATGGAAGCTCAGACGACACATCCGAGGTGCTTAAGGATCTCGCCATCAAGTACGACAGGGTCCGTGTAATAGACCTCAAGGAGAACTGCGGCAAGGCAAATGCTCTCTATCTCGGTCTTATTGCGGCCAAGGGTGAGATACTGGTTGGTGTCGATGCAGACTCATATCTTGATAAGAATGCCCTCCGCTATCTCGTCTCGCACTTCGTAAACAGGCATAACGGCGAGCGCGTCGGCGCCGTCACGGGCAACCCCAGAGTGCGTAACAGAGGCACGCTTCTGGGCAAACTCCAGCTTTGTGAATATGCGAGCATAATAAGCCTTATCAAGCGCACACAACGCGTCCTCGGCAAGGTCATGACGGTATCGGGCGTATGCGTCGCTTACCGTAAGCGCGCCCTCATGGAATGCGGCTTCTGGGACCGTGACATGATGACGGAGGACATCGCCGTCACCTGGAAACTCGAAAAGAATTTCTGGGACGTCCGCTACGAGCCCCGCGCCCTGTGCTGGATGCTCGTGCCTGAGACGATAAAGGGTCTGTGGCGTCAAAGAAGGCGCTGGTCCGAGGGCGGACTCGAGGTCATCTTCAGGCACTGGGACATCTTCAAGAGCTGGAAGAGAAGAAGAATGGCTCCCATCTACCTCGAGCAGGTCCTCTCTTTCTTCTGGTCTGTCTGCTGGCTTATACTTACGATCATCCTTATCACGATGGAGATACGGGGACACCACGTCATCACCGAATACATCTGGAAGAGCCAGTTCCTGTCCTTCATATGTCTGTTCCAGTTTCTCATCGCGATGTGGCTCGAATCAAGATACGACAAGAAGATCTTCGATAACTCCTGGTCCGTCATCTGGTACCCGATACTGTACTGGTACATAAACGTATTCATCGCACTCGCATCCATCTTCAAGGCCATCCTTCCCAACAAGAAGCTCGCGACATGGAAGAGCCCGGATCGGGGCGTAACGCAGACTATGAAGGAGCAGTCGGCGTCACCTGCGAAGAGCATTGATACTGAAGAGCTGGAGAATATGCTTTTCGAGCCGAAGCCGAAGGAAGTTGAGATCGGCCTTGACGCCGAGGACAGCGAAGCGCTCATGAAGATAACGAGGCGTGAGCAGGCCCTCACAGGCAAGAGCACACCTGAGATGCCGCTTGTTGACGGCAGTCTCGAGAACCCCGTAATCGGCAAGGACACCGACAAACACATCGAATACGACACGAAGCAGGTGTGGTGGAAGCGGCTGATCGAAGTCATCCTCACAGTCTTAGGCTGGCTTTACATGGTCGTTTACTGGACTTTCATGATGTACGGCATCTTCCGCGATGCTTTGGGCTACCCTGTAGGGAAGCTGTTCATCTACGACATGGAGATGCTGAAGACCACCGAGCACTACTTCTATATCATGGGCATCGTCATCATGATCGAGCTCGCGGTGATCATAATCTGGAAGGAATACAACCGCAACAGGTTCGGCAAGAAGCGCCGCCGTACCTTTAAATCCGACACTGAAGAGAGCGAGATAGACAACATCTTCGAGCTGTCACCCGATTTAAGTGACAGACTTCACCACCATAAGTACGTGGAGATCCTGCAGAACCCCATCCCCGAAGGCATGGGTCAGGGCCGTAAAGGCAAGAAGAAGGAAGCCCGCTAAGACCGCTTCAGAGGAAAGAGCTCACATCACCAGAAACTCCTTCCCGCTGTACTTCTCATAAATGTTCCAGATGATCCTGATTGATCCAATCCTGCTGCCTGAGTTTTAACGCATACAAAAAGGCTGTCCCGGATCTGCGGGACAGCCCTTGCTTAGACTATGTGTAATCAGATTACTGATAATGAATGGGAGGGTTGCTGCGGCTTGCAGAGACTGTAATACCGCGCCTGCCTGTAATATCAATACTGCGGCTCCTCCTTTGGAGTCTTCTGGCAGGAATCCTCTGACGAACCGTCATAACTTCACTCTCGTCGATCTCATCCGTATCGGGTACAAGTGCAAAACCATCAACTACGATGTCACTCTCGGAACCGCCGTTAACCATCTCAAGCTGAGTCTTATCGAGCTCTTTCATGTTCTTCTTCATTGTTCTGTCCTCCTTTTTGTGTAAGTAGTTTGTTCAATGAATTTATTAAAACATCTGAAAGAACCCGAACCAATGATTAATAACTGCGCTTATTGTCGTTTATTCAACAACTTATATCGCATGTGTCGCAAAACTGATGATTTAACTCTTCTGATAAAAGTTGAAGCCATCCTCGATCTTTACGATACGGTATCCTAACCTTTTGTAAAAAGCATTTGTCCGCTCATTCCAACAAGGTGTATCCAGATTAAAAACCGTAGCAAAAGGGAAATTATTTTCTATGCATTCCATCAAACGAATACCGTAACCTTTACGATGATAGACGCTATCAATAAAAATCCTGCCAATGTATACGCTCTTTTGTGTTTCATCCGGGAACACAATGGCAGCTCCTACCATATCTTTACCTATCATCGCTTGATACAAATGCCCCTCTCCGGCCATTTGTTGATGCCATTCGATAGAATCAAATCCGGGCGGACAATCACCTTTTGTTCCCCCTACATTTACATCTGTCTCAAAAGCTCTGATAGACATATCTACGATTCTTTCTATCTGATCTGCTTCTGCTTTTACAATATACATAGATAACTAACGGTCTATCACTTTCCTACTAGTTTTAGAAATTTCTTATCGTTCATTTGCTCATTTGTGATATACTCCCCGTCACGGAATAACGCATAATTTGTAATCGGTGTAGGCGCATTCTGTGCTTCTTCTTTACTTTCAATATGTATTGCCCTGAATGGAATACCATTTTCTTTTGATGTCTGCTCCAAAACCGGAACATATTTTGCATTGAACGGGCACTGATTCGTGTAGTACAGAACATATCCCTTCTCGTCTATATGGGGATGCTTTGCGCATTCCTTAAATTCAGGAACCTTCGCATTTTTATCGAACGGCATATACCAAAGCTGAATACCATTATCTGCTTCATCAGAGACAGTAAAGCCTTTATACTTCAGAAACTTCGGATCAGCCAGAAATGGTTTTTTCTTATCTGCACATAAAATACAAAGCCCCTTTTTCCCTTTTCCTTTGCTATCCTCGATGCAAGCGGTAAGCAAATCAGTGGAATACCCATGCCCTTTGAACGAACCCGACACCCACAGACAGTCAATATACATATATCCTTCAGCCTCAATCGGTACCCACGCACTTTCCGCCGGAATATATTCAATAAAACACTTGCCGCGCTCCGCGCTCTTTAAAAATACAAGCCCTTCTTCAAATCTGTCTGACATCCACGCCTTCTTTGAAGACACCTGAACATCCTTATTATTTGATATTGCACAGCAAATATGTTCCTCTTCGATGTTATCTTTTGTTATCCGAATATATTCCATTACCGCTCCTTTCGATAAAATGCCAAGGAGCAATTGAGCCCCTTGGCAAAAATCATATTTACTCAATCGGAAAGCAAGCTTCCGTCACATACTCATCGGGATTCTGAGTCTGCGCCGGACTCACATGATAGATGTTAAACATATGTCCGTTCATTTTGTAGCCGTTTTCCTTGATCCATGACGCTACAGTAGCGTATGCCTCACCCATCTGATCATAGCTGCCTTTAATAACACAACTTGCAACCTTTACCGCAGGAAGCGTCTTGAATCTCACATGCTCCGTATCATCATAAGAGCCGCTCACGGTCATCCATGCGATGATCTCAACATTTTCTTCCTTGTACTCAGGATCAAGAAACTCCGCTGCCGCAAGACAAGGGTCTGCAGGCACAAGATTCTTGCATTCGCTCATCATTGTATTCCAAAGCATCCCTTCGTCATTGTAGTTCGGTACCACCATATGTACTGTCGCCGCATACCTCTCAGGTATTGTTTTTACTGTTACATCAAAACTCATGTTTTGCTCCTTCCTCAGCCTCTTTCTGGCTGTTTCCAGAAGCATCAGTTTGTACTCCGTTTCTTGGGAAAGCTTTGATAGTTCCTTCTGTCTCTCTGACAGAAATGCATCCATCTTTTCTTTATCATCGTAGCTCTCAAGGATTTTGATGATATCTGCAAGGGCAAAGCCCATATCCTTGAGTGACGTTATCCTCCCGATGGTAAAAAGCTGTTCCTCACGATAATAACGGTACCCGGTGAAATCATCTATTTCTGCCGGTTTCAAAAGTCCGATATCATCATAGTGGCGTAACATCCTGATGCTTACTCTGGATAGTTTTGAAAATTCGCCTATTTTAAGCATTGGTTTCTACCTCCATGGATGTATTTTCTTGAGCTCACTACAACGATAATCCCTCACACAATGTGAGAGTCAATATACTTTTTTGCATCATTTTCATCTTGCATACCCTCTATTATAAAATGAATGAGGAGGAGAAGCATGAGCTTCTGACCATCCTAATCAGCGAGATCAACATATTTGAGGACAGACAAGCTAACGGACAATGGTTGAAAGAGATAGTGTTCTCCTTGCCAATAATAGGAAATGAGAAGCTGTATATGAGTTTGAACAAGGGAAATAGTGTCGAGACTGTGGTGCTCTTGTCCAAACTTTCCGGGGCGCCGAACTCGGCAAAAATGCCTCAGAATTAAGTTTTAAACTTTTCGTCAGGGAAAATCAGAACGTCATCAGGAATAAAGATCAGGACCGCAGGGGTGTCATGGACCTGCTTTTCTTTCATGCCGACAAGAATACCGTATTTGTATTCATATCTCCTGCCGTCTGAATCGATCTTCATGTTATAGCTGTTCATGTATTTAACGACCGCGTGATAGGCCATATATTTATGTCCTGAAACGATCCTTAACTTGTTTATGGCATTCGTTATGTAGTATACGAAAACAGGGAAACCGAAGACTACTACAAGGAGCAGGATGAAGGCCATAAGCCCTGTGCCTCTTCTGGCTCTTACATAAATGACCGCACCGAAAATATCTCCGGGCGTGACAGAATGGGAATCGTACGTAAGTATTGAGAGCAGGCCTGCCCCGGCTACGAAAACCATAAACGTGACCGCCGCATAGATATTCAGAATCTGATCTACGACGACTGTCCAGAATAATCTCTTTTCAAAAGCCACAGGCGTCTTTACCCAATAGAAATCCTTATTATCCTTGAACTTTTTAAGGTTGCCCTTGCCATAGAAGATACCTTTCCAGCCCTTCAGATCTTTCAACGCGTAAAAAACGGCATTAGGCGAGATCAAAAGGCTTATCAAAGGAAACAGCAGGAAACCTGCATACATGACCGTCTCGCTCTCATCGGCTCCTACAGCGATAAGGAATATCGCCAAAAGAACTCCGAACACTACAAGCGCAGCAATGATCTTATCGACATACCACTTAGCCGTCTTCTCTTTCGAATTCTCTTTACCAGAAAACTTATAATCCTTAAGAAGGATCAGAAACACTGTAAATGCGATGATGCCTGACGGCACTGCGAATATAAGCGAGAGTATGTCTATAAAGGCGAACGCCAGAGTTACTGCAAACGCGACAGCAGAACAGGAGAGAAGCAGTATGGCTAAAAGCTTCCCTCCTGTGGACATGGTTCTTTCGGTTTTCTTCTTATTGTTGCTCATATTCAAGAGCACAGTTTATTTGCAAATTCTTGTTATTGCAAGGTCTTCTTATGCGTCGAACCCGTAAGCGGCGCAGGTGTTGGCCCACTCTGCGGAGTTTGTAAATCCTGCGATAACCTGAGCTCTTGTCAGGCCGTCGTTATTGATTGCGCTTACCCAGTGGTTAAGGCCGTTGTGATCAGGCTCACGGTTGAAGAATACTCTGTAAAGAGTAGTTACGAACTCTACGTTGTTAAGATCGCGTGCTGCGAACTCAGCTGAGTTGAAGAATCCGTTAGCAACTTCTGTACCTGTCATCTGCTTTGTATTAAGAATGTTTACCCAGTAATCGTAGCCTGCGGCATCTGCGGAGCGGCCGAGAGCGTTTACATAGAGACGGTCTACGAAGCCATCAGCGCCGGGAAGGGAAGCTGTTGCTACCAAAGACGTGTTAGAAGCACCAACTGCGGGGTCGCAGGAATTAGTCGCGGGATCGCAAGAACCGGCCTTAAGCGCTGCGGGAGCTACTGAGGGATTAGTACCTTCGCCGATTGACATCGTGAATGCAGCGGATGGCTTATCATCATCCGTATCAGCCTTGGGGTTATCTACAACGATATTAAAGCCGGGCATTTCAGGTGAATGAGGTCTTAAAGTTCTTACGGAACTGAAATCAAATGAAGGGATCGAATCTAATCCGTTCATCCAGTCATCGTAGACATGCTCTTCATAAGCGGGAATAAAACGTCCGGGAAGGGTCTCGTCTGCCATTACCGTTGCACCGCCGATCAGCATTGTAGCTGCGACTGTTACTACCATTACCTTAACGATCATCTTATTAATCTTCATAACTTTGTCCTCCTTGTTATCTGATTGATTGTTTTTATGATCTAACCAGATTTAATAACAGGGAAAAACGCAAACCAATGATTAATATCGGAATGATATGTCGCTTAATCAACAGTTATTATCAAGGATGTCGTATTGCGGATTAAATTATCCTCTGTACTCCAGGCACAGCATGGTCATGTCATCGAAAGGCGCCGTGTCCTTAACGAAATCGCTGACACTTTTTCTCATGGCTTCGATGATCTCCTGAGCGGAAGAATCGCAGTGTTCATTAAGCACGGCCGTAACGCGGTCAGTGCCGAACATATTGTTCTCTTCATCCACAGCCTCGGCGAGCCCGTCAGTGTATAAGAACATCTTGGTGCCGGGCTTAAACTCCATCTCATATTCTTTGAAGCTGACGCCTTCCATGCCGCCTATAACGAAGCCGTGTCTGTCCTTATACAATTCAAATTCACCGTCAGGATTTTTGAAGATCGGATACTCATGTCCCGCATTGGCTGCCGTGAGCTTGCCGGTGGAAAGCTCAAGTATTCCGAGCCAAACGGTCACGAACATCTCCGCGGTATTGTTACGGCAAATGGCCTCATTGCTTCTGCTTAAGATCTTACTCGGAGACGCGCCTGTCATGGCGTAGCTGTGCAGCGTAGTCTTGGCGTTCATCATGAAAAGCGCAGCCGGAACCCCCTTGTCGCTGACGTCAGCCATAACGACACAAAGGTGGTCGTCATCCACCAGGAAGTAGTCGTAGAAATCGCCGCCTACCTCACGTGCGCAGTCCATGGAAGCATACAGATCTATCTGCTTTTTGTCGGAGACAGCCTGATCGTGCTTGGGAAGAACACTCTGCTGTATGCTGGCCGCGAGCTTCATCTCACGCTCGGCCGAGATGGCCTTAATACTCATCTCGATGTTGATGATGCAGTACATGAGAAGCATGACTACAGTTACCACACCGTAGCTGATCGAAAGGCCGTATTTCATCATGGTGAGCACGCCCACCGCAGTCGGCGCCACAACATAGAGCACCAGAATAACTATCTGCCTGCGCTCCATCTTCTTGCGGCCTCCGATGATCAGCGTCATCGTGATGATGGAGACTGCAAACATATAGATCATCGATATAGGATATAAGGAAGCTCTGGCGTAGATACCGTTCTCATCGACAGTAAAGTAGAAACCGAAGATGGCATTCAGCGCCCTCATAAATACAGCCGTGAGCATGCCGTACTTGAGCACAAGGTCCACCTTGCTTAAGATGCGGTCATCGACCTTGAGCATGTTCTCCACATAGCGCCAGAAGAAATAGCATCCCAGCGGCAGGCACATATAATACAGCGTGTTGGCCACGAGGTTGATGTTACGGAACTCGGGGATGCCGTTAACTATCCAGGAAAGAAAATCTGTAAGAAGCCCTAAGAAGGTTACGTTGATGAGCCTCTTGTAATAGCGCATCAGAACGGTGTCGGCAGCGGGATCGAAAGAGCAGCTTAAGAAGATGACACTTATAACGATCATTCCAAACAGATCGATTCCGATGTTCATGTAGTATATGGGTTCCATGCCCTCGCTGCCCCTTGTAAGAGCGATGGCAAGCGAAAGCCCTATCAGCACAAAATAAACGACCCAGATAAGTACGGTGTGTTGCTTATGTTTTTTTAAGGCAGCCCCCAAAACACTAATCTCCACTATAATATAATTAACTAGGATTATATCAGCATTCGATATAACAAAGGAGCAAAACACATGAAGATATATCAGGTTTCAACCTTACAGGCTCTGATGCTCGGGTATTTCAGAAGTGTCATAAACGTATCGGAATTACTTAAACACGGAGATATCGGCCTCGGAACATTCACTGACGTTGACGGTGAGATGATCGTCCTTGACGGTTCATGCTACAGAGCCACAGAGACCGGCGATGTCGTTCCCGCAGAGCCTGACAGAGGTGTCCCCTTCTCCACCATCTGCACCATGGACGAGACGACGCCTATGAAATTCGATTCCATGAACAGCGTAGAAGATCTTAAGGCGTCGCTGAACAATCTTATCGATTCCCAGTTCGGTCTTAACAGCATGCACATGGCCCGCATAGACGGTGAATTTGAGGTTATCGATGCCAGGTCTGAATCGGGTTACGAGTCCGTTCATGTGGATCTGAAGACCGTCCTCGGCAGGACGCAGAAAGCCTTCAAGTTCGAGAACATAAAAGGCACTCTCGTGTGTGTTTATTTCCCTGATTATATGGACGGCATTAATGCACCCGGCTGGCACCTGCATTTCATATCCGAAGACAGGAAGCACGGCGGGCATCTTTTCGAACTCGTAATGAAGTCCGGCAAGGGGCATATCTCCAAGATCAACTCCATCGAGCTTAAGCTGCCTGACGAACCTGTATTTGATACTTTCGCACTGAAAAAAGCTTCCAAGGAGATTATAAAGGCTGTTGAGCAGGGAAACGGTAAATAACGATCAGATAAACAAATTCACTCTTCTGATGACATACATGATCGAGTTCACCGCGGGCTCCCTCTGGGGCTGGCTTTACGAAGAAGGCCTGGAACTCATAGTCAATCACGCTTATTCGGACCGCGGTCTTCTTCACATGCCGCTCATCCCCATCTACGGTTTTGGCTGCCTGCTTCTGCTACTGCTGTACCGCGGCAAAGAATACTCCGCGCCCTTCATCTTCATAAGCAGCGCCGTGCTCACCACATTACTTGAACTGATAGCCTCGTACCCGCTGAAAAAGATCCTCGGGTACCTTCCCTGGTATTACGGGGCGTGGCCGCTAAATTACGAGGGACGCATCTCACTTTTCAGCTCGCTTCTTTTCGGCCTGCTCGCGGCGGTTTTTATGAAACTCATCCACCCGCAGTGCCGCCGCCTTGAGAAAGCTCCGCCCGCTGTCGTAAACACGCTGGGGATAGTATTTCTTTTAGCTTTTCTCACAGATACCGCATTCACTTTCGCGCGAATATAAGTTAAAATCTTCTTTATGCAATAAAACTATATACGGGGGTTCACATGAGCAGAATGGAATTCAACTCACCCGACAGAGCGACCAAGGTCCTTGACGGTCTTTACAAAGACATGGAAAGAAGGATTAACAGCTCACTTTACGGTCTTTGTCCCGTAGAGATGAGTAAGGCTTTCCTCCATATGTGTCACGCACAGTCATGCGGAAAGTGCTCGCCCTGCCGAATCGGCCTGGGACAGCTGGCTAACCTTATGGACGATGTATTAAGCGGTAAGGCTGACGAGAGCATCCTCGATGTTCTCGCAGAGACAGCACAGACGATCATGGATACAGCTGACTGCGCCATCGGTTATGAGGCAGCAGAGATCGCCCAGAAGAGTCTTACAGGCTTCCGTGATGATTACCTTTCACACATCAGAACAGGCAAGTGCTCCTTCACATACGGACAGCCTGTTCCCTGCGTAACCACATGCCCCGCACATGTCGACATCCCCGGTTACGTAGCTCTCGTAAGAGAAGAGCGATATGCGGATGCCATCCGCCTTATCCGCAAGGACAATCCGTTCCCTACCACCTGCGGATATATCTGCGAGCATCCCTGCGAGCAGAAGTGCAGAAGAAACATTCTCGATGATGCCATCAACATCAGAGGCATTAAGAAGATGGCGGCAGAGCTCGCAGGTGAAGTTCCCGCTCCTGCTTGCGGACCTTCCACAGGCAAGAAGATCGCCATCGTAGGTGGAGGCCCCGGCGGACTTTCCGCAGCTTACTTCCTCCAGCTCATGGGACACCAGACAACAGTTTATGAGATGCACGATAAGCTCGGCGGCATGCTCCGTTACGGTATCCCTAACTACAGACTTCCCAAGGACAAGCTCGACAACGACATCAAGGTCATCCTCGACACTGGCGTGGAAGTTAAGTACAACGTCAAGGTCGGAAGAGACGTCGACGTTAAGTCATTAAGAGACGAATATGATGCAGTGCTCGTAACGATCGGTGCATCCACAGATAAGAAGCTCGGCATCGAGGGTGAGGACGCCAAGGGCGTAATCTCTGCGGTAGAATTCCTCGAGGCATCAGGCTGCGGCGGCGGTGAGTCGCTCGAAGGCAAGAAGGTCTGCGTCATCGGCGGCGGTAATGTTTCCATGGACGCAGTTAGAACTGCAGTACGTAAGGGTGCCGGTGATGTAGCTATCGTCTACAGAAGAAGGATCGCCGACATGACAGCTCTTAAGGAAGAGATCGATTCCGCTGCCGAGGAAGGCATCGAGATGATGACTCTTAAGGCACCTTCCGCCATCATCAAGAACGAAGACGGCACCGTTAAGGGCCTCAAGGTAATCCCCCAGATGATCAGCGAGATCAGAAACGGCAGAGCAAGCGTAAAGCCTTCCGGTGAAGACGAGTACGTAATCCCCTGCGACATGATCATCGTAGCAATCGGTCAGGACATCGAGACAGAAGCTTTCGTAGAGAACGGCATCCCGGTTACAAAGTGGAACACCATCAACACCAAGCCGTCCGGTGACTTCGACGATATCCCCGGAGTATTCTCCGGCGGTGACTGCGCTTCAGGCCCTGCTACTGTTATCAAGGCCATCGACGCAGGTAAGGTCCTCGCTCATAACGTGGATCAGTATCTGGGCTTCAACCACAAGATCACATGTGATGTGGAAGTACCCGCAGCAGAGATCTCCGACAGAGTTCCCTGCGGAAGAGTAAACCTCACATTAAGACCTTCTTTCGAGCGTAAGGCCGACTTCGAAGGCGTAGAAAACTCCATGACGCATGACGAGTGCATTCAGGAAGCAAGCAGATGCTTAAGATGCGATCACTGCGGCTACGGCGCATTCAAGGGAGGCAGAGTAAAAGAATGGTAAGTTTAAAGATAGACAACAAGGATCTGACGGTAGAAGCAGGCACCACCATCATGGAGGCTGCCGCCAAGCTCGGTATCGATATACCTAAGCTTTGTTTCCTTAAGGACGTAAACGAGATCGGCGCATGCCGTATCTGCGTAGTAGAAGTAGAGGGCAAGGAGAAGCTCGTTACATCATGTAACACGGCTGTTGAGGAAGGCATGGTAGTCTTCACCAACTCCGCCAAGGTCAGACACCACAGACGTACTCTGATCAAGCTCATCCTCTCCCAGCATAACGGCGACTGCTCTTCCTGCTCACGTAACCAGAACTGCTCGCTCCAGACACTTGCAAGGGAGCTTAACGTACACACCAACCCTTACCGCAAGGAGCTTGCAGACAACACATGGAACAAGAACTTCCCTCTCATCAGGGACACTTCCAAGTGTATCTCCTGCATGCGCTGCATCAGCTTCTGCGAGACAGTTCAGAAGATGAACGTCTGGGAGCTTACAGGTACCGGTGCACAGTCCGTCGTAGCAGTAAGCCATAACCGTGACATCACGGCTGCAGACTGCGCCCTTTGCGGTCAGTGCATAACACACTGTCCTGTCGGCGCTCTCTCCGAAAGAGACGACACGGAGAAGGTCTGGAAGGCCATCGAGGATGAGAGCAAGGTAACCGTAGTTCAGGTTGCTCCCGCTGTACGTACAGCATGGGCTGAGAGCCTCGGCCTTGACGATTCTCATGCCACCATGGGCCACATGGCTGACGCTCTTAAGAGAATCGGCTTCGACTATGTATTTGACACAACCTTCACGGCTGACCTGACGATCATGGAGGAAGGAACGGAGTTCGTAAAGCGCTTCTCCGAGGGAGACACCAAGGATCTTCCCATGTTCACTTCCTGCTGCCCCGGCTGGCTTAGGATGATCAAGGCCAAGTATCCCCAGATGCTCGACCGTCTCTCCACAGCCAAGTCCCCCCAGCAGATGTTCGGTGCCGTAATGAAGTCCTACTTCGCACAGAAGATCGGCGTTAAGCCCGAGGACATGGTAGTAGTTTCAGTAATGCCGTGCGTGGCCAAGAAAGACGAGTGCACCATGGAGCTGTTCTACGAGGAGTATGCAGGCCATGACGTTGACATCGTTCTCACCACACGTGAGATGGACCGCATGATCGTAACTGCAGGTATCGATACAAGCACGCTCGAGAAGATCGAGTGTGACGACCCCATGAAGGAGATCACGGGTGCCGGCGTTATCTTCGGTTCTTCCGGCGGTGTTATGGAAGCTGCTTTGAGAAGCGCTCACTACCTCATCACGGGCACTAACCCTGATCCCGACTCCTTCAAGGACGTAAGAAGCACACGTGAGGTAGAAGGCTACAAGGAAGCCGAGTACCACATCGGCGACATCACGGTCAAGGCTGCTGTCGTAAACGGTCTCGGTAACGCTGAGGCACTCATCGAGAAGCTCCTCGCGCATGAGGTGCATTACGATTTCGTTGAGGTCATGGCATGCCCCGGCGGCTGCGTAGGTGGCGGCGGACAGCCCATCCACGACGGCCAGGAGTGCGCTACCGGCAGAAGCGTGAAGCTCTACGAGCTCGACAGGAACGAGAAGTACAGATTCTCGCACGAGAACCCTTCCGTACTGAAGGCTTACGAGGAGTATTTCGAGGCGCCGAACTCACACAAGGCACACATGCTCCTGCATACGACTCACAGAGCGGACAAATTCTGAGAAAGCAGGAACTACGGCCGATGAAGGTGGAAAATAACAATGTTACAATGAACCCCGCGGGCTTTGTAGTGGTCGCTGACCACGTTCCCGGGGTCATTCAGGAGATACGTTACCACACCTCATACAATTTCATCGGCGAGCGCATAGACGGATACGAGGAACCTGTGGCTCTGCTTACGGCTGAAGCCGCCAGAGCCTTAAGCAGAGTTGCCAAGGAGGCGATGGTGCAGGGCTACAGGCTCAAGATATACGATACCTACAGGCCCGCGTGCGCTGTAAAGCATTTCGTGCTGTGGGGAATCGAGGACCAGGATATCCGCATGAAGCCGTATTTTTACCCTGACCTTATGAAGCAGGAGCTCTTTTCCAAGGGCTACATCGCATCCAGATCAAGCCACAGCAGGGGCAGCACGGTAGACCTCACGCTGTTCGACATGAGCACGGGCAAGGAAGTCGACATGGGAAGCCCGTTCGACTTCTTCGGCGAGGTCTCGCACCCCGATTACCGAGGCATCACTGAAGAGCAGTACGAGAACCGCATGACGCTGCGTAATCTCATGCTAAGAAACGGCTTTGAGCCGATCGACTGCGAGTGGTGGCATTTCACGCTGAAGGATGAACCGTACCCGGATACTTATTTCGAGTTCCCGGTGTCGTCAGAGTATTTAAAAAGATGATCTCCTGCGGCGGGGTGGAAGAATATCGTCTTCCCTGCTGGTCATGAAAGCTAATCTGTCGTTCTTTCTCATATTGAATCCGTTCTTATAATCGATGTACTCCTCAAGGCCCGGTGCCGGATCGAGAGTAATCGATTCTTCATGCTTTTTATCAAGATAACGGGCTACGACTAAAGGCCAGAAGATGAACGCGCCTCCGAGAGCGAGGATCGCATTAACGATAAGCATCGAAGACCAGAAGTATTCCCAGCCGAGCGGCTTGAATACGAACGATACCAGAGTGGAAAGAATAAGCATGAACAGGATATACGGCAGAACGAGTTTACCCGCTTTAAGCAGCGAATGCTTAAATATAGACCATTTGCTGATGGGAAGATTTCCAGACGCCTCTCCGGTCTGTCCGTTGACGGCGAGACCGTAGGTCAAACCCTTGTATTTAACATTCAGGAACCACACAGGAAGCAGTGCATAAAGCTGGCTGAAATTCTCAGCATACGATCCTCTGGAACTTACTTCAATGCTGGAGTATTCGCTCACTGCAAACCGGCGAACCAGATTCATCGCATACGAATCGAACCTGATACCGATAAGGTCGAGCATATCCAGCGCCGAGGTGTCATATCTTTGCGCATAGAAACCCGGCAGATACATATCGTTATAGGGCACGAGATCGCTGTAATCAAAGGGCTCTATGGCCTCCATAAGAAGGTTGCTTATCTTCTTGCATCCGTCGAAAGGAACGCGCTTCATCTTAAAGTCCACTTCCCTGTCTATCGTGAAGTGAGCGACTCTGCGGTCATCCGCCCCGCCGTCGGCCTCTCCCGAACCGTTTATCATAGTCGTGCAGTCCGCATCGATGAGCCAGAACGGCACATAGAAACCCGTGATCTTGTCGAGAGTCGAACTGTCGCGGAATTCCTTCGGTACGCCGGGGTGAGTCTTGACCCACTCGCTGTAATTCTTTATTGCCTCTTCCTTACTGACCTTGAAGGGGATTATCACATCCGGCCGGAACTGCCTGCTTAAGCGCCTTTTAATGAGCGTAGGCGAGCCGCAGAAAGCACAGAATGTCGCTGACGTATTGTAATCGGTAACGACCGCAGCGCCGCATGAATCGCATATGAATTCCTGCTTGTTATTCTCCTCTTCGCCCGCGTCTTCCGTATCACGGTTCTCGATGGAACCCGTCGGCGCCAAAGTCTCCGGAATATAAATACCGCCGCAGAAATTACAGACAAGTCTGCCTATCTTCTCGTTAAAGAAAATGTTCGATGAACAGTTCGGGCACTTGGCCGAAGAAGAGCCGCCGCTTTCAGCTGTATCGTCTTTCCAGCTCATAACAGTTGACTCTTATTCTTTGCGCGCCAGCTCGGCGATATAAGGAAGATTTCTTCCTATCTCCTTGCTGTCCAGACCATAACCCAGAAGCCATGAATCCGAGATCTCGAAGCCGTAGTACTTGACCGGGATCGTCATGAGAAGTCTGTCGGGGTTAAGAAGCATCGTCGCAAGCGTGATGTCCTTGGGCTGCTTGGACTCCAGGTTCTGGATAAGATACGCGGTCGTAAGGCCCGTTCTGATAACATCCTCCACCACAAGCACGTGCTTGCCGGAGATATCGACATCTATGTCCTTTGTGATCTTAACTACACCCGTCTTGGATGTGGTATCGGGGATATTGCCGAATCCGATCATGTCGATCTTGATCGGCAGGTCGATGGCGCGCGTTAAGTCGGAGAAGAAATACACCGAGCCTTTGATAACGCCGACCACGATCAGCTCCTCACCTTTAAAGTCCTCCGTAATCTGCGCGCCCAGCTCCTTCACGCGGCGGGCAATGGCCTCTTCGTCATAGACTTTTCTCGTGATCTCAATGGCATCGTCAAGGATCAGACTCATACATTATCCTCCGAAGCTTCTCAGGCGCTCGATCAGCTCCTGGAAATCTTTCTTATACACGATTCGCACATTGGTCCCGGGATACAGATCCATGACCATGCGCGCCTTCTTATTCTTCTTCGTTACATACTTCTGTTCCATCGTGGTGAGCTCGAGGTACAGGTTAAACTTCGGCAGGTAGAAATCAGGCGAGAAAGCCATCTTGATGTTGCCGTCCTCATCCCACTCGATCGGGAATGTCTTGGGCTCGTACATCCACTCGATTCCGTACATGTCGAGGATCTTGGCGAACTCTTCCTCGGTCTCGTTCTTGAACACCGGCACTGCCGTCTGGTGGTCGATGGAGTCGTCCTTCGAAGTCTCGTCCGAGATCTTAATCCTGTCCGCCTTCTTCTCCGCGAGTGCGAGAACCGACTGCGCGCACTCCTCCACGGAAAGCCTGTCCGTGTTAAGCGTCAGGTCATAAAGCTCCGCCTCCGCAAGGTCCGTCTCGAAAAGTATGCTCACGAACCTCTTGTGCTTGCGGTCACCGATAGCCGCGGTGGACTCCGCTTCCTCCTCGGTGACGTTATATCTTCTGGCGATGCGCTTCTTGCGCGTCTCCATGCTCGCGATCACTCTGATGTTGACCGCGTCCTGGCGCTCCTTGAACATGACGCAGCTGCCCATGCCGAGCACGATCAGGTTCTCGGAAGAATCAGCAAGCTCCGTTATCTTCTGTGTGAGAAGGTCCTTGTAAGTAATGCCGTTTTTACCGGGGATCTCCGAGAGGAAAAACTTCGCACTGTCGGCGAGCTTCTCTGACACGCCCTCTTCAGTCTCGCCGTCATCACCGAAGAAGTTTTCCATGGCGTAAGACCTGGTTATGACCTCGCAGCTAAGCTTGCCCGCGAGATAGTTCGCGAGCTCGTCACCGAGGCTTCCGCTTTGTCTTGAGATAGTGATGATGGACATACAACTATTATACCATCGCAGGGGGCATTTTCCCGCTGTCTCTGCGCTTGTTTAACACTTCATTAACAGCAATCACCGCGATCAGTATGAGGCTTATCCACTGCGACGTGGAGAACGGGCCGAAGATGCCTCTGCCCTCGTCTGCACGGAAGAATTCCAGGCAGAATCTGAAGGCCGCATATGCCGCGCAGTAAAGCGCAAGGAGTCTGGGCCTGACGCGGGGAAAACACTTGCTTATAACCACGAGCACGGTCACCGCCAGGAACTCGAACACGGCTTCATAAAGCTGCACGGGAATGAGCGGCACACCGGAAGGTGCGATCCCACCCTCAGGATAGACCACGCCGAAATGTGTGCCGGCGTGAGCACCGTAACAGCACCCCGTTAGGAAGCATCCGATCCTGCCGAAGCCCGCCATTATCGCGATGCCGGGGACGAGTGCGGGATAGTACTCCTTTATGTCGCACTTAAGAAAGCGCGCGGTAAGAAAAGCCGCGCCGATCGCGCCAAGCAGGCCGCCGTAGAACACCAGCCCTCCCTGTGTGTGCGCAATTACTGCGGGGAGAAAACCTATGGCCTTAATGTCCGCGATTATCTGATCCAGCGTAACGGCGATGTAGAGCAGCTTCGCACCTACGCCGCAGCCCAAGAAGCCGAAGGTGTAGATGTAAGCGGCATTCTCGGCATCAAGCTTATACCGGCGTGCGCAGAAGAAGACAAAAAGGAGGCCGCAGATCAAACCTGCGGCCGCCATTAATCCATAAGTTGGGATCGCTCTGCCAAATAATTCAACAGAAGGATGCATTCTCTATCAATAGTAGTATCCGCCGCAAGCGATGCAGGCAATGCAGCTGATCGTTCCGATTACAGAAAGACCGATAGAGATAAGGGAGATAACAAATCCTGCAGTTCTGAGACCGCCGGAGTAACCCTTGCCCTTGGATACGAGTGAGAGTACGAGACCTGCGATAGCAAGACCGATACCGAGTACGGGAACCCAGAGCAAAATGATGCCTGCGATAGCGAGGATAAGACCTACGAGAGCCTGTGTGTATCCAGCAGGATTAGGCGTAGCGGCTGTAGAAGCGCCTGCGCCGGAGTATGTATTGTTCTGCTTCTGGGGATGCATAGGAGCAGGTACAAAGTTATCAGGATCGGAGTAGTCAGGCTGTGCAGCTGCTGCCTGTGCGGGAGCACTGTGATCAGGCTCTGCAGGAACGAAATCGTCAGGATCAACCTTAGCGGGCTCTGCAGGTGCATATGCGGGAGTTACGGACTCCTCGGAAACGAGATCTGCAACGGGCTCTGTGATCTGCTCTACGGGTGTTGTATCGTAAGCAGGCTCAGCGGGAACTGCAATAGTCTCAGCTGCTTCTGCTGCGGGTGCTGCCTCAGCTGCTACGGGAGCCTCTGCTGCAACTGCCTCAGTAACTGCTGCCTCAGCAACTGTCTCTTCAGTCTTTGTCTCTACTGCTGCTGCAGCCTCTGCAACTACTTCTGCAACCGGAGCTGCTGCGCCGCAGCCTACGCAAAACTTACCGTCATTCTCCTGTCCGCATGCGGGACAGATCCACTTATTCTCAGCCATTCTAATACCTCCAAGTATTAATCAACTTCGGTCTTAACGACCGATACTTATTTTATTATTTATAAGGGATATATGTCAATTAAACTTGAAAAACATGAAAAAGCCCCCGGATCACTCCGGAGGCCTTGAAACTCATATTAGTTAAGTGATCAGACGTTTACACCGTAGAAGGCACAGAATGCTGCCCACTCGTCGGAAGCAGCCATCTGCTCAACGATCTGAGCTCTTGTTGTACCCGCTGCGAGGTCTGCCATCATGGCTTCTGCCTCAGCCTCAGTTGCTGCTCTGTCGCAGAATGTGTAGTAAACAGTAGATACGAATGTTGCATCGTCCATATCAAGAGCACCGAACTCATCACTTGTGAACATGATCTGAGCGATCTCGGTTGCTGTATAACCGTGGTTCAGAAGATCGTCAGAGAATTCAGCTCTGCCCTGTGCATCGGAGAATCTGCCGAGGATTCTGGTATAGAGTGTGCCTACGAAGTTGTTTGTAGACATTGCTCTGAGCTGCTCCTGCGTGTAGTGGATCTCAGCGGCAGGTGCAGGTGTGATAGTAAGTGTATAAGTACCTGTGTGATCAGCTGTAGCGATTACGAGGTATGTGGTGTTCTCATCAAGCTTAGTAACGTCAGCGCCTTCACCCTCGAGGAAGAAGATGAGGTCATCACCGTCGTAGATGGAAACTGCAGGTGTCAGTGCGCCGGCCTCTTCATTGCCGTTAAGAACATCGATCCAGTCATACTGGGAATAAATGTCGCTCAGGGCAACCTGGTACTCGCCGGAAGTCTCAGGTGTGTACTGGTAGCTGTTAACGGAATAATCACCAACATACTTATGTGCATCCCAGTCATAAACGATTCTTTCAAGCGTAACGGGTACGTTTTCCTCCACGCCTGTCTCGATCGCAGGCTCATCAAATCTTACGGAGATATCATAAGAACCTGTACCGCTGAAATATCTGTAGTCCCATTTCTCCCAGCTCCAGTAACGCTCAGTGGAAACGGAAGCATAGATCATGTATGTTCTTCCGCCGATGAGAGTCATCTCGGAAGACATTTCTCTCTCGCCGACCATAACCCTGGGGCTCAGGTGAGAATTCGAAAATTCCTCATCACTGATGATGAATTCGTACTCACCGTCATACATAGGTGTGAAACTGAATATGGATCCAAGTGAATGACCATATTCATCGACGGATACGGAAGCTGAATAATCAGCCATTGTATCTCCCTGGTAATCGTTTTCTGCTGCCATTACTGTTCCGCAGCCGAGAAGCATTGTTGCTGCAAGTGCAGCTCCTGCAAGTTTTGCTCTTAAGCCTTTCATTCTTTTCTCCTTTTCTTGTTAAGACTTGTTTGCTGTGTTTAAGTGTTCGTTTTTCCCTCAAACATCAGCATTTAACCACTGCCTAAGAAGCAAACCAATGGATAAAAAAGGGCTGTTCTGTTGCTTAAACAACAGATTGATTTATGTGTGTTGTATTAATTACAGAAAAGGCCCCCGGATCGCTCCGGGGGCCCGTAAACCTTATTATTTTTTAGATACTTAGTTGATTAGAAACCTTGCGGTTCACTGATTAAACATTTACTCCGTAGAAGGCACAGAAGGAAGCCCACTCATCAGAAGCTGCAAGCTGCTCAACGATCTGAGCTCTTGTTGTTGTACCTGCTGCGAGGCCGGCCATCAGATCTGCTGCCTCTTCTGCTGTTGCGTCTCTGTCACAGAATGTGTAGAAAGCTGTGGAGATAAATGTTGCATCGTCCATATTGAGGTTGCCGAACTCTTCACTTGTGAACATGATCGTTGCGATCTGTGTTGCTGTGTAGCCCTGGTTAAGGAGATCTTCTGTGAATTCAGCTCTGCCTTCAGAATCGGAGAATCTGCCGAGGATTCTTGTGTAAAGTGTGCCTACGAAGTTGTTTGTAGACATTGCTCTGAGCTGCTCTTCTGTATAGTGAACTTCCTGTACAGGTGCAGGTGCGATTGTAAGTGTGTATGTACCTACATGATCTGCAGTAGCTACTACGAGGTATGTTGTATTCTCATCGAGCTTAGTAACGTCTGCGCCCTCACCCTCGAGGAAGAAGATGAGCTCTTCGCCGCTGTAGATGGATACTGTAGGTGTCATCTCGCCGATCTCATGGCCGGGATTCCAGTAATCGATCCAATCGTACTGAGACTGAACATCACTGATCTCTACCTGATACTCGCCTGTAGTCTCAGGTGTGAACTGGAATTCAGTAGAAGTGTAATTCCAATAACCGTCGCGCTGTACTGTGACCTCTTCTGCTACCTCAGGCTCGATCTCGGGAGCTGCGAAAGCTACAGAGATGTCATAAGAACCTGTGCCGGAATAATAACTTGTGTTCCAGTTCCAATTGTTGTAGCCGCTGTAACCATAACCGTATCCGTAACCATAACCATAATAAGGATTGTAAGGATTATTTTGAGGAACAGCTGATGTAGCTAAGGACGCGTTAATGGCATAAGTTCTGCCAGCAACCATATACATCGTAAATGAACCGCTGTAAGCCTGGCTCTCACCGACAAAGACCTTAGGACTCAGATGAGTGTCAGAGAATACACCGTTGCTAATAGTAAATGAATAATTACCATCATAAAGAGGTGTGAAGTAGAAAGTCTTTGATGTTGACTGTGCAGATGAATTAACACTTAAGTCACCTGTGGAGTATGCGGCCATTGTCTGACCTTCTGCCTGTACCTGCTGTACAGCGGGTGCGGGTGCTGCGAGTACTGATCCACATCCGAAGATCATTGTTGATGCTAATGCCACGCCTGCGATTTTTGTAGTAGTTATCTTTTTCATTTTTGTTTTCTCCCTTCGAGTTGGAATGTATTGTTCACGAGCATAGTTTTGCACTCGGAAAAAGCGTTCACAATAGCTTGAACGCTCCTTTTACAGACCATTCAGGCGACCGAAACAATCTGTTTAAATTTTTTGATTTTTATGAACGATGCTTGAACTTTATGAATGAGCAAATTCATTTCCTTACGAAGTTTTTCACATTTCTCTTGACACAGGGAACTTCTTCCCCTATAATTCCTTCGCGTACGCCGCCTTAGCTCAGTTGGTAGAGCAGCTGATTTGTAATCAGCAGGTCGTGGGTTCGAGTCCCACAAGCGGCTCCAGGATAAAACCTCGGGAATATAGGCTTCCCGAGGTTTTTTGTTGTCCGTGATTACGGGGCTTAGTACCAAAATCAAATAATCGGCAGTTTAGTACGTTATTTCAGGCTTTTGAACGTACTAAATCAGTCAAACCCAGGATTTAGTACGTTTTTGTAGGCTTTCAGCGGACTAAACCTTCAAAAATCCCAAAAGAGTACGTTAATAAGCCCATTTCAACGTACTCTTTTCATCAAATCAGGAATTTAGTACGTTGAGGCATAAGCACTTTAAGACAGAGGAAGATAACAACTATTCCACGAACGAATAATCCGGCATTTGTGGTGGCAGTTTGGTGGCAGTTTGGTGGAAAACCGTAAAAACTCTTTAAAACGCGGCCTCAACCAGTGCTGCTATACCGCTGTTTCCGTCAGTATTCTGTCTCATAAGAAGCCAGACTATATCCTGATGGAAATTAGTAACAGCATTAGGATCGGCTCCTTCATTTAACAGCAATTCTGCAATCTCAAGGCCGTCATTATCATCAGAGCGCGTATCAGCACACATGAGAAGCGGCGTAAAACCGCACGCGTTTGCCTCATTAACATCTGCGCCGTTATCTATAAGGAATTCCACCACCTCGGCGCTTCTGTATCTTACAGCGTAGATGAGCGCAGTATTACCGCAGGGGTGATCAGAGTTAGCATAGATATCAGTCCATCCGCCCTCTTCATACTGATGATTGGCAGCAACTCCGCAGTCAGTGACAGCCGCATCAACATCCGCTCCGTAATCCAGAAGAAGTTCCATCATTCTTATGTCATCGTCATCATTCCAGAACTGGTCCGCCTGACACTCATATCTTTCATCAGTCTCAACGGATATAAAATCATCATGATCGACCATGCACATAAGAAGAGTCCTGCCGTATTTATCTCTTATGTCAGGATCGGCTCCGTTTTCCAGGATCCTTTCAGCCTGCACATAGTCATAACTCATTACGGCCCGCGCAAGGTTTGTCCTCTTATCTACAGCATTTGCAATGAGCGCGTAGATCACCAGACACACAGCCAGGATGATAGGCAAAGATGCAAGTATTCCCACCACTCTGAGCACTATTACATACCACGGTTGCTTTATGCGTCCGCCGTCTTTGTTTTTCTTTCGTTTACTGAGCATTATCAGCCCTGAAACAAGAAAGCATATAAAAGCGATAAAAGCAGACGTTCCCAGAATAACCAGGACCACCGCCATAAACGCCAGAAACATTCCCATAAAAGCCATACTCTATCCCTCCGTTATCCCACAGGATAATCAGCCCAGCACGCGTGCGATCTGTTCCTTACGCTTGATCTTAAGTGATGTCGTCTTAATGAACGGCTCCTCCGTCAGGTACAGATCAGTTACACGCTTATAGTGCGGGATCGTCTGGTTGATCTCCTTGATCTTCTCCCATAAAGTGTCGCGTATCTGATCGGGCGTGAGCTCGCCGTAGATCTCCTGAATCTCCTTGGCCGAATACTGAACCTGCACGGCGATCCTAAGGTCCGTCCAGTCGCCGTCTATAGGCTCGCCGAATACGAATGAATCCGCCACACCGGGGATCTTGTTAAGCAGTATCTCGATCTCCTCGGGGAAAGCCTTCTTACCGTTCTTAAGAACGATCATGTCCTTCTTGCGGCCTGTGAGGAAGATGTAGCCGTCGTCATCCATGTAACCCAAGTCGCCGGTGTGGAACCAGCCGTCCCTGATGACTTCCTGTGTGAGCTCATCGTTGTTGTAGTAGCCGAGCATGACATTGGGTGCCTTTGCGCACAGCTCGCCCATGCCGTCCTCGTCCTTGTCCCGGAACTCGATCTTAACCGCAGGCAGCGGGCGTCCTATGGAACCCGCGCGGATGTGCCCCTTATTCTCAGCAGCAAGTACCGGCGAAGTCTCTGTGAGGCCGTAGCCCTGGTAGATCTCTATGCCCAAGTCGGTGAAGCCCTGTGACACACGCGGGGACAGCGGTGCGCCGCCCGAGATGATGTACTTAAGCTGCCCGCCCATCTGGGCGATGATCTCCTTGAAAAGTTTGCGGCGTATGTCGATGCCGAAGATCAGCAGGAACTTGGCAAGCTTCTTGGCGCGCCCCACGGTCTTCGTCTTGCCCTGCTTCTCGATGCCCTTCTCCACGGTCTCGTACATCTTGTCGATGAGCGCGGGCACTCCCAGGAAGAACGTGACCCCGTACTCACTCAGGTTCTGCTTGATGTAGCGGATGCCGTCAGAGAAGACATTGCGCATGCCGTCCGCGAGCGCAAAGAGCAGGCCTGTGGAACCCAGTATGTGGTGAAACGGCAGGAAGCAGATGTTGGTGGAGTGCTCGTCAAAAACCTCGAACACGAGCAGGTCAGCCACGTTGCACGCAATGCCCTTGTTGGACAGCATAACGGCCTTGGACTTGGATGTGGTGCCCGAGGTGAAAAGCAGTATCGCCATGGACTCGGGCACGGGCTTAAAGTCAATAAACTCCTGCTTCACTTCAGAAGAAAGTGTGCGGCCCTCCGCGATCAGCTCCTCCACGTTAAGGCAGTCTTCGGCGCGCTCGTTCATGCAGATGTACTCGCGTATCTTGGTGCGTCCGTTGGCGCGGATCTGATCGATCTGCTCCTTGTTCTTAACATCGAAGACAACTGCATCGACTTCCGCCCGCACAAGGGAATCCTCCATCTCACCCAGGGGCAGCTCCTTGTCGATCGGCACGGAAACGATGCCTCCGAACAGGCACGCCACGTGAGCCACGACCCAGTAGTACTGGTTGCGTCCGATGATGGCGATCCTGCCGCCCTTGAAGCCTCTGCTGTAGTAGGCAGCGCCCAGGGCATTCACATTCTCCATGAAGTCGGCGTAAGTATAGTCCTTATACTCAGGCTCCTTGCCGGGCTTTACCTTCACTCTGAAGGCAATGTCGCTTTTATAAATCTCCGAGGTGGCTGTGATCAGCTCCTTAATGCTGTCGTAATACTTAGGGTCTTCCATTAAGGCGTATTCTCCTTATACATGTATCTCTCGTGTTGTCATTATAAGTTATACTATAGACAGTATGCTAAGCAATGAACAGGTACAGTATTTCTTTACTCATTCCGAGGATTCGATATGCATCATATCGAATGTCGGTGAGCTGCTTTATTCTAACCCCGCCGCGGAAAAACTCTTCGGCATTTCTGCTGAAAAAGGCGTAAAGATCTGGGAGGCCATCCCCTACATTGAGGGCAACGACGACCTGATCCAGGTGTTTATTGATTCCATCTTAAGCAAAGTCGACACACACGAGGCCATCGTAGACTACTGGAACAACAGCGGCGATGTTAAGAACCTGCACGTCAAGATGACTCACTTCAGTGAGGAGCAGCCGGTCTACCTCGTAGTTATAACTGACCTCACGCAGCTGTTTAAAGTTAACTCGGCTCTTGTAAGGTACACGTCACCCGACATTGCGGACTACGCGCTCATGACCCAGGAGGGCCAGAAGAGCGGCGGCCAGAAACGCAACGTCACCATCCTCATGAGCGACCTAAGAGGCTTCACGGCACTCGGCTCCAAGCTGCAGCCGGAGGAGCTCATCACGGTGCTTAACCACTATTTCGAGGCTATGGTAGCCGTGATACAAAAGTACAACGGCACCGTGATCGAGTTCTTGGGAGACGGTATCTTCACGGTGTTCGGCGCCCCGAAGGACCTGCCGGACCACGCACAGCGCGCCGTGAAGTGCGCCGTGGAAATGCAGAACGCGCTCAAGGAAGTTAACGCGTGGAACAAGGAGCACGGGTACCCCGAGCTTGAGATGGGCATCGGCGTCAACTCGGGCGATGCCGTCATCGGCAATATCGGCTCGGAAAAGAAGATGAAATACGGCTGCATGGGTTCCACCGTAAACATCACGGGACGTCTGGAAAGCCTCACGGTAGGCGGACAGGTCTTCGTCTCCGACAACACCAGAAAGCAGCTTCAGGAGGAGCTTCACGTCTCGCTCGAGAGAAGTTTCCTTCCCAAAGGTTCCCCCGCGGAGCTTAAGTATTACGAGATAACCGGCATCGGCGACATCCTGCTTGAAAGCGGAAGCGGTGAGATCACCTGGCAGGAAGCCGAAGAGAAGACTGCGTACGCTTTCTACCTTTTGGAGGAGAAAGCCGTGGGCGTGGTGGCTCACGAAGGCAAGATCACCAGAAGATCCGTGGACGGCAGATATGCTCTGCTTTGCACTGACACCGAGCTTTCAGAGAAGCAGAACATCATGCTGCACAAGGACGACGACTGCATCTATGCCAAGGTCATTAAGCAGAACGAGGAAGGCAATATCATCTGCATCACAGGCGTCACCAAAGCAGGCAGCTAATTCCCTATTGCATTCGTCGGTTTACTGGTCTATAATCCCCGCCATGAACAGAAAGTCGTTTACAAGCTTTGATTTCTTTTTTGGATTTGGATTTTTTACGAGGTCCGAATAAGTTTTCACTGCGAAGAAATTGCGACATTCATAGATTAGGATAAGCGAGGGCTCTGCAGTGAATGCAGGGCCCTTTTCTTACGACTAAACACGGAGGAGAAACACATGACAGCATCCGAGAAACAGACACAGCTTGAGACCATCGACAGACAGATCGCCGACCTTTGCAGGCAGAGGATCAGCCTCAACGCCGACAGGGCTTACGAAAGACACTTTATCGGCTCTCTTAACGAGACCGGTGACATCGCCATGGCGACCATGCAGAAGACACTGTTCCGCACGCTGTTCGGTCTTTCCCACTCTTACACGTCCTCAAGGGCAGTGACCAATTCCACTCTCGACAAGACCATCAGCGACGCACTTGAGAGCACCGCCAAGATCTTCCCCGACACAGCCGTAGTCGCCTGCCAGGGAATCGAGGGCGCTTACTCACAGATTGCCACCGACAAGCTTTTCGCCAACGCCGACATCATGTACTTCAGAACCTTCGACGGTGTCTTCCACGCAGTAGAAGCCGGCATGTGCAGGTACGGTGTGCTCCCCATCGAGAACTCGTCCTACGGCTCCGTAACGCAGGTGTACGACCTCATGAAGTCACACAAGTTCCACATCGTGCGCGCCATGAAGCTTCAGATCTCTCACAGGCTTCTCGCCAAGCCCGGCACCAAGCTTGAGAACATCAGGGAAGTGTACTCGCATAACCAGGCCATCGGCCAGTGCAGCAGGTTCCTGCGCGAGCACCAGGAGATAAAGGTAAACATCGTGGCCAACACGGCAGTGGCGGCGCAGATGGTAGCCGAGAGCGGCAGAGACGACATTGCGGCCATCTCCTCCCCTGACTGTGCTTCACTTTACGGGCTCGACGTAATGAACGACAGAGTGCAGAACTCGGACCACAACTACACGCGCTTCATCGTCATCTGCAAGGACCTCGAGATCTACCCCGGCGCAGACAAGGCTTCCATCATGATCTCACTCGGACACACACCGGGTTCTCTCACGGATCTGCTCTCCAGATTCTCCGCACTCGGCCTTAACCTCACCAAGCTTGAGTCACGCCCCATAGAAGGACGCGACTTCGAGTTCATGTTCTACCTGGACGTAGAGGCTTCGATCTACTCGGAGCAGTTCGTAAACCTTCTGTGCCAGCTTGACTCAGAACCTGCAGAGTTCACTTTCTTAGGCTGCTACAAGGAAAACTGATACTGTTATTTTTAATGGCATTACAAAAGGGGCTGCTCTTAACGAGTGCCCCTTTCGTATAGGTTAAACCAGCATCGAATGGAAGGCTATGAGCTGATTAGCAAGACGGTTTACCGTCGTACCTATATATAACCACTCACCGGCCTGTGAACCAATACTCAGAACGCCCTTCCGCCGTTGCTTTTCCGACATCCGCAGCTGCGATTGTTTCTTGACTTTTCCGTAATATTTGCTACGCGCGATAATTGCAAAAAAACCGAATTAGTGTTAAACATGAAAGAGACTAATTTATCAAGGATTATTAACTATGAGCGAGAGTACAAATACTTACGACAGAAGAACAGCGAAGACCAGAAAAGCCATCGTGGATGCCCTCGCAGACCTGCTCTATGAAAAGGAGCTGCATAAGGTTACTGTCAAGGAGATCACCGAGAAGGCCGACATCAACCGCGGTACCTTCTACAAGCACTATCTGGACGTCTATGATCTTTACGATAAGGCAGAGGCTGATATCCTGGTAGACCTCGGCATGCTGGTTCTCCAGCTCGAGGAGATCCCCTCAGATCAGTTCTTCGCACACCTGATCGACTACATCGACAACAACCGTGCCGTCTTCAGGATGATGTTCAGCCCTAACAGTACGAGCAAGTTAAGAGACAGATTTAACAGGATCCTGGAAGGTTCCTTAAGACAGCTTGAGGCTGAGAAGAAGGATAAGTCCACGAGCGACATTACACTTCGCTACCAGATCAACTACCGTTCACGCGGATGTGTCTCCATCATTGCCCTCTGGGTAAGAGGAGACTTCGCAGAGTCAAAGGACTTCATCATCAAGATGCTCACAGAGCTCGACTCCAACACAGAGAAGTTTATCTCAAAGACAAAATAATCCGTCTCTGTTACAGTAACAATAGAATTTTCGAACACCCTCTATCCGGAATCTGGCCTCGGCTGCTGACTCCGGATAGATCTTTTTGAGCTGAATTCCGTCGTCTGACACCGCCGCGATGAATGAGATGTAGTGGTTCTTCGTCATCTCATGTTCCACGGACACGTAGTATTCGTCTTCGATGCGCTCTACCTTGATATTATGCGTCTCATCGGGCTTTGCGGGCTCCTCGGGCACGAGTGTAACACCGTTACACTGCACCAAAGACTCCCCTACGCTGTGGATTATGTTGCCGCACACGGGGCACACGTAGAACTTCGAGCGCAGCATGTTGGCCGACACATTGTTATTGGTGATGAGGTTGCCTGACAGCAACTCCGTTATCGACACCTTGAGTGCTTCCGCGAGCGGCTCGAGCAACGAGATGTCGGGGTAGCCCTTGCCTGTCTCCCACTTGGACACGGTCTTATCTGAAACGCATATCTTCTCCGCGAGCTGTACCTGTGTGTAACCCGCCTTCTCGCGCAGGATCCTGATGGTCTCGCCTGTTACGTATTGATCCATAATGATCACCTCCTTGCCTGAAGGATAGCGTGTCCCCGGCGGAAGTTGTACCTACGCTCGGTAGAGTCAGTTCCCGATAAGCGTCTGCAGCTTGCAGTTCGGGATGGGGTCCGCCCAGAACTCGGCGAGCGTGCGCTTCTTCACCTGGCACACAATGCTGGAATTCATGGCACCGTGGCCTATTATGAGCACATCTTTGCCCGCTTCCACCTGCGGCAGCGCTACTTGCTCCAGAAACTCCCCCGTCCTCGCGAAAAGCTCCTCCATGCTCTCAGCGCCCAGCGGAGCCTTATACTCCTCGGGGTGCTTGAAGAAAGCGTACATGGGGCAGTCCGGGAAGGCGTAAGTGTTGGCAAAGCCCTCGTAGATGCCGAAAGCCATCTCCTTGAGGCGCTCGTCGATTATGATGGGGATGTCCCTGCCGTCCAGAACCAGCCGTGCGGTCTCACGTGCCCTTTTAAGGGGCGAGCAGTAGCAGACATCAAAGTGTATGCCCTTATACTCCCGGGCGGCCTCCTGGGCCATTCTGACGCCTTCTGCGTTAAGATCTGTATCTGTCTGCCCCTGGAGCCTGTAAGCTGCGTTCCAGTCGGTCTTTCCGTGTCGCATTATGTAGAGCATAAAACCCGCCTGTAAATCAATTTCCGCATTAAGTATAAAGGCTGTTGCCATAAAAGCATAGAAGCAACAAATACATAGTAAAAAAGTATATAATTCAAAACATAGTATGGTTTGCTGCTGATTATTTGAGGGAAAGACTATGGTTGTTAATAAACTGAACCAGCTTTATAAGCCTGACCGTCTGTTGTTCTACACCGATGCGTCCGAAGAAGATATCCGGGCATTCACCGGCGGCGTCATCCCGGATAAGATCAGCAAGTATACGGGTGCTTTCGGCACTTATGATTACCCCGGAGTGTTCTTCATTAGAAGTCTTGATAAGCCTGTGATCGGAATCGAGTTCAGGCCGGATGACTACAAGGCAGAGTACCCCGCGGATCTGGATTCCATCAGGCTTAACGGCTCCTACTGCTTCTCCCTGGAAACTGACGATGAGATCGAGATCAGCCGCGAGAATATCACCACTATCTTTAAAGACCTCGCGGGAGACGGAGCGGCCCACCGCGTTTACAGCGACCTTTCGCTTAAGGCCGAGTCTGAAGTTATATCCGCGTTTATGTATTCCAAGAAGCTCAGGCTGCTTTACGAGTGCGAGCTTAAGGACGAGATCGCCAAGGATATCATCTCCGACGACGCAGACCGTTTCGATAAAGCTTTGCTTTACAAGATGTCATTCACCGAGCCCATCACGGGGCACTATAACTGGAACCACCTCGTGGCTTTCCTGGAGATGCCGACAGACAGCGGCATCAGCGACTACACTTTCGTGCATTTCGATATCAAGGAATTCCGCGTGATAAATGAAGTCTACGGGCACAACACGGCTAACCGCGTGCTGCGCAATGTCGTAAAGGCCATGAACGAAGCTGACTTCGTCTACGCGAGCGCGCGCTGCCATAACGACAACTTTGCCATGATGATAAAGGACATGCCCGAGGACGAGACCGTGCGTGTGCTGGAGGACTTCTTTGAGTCCATCTCGCGCCTGCCCGAGGATCCCGCTTACAGGATCTACTACAGGTGCGGCGTGGTCCCCATGCAAAGGACGATCCTCTCAGGCAACCGCGTGGCCGATGCCGCCAAGATGGCGCAGGCCCTCGGCGTGACTCCGAACAAGACCGAGGTCACCATATACACGGACAAGATGCACGACGACATCACCTGGGGCAACATCATAAAGGCTTACGTGGACACCGCCATTGCGGAGGATGAGTTCAGGGTGTACCTGCAGCCGAAGTTCGACATCAACCGTGAAGTTATTGAGGGAGCGGAGGCGCTGATACGCTGGGACTACAAGGGCAAGGGCTCCTGTCCCCCGGAAGGTTCGTTCCCTTCTTCGAGCGTGACGGCTCCATCGGCAAGATAGATGACATCGTTCTCGAGAAGGTGTGTAAAGCACTCGCGCAGTGGAAGGCTGGGGGCAAGCCTTTGTATCCTGTCTCAGTCAACCTCTCGCGCAAGAGGCTTTACAACCAGAATCTCATCGAGCACCTGGTCGGGATAATCGACAGTCACGGCGTGGACCACGGCCTGATCGACTTCGAGCTTACCGAGAGCGCCACCTACGATAACAAGGAGCACATGCTGCGCGTGCTGGAAGACCTGCGTGAACGCGGCTTCAAGATCTCCATGGACGACTTCGGTACGGGTTACTCTTCCCTGTCACTGCTGACGGAGATGCCGCTCGATACCCTGAAGATAGACAAGAGCTTTGTCGACAAGCTCGGCACGGATAACGAGCGTGAGCAGGATATTGTTGTAATCCGCCTGATCATTGCGCTTGCCAAGGATCTTGGATTCGTGTGCCTGGCTGAGGGTGCTGAGCGTAAAGAACAGGTCGACCGTCTCCGTGAACTTGGCTGCGAAGTGATACAGGGTTACTACTACAGCAAGCCCATATCGATGGATGAGTTCGAGGAGCGTTACCTTAAGTAATGCCGTTATGCGCGGGCAGCCTTCTTTCTCTTTACTACAGTGATGATGAAGACGATGACAGTTACGAATACGAAGCCTGCTGTGTAGTTGACGAAGATGTCTCTGTAAGCTGAGCTTGCGAGTTCTACTGTAAGGCCTCTTAAGAATACGTAGAAGAATGTGAGGAGCATTGTAGGTACATATACGGCTGCGACCTTGAGCCAGAAGTTTCTGATCTTAAGATATCTGATAAGTGCATAAGCGACTACTGCGATGGCTACGATAACTGCTCTGTCCAGCTCGTGCCAGTTTCCTGACGGATCTTCGAATGTTCCCTTAGCAAGGTAGATGATGCTGTTTGTGATGGTGGCGAGCGTATACATTACGCAGTAAAGGAATACAGGTGTCTTAATGTACTTAGTCCAAATCTCTTTCATTTTCTTTTCCTCCGTGTGGTTCGTTTTGTTTATGACCGGACTATACCCCACGGCAGAAGAGCTTTCAGAGATTATGTATCAAGTTGCATTTTGTGATGCACAAGTTGCAATCAGGTACCGGTATTACGATAGAATATATGCATGGATATTTATTTTGCACCGCTCGAAGGCATTACAGGTCATATATTCCGCACGGCTTACAGCGGGATCTATGGACATATAGACAAGTATTTCTCGCCGTTCTTATCACCTGCAGAGAAATGCCCGATAACTCCCCGCGAGAAAAAAGACGTTATTCCCGAGAATAATAAAGGAATTAATCTGGTTCCTCAGATCCTGACGTGCAAGTCGGACTATTTTATCGAAGCGGCCAAAGAGCTTAAGGCCCTGGGTTACTCGGAGATAAACTTAAACCTCGGCTGCCCTTCGGGAACGGTCTGTGCCAAGGGAAAGGGCGCGGGATTCCTGCCGGAGACTTTGGCGCTTCAGAAGTTCCTGGATGACATCTATTCTTATGCCGGTTCCGATAACATGAAGATATCCATCAAGACCCGCCTCGGCTACTATAATCCGGACGAGTTTTATGATCTTATAGATATCTTTAATTCCTTCCCTGTGAGCGAGCTGATCGTACACCCCAGAATAAGAGCAGACTTCTATAAGGGAGAGACGCGCAAGGAATACTACGCATATGCTCTGGAACACTCCCGAAACCCTCTGGTGTACAACGGAAATATATTTAACGTTAATGACTACAATGAGTTGTTAGCCCGCTTTAACTGCAGCCTCGATCCCGTCATGTTAGGCAGGGGCCTGATAGCAGATCCGTCTTTGGCAGATAAGCTTAAGGGATTTACGGATAAGACCGACTTCGGCAAGCTTCGAAAACTGCACGACGCCGTTTATCACGAGTATCAGAAGATCATGTCACCTGATATCAATGTGCTTTACAAGATGAGGGAGCTTTGGACTTACTGGCAGACTTCGTTCCCGGGATGTGAGCGTGAGATCAAGCGCCTGCTGAAGGCGAAGAAATATCCTGAATATGAGGACATTGCATACAGTTTATTTTCTCGGTTTGACTCCGATAAGAAAGCTTAAGACCGGAACGCGCACAAACAATTCAACAGCAAGCAGCGTAACCACATAGGAAGCAGCCACAGGGATCAGAAACAGAAGCGCTGTGTTCCCTGAAAACATACCTGACAGAAGGTACTGAAACAGCACCACAAATACATAGTGCAGACTGAAGAAAGCGAATGATCTTCCTGCCATATATGCTGATGCTTTTCCTGTCTTATCAAGGCAGGCTTTTCCAAGCCCTGTCAGCGCCAGCATCATGAACCAGGTGGTAACGTCATTTGTAATGCTGTTCAGCATTTTATATTCCCCGGATGACCACAGGAAAAGCCAAATGTTCGTGACCCCCGAGATCAGACCCGCGGCTAAGAATACATATCTGTATCTGCTTATTCTCTCTACGACTTCATCGATCGAGAATACGTAAAAACCTATGAGGAAAATGTATGTGTAGAGAACGATGCTCTTGCCGTTGACCTCAAGCAGCCCGCTTATAAGCGGCACCGGCAGCCCCAGCAGTATCACTGCCCATAAAGGAAGGACGCCGCCTGCTTTCGGCAGAAGTTTCTTTTGCGCGAGGATGAGCCCGAGACTGATGAGTGACACCGCGAAAAGATACAGCAGGAACCAGAACTGCCCGAGCGAGAAGCCGCCGTCGGCACCCGTAAGGTCAGTAAACTTCGTGAAGAAGACTTTGTAATGCCCGATGAATGTCCCCGTGTAACCGCAGTTGCGCTTGTCGGCAAGATACGTCATCACGGGCATGAACGCGAGCGTTCCGAAAAGAAGCGGGACTATGAGCCTCTTAACTCTCTCGGCGATGTACTGCCCTGCCGACCTCTTCCCCAGCGCAAACCTGGTGCTCATGCCGGCAAGAAGGAAAAGAAGCGGCATCAGAAACGGACTGAAGGCCACTATAAAACTGCTCAGCACCCTGCTGGAACCGAACATCATGTAGTTGGGTTCACCCCAGGCATTCCATGCCATGGCAGCATGATACGGAATCAGGATAAGGATCGCAAGACTGCGCAAATTGTCGATGTAATGCTTTCTCATTCCAGTCCATTATACCAAGCGTTTGACGGGTCTATTAATCCCGTTGTAAGACATGCAGAATTTCAGGCTGTAAAGCGCACCGATAAATACTCCCCGGTCACCCGGGGAGCTTGTCCTCTTCATCGGCGTTCATCAGGCGATTGATCAACTCAGAGAATGCCTCTACCGTAAGCTTAATCTTCTCTTCCGAATAAAGAGCCTGATTGAACATGAGATAAGGAACGATGCCGTCAGGAGTCTCGATTATCTGGAACGCGAGGCTTCTTGAATTAACAGGAGCATTGCTGGTGACGTTCAGTCTTGTACCGCCGATCGATCCGATATCTGTTGTACTCATGATCTCGGAAGTCTCATAGCAGCAGATAAGCGTATCATGCTCGAAGACGTTATCCTGCTTAATACTCCACTCATAGGAACAGTGGCCCAACATAACGTTGGATCTATCCGTTAAGGCCTTGAAGAACTCACCTACCGTCATGTTCTTATCGATCTCAAGACCGATAGTTATATAACGGAACAGACAGCCGAATGCTTCCTTCTTGATCTCATCGGTTCTGTCGTGGAAGATCCAGTCTGCCATGACCTGATCCTTATTCTCCATTACTGCTATGCTAAGAAGAGCAACCGCAGTAAAGAAGAGATTCCTGGAGAGGTGATGCTGCTTTTCGAAGGATGCCATGTCTTCCAGTGAAACCATCTTAAGCGGTATAAGTGTGCGTCCTGAAGGACGGTTATCGGTATCAGGGATGAGGTTAATGCACCAGTCTTTGTTGCCGTAGACTTCATCGATAAACTCACGGTCTTCCCTGTAGCGCTTGCCCTCACGCATATCCTCTTCGTTATGAAGATAAGCATAGTAAGTATCAAGCGGAAGTTCCTCGCCGTTCCACGCCTTGACGATATCATCATTAAGAAGGTGCATGCCGGTTCCGTCAGTCATTATGTGATGGATTTCCCAGAACAGGTAAACCGATTCCTCAGTCTGATAGATACCTGCATGGATCATGGGCTCGCCGATCATAACGAACGGACGCATGAGGTCTTCAGAGAGCTTCTTAAACTCCTCTTCAGTGATCTTCTCAACAGATATATGAAGCTTCTTCTCCGGCGCGATACGCTGAATGAGTGATCCCTCATCGTTAAATTCGAATACGGTGTACAGTGCCGTTCTGTTTGATACTGCCTTATTAAAAGCATCGCACAGGCGCTGTGCATCAGTACCCTTCTCGAAGCGGTACAAGCGCGGCAGGTTCCACATGATCGTATGGGGCGAGAAGATGCAGTAATCAAAGATAGAGATCTGATTAGGCGTAAGCGGGTGTACCTCACCTCTTGCCTGTGCCTCAGCCTTCGCTGCATCCACGGGCTGCTTTCCGGCCTCACGCTCATCATAAAGCGCTGCTATACGCTCGGGAGTACATCCTGCGAAAATATCAGAAGCAAGAAGGCCCGGAAGATTCGCATCAGAAAGCACACACATCGTGCCGAGAGAGTCGCCGCCCAAATGATAGAAATTATCATGGATACCGACATTCTCTACAGACAAAGCATTCTCGAAAGCTTTGCACAGGATACGCTCAGTCTCGGTACGGGGAGCCTCATACTCCGCACGCTCTGCGTTAAGCTGCGGTTCAGGAAGAGCTCTGCGGTTCATCTTACCGTTACGAAGAACAGGAATCTCATCAACCTTAACAAAAAACGAAGGTATCATGTAGTAAGGAAGGAAACGCTCCATCTCGTTTCTTACCTTCATCTCGTCAAGCTTAATGTCGTCAGTATAGTACAGGCAGACAAAAGCATGCGCCTGATCCTCGAAGCCTCTCGCGGCACACCATTCAACGCCGAGCGCCTTCTTACCTACAGCTTCAATCTCCGCAGGCTCGATACGGTTACCGTTGATCTTAATCATGTCGCTGTTACGGCCAAGAAGTACGATGTTACCGTCAGGAAGTCTCTTGGCGATATCACCGGTATGATACATACCATCGATAAGAACTTCCTTTGTATGTTCAGGCAGATTGATATATCCGCGGAAGAACGGATCCTCGATAACGATCTCACCCTCTTCCATATCGGGAACTTCCTTGCCGGCTTCATCGACGATCATGAGATTGATCTCATCGATATTAGGCTTGCCGACCGGACATTCATCATACTTCTTATCAATGATGAACTCAGCAACGGGGAAGCTCGTCTCACTCATCGCATATGCATTTACAAGCTCCGGACCTTCGATGAAATAACCGTTACAAGGTTCGCTGCTTATCTGGATCTGACGGATGCTCTTACAGGGATCACCTATAAGCCTGAGCAGCGAAGGTGATGCAAGCAGAACCGTGATGCGATTGTTCTGAAGATACTGCTTCAAAGTAATCGGGTTCTTAATTACGCCGTATGAAACTACGAACAGATGGCAGCCTTCATAAATAGAAACAATAAAACGTCTTATAGATGCATTAAAGTTCAGAGGCGAGATAAGAGCCAGACGGTCTGATTCAAGAAGTCTGGGCTTTCCGGTTCTTCTGTCGCATGAAGCGGCCTTAACCATCTTGACGCTTCCGTACTCGTGAAGAACGCCCTTAGGGTTACCTGTAGTTCCTGATGTATATATAGCGAATGCTGCGTCATGTATATCGGTACGTTCATAGCCGGACAACGCATCCGTCTTAAGGATCTCATTCCAGGCTCTCAGATCGATAACAGCCTTGCATCCGCAGTCCTTCTTAATAAAAGCAATACGCTCCGGAGGATAACTGTCTTCAACCAAAGTAAAAGCAGCGCCTGCCTTCCAGACACCTAGTATTGCAACAAGTGCAATTCCGCCTCTCGGCATACAGATAAGAACAAAGTCTTCCTTGCCGATATTCTGTGCACGAAGCCACGCATAGACTTTTCCGGACAGCTCATCAACCTGCCGTCTGCTAATGCCGCGCGGGTGACGCTCATCTGTCAGTGCCAAAGCGCTAGGGTTATCAGCTACGCTTTTCGCCCAAGCGTCCATAATATAATTGATGTTTTCTATAAACCTCATATCCATTGTGTTTGCCTCCCAATATTCTTGAAATATATTTATCACGAACTAATTATCAGTCCGGCTATCGGGCAAACCAATGCGTAAAATCTATGTGAAATGTCGCTTAGGCAACACTTTGACCTATAAATGATGATTTATCAGAAACGCTTTCCCTTACTCAGGTTTATCTCCTTTTCAAAGAATGCCTCTTTCAACCGTCTGTATTCTTCATCTGTACAGACCTCTCGGCACTTAGGTTCAAAAGACTTTGTTACCTCAAAACACTGCTTCATGTTGTCGCAGGGATATTCAACGCAGTCAGAACACGTCTGAATGCCCTTTTCTTCGCAGCATTTGACGACATGGTATCTGCACCAGTTCTCAGGCTTACAGCCCGTGCAAGATATTTCCTCGTCCGTTACGATATGATCACGGTAACCGATCTTCATCCACAGCTCGGCAGTTTGATGAAGTTCTTCTTCTGTTTTTTCATAAGGATGCGCCACATACCTCGGACATGCCGCACAGTTATTTCCGCATGCCGCTATGATTCTGTCCATCAGTTCCCCCCGTCCATATATCTGTTTTGCTTTTATATAATCACTAACCTTGTCAAAGAGACACTTCTTGCGAGGATCGATATCAGCAGGCAATGCATCCAAAGAAAAGAAACGCTGTTCTATGACCTCACGCCTGGCACATTCTTCGACCTCATCACAAAGAGCGTCATGTATTCAGATCAGTTCTTTTCTTTCTGCTTTTGCTGCCTAATAAAGTAACTATTATTCCGGCAATGCAAACAACAATTCCTGCCAGATTAATTATCCGCGAAAATGCGGAACCGGTACTGGAAGAGTGAAGACTAATTTCAATAAGATATATGATCGCCATGACAAAGCATGCAGCGGATATGCCGTGGATGATCAGCTCACGCGCCTTATATACTCTGGGGCTCATTTTCTTATATGAAGCAAATGTCATTATTGCTCCAACCGTAGAAGCGAAGAAAGCAACACAGAAAATCATTGCAGCCATCGGTACGACAATGCGCTCGTAACCACTAAGATATGCAAGGCCCACGAGTGTATTTAAGCCGACAAAAACTTCATCGGGCAACAACAGGATCACGGTAATAATATGTAATATCAGATTCGTTACTCTCATAGGATCATTATAGCAAAATCTTCCTTATGCTATCCCAATCCATACAGCGCGTATAGTTTCCGTTAGGAAAAACACACTCTCTGTTCCACGGTCTGTCAAAGACCAACACCTTAAGGTCCGGCAGATGTTCAAAGAACTTAAAAGCCTTGTAAGAATCCTCCACAGCGAAGTCAAACTCCATCTTATAGTAGTCTTCAAGTTCGAGGCTGAAATCACTGTTCTTTATGAAACTGTCCCTGCCGTATTTGTTAAGACAATACAGCTTCACATCCTTAAGACCATGTTCATCAAGCCACTGGCGTGACGGTTCATATGCACTGAATGGACGACCCGTGATAATCGACACTTCATGTCCGTTTGAGATCCATTCGTTTATGGTCTTGGATGCACCGGGAGTCTCTTCGTAAGACAGCAGCACTTCCGGCTCGTGACCTCTTTTCATAAAGCGTTCGTACTGATCATCATCCAGATCAAAAGACTTGTTTAATTCGAAGTATTTAATCTGCTCATATGGAACATGCTTATCAAACATCTCCACTGCAATCTCCGAGAAAGACCTCGCTGTCTCGCACAGACAATCATCGTAATCAACATAGATCTTCATTCTGATAATATCCTCTTAAGTTCCGGTTCTTTAATAGCAGTTATCACCATTAGCAAGAGGGAGTCCGAAGGTCGAGATAGCTTCTTCAACTCCGTCCATGGTGTTTTCCGGTATGAAGCAGATTATCGTGTTGTCTTCGTAGTAATAGCCTGCATAAAACTCATCAGCAGTTCTGAATCTGCTTCCGAAAACATCGGTTCCAACGTTCGTTGCTGATATGACGAAATAGCCGTTATCGTCATCCATAAGGGCTTCATACTCACCTTCGAACACATCGAAATTCATACCGTCATTGAAGGTGTCATACATGCTCTGAAACTTATCGTGAGCTTCCTGTGCATTATCGTAAACGTAACAGTCGATATGGCAGTCTCTGTATTTTGCAGAATAGAATACTCCCTCGTATGCATTTGTGTTAGACCAGCCGGAAGGATCTCCTGTTTCGAAATCATCTACGCCAAGTTCGTCACTTACGATATCCTCAAAATCATCACCCAGCTGTGCGACTGTCACAGACCCATAACCGGTCTCCTCATCAACCTCGTGCTTATCTTCCTGACATCCTGCGATCGCGAATACCATTGTAGCGGAAATAAGAATTGCCAATAATCTCTTTACCTTTTTCATAACAGTTCCCCTCTATCTATCGGTATTGTTCGTTGAGGAAGGCCTCACAAGACAGATTATACAAGAGACATCCAGACTTTTTCTATGGTTTTAAACACCCGTTATGTTTTATCGAATCAAGTCATTATTGCCATACCGGATGCTCATCTTATTTCTCCAATATTTAGTAGTTGCTCTTTTGCAAACGTCTTATATTTTGTATCACCGCCAAGATCATATGCAACCTGAAGGTATTCCTTTGCTCTTTCCGGGTCTCCCTTCAAGATAAGCAATCTTCCCAATGAGTACGAATAACTGACTTGTGACAATGGCTTAATTGGTTTGATTGTGTCCAGCATTTTCTTAAAGTGCTCTTCTGCCCCTTCGTAGTTACCCTGCTTAATCCGTATTGCATATTCTGCATTCTTGATGCTGATCTCGAATGTCTCTTTTAACTTGGGATTTTTCATTAACACGGTCTTTTTTCTAAGGTCTTCAATCTCATTTTGAGCCAGATCAATCTGATCATTTTTTATGTAGTAATCGATCATGGATTGACTCTTTCCTAACTGGTAATTCTTGGCTGTGATCTTCCGGCAGCATTCATAGACTGATTCGTAATCATCAACAGCACCATAACCCCAAGCAAGCATTGTATTATATAACGATACGACCGAGCCTTTTGTCTTTTTGTCAAACAATGCTCTAAGTCTATCTATATATTCATGCGCACGGCAATCATATAAAAGTGGTAACACTTCTTTAGTGAGCCTTTGCGATGCAAGACGTGTAAAGATAAAAGCATTTACAAAGATCAGTATTATTGTAGGGATAATTATCGTTAACGGGAAATACCAAGTATTATCGGAGAACGCCACTATAGCTATAACCATGCCTGTCATCAGAGCGATTCCTATACACCAATATGCAACGTGATAATTCTTATAAATTGAAATCATTGTTTGTCCTTACTACTACTTATTCAAGACCATTTTCCTGTTAATCCTCCTCAAAAACTCGTATTTGACAGTACAAGATCAGAAGGCTTTATTTAGAAGTTCCGAACCATAAGCAGCTACAAACACACCGATAAATGCAGTTACTCCGGCAATCGCCAGCGATATAAGACAGACCCACCAACGCCATTCTTTTACCTTCTTAACACCGACGATGATCTGAACGATCGTCAGGATAAGATAGATGACGGCTCCTGCAACGAGGATTGCAACCATGATTGTGTCGTCACTGTTTCCATAGAAATCAAAATTGGCATTCTTGAGTGCTAAGTACCAGATGACCACTGAAAATAATAACGACCAAACTATCTGTATGATGAAGTAGATTGATTTTCTCATTAATTCGTCCTCCCTTGTGACCGAACGTTCCTGTGGCTTACTGATATCAGGATACTGAATACTGAGCCGAAATATGACCGTAAGCAATGATATTACCTGTATTACCCTCTGCATCAATATCGAGATGAGCGAGGAACAAAGGGAAATTCTCATTCGGCAAATGCCATGATCCTCTCAGACGATCGATCGGATTTCTTATTGCGATAACGTAGATGTCGTAAGTGTTTGTGAGTCCCGGACGAGGATAAGGACCAAAATAATAAGAATCTGCCCACCCACGATCGAGATGAGTCTCGGTAACACCTTCAGCCTTCCAGTGAATGAGGTAATTAGCCGATATATCAACCATGTAGATTATATACTGGCCAGCGCCGTCGACAGGATCCCAGCTAAGCTGCGGAGATACATCGTCGCCTGCCGGAGAACTGGAGATAGCATCAACCCAGAAGCCGTCCTCGATATCTTCGGATGTAAGCTCGAACTCTTCGAACTGGCTCATAAGGTTGCCATTCTCATCTGCGATAAGAGGAACAACAGTCATTTCAGGCTCAGTAGCTGTAGTCTCAGAAGCTTCAATTTGTTCTGTCGTTTCAACGGCTGTTGTCTCTGTTGTTTCTTCGGAAACAGAAGCTGCCGTTGTCTCGGCAGCCGGCACCGCTTCAGTATCCGAGCATCCTGCAAGATTCATCAATGCGGCGGCACAAAATACCAAGGCTGCAATCTTCTTGTTCTTAAGTACCATGCGGGTTCTCCTTTATGCTTCCGGGGATACTGTTATTACCCGTATTCGACTGTACCCGTACTGTCATAGTTATTATAACATCCATGTAAAGAAATCTTAAGAAATACAAGCTATAACAAAGCTGCCGTATTGGGGAAAGCGTTAAAGATTTGATGTTACAAACGCGCCTTTATTCCTGAATTCCCGTACGAGATCTTCTTATTTCTAAAAATCGTCAGAGAACCCCGGACGATAAAGGTATACTGGATCGTCTTTATGACCGGTAAACCAGCGGTCGAGAAACGCCTTTAAGTCGCTTTCTTCGAAGTTCCCCTCTTGAGAAGAATAGTAATTATAGGGACCGGATCCAAGCAGATCTTCTATGAACATCATGTTATCGGAGATCACAGTCCACTTATGCCCTGCGTACAAAAGCTTAGTGCCGCGCTTAAACCTCCTGAAACTGCCTGTAATCGCAGGAGATATGCCGTTTCGCATCTCGACACTTCCCGGTATGATCATCTCATTCGGCTGGATCACCTTGGAGCAGCGGGGCATTCGGGGCACCTTGTCTTTAAGCCACCATCTCGTATCTTTCTGCTGAAAGTCGATAAACTTCTTAAATGCCAATGCCTCCTGTTCATTAAGCAGCGTGATCCCATTAAGTTCGATATCAGCCTTAAAATCCCGGTCACCCGCGGCAATCTCATATGGAGCTTCGTTCAGTTTGAACGGGAGGTGATCCGGTTTAGGGAAACGGCACATGGTCGTGTGACCCTTGCCTTCACCCCTCATGCGCTTCTGTTCAAGCGTTATGTATGCATATGGTATGAAGCATTTGCTCTTGTAGTATCTGTCGTAAAAAACCCTGTAAACAAAGCTCTTATCCTGTGCGGCAAATTTTCCCTTAACCAGTTCCATTATCTTGTTCAAAGACTCCATATTAACCGTATGGATGCAGTTAAACCGGTCCAAGCTTATGTAACCGTTGCCCTTGTCGAAAAGATCGGAGAATTCCATCTTGCTGATGATCTTATTTTCGAGCTTTAACGTATAATGCCTGTCACCGCTGCAGTAATGCCAGAAAGGCTTCAGCTTAATATCAACATAAGCTTCATATCTGCTGATGTCCTCATCGATATTGAACTCCAGCCCCCGGTTATACACGACAAACAGATTCTGCGCGATCTTCTCCGCGATATCGTCAGGTATTATGACCTTGTTTCCGAATAAACCCATGGTGTCTCCTTATCCAAGGCTATTCTAACAGAATGACATAACAAAGTGCGACACCAACCCCCACATCTGTTGCTTAAGCAACACCCGCGGCTGACATTACTCATTGGTTTCCCTCTTTCCGAATGACAGAATTAAGTCAGTTGAAAACAAACACACTCAACAAAGGAGGACAATACAATGAAAACTTTAACAAAAAAAATGTTGAATGAAGTAACAGGCGGCGGTCTTTACGATGACGCATCTTTGGAAACTATCCTGGAAGAGGCTCGTAAGTCAGCCATTATGATGAAAGAGATCGGCAGACCTTATGCTTTCGCAGAAGATATGCTGACAAGATACTACAGTGTTCCCGGAAGGATCGAGAGAGAAGCGATCGTTCCTGCGATCCGTGAAGTATATTTCGGATGAGGTGAGCTACATGATGACGGCGGAATAACGCCGATGAGAATTATCAAGGAGGATGTGACAATGACTAAGATGGTAAAAGAACTTAAACGTGATATGTTGGATAAGGTTGCCGGCGGCGCTTATAACATTGATGAGACTATACCCGGTGTACAGGAGTTTATACAGGAGTGCCTTCGTCAAAGGCAGATCGGTTTGTCGGAAGGAAGCAAGATAACCAATCAGCTGACGCAGGATATGCTTTATTCAAAGTTTATAAAGTTGGGATTAGATCCCATACTTCATTGGTGGGGATTCGAGGATATTATGGAGAAGTATTACTTCGCAGGGGAATACTACGAGAGAGCGTGATCCATCCTATTAATCACCCTCATCCTCTGCACGAGGATGCTACAATGTAATTACCATAAAGAGTACGGGAGGGACAAGCCCGATGAACGTACAGCAACCTGCCCCTGCGGTAAGGTGCTAAAGCTTGAACGATGGACTCATGCTTTATACCTCTACTAATGATCCCGTCGTGAAAGCGCCGGGATCAGTTTACATAATTGGAGGAAATGATAATGCAATACCTGTATATCAACGTAATTATGAATGGCCGAGAGAACGGTGCGTAAAACTGATGATATTATGATCTATCGCTCATCCCGACAAACTGGAATTTGTCAATCCAAAGCCGTCAATCGTTCGTTAAGGAATTGCTCTACACAATCTGCAAAGTCTAATCCGATTCTATCGGCAAGAACGGCCAGCCACCAGACGCATTCGCCGATCTTTGAGGGAAGCAGTTCCTTATCATCACTTGGCCAGCGTCCCTGATTATCCATCGTAAGTCTTCCAACCAATCCTGCATCAGTCAGGAAAGCTAACGCATCTTCCTCCACTGACCAGACGGAACCGTGAATCTGCTTTTCCAATTCGTGATAACGGCTTCTTATTTCTGCTGACTGTGCACTTACATCTTTCAAATCCATTTTAAACTCCTCTACAAATCCCGATTTGTCATCATCTATAAAACTGATTATTTCCTGATTATATAATGCAACATCAGCATTCGCTTTTTCTTATTATAACCGGACTTTTCCATCTCTTCGGCAAATGCTCTTGCACTTCCGTTCTTTCCTTTGTAATAAAGATTTACCGTTATCATATCCCATCATCCTGTTTATTATCTCGACTAAAGGCTCTCTCCCTCAAACAAGGAAGTTTTAACATTCTCTAAAAGAACAGTTGTTGACCCTGTATCCGACTATACATTTTTCGCCGCAGTCCATTCTTTATAAGAAACAGTACTCGACATCTGTTTTTGTAATAAGGATCGTATCAGTATTGATGAGCGACTTAAGCCTCTCACCGATAGCCTGAACTTCGTCTTCGCCGATTCCGATTATGATCACCCGAAGACTTGTTTCCGTTGTATATCCTTTATTGTGTGAATACCCGCCCATCTGTGTCAGAAGGGAGTAGCCGATCTCTTTCTCCTTGCAGATATCTGTCAATATTTCCTTAAAATCTTCGGCCGTGAAAAACTCTTCGTAATTATCCTGATCTTTCATGCCAACGAAGATCTCATATTTGATTCCTTTTTCGAGCGCGTTTCCCATAGCTGTTTTCTTTAACGAAACTCCGTCTGCAGATCGTTTTTGACAATCAAAACGCATTCCTGATTCATGATCATCTTAATGCTTTTGCCAAGTTTGATTATATCATCCTCCGACGAGCCTATGATATTAATACACAAGGTATCTTCCACCGAATACCAGCCATCATCATGGAGAAAACCGCCTTTGGCCGGGACTAAGGAAAAATCTATTTGTCTGTCTGTAAAGAAACGCACCACCATCTGTGTCAGAGTTTCCCTGGTTACAACTTCACCGTGCAAACTGACATCCTTACATCCTATATAGATTTGATACTCAACACTGTTTCTCATCATTAGGCCTCAGACAAGGTAATTATATCATCAGGGTTAGAACGATCTCTCATTCGCATGCGCATATATGATACGTTTGGGACCTGCGCTCAGCAACGCATCCCAACAACTACCGTATTCTGTATACAGCAACAGGAAACCAATCAACAGGTTCACCCTTACCCTGAATCTTTGAAGCGATCAATGCAGCTGTCTCATAATCCGTTTCGATAAACCCGTATTTGTTGAATCTTATATCCGGGAATTCATCCTGCAGAGAATTGCATAAAAATGAGTGAAAGCTATAATTGTCCCACCCGAGGATGTCCATACCGATAGCATCAAAACCATCCATATCGTCATTACCATAATACTTAATGTCTTCGTATGTTTTCAGATAATCCAGACGCGAACTTACCGAAATTAGAATAAGATCTTGATCTCGAAAATATGTATTGAAAAAATACAAGGCATCCTCTATCCTTGCAAACCTGCCATCTTCAAAGAATAGTCCGGAATTATGCAGACCATTGATTTCCTCACTCATTTTCAGATATTCGTCTTTGCTACGGAACCTCGATATATAGTTCTCATCATCGCCGCGTGGCTTCCAACCGTGACATAAAAATATCTGCGGCTCGTGATAACATAGACAATCGCTGGCAGAAATCATCTTGTTGGGATTCTGGTTCGAGAGCGGATGAGATTCCGCCGCCCTGCAAATATAAAAACCAAATGCTACCAAACCTTCCATATCTATCCTCGCAGATAATAGTTCCATTGACTGATTATTTTCTTGAATAAGGGATCACTCCATCAGACAAAATAATTATTTCATCACAATAATATCCACTGGTTTTAAAACCAAACCTCTTTCATCTTTTGAAGATATTCTTCACTTAATTCAACTATACTATCTGGTAAAACGGAATCAATTCCACAATAAGGACATATAGCTGTTTTTCCATCTTTATCATTAATCCATGTGTTGATCTCATGCGGTTCAAAAATAGTTACACAGTAGAAACAGCCACAAAATGTACTTTTTTGAAGTTCTTTCTCATTACTTGTACAGTACAAATGATCAACCGTAAGTCTATCTGACTCTGTAATTTCGGGAAGACCATATTTTGCGTATGTATAATCAGAATATAACTCCAAGTATTCTTGGTAGCGCCTTTTGTAGTCTTCAAGACTTATATAATTTGCTCCGCCTTCCTCAAACCAATCGTCATTCTCCCAACCACATACTCGACATATATTATGATCCATATAACTGGGAAATGTGTGTTTACCACATACTGGGCAAGGAATACTATCGTTAGTAGGTCTCATTGAATCTGCACTCATAATTCCAACTTATCCTTAACCTTTTGTAGACATACCGAATATCTTCGACACAACTTACCAATAAATCTCAAATGCGGGGATGTAATCAACAACAGGATTTTCAATCACCTGCCAATTAAGAGATGACAGCTTTAACCTCTCATTCACATCGTTCTTATTGCTTTCCTCAAGATTTGTAAAGAGGACTTCATTTTCTTCCATAGGAGTAATTTTGCAAAGCATGAACTTAGGATATTTAATACCTGCATATCTTTTGTTAACAACATCAATAACCAGGGTTCCGGCAAACTTATGCGTATAAACTTGAATTAACACATAACGGCCGTCATTAGTGTATCGAGGATTGGATATCTCAACATAAGATGAAACCTTGGATGTAAACACAAGATGAGGATCATCCTTGTCCTTAATTACAGCAATCTGCCCCATATAGGCGCACATTCTTGCTTCGTATATGTTATAGACAAGACAAAGTGAATCCGATTCGGAGCTCTCTGAGGCTCTCATAAAAGAAGCCCATTTGGAATTGTTTTCCCAATATTCCAAATTTTCAAAGTCGAACTTGTTCCACTTCTTTACAAGCTCTAATGCTCGTTCATGCAATTCGTCGTAAATATTCATAGGCTTACACCTGTCAGCTAGATATATTCCTTCATATATCATGGTGTCATTTAATAATTGGGGACACATTCACTCAAATGTCATTACATTGATTATAACCCCAAAAGGAAAGTTCTGTATGCTGCAAATCACGAAAACACAAGGAACTAATAAAGATAATCAAAGAAGCAAAAGACTGAATCCAATCTTTTTCTATATGTTTTAAACACTCGGACCGTAAACTGTTGCTTAACCGACATAATACGCCAAACTTGATCATTGGTTTGCCCCCTGAACAGGCAGATAATGAGCGTGTCAAACAAAAACAAACCAGTAGGAGGGTAAAACAATGACAAAGGATAATAAGACAAACGAATTAGAGAAGAGAGAATTAACACTGGATAACTTCGAGAGTGTTTCAGGAGGAGTATACGGAGATGGCAAATGTTGGTTCGAACATGACGGACAGCTGTTTGACTGCACCACAACTCCTGATGGCGATGAATATGAAGCATACAGATGTAAAGATTGCGATCACGAATGGTTTGAGAAAAACGGAGTAGAAATACGCCCTTCAGATTTTTACACGACATTGAGTAAATATCCGAGAGATCCCCATCTTATAATCGTAGGATATAAAAGTTAAACCGTTCAACTCGGGGCTTTTGCTTGCTGTAACAGATGATTATTCTCATAACACATAATTTACTATAGTACTTACGCTCCCCAATCCGGGGAGCATTTTGTATATCACAAAATCATCATCCCCCCAAAAGGAAAGTTACGTTAAACGTTGTAAGACAAGCATGGTATATTGCCATATTCGAACTCATAGAATAATATGCGCAGCGGATTTTGACTCCGTTTGCCGCAAATCACTAAAACACAAGGAACTAATAAAGATAATTAAAGAAGCAAAAGACAGAATTAATAACAAAGGCCTTCCCTCGCTCAGTCCACAAAGTGGATTTTGAAGGAAGCGGGGAAAGGCTTTCTTAACTGTATTATTGCAGAGAAGATCGCAGCCGAGAGCATTGCCGTCTCCTGCCAGAGCTGCGGTGCGCGCCTCGCATGCCGTAAGAATTCCATCAGCTTCTGTGCTTACTGCGGCTCCGCTATAAGAGTTACAGCCGAAGGAAAGGCCTCGGTACTTTCGCCCGAGGCCCGTAAAGCCGTTATTGACCGCGCGAGGGCGGAACACGAGAAGAATAATCAGTAAAGACTCTCGATATTAAGACTCTTAGATCCTGAAGTGCATGCGCCGCCGTCCAGGTCGACGTATATCTTGACGATCCTGAAGTTGCCGTCAGCATCAGTAGCCAGATAAATGTAATTCATTCCCGCTACGACCTGTGTCGCAAGGATAGCGACCGGCATATAAATACTGTTTGCGAGACGGAATTCTGCGAGTCTGTCGTCTGTGACCTCGAAGTTCATGGTATCTTCCCAACCGCCGGGTACAGGTTCCGTCTGAACCTCTGTAGCCAGGAAATCGCCGTCGTAAACGTCGATGCATGCGTAATCGGGCTGACATACCTTGCCGATGCCTACGTTGCCTGCGCCGTCATCTGTTACGAATACGAAGGACCAGTAAGAAACGGGATCAGCCGTTACTACAGTGGATTCGCACAGGAAGCAATGAACCGTGCTGCCATTATCATCGAAGTTTCCGAGGTAGAACTCGGGAATGTAGCCGACACCTACGAATCCGTCCAAAGCCTGGTCAAAGAGCGCACTCAGTTCAGGTGTTACATCTGTGGAAGCGGCAGCGGGAGCAGCTGTAGTCTCAGCTGTCGTCTCTGTTGTCTCGGCTACGGCTGTTTCTGCGGTTTCAGCCGTCTGCGCAGTAGTTGCTTCTGTCTCTTCGACAGTTGTCTGCTCTGTTGCTGATGTCTCTGACTCCGCGGGTTCCTTCGAGCATGCTGCGATGCAGGATACGCCGATAGCAGCCGTCAGGATAAGTGACAATGCTTTCTTCATTATTTGTACCTTCTTTCTACCCTTATTAGGTAACTGAATTCTATCACAAGAAGTAGAAACAGGTATCCCACGCGGGTATCGAAGGGGTATCCCCATCCTATAATCGTAGGATATAAAAGTTAAACCGTTCAACTCGGGGCTTTTGCTTGCTGTAACAGATGATTATTCTCATAACACATAATTTACTATAGTACTTACGCTCCCCAATCCGGGGAGCATTTTGTATATCACAAAAACATCATAAGTGTATTCAATGTACAGGTGCTTTAATCTTCAGTATCCAATCTTTTTCTATATGTTTTAAACACTCGGACCGTAAAATGTTGCTTAACCGACATAATACGCCAAACTTAATCATTGGTTTGCCCCCTGAACAGGCAGATAATGAGCGTGTCAAACAAAAACAAACCAGTAGGAGGGTAAAACAATGACAAAGGAAATTAAGACAAACGAATTAGAGAAAAGAGAATTAACACTGGATAATATGGAGAATGTTTCAGGCGGAGAATACGGAGAACATCAATGTTGGTTCAATCATGAAGGACATAAATTCGAATTTTTCATAGATCCTGACGGATGTGAATATTCTGCATACAGATGTTCAGATTGCGGGTGGGAATGGTACAAAAAAGGCGATAATAAGGTAAGCCCCTCAGAATATTACACGGCAAAGAATACAGTTTCTGATAAGCCAAACGTAAGAGTCACAGCATAAACAGTAAAAACCCCGAATCAACTCGGGGCTTTTGCTTGCTGTAACAGATGATTATTCTCATAACACATAATTAACTATAGTACTTACGCTCCCCAATCCGGGGAGCATTTTGTATATCACAAAAACATCATCCCCCCAAAAGGAAAGTTACGTTAAACGTTGTAAGACAAGCATGGTATATTGCCATATTCGAACTCATAAAATAATATGCACAGCGGATTTCGACTCCGTTTCCCGCAAATCATTAAAACATAAGAAACTAATAAAAATAATCAAAGAAACAAAAGACTAACATCCTCTGCTTTTCGTACCCATTTATACAATGGACACTAGACTATTCAGCAAAAGTTGCATCTTCGATTGCACTTGAGAATGGTCTCCCTCTCCCTAACCACGACTTCAAATCTAACTGGGGTTCGAACTTGGAGCCATGTGTCCCCAAATGTGTCCCCAAGCTTTCTGAGAAAATTGGCTAAAAAATGCACATATTGACTGAAAAACGCCACTTTTGCAAGAAAACGTAAAATCCGACGGGAAAAAAGAAAGCCCGCAAACGCAGTGTTTACGGGCTTTGTTATTACCCCTATAATTTGGACTATGTGTTCTTAACTCACATCATACCACAGATTCATAATAGCTATTTCTGCATTGATGTGGATTAGTTCTTAGCCTTGTAACAATCCTTTCTTCATTGTAGTAGTGAATGTATTG
>JAFSPU010000001.1 GCA_017451265.1 Clostridiales bacterium
CTTAGCTCTGGAGATTCCTGTTCGTCTTTCCAGCTCGGCCAGATTTACTTTGTCTAAACTGAAAGCCTCACCTTGCTCTGTCTTCATTTCATCAAGAGCGTGTGTTATAGTTCTTTTTAAGTCATTACGTACCATTTTCCTTCTTTGCTGATGTGTTGGTATTATCAGTATAAAGGAAAAACGTAATGGCTTTTTATGTTTGACTATCGTTGGCTATTTTAATCCGACTTTTAGCGGCGATTTTCACCCGGCGCTAACAACAATCGAAATATAGATTGGAGTGGACAGGAATATAGAAGGGCAAAAGCACTGGCGAGGTTGAGCGTAGGAACGATTTTTGTATTGTTGCTTTTGCTCGAAGTCATAAGTGTTCCCGATGATCTAAGTTTTTACATCAGCTATGGAATTGTTGTATGTGCAATATCCATGTTGTTTGAAATACGTAAGAGAGGAGGGATCGCATATGAAGGACATCGAGAAGAATCTTTTGAAGATTGTTAAGAATGTTTCTAAGGATAGAGCGATTGACCCCGGACTGCCGGCAAGATGCTTATCGTTCTTCCACCAGCCGAAGAGACCGGTACGAAGCAAATAAGAAGATTTGGTGCTTAGGCATTATTTGTCGATTCATTTTTGGGAGGTATTATGAATTACAAAGAATCGGAACGATATAGATTTAAAAAGATTATCAGTATGATAACCGCGAGCGTTATTGCCATGAGCGGTCTTCCGACAATGGTATTGGCAGATATGCTTAATGCACCATCTTATTATTCGGTACAATCAAATCTCGATTATGAGATTATTACAAATATAACATCCAGCTGGAACAACCACGAAAGCATAGATCTTGTTCTTACTAATACCGGCAACGAGACAATACATAACTGGTATCTGACATTCAATTCACCTTATAGCATCGAAAACATTTGGAACGGTTCTATATATGAGACTGACGGTAACGGTACATATACGATTACAAGTAACGGCTGGAATCAGGATATCCATACAGGAGAATCCGTTACAGTCGGTATTACATTCTCTTCTGATACAGAAACAGAGCTTTCAGTTGATCCCGAATGGTATCTTCTTAACACACAGGCTACAGTAGTAGATACAAGTCTGTATACTATTGAATATACAGAATATTCTTCTTGGGAGACAGGGTTTACAGGACAGTTAACACTGACACCTCAAGTGGACTGTCAGCATTGGGAATTGTCATTCGGCTCTAACAGAGATATAACAGCAGTATCGTCGGCGGTATTGTTAGACGAAGGTGATAATAACTACACTATAACTCATGATGAAAACAACATGCGGTTATTAGCTGATACTGCATATAACTTCGGAATACAGGGAGATAATACTGAAGATCCGCTTAATCTGTCGAATGTTGAACTTACAGTAGTAGATCTTGCATATAGCCTTACAGAAGATACCGATGGAAACGGATTACCTGATTATCTTGATTTCATCGGTGGCGGCAACATTGTTGAGCCGACTCCTACACCTACTCCTGTTCCGACAGAAACACCAACGATAACTCCTACCGAAGAACCTACAGGAACTCCGACAACAGAGCCATCTTGCACAGAAACTCCTACACCAACAGAGGTGCCTGCTCCAACTGAAGTAGAAGATCCTTATTATGATTTGGAAGATAGTGACAACGATGGATTGCTTGATTATCAAGAAATCATGTATATGACTGATTCGAATAATCCTGATACTGACGGGGACGGATTATTAGACGGAGATGAAATCAATATAGGCACAAGTCCTAATCTTCCTGATACCGACGGTAACGGATTGATTGATTTTGATGAGGATTGTGATGGAGATGGAATCACTAACGGCGGTGAGTATTCTACCGGTACATGTATGTTTGCGTATGACAGCGACTACGATGGAATTAACGACTATAACGAAGTCTATTTCTATGGTATTGATCCCAGAAATGAAGACACCGATTCTGACGGGATCAAGGACGGAGATGAGGTAACACTTGGATTGAATCCGGGAAGCAGTGACTCTGACGGTGACGGAATAACCGACGACTATGTTATGTTCAGTCAGTCTTTATCAATGGATCCCATTGCTGAAGACCATCCGCATGAGATTACGGGAGTATCAATCAGCGGAAACATATCTGGATTAATTACGAGCAATACTACTATCGAGGACACTTACAATAGAGATATATACTGTACCAATGTATATGGCCGTGTTGGAGTTCCGATTAATATTGAGTCTGAAGGCCATTTTGATTCGATGACATTAACAATTAATTATGACGAAAGTGCATTGGGAGATACGAACGAATCTTATCTTGGTGTTCTTTGGTATGATGAAGATTCAGAATTCTTTATTAAGCAAGAACAAGCGGTAGTTGATACTACCAATAATGTTATAACCGTTAATCTTAACCATTTCAGCACTTATGTATTAGTGGATTTAAACAAGTGGAATAATCAAGAAATGCCATATTGCGCTGGGTATGTTAGAAGTGCGGGGGTGAATATTGGTGGAACTCTCTATAATGGTTCTATTGCACCTGAACATTTTGAAGAAGAAGCATGGAATCAGTATTTGAATATGAACAATGGAAGGTTTAGTGAGGATGTTCGTATTGAGACTGTTGAAATGAGTCATTACTATTTATTTGGTGGTTTGTTTTATCACTATGAATGGCAAGTGTTGACTCAAGTTTCTCTAGATGGAGATCAGGATGGGGTTCCAGATTATATGGAAGAGCAAGGGATTCTAGGTGCCAATGGACAAATCTATTATTCAAATCCCGACGATAAAGATTCTGATGATGATACCATCTCTGATGGAGATGAGTTAGGGACAGTCTATGTTTTACGAAAGTACAATGATGGAAGTATATCTATTTCAATTAATTTAACACCTATCTATGCGGCTTCAGAAGGAGAGGTTGACCAAGATTCAGAATTTTACTATTTGAACAAATACTTTTGTGACATGAATTGTGGTAAATCTCTCTGTGTTGCTTGTGTTATTTCGGATCCATCACTAATGGATTCTGATGATGATGGATATTTAGATACTGAAGATGCAATACCATTAGTTGTTAATAAAGACATGGTATACATATTTACTAGCACTGATTTTTATGACCAATCTAAACAGCGAGAGGAGGAGTATAACAATCTAGGTATAAACTGCACATTGTATGAATTTAAAAATGCGGGTGAGTTCGTAACTGCTTGGTTAGGTATAGGATTGCATAGTTCCTATTACACAAATTTCTATAACAAACAATTTGGTGATAAGTATTATTACAATGCTAAAACCGTAATAATAAGTGGACACGGCAATCCAACATGTATCCTTTTAGCAAAATATGAAGTTCAAACGGAGAACACTGATTCACTAGTTAAAGAATACAAGCGGGATTATTTATTCACGGATTACGAAGCTTCTCGAAATGCTAATAGAACAGATATAGGTACAATCGTTTCATTAAGCAATTTAGTGGACAAGAAGATTGGTTCATTAAATCTATATTCGTGCTTGTGTGGTGCAGATAATGGCGATCGTTCTTGTTTGGCTTGCAATTTTGTGGATAATTTCGATGGAATTCATAAGGTTATTGCAGCGGATTCAACTTTATTTTACTATGGTACACGCTTCTTCTTCTGTAGTTATTCCCCTGACCCTGATAGTATTTTTATACTGCCTGACGATCAGTATCTTAACATAAGTGATAATGCTGATTACTATTTTAATATTGGAATATGCAGGTCGTATTTACATTTCGATAACTATGAAGAAGAGAATGATAATTGTGGTTTTCTTGTATTTACCGATAATGGTGAGGTTATAGATTTGTATGTAGGAGATGTAGTATACGGTTTTCTATATACGTCTGAAAGAAATGCTGAGAGCAGCTCGGATGAATACTCGGATGGTTATATAATATATAGTCATCCGATTATTACGCTTCTTGGAGATAGGAGTTATGATCCTGTAGTGGATTTATTGGGGTGATGTATGAGAAGGCTTTTTTCGTATTTGTTGGCTATAACGCTATTATTGGGTTATTCATTTTGTTGTTCTTCATGTATTGGGGAAAATGAACATGGAAGATCTTCGGATAATTCGATAACAGACCCGAATCTCGGAATGAATGAAACCATCCAAAATTCCTCGGGTTCACCGGTATCGGATGATTATGAGTTAAGTCCGTTAGATGTTGATGCTACTTTTACTGATGTTGTTGATGACTGGAACTATCTACTGGGGGTAGAAATTGATTCTTTAGGAAGTGTTGATAATCCTAATTTCTATATTATTATCAATGATAGCAGTATTGATTATATTCGTGATTATTCATTGTATTTAGAGAGTATTACGCGTCCTGATTCGGAAGGAATTGCTGGGTTTACCCCAGAAGAGTGTGATTATCATAAGACTCGGAGTTTGACAGTCGATCGATTCATTTTGATTGAATTTGATAGTGCACAATGGGCTGAGATTTATTATAGGAATTGTATAGCTAATGCCATTGATAGCGGCGAAGAGTTGTCAGATACTGAATATGAGAATGGTTTTTGTTTTTTTATTGCCGAACCAAGTGCAACGATAAGAGATTTCAAGGCGTACTATTATTGGGGAAATTACATCATGTACTATTGCTATTCCTTTGAGGGATCTGATAGATTGGCGAACTATCAGCATTATCTTGAGATGTGTGAATTGATAGGTCTTCCGACTAGTGATCAAGCTACAGATGATGTATTGTAATATTGTTGGAATAGATATTAATAATAGTTTTTATGCCTTTTTCGTATTATCTGGAATAGCAGGTAGCGCGTTAATATAATCAATGCAACACTTTTCAGGGGTAGCAGGCGTATAAATGAAGAAAGAATCAAACAATAACAGAAGAGGTAAGCCTGTTGTCATTGCAGTATGTGTTACTGTTCTATTAGCGTTGACTGCAGCTGTTATCTTACTGGCTATCAGATGGTATAGATTTCAGAAATATATTAATACTACGTCTAAGTTTTATGATAAATATGGTAATGTTCCTGAAGAGGTGATGGATTTCGCTGATTACTGCAGTTCAAATGCGTCGGGCTCTTTTCAGACGGTATTTTACGATACCGAAGGAGCATATATAAGTGTCATAGATGTAGATTCCATGTATGAATCCAATGAGGTGATACTGGCGATGAACGACTTTTTCGGAGAGAATCCGGACTATATCCTTAATCATCGTAGCTTGAAAATAATAATGAGCGGGGATGATTTCTATATAGAGTATTATTGGGATACTCCGTCGGACTCTATTAGAGAGATTAGAACGGTGTCTTTTTATATTCCCAAAGAAGCTTCTAATGAAGACTATATAGATGTACAGCGAATATGTATTGTCAGTGGAAATAGCTTATCGGAAGAGAGAATTGCGATACTTGAGACAATGTATCCTAATGCGGAAATAGTACTGGAATAATAATGATATAGTCCACTCTTAGCTCCTGGATCCCCGGGAGCTTCATTATATTACTGAATCATTTTAAAATATTTCAGCGCATCAACAATAGCAATCTCTTTCTCAGGTGGACAGTTAGGTTGTCTTGAATCTTCGCTCTTGGGCAGATTGTAGTTCTCTCTCTCGATTATCCCGTACTTGCGCTTTACTTGTGCAATATTAAGGCTTGTTACCTGAAGCCCGTGATTATTTAATACGTATTCTTTTATCTTTGAGTAAGACGCTTTCTCGTGGGCTGCGGAGAGATCCATATCTTCTACAGAAAACTCTACTTGAATCTTACCGGCAGATATATCGACACCCTTGGAAAGAAGAACTACCGTCTCCACGTGATGTGTCCAGGGGAACATGTCTACCGGGCGGACCGAGTCGAGATTGTACACGCCTGTGCCAACCAGGTGAGCGAGGTCGCGTGACATGGTGGCGGGGTCGCATGAGATGTAGACGATCTTGGAAGGCTGTGCCGTGAGAAGCTTTTTTACAAGCTGCTGGTCGAGGCCTTTGCGGGGCGGGTCCACGATTACCGTCATGGGCTCAGGCAGCGCAAGTGTGGCGAAGTCGATCGACTCTGCAGACTTAACCGAGAAGGTCGCGTTTGCCATGCCGTTCAGGAGCGCATTCTCCTTGGCGGCGCGGATCGCTTCAGGTACCGTGTCGAGGCCGACGAGTTTCTGGCCGGGACGCATGAGCGAAATTCCTATGGAGCCTGTTCCGCAGTAAAGATCGAGTATGGACGCGTCGTCTAAAGTGAACCTGGAAGCGCTCTTATAAAGCAGTTCTGCCTGGGGGATATTTACCTGGAAGAAAGCTCCCGCATGGATCCTGAACTTGTGCCCGAGAAGGATCTCCTCGTAGTAATCGTTGCCGAAAAGCAGGACGCGTTTGCCGCCGCGTGTTCTTCTGTCCGTGGGCGTGGCGCTGATGCGCAATGTCAGTCCTGCGAGCCTGTAGCCGTTCTCCTGGCATGCCGCCTGGAGCGTGTGCACCATGGAGGTGGCTTCGATGTAGTTGTTGGTGTAGCCGATGATGACTTCGTGCGCAGAGGTGTTGCCGGACACGAGCTCGAGCAGCACGTCATGTGTCCTCTCGGAGCCTCTCATCACCACTTCCTCGAAAAGGTTCGTGGGTGCGTTGTAGAAGATCTGCTCCAGCGAAGCGCGCAGTTTGGTGAAGATATCGTACTCGAGGATCGGGTTGCCGGGGTCCTCCGCCATCTTCGTGAAAGAATTTATAAGGCACAGCTTGCCGCCGACGAGGCGGTACTGCATGTGGTTTCTGTAGTTAAGCGGGTTAACGCAGGGGAGGATCTGACGCATTGCGCCGTTGACCATGTCCGCGGGCAGACGGCCTAAACGGATGAGGCAGTTGCGGACCTTGTCTTCCTTGTACTCGAGCGCGGCCTTGTAAGAAAGATGTGCGAGGTCGGCCCCGGGAACAAAGTTGCCGTAGCTTAAGATCCTGTCAGGGGAGACGTTAAGAAGGTTGTAGCAGATGCCTTCCGCGAACTTGGAACTTTCGGAAGTCACCTCGACTTCGCAAGTCTCGCCCGGGAGTACCGCAGGGACAAATACCTTCTTGCCTGAGGGGAGGTCTCCGACGCCCTGTCCCTCATTACCCAAAGCAGTAATTGTTACTGTTTCTATATAACCCATATCGAGATTGTAACACGGTTTATTAATAATATTAGTGAAAAATGGTAGAATATATCATTATGCAAGGATCAGGACAGGGAACAAACAAGAGAAGCGATCAGTCCGGAAGGATCTCCGGAGTCGTCAGAAACTCAAGTCCGGTAGCGCCCGAGAACAGCGCGCTCGCGGATGAGCTTCGCCGCGTCCTTAAGGGCAAGCCGACTGTATCAGGCTTTAACAGAAGCCTGAAGCACGAGATCGTATCTTTCCTGGCATCGGTCTTTAAGATCGTGCTGGTAGCTGTGCTGTGCGTGGCTTTCGGCTTCGGAGGCTTCGGCGCAGGAATGCTTCTGGGTTACGTGTCCATGACCAAGCCCCTTTCCATTTCAGACATCACGCAGACAGACGAGGTGCAGACCTCTTTCGTATACGACAGCCAAGGCAATGTTATCGCGCGTCTCACGGGAAGCCAGAACGTAGACCGAATCTACATCCCCATCAGTGAAGTTCGTAACACATACCTCGAGGAAGCCGTAATCAGCATCGAGGACGAGAGATTCTACGATCACTCCGGTATCGACATCAGACGTATCGGAAGTGCCGTTCTCTCCGCGCTTGCCAACGGCGGCTCCGCTACACACGGCGGTTCCACCATCACGCAGCAGACCGTAAAGCTCATCTCCGGTAACGACCAGCACTCCACATCAAGAAAGATCCAGGAGTGGTTCGCGGCCATGAGCCTCGAGCAGGAGCTTTCCAAGGACGAGATCATGGAGCTTTACCTGAACCTCGCGCCCATGGGCAATAACTACGTCGGCGTTCAGGCTGCGGCGCAGAACTATTTCGGCAAGAACGCTTCCGAGCTTAACCTTGCAGAGTGCGCTTTCCTCGCGGGCCTTCCCAAGAGCCCTTCTTATTACAATCCTTTAAGAGAGTCCGGAAGACGTAACGCCCTGAGAAGACAGCGTATCGTTCTGTCCAAGATGTTCGAGCTCGGCTACATAACCGAGGAAGAGTATCAGAACGCGCTTAACACGGAGCTTCTGTTCCAGTCCAATAACGTACAGCCCGCCAATGAGATCAACTCGTATTTCTGCGAGTACGCGATATCCGAAGTTATCAACGACGTGGCGCTCACAAGAGACATCTCCACTGACCTCGCTGCGACTATCGTCTATAACCGCGGCTACCATATCTACACCACTCTCGAGCCCGATGTCCAGGCGGTTCTGGACGAGGCGTTCAACACGCGTGACCTGTTCCAGCAGGATCCGACGATGCTTGTGGATTACCCTGAGAAACCGCAGGCCGGAATGGTCATCATAAACGTCCAGACCGGAGCCATTGCGGGCATGCAGGGAGGATACGGGCCGAAGCCCGGCAACATGGTCCTTAACCGAGCGACGCAGGCGTACAGGTCCACGGGTTCTTCTATTAAACCTATTATTGATTACGCTCCGGCGATCGAGCTCGGCATCATTGCGCCCGGAATGATCTACGTCGATGAGGAAAGCCATCTGGATCCCAACAATCCGGCTGCGGCATGGCCTCTTAATGCCGACCGTTCCTACGCAGGTCCCATGACAATCAGACGTGCCGTGGCCACCTCCAAGAACACCATTGCCGTTAAGGTCTGGTATGACGTCGGAGGCGACACTGCGCTGTGGTTTTTAAGGCAGGAGGGAATCGACATGACAGCCGAGGGTTCGTATCCTTCTCAGGCTATCGGTTCTTTCACCACGGGTATCACGCCCCTGCAGATGTGCGGCGCGTTTAATACGCTTGCCTCGGGCGGCACTTATACCGAGCCTTACGCTTACACTCAGGTGCTCGACAGCAACGACAACGTTGTGCTTACGAAGACTCCCGAGAGACACCGCGTGTACTCGGCAGAGACTTCCTACATCATGAGCGATATCCTCGAGGACGTTATCACCAACGGTACCGCTACGGGCACCGTCTCCGTCATCCACAATGCTGACGGCGAGGCCATTGCGACATCAGGTAAGACAGGTACCACTGACGCCAACCTCGATAAGTGGTTCTGCGGCTACACGCCTTACTACTGCGGCGCGGTATGGTATGGCTACGACAACCGCTTAAGACAGACTCTTATACCTACTATAGATAAGCCTAACGCCAACAGGATCTGGTACTACGTCATGAGCAGGATCCATCTGAACCTCCCGGGAGCAAGCTGGGAGCGTCCTGAGAACGTGGTCGAAATGGAAGTGTGCGAGTCCGGCTACTATCCCAGTGATTACTGCCGTGAAGCAGGCACCACCGTGACGGATCTTTTCGTTGTAGGCTCTTACCTTGCACCTACTGAGGATAACGTCTGCCCTATCCACACGGGACCTGAAGAGGAGATACCTCAGCAGCCCGGAGTAGAGGGTTAAGACCCGCGTTCGTATCCTTTTCGAAAAGAAAAATTACCCTTTTCTAACTCAGGTCAAAAAGTGTGAATTTTTGTTGTCATTTTTTTAGAATAATTATAAATTAGGGTTGTAAAGTGATTTTCATTTTGCTATATTAGCAGTACCGAAAAGTCTTATTAAATCAGAAAGGAAATAGTAACCATGAAAAATTTTGACCAGTGGGAAGGTTTTTCCGGAAGATTGTGGAGAGAGGAAGTCAATGTAAGAGACTTCATCCAGAATAACTACACACCTTACGATGGTGACGAATCATTCCTCGCAGGTCCTACAGAAGCTACAGACAAGCTCTGGGGAAAGCTCAAGGAACTGCAGAAGGAAGAGAGAGCTAAGGGCGGCGTACTCGATATGGAGACAGAGGTTGTTTCCGATATCCTCGCTTACGGCGCAGCTTACATGGATGATTCCATGAAGGACCTCGAGAAGGTTGTCGGTCTCCAGACAGACAAGCCTTTGAAGAGAGCATTCATGCCCTTCGGCGGTATCAAGATGGCTGAGCAGTCATGCCAGATGTACGGCTATGAGCCTTCTAAGGAACTCCATAAGATCTTTACTGACTATCACACAACACACTCTGACGCTGTATTCTCTGTTTATACACCTGAGATCAAGGCAGCTCGTCACTCACACATCCTCACAGGTCTTCCTGACACATACGGCCGTGGAAGAATCGTAGGTGACTACAGAAGAGTTGCTCTTTACGGTATCGATTTCATCATCGCTTCCAAGAAGAAGGATCTCGCTAACTGCGGTGACGGCAACATGCTTGATGACGTTATCCGTCAGAGAGAAGAGCTCGGCAAGCAGATCAAGGCTTTGATGCAGATGAAGGAAATGGCAGCAGCTTACGGCTACGACATCTCCAAGCCTGCTCAGAACGCTAGAGAGGCTGTTCAGTGGCTCTACTTCGGATACCTCGCAGCTATCAAGACACAGAATGGTGCTGCTATGTCCGTTGGTCGTGTTTCTACTTTCCTTGATATCTATATCCAGAGAGACCTCGAGAAGGGTACTCTCACAGAGTCTGAGGCTCAGGAGCTCATCGACCACCTCGTTATGAAGCTCCGTATGGTTAAGTTCGCTCGTATCCAGTCTTACAACGAGCTGTTCTCCGGTGACCCGATATGGGCTACACTCGAGGTTGCAGGTCTTGGTTCCGACGGCCGTTCACAGGTAACAAAGAACGACTACCGTTTCCTCCACACACTCGAGAACATGGGTCCTTCACCTGAGCCTAACCTCACAGTTCTCTATTCCAAGAGACTGCCTGACAACTTCAGACAGTATGCTGCACACATCTCCATCACAACATCTTCCGTACAGTACGAGAACGATGATGTAATGAGACCTGTATGGGGCGATGACTACTCCATCTGCTGCTGCGTATCTGCTACACAGACAGGTAAGGAGATGCAGTTCTTCGGTGCAAGAGCTAACCTCGCTAAGTGCTTGCTCTACGCTATCAACGGCGGTAAGGACGAGCTCGAGACAGATCCTAAGAGAGTACAGGTTGGTCCTGCTTACCAGCCCATCACATCCGAGTATCTCGACTATGATGAGGTTATCGCTAAGTTCGATCCCATGCTCGACTGGCTCGTTGATCTCTATGTTAACTGCTTGAACCTCATCCACTACATGCACGACAAGTACTACTATGAGGCTGCTGAGCTCGCTCTCATCGATACTAACGTAAGAAGAACATTCGCTACAGGTATCGCAGGTTTCTCACACGTAGTAGACTCACTGTCCGCTATCAAGTATGCAAAGGTTAAGGCTATCAGAAACGCTGACGGCATCGCTACAGACTTCGAGATCGAGGGTGACTTCCCGAGATACGGTAACGACGATGACAGAGCAGACGATATCGCTGTATGGCTCCTCGACACATACATGACAAAGGTTAAGAAGCATCACACATACAGAAATGCTGAGCCTACAACATCCATCCTTACCATCACATCCAACGTTGTATATGGTAAGAAGACAGGTACACTTCCTGACGGACGTAAGGCCGGCGAGCCTCTCTCTCCTGGTGCAAACCCTGCATACGGCGCTGAGAAGAACGGCCTGATCGCTTCCCTGAACTCTGTTGCTAAGATCCCTTACGTTTGGTCTCTCGACGGTATCTCCAATACTCAGACGATCAACCCTTCAGCTCTTGGAAACTCTGAGGCTGACCAGAAGAACAACCTCGTTAACGTTCTTGACGGTTACTTCTCACAGGGCGCTCACCACCTCAACGTAAACGTATTCGGTGTTGAGAAGCTCCTCGACGCACAGGCACATCCTGAGAAGGAAGAGTACGCTAACTTCACAATCCGTGTATCCGGATATGCTGTTAAGTTCATCGACCTTACTAAGGAGCAGCAGGACGACGTTATCTCCAGAACTTGCCACGCAAGACTGTGATAAGAGAGCGTACTGCATAAGATAAGATTCCTATTGATTTAGGTAAGACTTAAGAATCGGGGTCGCGCGTTATGCACGACCCCTTTTCTGTTAAAATAAAAAGAAAAATCGGCAGGTATTTATGTCACAGGGATACATTCATTCACTCGAGAGCTTCGGTTCCGCTGACGGCCCCGGAGTAAGATATATCATCTTCTTTTCAGGCTGCGCCATGAGGTGCCAGTTCTGTCATAATCCCGATACGTGGAAGATGACGGACGGCCAGCTCATGTCCTCTGACGAGCTTCTTGAGAAGGCGTTAAGGTACAAGACCTACTGGGGCCCCCAGGGAGGCATCACGGTCTCCGGCGGCGAGCCTCTTATGCAGATCGACTTCCTGCTCGAGCTGTTTACCAAGGCAAAGGCAAAGGGCATCAACACATGCCTCGATACTTCCGGCAACCCCTACAACACCAACCCCGAGTGGCATGATAAGTTCCTCGAGCTCATGAAGGTCACTGACCTCGTAATGCTCGACATCAAGCACATCGATCCCGAAGGCCACAAAGAGCTTACAAAGCAGCCTAATGACAACATCCTTGCCATGGCGCGTGAGATGAGTGACCTTGGCGTGAAGATGTGGATCCGTCACGTGCTCGTGCCCGAGCGCAATGACAAGGACGAGTACCTTACAAAGCTTGCCGAGTTCATCAAGACACTTAAGACGGTAGAGCGCGTGGAAGTGCTTCCTTATCACACTCTCGGTGTGCATAAGTGGGCCACACTCGGCATCCCGTACGAGCTTGAGGGTATACAGACTCCCGCGGCTGACCGCGTAGAGAATGCAAGAAAGATACTGGGAGCAGTATAAGGTATTAACATGGAATTCAAAGCTGTTTTATTTGATATGGACGGTGTTATTTTCGACACCGAAAGAGCCATCATCGAGTGCTGGAAGTTAGTTGCACCCGAGGCAGGACTTAAGGACATCGAGCTGTTTTGTAAGAACGCGCTCGGCATTAACTCCGCCGCCACGCGTGAGCTTTTCGTAAGCATGTACGGAACCGAAGTGGATTATGACGGACTTAACCAGAAGAAGCGTGAGCTTTTCATGAGGATGTTTGATGCAGGCCTCATTGCCGTTAAGCCCGGTACGCGTGAGCTTCTCGGTTACCTTAAGGATAACGGAGTGAAGGTGGCGCTTGCGTCCTCCACTTCAAGTAAGTCCGTGCTGCGCGAGATCATTGCTGCCGGCCTCGAGAAGTATTTCGATGAGATCGTCTGCGGTGACATGGTGGAAAGAAGCAAGCCTGCGCCCGACATCTGGCTTGAGGCACTTCGAAGACTCGGCGTGGATGCCAAGGATGCAGCAGCCATAGAAGATTCTTTTAACGGCATACGCTCCGCGAAGGCAGCCGGTCTGTACGCGATCATGGTGCCTGACATTGTGCAGCCCGATGATGAGATCAGGGAGCTTGCAGATCAGGTTTTCCCGTCACTTAACGAGGTTCTGGAGTTCATAAAGTAAGGAGGCCTTACATGGATAACGAGATTAAGTGTCCGAGCTGCGGACAGGTATTCAAGGTTGACGAATCAGGCTATGCTTCCATTCTGAAGCAGGTGCGCGACCACGAGTTCGAGAAGGAGCTTAAGTCCCGTGAAGATAAGGACCTTCAGGTAGAGTTGATGAAGCAGGACAAGCTCCATCAGGAAGATATGTCGAAGAAGGCGGAGGAGATCTCAGATCTTCAAAGACAGATCGAACAGCTTAAGGCGCAGATAAATAATGCGCAGACCGAGAAGGAGCTCGCAGTTACCAAGGCGACTCAGGAGAAGGAGAGGGAGCTGTCCGATAAGAACAACGAGATCATCAAGCTTAAGGGAGACATCGACCTTCAGAAGAAGGAAGGGGAGCTCGAGAAGAACAATCTCATCGAAGTTCATAAGGGCGAGCTTAAGCTGCGTGACGAAGAGATAGAGCGTCTTAAGGACTTCAAGGCCAAGCAGTCGACCAAGATGGTCGGCGAGAGCCTGGAGCAGCACTGCATGAATCAGTTTAATCAGATCCGCATGGCTGCGTTCCCGAATGCCGAGTTCGGCAAGGATAATGATGCGAGCTCCGGAAGTAAGGGTGACTTCATTTACAGAGAGTCGTCAGACGGAGTGGAGTTTATTTCCATTATGTTCGAGATGAAGAACGAGATGGATACCACAGCGACGAAGCATAAGAACGAAGACTTCTTCAAGGAGCTGGATAAGGACCGCCGCGAGAAGAAGTGCGAGTATGCGGTGCTCGTATCCCTGCTCGAGGCTGACAACGAGCTGTATAACAACGGCATCGTGGATGTATCATATCAGTATGAGAAGATGTTTGTGGTGCGACCGCAGTTCTTCATACCGATAATCTCACTGCTGCGTAACGCTGCGCTGAATTCGCTGGTGTACAGAAAGCAGCTCGCGGAGATACAGAGCCAGCAGGTGGATCTGTATAACTTTGAGAATAATCTTCTTGATTTCAAGGGTGCTTTCGGAAGGTCTGTGGAGCTTGCCGGCAAGAATTACAATAAGGCGATTGATGATATTCAGAAGGCCATCGATAATCTCAAGGATGTCAAAGATAAGCTTGAGCTTTCCATGAAGCAGCTTAATCAGGCAAACAATAAGCTCGAAGATATTTCCATAAAGAAGCTTACGAAGAATGCACCTTCGGTTAAGCAGATGTTTGATGATATAAGTAAGGAAGAGAATTAATCCTTAAGGAAGAACTTCTTAGTAAAGTTATTCGCGAAGAAGTCGACCAGAGGCCCCATGAAGAAAGCCGTGATGATGGTGCCGATGCCGACGATCGCCGTTACCGAGCGAATAGGCTCACCTGACATGACATAGAGAATAGTTCCGATTATTACGCAGACGAAGTCTGTGGCGATCCTGTTGTACTTGAACTTGCCGATGTGCCACTTTTTTTCCATGATGATCGCGATGGCGTCGTAAGTGGAGACGCCCATGTTCGCAGGCATATAAAGACCGCATGAGAAACACAGTCCGACTATGCCGAGCAGAAGGCAGACGATGCGCGCGATGAGCGACTCTGCGGGCAGAACGGAAGTCAAGAACTGCTGCGAATACTGTGCCAGATACCCTACCAGGAACAGATTGGCGATCGTTCCCAGTCCGATCATGTGTCTGTCGAAGATGAGACTTACGAGAAGCAGCACCGCATTGATGACGATATAAAGCATTCCGTATTCGATAGGGGATATCATATCAAGACCGCTTACGAGTGATGTGAACGGGTCGACACCGAATGCCGCGAACTTAAAGAATCCGACGGCTATGCCGCACAGAATCGTTCCGAGCAGACACAATGCGATGCGCATTCTGAGGCGCTCGATGTTGAACATTCTGGTAAGACGGTTTTTCTTCTGATTCATGAGTTGATAATATCACATCAGTAGGCAAACCAAGTTATGATATTAAAAAGAATGTTCAGCCCGGCTCCACCCAGAAGCAAAATATCTACGGTATCCGGATCTGTATTACGGAAGAAGAAGCAGATTGCAAGGAGCAGAGCGTCAACCCCGCCGATTATGATCGTGAACGGGAGAATGTGCCTGTAGTCCGCCATGTGCTTATCACTTATGGTCTTTGTCTTGCTTATTTCCTTCTTCGGTATGCTGTCGAGCCTGCCTATATACTCTTCGTATGTGTACTGCTTTGTGCCGTAGAAATAAGGAGAGTCCTCATCGTTTATACGGATATGGCTTAACGGGAAATCCTCGATGACATTCTCACCGTAAAGGACCGTGCAGTAACCGTCATGAGGGTTGTAGATCTTGCAGTCCAGAGAGTTGATCATAAGCATATTCCTGGGGTTACTGTAATCCGCGTAGAACATCGGATCATCGGGCGTCATGATGTAATTGGGGTCTCCCGGGACACAAGTTTCGGCATCATAAAGAAAATAGTACTCGCCCTCCAGATACCTGTTATAGGAATCGTGCTTCGTGAATACATAGTCGGTGACAGAACCTATCAGACCCGCTGCGATAATAAAAAACAGAATGATCTTTTTCATATAATCTATTCTCCTTAATCCAACGCCATTATAACAGAGCGAAATTCCTTCGAAAATGACATATGTCATTTACAAAAGTGATGCTGTTCACTACCCTGCCGAAGCCGTATATCCGATAATCAAGCCGTAAGGTTAAGGAGGCATGAATATGGCTGAAATTTTAAAGGTTAAGGGATTAGTAAAAAGATACAAGGAACTGATCGCGATCGATCACCTTGATATGAGCATCAGGGAAGGAGAGATCTTCGGTCTTCTCGGACCTAACGGCTCCGGCAAGTCCACCACGATCAACTGCATCCTCTCTCTTCTGGAGTACGACAAGGGTGAGATCGAGATCTTCGGTAAGCCCATGAGCCCCAAGGCTTATGAGATAAAAAGACAGATCGGTATCGTTCCCCAGGATGTAGCAGTTTATGACGCACTTACCGTTTATGAGAACATCGACTTCTTCTGCGGACTTTATATCAAGGATAAGGAGACAAGAAAGAAGTACGTTCAGGAAGCGATCGACTTCGTAGCGCTTAACGACTTCGTTAAGTTTAAGCCGGGTAAGCTCTCCGGCGGTCTTAAGAGAAGACTTAACATCGCGTGCGGCATCGCGCACAAGCCGAAACTCGTGTTCTTCGATGAGCCCACGGTAGCGGTTGACCCCCAGAGCAGAAACAAAATACTCGAGGGCATCGAGCAGTTAAGGCAGAACGGCGCCACCATCATTTACACCTCACACTACATGGAGGAAGTAGAGCAGCTTTGTGACCGCATCCTCATCATCGACAAGGGACACACGATCGCGGAGGGCACCGTAGACGAGCTTAAGGGCATGATCAAGAAGAGCGAGATCATCACCATCGAAGTCGCTGGCCTCGATGACGAGACCCTCAGCATGGTAAGGGAAGTTAAGAACGTATACAGCGTAAGCTACGAGAACAATCAGCTTAAGGTAGAGGCCGGCTCAGGCAAGCACAATGTCATCGACATCGTGAATCTCCTTCAGGACAAGGGATACAAGATGAAGAAGATCTTCTCCGAGCAGCCGACATTGAACGACGTATTCCTCGAGCTTACGGGCAAGCAGCTTCGTGACGAGTAAAGGAGCAGGGCATGTTTAAGTATTCGATAATTAAAATGTTCAGAAGTATCGGCGGCCTGTTCTGGATGTTCGTATTTCCGCTGGTGCTCATGACGGCAATGCACTTCGCATTCGACTCCATCTACAGCTACCAGAACAGCATCGACCCAATGAAGACAATCCTTATCACCGAAGGTCAGGGCGTATATCAGGAGGGCTTCGAAGACCTTATAGAATCTCTGTCGGAGGAAGGCTCCGAGGATCAGCTCTTCATCCTTGAGGAGGCGGACTCACTCGAGGATGCCAAGGCTAAGCTTGCCGGGGAAGAAGCCGAGATAATCTTCGTTGTATCCGACGGTGACGTCGAGGTCTATCTTCAGGAGAATCACTCGATTACGTCCGCGGCAGTGGCAGGCTCTATAGCAGACACATATAAGCAGCGCTATCAGCTGATTGCTGATGCCTGGGAACAGGACCCTGCCTTCGCGATGGAACTTGTAAATAATGCCGTGGAGAACGTAACTTACACGGTGTCCGAGGAGGACGCTTTCGGTGCGGAGCCGAACCCGTACAACTGGTATTTCCTGAGCACTCTTGTAATGGGAATTCTCTTCATGGCCATGATGGGCATAAACATGGTGGGAGACCTCCGCGCAGACGTCTCTGCGGTAGCGATGCGCTACTCGGTTTCCCCCGCTCGAAAAGGACAGATGGTAGTAACCGCTTTTGCTGCAAGGGTTATCCCCGGTCTCGTGATAGTAGCGATACAGCTTATGGTAATGAAGTATGTGTTCGGGATCTACCTTGGGAACGATTACCTGAAGCTCGCGCTCTTTGTGGTATCAGCAGTAATGTTTGCGATCAGCTTCGGCGTCATCTGCGGACTGTGCTTCAAGGGTAACGTAACCCAGAGAGGCAACAAGGCGACGTCTCTGATCATGATATCCGTTTTCTTAAGCGGCGAGATGATATCGCAGCTGCCGGGATTATTCGAGAGATACTTCCCGATCTTTAACAAGATCAACCCGGCGACAGTCCTGAACATGGCACTGTTCAAGCTTACGATCGGCAATTCCGCAGAAGGGTTCTTCATGAACATCGCGGAGATCATAGGTCTTACCGTGGTCTTCCTTGCCATCGGTATCGCAGTATTGAGGAGGGAAAAGTATGCTTCTGTTTAAGAATTTCTTCAAGCTTCTTAAGAACAACAGCACAGGCGTGATCATATATGCGGTTATATTTGTAGCCATGGTAATAGGCGTAATGGTCGCAGCACCTGCAATGGCATCCGAGACCGGCGGCCCGGACTATGCCGTCCAGGAATCGATAGAGATATCTTATATTGATGGCGATCATTCGGCATTGTCCGAAGGACTTATCGATTACTTAAGCGTAAACAACAATGTAACAGCTGTGTTCGGCAGATCCCAAAGCTCCATACAGGACCTGGTATTCTTCGGATTAAGCGAGTATCACCTGACTATCGAAGATGGTTTTGCTGACGGTACCGGAGAGATCACATACCTTACAAATATGGATAAGTCCGGCGCGATCTACATGATAGACAATGCAGTTAATAACTATATTCAGGCCTACAAAGATTATGAGAATATGGGTTACGCTCCCGAGAAATGCGCGGAACTTGCGAAGGAACTGATGCTTGATACAGCGGCTCTTAATATCGTTCAGGAGGAAGACGGAAGATCTCCCACTACTGAAGGTGATGTTGTCATCATATTCATCAATCAGTTCTTCCCGTATCTTGCTATTGGCTTTATGACGCTCGGCATCGGTCATACCGTAATCGCCAACAACAATAAGCTCATCGGTGACCGCATCGAGTGCTCGCCCGTAAACAGAAAGAAGATAAGCTTCGCGAACTCACTGGGACTTGCCGTATCGGGAATCGCATTGTGGCTTGTATTCATGCTCATCAATGTGATCATAGAATTTGCAAAGGGTTCCGAATCTTTCCGAGAGTACTGGTGGCTTCTTGTGATCAACTCGTTCCTGACAACACTCATCTCCTGCGCATTTGCATCGTTCGTAACGTCATTCGATCTTACAAGCAATTCGCTGTCGATGATTACGAATATCGTGAGCCTCTCCATGGCCTTCATGTCAGGCGTATTCGTACCTCAGTATCTTCTCGGTGAAGGACTTCTTACCATAGCGAAGTTCATGCCCATGTACTGGTGTGTATATGCATCGAACATGGCCGATGCAAGTACCGCTTACGAGCCGGATAAGCTTCTCATGTGCTTCGGCATCGAGATCCTGTTCACGGTAGCATTTACCCTGGCAGCGGCTTTCGTTAAGTCGTCCGGCCTTGGCAAAGCAAGGAGCGCAGTAAAGACTGAATAATCGTATAATGTAGTCATGACCTACAGGATAGTCGACAGAATAGTAATATGGACAGGCACCGCCGCTTCCGTTTTTGTCCTCTGCGGGGGGCATCCGGGGGCGGCGGATATTGCTGTTATTCTGGTGTCTTTTATCCTGGGTCTCGCGGGTGAACTTAAGCGTAATGAGCTGATCGCAGTTTTAAGTGCGGCGGCTGTGTTTATATCCTCGTTTTTTATCCCCGGCATGGCGCTTGTAATGCCCACGGCTGTGTACTCGCTTGTGATCTGCAGCAGAAAGCTTGCGCAAAGTGTGTCGATAGCATTGCGTTGCGCTGCAGGGGGCGCGATGGCACTTGCGGTGGTGCTTACCGACATAAGCCTCACGCTTAAGATGATGACGCTTCTTATCTCGGCGCTCGCGTTTTACCTCGCGTTTAAGACTGGACGCCACGAGAGGGCGGAGGAGGACCTGCGCGCGAAGTATGACGATGCCCGCTGGGACTCGCTTAATGCGCAGAAGCTTCGCGAGGAGACGATGAAGAACGCGGATAACGAGGTCTACATGGCGCGCCTTAAGGAGCGTAACCGCATTGCGAGGGAGATACATGATAACGTGGGCCACATGATCACGCGTGTTATCGTGCAGCTTCAGGCTCTTAAGATAATTAACAAGGACCCCGGGGTAGGGGAGCAGCTCGAGTCCGTGTCGCAGACTCTGGACCTCGCCATGACTTCCATGAGGAAGAGCGTGCACGAGCTGCATGACGAGTCGATTGACCTGTCTATCGGCATCAACGATATCACTTCCACTCTGCCCGGCAGGTTTGAGGTCACAGTGAATACCGTCATCGACTCGCCCGCAGACAACGCGCTTAAGAGCAACATCTTAGGCATCATAAAGGAAGCCGTCACCAACATTTCCAAGCACAGCAGCGGCGACAAGGTGCTCATCGAGGTGGTGGAGAACATCTCCTTCTGGCGCGTGAAGATCTTCGATAACGGCAGCAATCCTGTAAGGGATCTCGAGCTGTCCGCGTCGGAGATGGCGGGTGAAGGCGGCATAGGTCTTAACAACATTGCATCAAGGGCGGGGGCAGTCGGAGGACGCGCGCGCGTTCTGTCTGACAAGGACGGATTTACCGTGATGGTGACAATCCCCAAGGAAAGGAAGGCATAACATGATCAGCGTAATGATAGTCGATGACGACCCGTTCGTTTCCGGGTCACTCAAGATCATCCTGGATAACGAGCCTGACATCGAAGTCAAGGCTGTCGCAAACTCCGGCGAGGAGGCGGTGAAACTCGCGCCTGAAGTCGCTCCTGACGTTATCGTCATGGACATCCGCATGGAGGGCATGAACGGCACTGAGGCTGCGCAGAAGATACTCGAGAACGGGTCCAAGGCGGCAGTGCTCTTCCTCACGACTTTCCTTGACGACGAGTACATAAACAAGGCCCTGAAGATCGGTGCCATGGGCTACATCATCAAGCAGGATTGTGGCTCGCTGCCGTCGTCTGTGCGCGCGGTGGCATCAGGCCAGGCGGTGTTCGGAGGCAAGGTGGTGGAGAAGCTGCCCGACCTTCTTAACCGCAAGGAGAGATTCGATCCTTCCGAGTTTGACATCACACCCAAGGAGCTTGAGGTAATAGGGTTTGTGGCGGACGGCCTGTCTAACAAGGAGATCGCGGAGAAGATGTTTCTTGGCGAGGGCACGGTGCGTAATATGGTGAGCTCCATCCTCACCAAGCTCGACCTGCGTGACAGGACTCAGCTCGCGTGCTTTTACTATCAGAAGATGGTCTGATATTATTAGCGCATACCTACTTCATAAGGAGGTTTCCATGAAAAAATCTATTCGATACGCAGCACTTGTAATGGCTGCTGCCATGGCTATGAGCGCATGCTCTAAGGAGCCCGAGGCAACTTCCGCCGAGACTGCTCCCGCTTTGTCTGAGACCACAGTTGCTGAGACAACCGCTGCAGAGACGACAGCAGTTGAGACCGAAGCTACAGAAGCCACAGAGGCTCCCACGCCGACTCCGCTGCCTCCCATCGAGGATCCTGACATCGAGCCTCCCGTGGGCTACTACCTTGTTTGGCATGATGAGTTTGACGGCGATGAGCTGGACGCTTCTTCCTGGGTTCAGGAATACCACCGTCCGGGCTGGGTAAACAACGAGCTTCAGACTTACGTGCAGGACGGCGAGAACATCTTCGTGGAGGACGGCGACCTCGTAATCCAGCCTATGACGGGCGAGAACGACAGAGGCAATGCCTTCTATACTTCAGGAAGGATCAACACATACCACCTGCATTCTTTCACATACGGCCGCGTGGAGGCGCGCATCAGAGTGCCTCAGGGACAGGGCTTCCTGCCCGCGTTCTGGATGATGTCTGATGACGAGTCTTACGGCTCATGGCCTAAGTCCGGCGAGATCGACATTATGGAGATCCTGGGAAGCGACACCGACACACTGTACGGCACGCTGCACTACGGTAACCCGCACCTGCAGAACCAGGGTATCTACGACCTGCCTTCAGGCGATTTCGCGAGCGAGTACCACGTGTTTGCGGTGGAGTGGGAGCCCGGTGAGATCAGATGGTATTGCGACGATGTATGCTACTATGCCACAAGCTACTGGTATTCCGCCATGGACGGCCAGGAGCCTAACGAGTACCCGGCACCTTTCAACCAGCCTTTCTACATCATTCTTAACGTAGCTGTCGGAGGCAACTGGCCCGGCGATCCCGACGAGACCACGCCTTTCGATGAGAGTGCGCAGATGCGTGTGGATTATGTGCGCGTGTTCCAAAGCGAAGGTTATGATGATAACGTGACATGTCCTGATGCTCCGGATCCCGCTAACGGCGAGGGTACGTAAGATTTTCTTTGCGTCAGCGCAGGAGCGCCCACAGCAGGAGGAGCAGCGCGAGGAAGACAACATTAACTAAAGTGAATGCCGGCAAGTAACCCATGCCGGTATTCTTTTTGTCGCGAGGGGTGGCGGCGTAGAACTTGTACGTGATGAGGGACGCCATGCTCGCAATGAGGGTGCCGAGGCCTCCCAAGTTGGTGCCGACTACGAGGGCTTCGCCGTTGTCAGTGAAGGCCGACAGGAGCATTGCGGCGGGGACATTGCTGATGATCTGCGAGGCAGCGACAGCAGTGAGTGCGGGCGAGACGGCTACTACCTTGGAGAGCGCGTCGTATACGGCCTGGATGCGCCCGATGTTGCCGATAAGCACGAAGAAGAAAATGAAAGTTAAGAGCAGCATGTAGTCGACGTATTTGAAGGCCTTGCGGTCTATTACGGCGATTACCGCGCACACGGCTGCGAACATCACGATCCAGTTGATGATGCCGGCCACCGCGAGCACGCACACAGCGAAAAGGATCACGCATACCGCGAGCTTCTTCGCGTCTGGGACGGGGACCTCAGTGATGTTTTTGTACTCAGACTTTTTGTTCCTGCACAGGAGCAGGACGGCGAGTGCGGTGAGTATGAGCGAGACTGCGCTGTAAGGCAGCATAAGCTTTATGAAGGGGAGAAGCTCCATCTGATAGTTGGTGTACAGGTAGAGGTTCTGCGGGTTGCCGATGGGGGTGAGCATGCTGCCCAAGTTGGCCGCAACGGTCATGAGGATGAGCGTGAACATGAGTGTTTTGCGGTCATCGAAGCTTTTAAGCACCGCAATGGAGAAGGGCACGAGAGTCACGAGGGTAACGTCGTTTGTAAGGAACATCGCCATGAAGAAGGAGAGTGTGGTCAGAAGCAGGCAGATGCTGCGGGATGTCTTGAGCCTTTTCAGGAGGCGGTCGGTCAGGAAGTCGAATGTGCCGATCCTTAAAAGCACCGCCACCACCAGCATGAGGCTCATGAGGATAGCCAGCACTCGGAAGTTGATATAGCCGATGTATTGGGCGTCCGGCGGCACGATAAAGCAGGAGACTGCCGCGAGTATCCCTGAGATTATGAGTATCGGGTCCTTCTTGATGAAGCCCGTGATCTTGCCTGCCAATTCACGCATGGCACTAATGATAGCACTATTTTATTAATTGTGTTATAATCAACCCTTGTCAGCGCAATAGCGCTATATATTTCGGCACGGAGATGTACCCAAGAGGCCGAAGGGGAGGCTTTGCTAAAGCTTTAGGCGGGGCAACTCGCGCGAGGGTTCGACTCCCTCCATCTCCGCCAAATTTTATTAACGGTGTCGTAGAACCCAATAAAATCAGGGGTTTGCGGGTTTGAGGAAAGACAGAAAATCGGCGCTTACCACAAACTTACCACAAACTGCGACAGAATTGAGAAAGAGACACCCAAAAGAAAACGACCGGTGACGGTCGTTTTTGTTTTGCTGTCATATTTAAAGTGGATGTTTTTCTTGGAACGTTTAATTCAGGATATAACGGGCCAATACAATAGCTCGATGAACGCTATTTCTTATTACCCTTAACAAACTCCGATTGGGAACCATCCCAATAACAGTTTATACATCTGCCATTCTCAAACACATGCTTACAATTGGGATATCCATATAAAATGCTGGCGCATTCCGGACATAAGCTCTTCATCTTCGAAGAGCTTAGATAGTATAAACTCCCACACTCGTCACATCTGTTCTTCTCAAGTTCCATTCGTTGTATTCCAGTTACTTCCTGAATATCTTGTACAACATAAGATCTCTTTTCTTGTCTTCAGATCAAAAAGCAATGACTGACGACAGTTTTTTGCCTAACAAGATACCCATAATACAACAGCATACACTTAAAACCACATACACACCACCAAGTGCATATGACTTGTTTTCAAACAGCATATACGTCTCGAGCGAAAACGTTGAAAAAGTAGTAAATCCTCCGCATACTCCCGTCTTCCAAAAAAGAACTGTATTCGGTGATACATTATCCTTTTTATCAGTGATCCCAACGATGAATCCTATTAGAACAGCACCTATTATATTGGTTATAAGCGTTAGCAGAGGAAAAGGTGTTTTCACTGGAATAAGACTTATTGCATATCTAGCTACTGCTCCAAGCGCGCCGCCGAGAGCCACAAATATAAAACTCATATTCATACCTTCCGTCAATTTTGCTTCCGATTTTCTTGACTAAGGGATCATTCCCTCAGACGAGATAATTATATCATCCGGGTTAAGTTCTCTTGATAACTTTTTGCGCTGCAAATCTAGTCCACCTATGACTACGGGAGGACTTCTGAAAAATACATATCACTGATTTTGGTTGGCTTTTTGTCCCAGCCCCAGATTTGTATTTTGCTTTCTGTTTTCTTACCCATCTCTTAACCCCTTCCAATGTTCACCTATGCTCTGAGAACTCATGGGCGAGACCAATTCCGTTTAAATAACCACTAATTTAATAGGGTGGGTGAGTTCGAAGAGCATTAATAACAAAGTATCCTTTTCATAATTCATTTGACACTATCTAGTAAGTCTTGCTGATGATTTATCGTTCCAAAATAATTATTCATTATGTTCACTGGCAAGAATAGCCCCTTTAGCTAATCCTGACAGACGACGAGGAATGTTATCTATTATGAAATCAGCCTGATCTTTAGAAAGGCTAAAAAACTCTTTGATATTGTACGGACCATCATTAGAACATCCCCAAGATCCACTCGTCATCAACTGCGCAACCGCTGCACAGAACAGTTCGTGATCAAATCCTGCGTTACTCGTTATTCGCTTATAGTCATTGTTATTAAGGCATTCGGTAAAAAAAGA
>JAFSPU010000006.1 GCA_017451265.1 Clostridiales bacterium
GGAGATCTTGGATAATTATATGGAATATTTCCATGAGTGATAGAAAGGAATGGTTTTATGAATACAACAGTTAATGAAAACATTGATGATAACAAGTTAGTTGATTGCATCTACGGCGAGAACGTCATAAAGGTCCCGAAGAAGGTAGTCAGGGCGATGATCGCAAGACTACAGTTCGATAATCGTAAGTTCGTAAGATATAAGGAAGGCGCTCAGATCTACGGTATGTGTGAGAGGGAGTTCAATAAACTTGCCCATGATGCCAATGCTATATATAAGCGCAACAGACTTGTCCTGGTGAATATTGAGATCATCGATAAGTATCTGGAAATCTACAGAAAATAATAGAGTAAGCACAGGAACATATATTGACTTAAGAGGTTCTCGAAAGTACAATGGTAATAGTTGTATTTGGAGGTGCAATTCTATGGCTAAGATGGGAAGACCGATATCGGATAATCCTCATAAACATGTTCTGTCTATTCGTTTTACGGATGATGAATATGCTGAGCTTAAGAAGCGCGCTGCTAAGTATAACCTTACTATTGCGGAGACGGTACGTAAGGAGATCGGGTTGAAAGCAACCAAGAAATCCTAAGTATCAAAAGACTTCTTCCTAACCTAAATACGAAAGGAGTTTTTCAATGAAAGCAGTTAGGAAAGAAGAAAACAACGAGAACCAAATGGTCGAATGTCATTTTAACGGGTCAACCATCATGGTGCCATGGGACAGATTCATTTCTTTGATGGAAGCAGATGCTTCTCAAATTGAAGGAAAGATTGAATGTCACTATAAGGATATCGTGATGTATATCTCACTCAAGACATATCATTCTCTTGTTGTGAGAACACAGTTTGATGGCAGGAAGTTCATCAGGTATAAAGAGGGCGCTCAGGTTTATGGAATGAGCGAACGAGAGTTTTTCAACCTGGCTAAAGATGCAAAAGCTGTTTATAAGAGAAACAGAATGGTCCTGGTCAGTATTGAGGCACTTGATGAATACATTGCATCTAACTGGTCGACTCAGGGTAAAAGGATAAGTATTCCTAAATCCCCTGAACGTAAATATGAGAAGGACCAAGTGGTGGAGTGTCACTACAACGGAGCCACGGTTCAGGTTCCTGTGAATGTTTTTATCTCAACGGTGATGGGAATCACGCTAAATGAGAGGAAGGTCGTCAGATATAAGACCGGTGCCAAGATATACGGCATGAGCGTGACGGAGTTTAATCAGTTAGCTCACGATGCTGATGCAATATACAAGAGAAATAAGATGGCGCTGGTTAGTCTTCAGATTCTCGACGATTATATGGAATTCTTTCACGAGTAATAAGGAGCTTGAACATGGGAAAAGTTAGAAGAGACACCAAAGGCAGAGTGCTACATAAAGGCGAGTCCTACAAGGCTTGTAGAAATACATATGTATATTCTTATACCGATGCATTCGGTAAGAGACGTTACATATACGATCAGGATCTGGGGAAACTCAGAGAACGAGAGAAGCAAGTCATGAAGGATGAACTGGACGGAATTGATATCTATGCCCTTAGTAAATCTGATCTTAACTTTGTTTTTGACAGATACATAGAGACCAAGTCCGAACTGAGAAGCTCTACGAGATCTAATTACGTATTTACTTATAACAGGTATGTTCGTAAAGGATTCGGAAAAAAGAAGATTGCTGACATCAAATATTCAGATGTTCTCTTCTTCTATAATTCGTTACTCAGAGAGGGTTTATCAGTTTCGACAGTAGAAACAGTTCACGGACTGATTCATCCTACGTTTCAAATGGCGGTTCGCGATAACATCATAAGGAATAATCCTTCTGATAATGTTATTGCAGAGATCAAGAAGAAGCAAAAGGGACGCCCGGAGCCGAGAAGAGCTCTCACAGTAGAACAGCAGGAAGCATTCTTGAAGTTTATTGAAAGACCGGAATACATTCGCTGGAGACCGATGTTCATAGTAATGTTTGGTACCGGTGTAAGAGTCGGAGAATTGATAGCTTTAAGATGGGATGATGTTAATTACGAAGAGAATAAGATCTCTATCAGACATGACATCACATACTGTCCGAGAGTCGAACACGATTCAAAATGTGAATACAAGATCGAGGCTCCTAAAACAGCAGCAGGATTGAGAGATATCCCCTTGCTGGATAAAGTAAGAGAAGCACTTATTGCCGAAAAGAATTATCAGGATGAGAATGGCATCCGAAATGTGATGGAACTTGACGGTTTTTCCGGATTTGTTTTCTGCAACAGGTTTGGAAATTTCCATAACCAAGCATCGATCAATCGCGAGATAAAGAGAATCGTAAACGATTACAATGCGCGCGAAGAAGTCAATGCAAGAAGAGACGGAAGAAAGCCGATAATAGTTCCGGGATTCAGTTGTCACATTGCCAGACATACATTCTGTACTCGTCTCTGCGAGAACGAGACAAACATCAAAGTGATTCAGACGATAATGGGTCACAATGACATTCAGACAACTATGGATATTTATGCAGAGGTGTCTGAGAAGAAGCAACAGGAAGTGTTCAGGAAACTGAATACATCGAACATAGTGTAGGAAGAAAGGAAAAAATCTGCACCACACAAAAAATACCCGGCACCAGCTGCGCACCACAAAAGAGTGGTTCATTGGTTAAATGGTGATTGATGATTCACATCAAGAAAATCGGGAGATGACCTTCTATGTATAGATGATGGTCAATAGAACATATGTTTGTTCGCAGTCCCGACACTCAAGAGCATCGGCTGAAAAAGTCAATAAAATCAGGGGTTCCCAGACAGGGAACCCTATTTTTACGCCAATTTGACACCAATTGTGTACCAAAATCCCGGAACGCAGGTATATCGGGCTTTTTAGGTCTAACACCACTATAATTGATGGTATTCTGTTCCTCATTAGGTATTTCAGAAAATGATTCTTCATTCAAGGCGATTTATTCGTGTAAAATAAAGTTATTATTCTTTGTGGGAGAAGGTATGGCGAATAAAGTAACGTATGCTATAAAGATTAAGGCTATTATTGCATTAGCAATGCCGTTACTGTATTTCCTGATGTTTCTTCCTATATGGAATAGAAATGAATTAAAGATAATCCCGATTGATGTCATTGACATTATCCAGATAGCAAGTTTATTGATCGCTGTGATCAATCTGTACTTGGTGTTTGTAAAGAAAGATGTGAAGAACCAAACTTTCTTTACGGTGGTTATGGTTATTTCTGCATTATTAACCTGTTTCTTTGGTGTCTTCTTTGTAGAGAAACTAATGGGGATCCCCCTATTTCCTCCACAAGATTGAAGGTTGGCATAAATCAGCGGAAAGATTCGGTATCGGCTTCTCTATAGGCAACCTCGTTCAAAGCATCATCAATGAGGAGAAGCGCTTCCATTTGAAAACGGCATTTCCTCTCGAAAATGCCGTTTTATAAATAGTCATGAAGTTTTGCCGGGACAATGGTCAATTGTAGTGGATAACTCTCCTGATTCTGTTCAGAACCTGCTCATGAGTATCAGATCGTAAAGGTTGAGGATGGGTTCAACTTCTACCGGAAAATAAGAAGCTAACCACTGCAAAGGGCGGTTATTCCCCGTAATTGGAGTACCACTCTCCGTATTCAACTCTGTTGTTAACGAGGAAATTGCAAATGAAGAATTCCTGACCGTCAGCCTCGAAGTAATATCGCATAACCATGTCATCTTCTGTCCGGGGATATGGCTGATAATAGGACTCGACTACATTGTACAGATCAGCGCCTGTATCGGAGAACGGAATCTCTTCACTTCTGATAAAGACTGCATCAGGATTCTTCATCTGCGCCATCTCAAGATAATAATCTTCAGCTTCCTTCGCGGGATCTCTGAAGGATATTTCCGGTAATCTCACGCTTCCGATATGACGCAGATCGCCACCGCCTGCAGGAGAGAGTAAGTAAGAATACTCAGGATCGTTATAAATGTCTTCACCTTCGTAATCGTTCATCAGCTGCTCATAGTATGCTGTGAGCCACCCCTCGCCGTGCTCCAGGTAGATAGTCCATCCGTCCATCCTTGATTCGAGATTATATCTTTGGAATACATCGGCTATCTTCTCGATGCCTTCCTGAACCTGCTCATCAGAGAACTCCGGATCCGCCGAATACCAGTAACAATCCTCGAGATTCGATTCTTCTTCTGTTAATCCGTATTCAGCACATATATCTTCCAATTCGGCCGCAGCATCTTCAAGAACATAGTAATGCAAAGCCCAGTTAAATGAGTCGGAAGAAGCCGGAACAGAACCGAACGATGCCCCGTCGATATTGATATCCGCCATATTACTTGATACCTGGTATTCGAACCCCTGAAGTTCGTCTCTTAAAACTACGACCGACCCTTCGTCATCAGTAGTCTGACTTACTACTTCGCAGGGACCATGGTCACGTCTCGCCTGCCTTATCAGACCGCGGGCGCTCTTAGGACTGCATCCTGTTGCCAGAATTACCGAAGATATGACAGATAAAGATAATACTGCGACACCGAACTTGTTTCTCATACCGTCACCCCCTAATTAGAGTATGTTGATTATATGATATTGGGGAATACTTTGATAATCAAACTAATTATGTGGCAATCCTGTATTATTCAGAAATGCCGGGCAATTGTTACCATGGCTACATAGCTAATAATCATTAAGAGTAAGGTTTATAATTATTCTCAGGAATGGAATTGGGATACGTATCATTTCGAATATGATGCCATTGGCTTCAGGCACTACCGGTTCTTCAAGTGTGATTACTGACGATACAGTTAATTACTTTGTGGAGATGTTTGAATAATCTTCGGTTATAATATCAGTCAGCATGGAATAAGGGAGGAAGATCATGCCGCCTTCAAGAAGAAGTTCAAGTTCGAGCTCGCACAGAAGCTCAAGTTCACACAGAAGTTCAAGCAGAAGTTCTCACAGGAGCCACTCCTCGAGTAGGAGCAGCCACAGTTCCCACAGCAGCAGGAGCTATTCCGGCGGGTCGCATACTTTCGGAAGTTACGGGAAGACAAGGACCGTAACTCCGCCGAAGAGACAGCGCACCAACCAGCCTCGAGGCTACGTCGGGTCGACCGCGGCCCCCTTGCTTCGATCTTCGAGACACGATTATCAGTACTACCCTTCAAGATGGTACGACGAGTCCACAGGCACGCAGTATGAGGCCGGTTACTATGACGAGAACGGTCAGTACTACAAGAACGTCGCCGTCAAGAAAGGCAGCAGTTATGAGACGCTTCTGGAGTGCGAATACTGCGGCACACAGATCAAGCTTAAGTGGGAGGAGGGAGCCATTCCTTCGTGTCCCAATTGCGGAGCGCAGCTTACGAGTGTAGCCGACAATGCTGTTGTTGAGGACGCACTTCAGGATCAGATCGTATCTTCCGGCAACTACAGAAGAAGTTCAGGAAGCGGCTGTGTAAAGCCTATAATCATCGCTCTGTCGTGCTTCTTCTTTCTGCCCACGCTGTTTTACGCATGCATGACCAGGATCATGAACATCGACAGAAGCCCCCGTACGGAATATGTGCAGGAGGAGGTCGCGGACGACAGCATCTACATCGACGTCCTCGGAAGAGAATGCTACTGGGATGACGAATACGAGTGCTACTACGACGAGGAGACCGACTGCTACTTCGTCTACGCCGATGAGGTCAACCCTCCTGAGTGGCAGTACTGGTACGAGGGCATATCGTCCGACTATGGCGATTACGGCTGGATGTCATATCACTACGACGAGGGACTCTGGTACATAGAGACTAGTAACGGCAACTGGGAAGTGCTTCCCGATTCTTATGACACGTCAGGACTTTGGCACGTGCCCGAGATGGGAACAGGCAAGTACATGGATCAGGAATCGATCTATGTTGAAGAGATAGACAGGACATGTGAATGGATCCCGGAAGAGGAAGCGTATTACGATCATGACACGGACTGCTACTTCTTCTATAACGACTATGTGGAACCGCCTGTCTGGCAGTACTGGTACGACGGAATCTCTTCGGAGTATCCGGGGTACGGCAATATGGAGTTTGATACCGTCGAAGACTGCTGGTACATCGAGACCCGCGAAGGCTACTGGGAAGTGCTCCCGGAAAACTACGACACAAGCAGCCTCTGGCATATGGAATAAGAGACAGCGAAATAGATGCTTAGTCGGGAAATTTACAGTAAATCCAACTTAACCGGTTTCTATTCCCCAAAAATGAATATTTATTGATTTTGGGGAATAGAATGTCTTTGTTTCATATCATGCTACAAGTTAGCATAAACTAACTTTGTGTTATAATTGTCTCTGAATTACAGAGAATAGAAGCCATGAGTATTAAGCAACAAAAATCAATAAGAGAGTTTCTTCAGACTGAGTATCCCCACGCCAGAGCGGAGGAGATATTTAACAAGCAGGATAGTCTCCTTAATAAGATGCTCGAATCCGTAAAGGACGAAGCTGGGAGCAGATATAAGACTCTAAAGCAGACTATACTTCCAAGGATCGCGCTTTACAAAGTCCTGGGAGAATATGCCGGCGATGAAGAAAGAACTAATATCATGCGCAAGTACATGCTCGATGTTGTCGCATCGAAGAAGCATGCTTCTACCGCGAGGATGGAAGTGGTACCGGGCTTCTTCTATATCTACCGTGCTGTGTTTCTTAAGATAATGAGGACGACGGCACTTCAGGAAAGCACACAGGTCAAAGGCAAGGGATACTACGATATAACCATAACAAAGTGTCTGTGGCACGAAGCCTGCGTACGGTTTGAATGCCCGGAACTCTGTCAGCTTTTCTGTGATGTTGACGACGTAACCTATGGAGGGTTAAGAAAATTAGGATTCTCCCGCTCCAAAACACTTGGTTACGGCGGCGACTGCTGCGATTTCCATTTTTATCAGAAAGAGAGTACAAGGCGATAATCCGTTATCATACTAAGCACTATCCTGGCGAGAAATACAGATAATTAAGCTCGCGAAGAAATATGGCTATGAGGAACTAATCCCTCATATATGTGCTCTGGATCATGCCTATAGTCTGAAATCCAAAGAAGCTGTTAAGGCAGTAGAACAGGGTAATAAGTAACGCCCGGTTACGGCTGCATATATGAATCTTCTCAATTTGGTTAAGGTTGATTAAAATACTATCAACAGAGGAGGTAATCGTCATGGAAGAGCAGACAGTTTATTCATTAAGACATGAAGTTAATCCTGTGTTCACAACAGCTCAGTCCTGTGTAAGAGTCATGGCGGGACTCGGAGATGAAGATTCCGGGTTGCTCGTTGACAGGCTGGATTTTGATGCTAATAAGAATTCTACTGCGACAACAGACGAGGTTGATCTTCTGAATAAAGTTAAGTCTATCCCGGGATTTGCCGAGACGATCGAGGCGAGGTTCGAGTGCTCGAATAAGCTGATAGAAAATCTTGGTTACAGATTCGTGCTTGATATTCCCTGCGGCTATACCTCCAGAGGCCTTAAGCTTGCGAGGAAAGACATAAGATACTACGGCTGTGATCTTCCTGCTGTAATCGATGCTGTGAAGCCCGCGGCGAAAGGCATTATCGGCGGCAGTGGCAGCATCTCTTATCATGAGGTGGATGCCACCAATTATGATTCGATAAGAAGATGTCTTGATGATGTTAGAGGAGGCCTTCTCATAACAACAGAAGGGCTTCTGATGTACATGACGCAGTCAGAGCTCGAAGAGATATTTGTTAATATGAAGCGTCTTCTGACGGAGTTCGGAGGCGTATGGATAACGACTGATAACATGATCATTTCTTCCCAGCAGGCGATCATGGCCGCTTCCATGGGCGAAGAGGCATATAAAGAGGCAGTATGCAATTTACCGGATCCTCCGCCTCCTCTGAATTTGTTTTTGGATGTTGATAAGGCTCCCGAGTTCATCGACAGGATGGGATTCGAACTTGAGAGAGTATCGATAGGGGAGTATATGCCGGACGAACTGCTGACGCTTAAGGACCTTCCGGAAGATAAGAAGCGTGAAGTAAAGAAGGCTATGGGAGTCATGGAATTCTGGATGATGAAGGTTAAGCCGGATAGTGTCTCCGGAAGTTACACACGCAGAGCAACGAATTTCAGCGCGGATTGTAAGAGGGAGAATGACCGGCTGTTGTTCAGGCTGTCCGGAAGGATAGACACGATAACGTCACCTGATCTTCTGTCGGTGTACCGGGAGGCGGATGATAAGAGTATCCGGACTGTTAGGATGGATATGAAGGATGTCAGCTATATCTCGTCTGCAGGTCTTCGCGTTCTGATGATAATGCTTGGTGATCATCCTGATAACGTCAAGCTTGATAATGTAAATGAAGATATCATGGAGATATTAAGAACAACGGGTTTTGACAGTATTCTCTTCGACGAAGAATGACTTATGTCCGGCATGCGGTCAACAGATTGATATTAATAACAAGTAAGAAAGGATACATTTATGAAAAGATTAATCGCATTAGCACTTTCCACAGCAATGGTATTATCATTTGCTTCCTGCAGCAGCGAGCCTGCGGAAACAACTGAGGCAGAGCAGACAGCGGTAGTGGAGACAGAAGCTTCGCAGAGTGATGAGCAGATACCCAATCCCTGGACTGAGACGAATGATATTCTCGAGGCGATATCAGGTTCCGGAATCTCGGATATCTCCTATCCTTCCGACGGAAGTGAGGATACTGATCAGGGTATGATCTCCTGGTATGTTATCCGTTATACAGACGGAATGATCGAGCTTCAAGGTTACATCGGAGCCGGTCTCATCACTATCCGTAAAGGTCTGGATTCCCTGGGTGAAGATATCTCCGGTGACTACAATACTTATGATACGACATATACTCGCGGTATAGCCACCTGCAGATCTTATGCACCTGATGCAGCCCGTGTAGTAACATGGCAGGCAAACGGCTTCAGCTACAGCGTCGTCGTTCAGCCTCAGGGCGATGATGATTATTCTTACGGTCTTACTGACGATACAGTTAATTACTTTGTGGAGATGTTTGAATAACCAGGCAGCTGTAATAAGTGCGCAACCCCACATATTATAGTCCCGTAGACCTTAGGCGGCGGCTTAAAAACTGCACAAATCCGCCGGCAAAAGATGGTTCAACTTGATTAGCACTCTCCCCTTGCGAGTGCTAATTAGAGGACTATAATGGTGACAGAACAAAGGAACGAAGATCAATAGATCAGACCTCCGCTTCGATGCTCGGATAACAACAATCAAAGGAGATGATAATTATGTTGATGTCCGATCTGTTTGGAGAGAATTTGTTTGATGAGTTTTGGGGTTTTCCTACACAGCATGAGCTTGCCAATATAGACAAGAGGCTCTACGGTAAGAATTCTCAGCGTATGATGAGCACTGATGTTCATGAGACGGAAGAGAATTATGAGATGGATATGGATCTTCCGGGATTTAAGAAGGATCAGATCAACATCAAGCTCGAAGACGGCTATCTTACGATAAGTGCAGCAAAAGGACATGATGAAGAAAAGAAGCGCCATGGCAAAGTAATCCGTCAGGAACGTTACTCTGGTGCTATGCAAAGAAGCTTCTATGTCGGTGATGCAGTAAAGAAAGAAGATGTTAAGGCAAAATTCGAGGACGGTGTATTGAAGCTGACTATTCCGAAGAGGGAATTGCAGGCTTTGCCTGAGAATAACACTATTAACATAGAAGGCTAGAGGATATTTTAGAAGGTCAGATTAAGACACATCGAGGAACGTTAAGAACTCCAGAAACGCGCTCACGTACGTATGACCGTGGGCACCATATCTACTACAACACAACAACACCCGGGACATGTGTCCCGGGTGATTGGTTATAGGTTAATAGTAATTTAGCAGCACTCTGCGTAAACTGTATAGTATTCAGCGATTGTTCTAAGCTGGCCGTTTACTTTAATCTGTCTGTATCTCTTACGGCGAATCTGTCTGCGTACAGGTGCAGCATCTACTGAAGAAACTTCAGGCTCAGGGATTTCAGGAGTGATCTCAATCTGCTCGTCTTCTCCGCCGTTAACCATTTCCAAATCCTTAATGTCTAATGTTTTAGTGTTTTTCATTGTTTTGTTCTCCTTAGATATTAGTTAAGTTTGTTTCAACTGTCCGTATTCTGACATTAAGCAAGGAGCAAACCAATGAGTAATATAAGCGTGTATTGTTGCTTATGCGACACTTTGACATAAATGTGTTGTTAAGAAAGGATTCACGCTGCAAGTTAGCATAAACTAACTTTGTGCTATAATTGTCTCTGTATATCGATAATGATTAATTAAGCAAATAAAAACGGATATCGGTCTGATATCCGTTTTCTATTATTAAGCTAAGTGTGCTTTATTGCAAAGCGATTAACTCGCGAATCTCGGGCGGGAGACGTCTCTCAAGATCCGGGCTTAAGCGCCTGATCGGTACATCCTGACCGGACCGCTCCCTGAGCTCTCTTATGAGATCTTCCACAGTTCGCCGGGGCATGTTTCCGCCTAACATCTGCTCTCTGAGACGCTGTTCGAGTAACTCCCTGATGTCGACTCTGTGATCAACCTCAGTGCCGCCTGTAACCTGCTCTAATTCCTTAGTATTCATCTTCTTATTCTTAGTCATTTTAAGTTCCTCCGTTTGTAAGTTTTGTTTGTAAGTCGTGTCTGTTATGTTCATGTCGTTGCAACTGATTGCATTTTGTCATCGCCCGCTGCCGGTGCCAATAGATAATTTGTGCCCGTTATGTTGCTTAAGCAACGTATGGACGTGAGAGTGTGGATTTGCATTCAAATAAACCGAAGACAATCGTAAAAACTAAAGATTTCACAGAGCGTTCCGAACGTTGTATGATAGTGGCAGCGTAAAAGGACGGAACAGATGGAAAAGAAACGCGAGAGCTTCGGCAGCAGAATAGGATTCATACTCGTAAGTGCCGGGTGTGCCATCGGTATCGGCAATGTGTGGAAGTTCCCTTATGTTGCCGGACAGAACGGCGGCGCTGTTTTCGTGCTGTTTTACCTGCTTTTCCTTGTGATAATGGGACTGCCTGTGCTTACGATGGAGTTAAGCATCGGCCGCGCGAGCGGGAAGACGATCGTCGACGGATACAAAGCTCTCGAAAAGAAGGGCAGCAAGTGGCACCTTCACGGCTGGATCTGCCTTTTTGGAAGCTGCTTGCTTATGATGTACTACACCACGGTCTCAGGCTGGATGCTCGCGTACTTCTGGAAGTTCCTTACAGGCGTTTTTATTGATAAGACTCCGGCTGAAGTGACAGCCGTGTTCTCGGATATGCTTGCCAATCCTGTCGAAATGCTGATCTTCATGGCGATAACGGTTATCGCCGGATTTGTCGTCTTAAGCTTCGGTGTCAGGAACGGACTCGAAAGAGTAAACAAGTTCATGATGACAGGACTCATACTTCTCATAATCACACTTGCCGTAAAGGGTCTGACTTTGGAGAACGCATCGGAAGGCATGAAGTTCTACCTGCTGCCGAACATTGAAAGTATCAGGGAGGCGGGTCTGCTGAATGTGATCACAGCCGCCATGAATCAGGCGTTCTTTACGCTGAGTCTCGGTATAGCCGCGATAGAAGTATTCGGAAGTTATATGTCCAAAGAGAATTCTCTTACCGGAGAGGCCGTTCAGATCTGTGTGCTGGATACTTTGGTGGCGATCGTATCCGGACTTATCATATTCCCGGCATGTTTCTCGTTCGGGATAGAACCTTCGGAAGGACCGTCGCTGATCTTTATTACGTTGCCCTGTGTCTTTATCGATATGCCGGGCGGAATGATGTGGGGTACTTTGTTCTTTATTTTCATGACTTTCGCGAGTTTCTCCACGGTGCTTGCAGTGTTCGAGAACATAGTCGGAGTGTCGATGGACAGCTTCGGCTGGAGCAGGAAAAAGGCAGTTAACATAGACGGGCTCATCATGCTGATCACGGGCATCCCCTGTGTACTCGGCTTTAATGTTCTTAAGGATGTTCATCTTATCGGAGAGCGTGGCATTATGGACAGCGAGGATTTTCTCGTAAGCAATCTGCTGCTTCCGCTGGGTTCTCTGATCTTCGTGCTGTTTTGTACGACAAAGTTCGGCTGGGGTGCCGATAATTATCTTAAGGAGACCAACACCGGTGCGGGAATTAAGATGAGCCGGAAGTTTATCATTTACTTTAAATATATTCTACCTGTTCTGATAATAGTGATACTCATAAGCGGTTTGCTGTGACGTAGGGCTCATTGGATATGGCATTAACAGATAATCAGCCGAGGTCATTCAGGAACTCATCAATTATCTCGATGCACTCCTCTGTCCTGTCGAGGAAGATAACGTGATCGCCCGGAAGGTCGACTATTTCCGTGTTACCTAATCTCTCGGCATAAGGGATCAGCTCGTCATCATAATCAGCAGCATACTCTCCAAAGTAAGAAAAAGCTGCGTGAAGGATTTAGTTCAGAAATATAACGGCCACATCAAACTGTCAGCGCTTCCCGAGGAAGACCATATCGTCTCCCAGTGGGTCATCTCCCAGCTGCCGTTATGTAATTTAAACTCCAGGACATTAGTGCACACGCCTTTTTCAATATAAACGCATCTGGCATGTGAACCGTCATATTCCAGCACCTTACAGTAGTCTGCATAAACTAACATGTGAGTTTGCTCATACAGACCTTCGAACTGCGAACCATACCTAGCAGTCAGATATTCAGCCTTCAGGTACGGAAATGAAATAATAATGATGGCTACAAAAGCAGCCAAGATTACGGCCAATGTCTTCTTTTTCATCTTAGATCACTCTTCAGAGATGATGCTCAGATCGTCCTTGACCCTTGCGATGATGGCACGGTCACCTGCGTTGTATTCCTTTTTGCCGAACAGGACGCTGATCTTGCATTCTTCAAGACCTCTGATCACGTAATTGCCGCTGTCTGTCTTTCCGATTACTTCACCGTAGAAGAATTCGTAATCGTGATTCTTGAGCGCCTTTGATGTGGCAATCGCATCGTAGATCGCATAAATAGGGAGGATGATGCAGAAAAGCGCCAATGCACTTATTATCAGTCTGTTGAAGAAATATACGACCACGAAGATGATCGCGAGTATAACTACCGCGACAATGAATGATATCGGGATAAGCTTGATGGAGGACGACTTTGTCTTCTTAACGAATTCTGTCACCAATTCCTCACTAACAGTAGCAGGGATGAGAGCCTGTTCATCCTTCGCCTTATTCACCGTAAACTTTACATCAGCAGCCATAAGTCCTCCGAATCATCCTGATAGAGTGCAGATGTTATTTTACCGCTGATCTTAACTTAAAGCACGAGATTATTAACAACACTATATCTGCAATAAGGGGGATCGTATAAAACGGCCACAGGAAGAATACTCCGATAAAGAATCTGTCCTTCCAGTTGAATACATCACCAGCTATCGTCGGATAGGGATAATTTCCCGAATAAGTCAGGCTGTCGTACAGATTGTAAAGAACGAATCCGACGAAACACAACAGCAGAAATAATGTGATTATTCTTACAATTTTCCAGTTCATTTATCTTCCCTCCATGCAATAATAATAACACTTGGAATTTATAAAGGGAGTCTATAATAAAACATTTCTTATGGATCATGCAGTAACACAAATTATTCTTTCTGTGGGAATAGGGGCGATTATACTGGTCCTTCTCACAGTGTTTATCGTTCTTTTCTTTGTTAAGAAGCGCAAGCATCAGAAAGTCACAGGGATGATCATCTCCATTGTTGCCTGCTTGATAGTAGGCGGGATGTACGCGCTGTTCTGCGCTTCACATCAAACTGATCTCAGGTATAACGATTGGTTCATTATCGGTCACAACATAATGGATGTCGAAAAGAAATACGGATACGTGGCTTTGAGAAGACCCGGATGGGCCTGCTTTGACGAGGACGGTCACGGGTATTGGATGGAACTCGACGAAAACGGAACTGTAGTATCCGTCAGTTACGGCAACGGTCCCTGGGGCTGAATGCTTTTGCTGAAGATAAATTAAGCAATAAAACAAGGGTTCACTTCAGTAAAGTGACCTCTGTTTTTATCGCTTATCCCATAAGATGTTTATCTTGCCATGATAGAATTAAAGGCAGCAGATCCAAAATTTTGAAAAATTTTTCTCGAACCACCCAATAATCCGTGCCGCTTATTCGTTAAGTAAGTAGATGCGGATAGAAAGGAGTTAAGTTCATGACCGACAAGGAGCTCGAGCACATCTACAACGAAGCGTACCGTCCGGTGTACTGGACAGCATATTCGTTCCTTAAGAATGATCAGGATGCGGAGGATGTTGTTCAGGATACATTCATATCTTTCATCACGTCTTATGGCGACCTGAAGGATACAAGCAAGGCCGTTGCGCTTCTGAAGAAGATCGCTGCCAACAAGTGCCTCGACCGTATTAAGCTTACGAAGACCGATGCAGTTGAAGATGAGTTCTTTGAGAACATTGAAGCAGTTCCGGAGGATTTCCTGCCCGAATCGATAATCGAATCGGAGCAGATGCGCAAGATCGTTATGGATATCATCGAGAAGACTCTTTCCGAAGATATCAGAAGAACGCTGATACTGTTCTACTTTAACGAGCTTACCACCAGGGAGATCTCAGAAGCCCTCGGCGTCCCGCAGGGAACTGTTTTGTGGCGTCTGAACTTTGCCAAGAAAAAGATCAAGAAGGAGGTCGAGAAGTATGAAGAAGAGAATGACACGAAGCTGTTTATGGCAGTCCCGTTCTTAACCAAACTGTTTATCAAAGAAGCAGAGCAGGTAACTTTTAAACCCATGCCTGCTTCATTCACAAATTACCTGTCCGCATCTACAAAGACTTTTGCAACAGAGGCAGCAAAGAAAGGTGCAGGTATTATGTCTAAGAAGTTAATCGGTATTATTGCAGCAAGTGTAGCTGTAACAGCAGTAATCGGCGGTATCGCTGTCATTAAGAACAGCTCGAAAAGTAACCCGGGAAGTGCTCAGGAAAGCAATTCGATCGTATCTTATGAGTCAGTAGCGGAGCAGGGTGCAGAGGAGACTCCTCCTACACTATATCCTCAGGATTATCTTATCCCTGATGTGTCGATGGTATTCGACGGGATGACAAGGGACGAAGTGAAGACCAACCTCATTAATATTCTGACAGTCAGCCAGTATACTTTCGGCGAAGGATACGGCAGAAGATTCGGCATTGAGTCCCCTGATATTTATTACAGCGCAGACTTTGAATATACATGGCCTGAAGGTACTTTTGACGCAGATGCGTGCATCTACAGTATTATCGCTTTTTTGGATATTGAAGACATAATAACGGGAACCCATGGCGATATGGGAGACGTGATACTGGTGGTACATTGCACTGATGAAGCAATGGCACAGATGATTACGGAGGTCGGCCGCGAGATACAGGAAGAGTACCACCTCGATCCCGGCTACCCACAGGATTCAGATTACAGTCTTACTGAAGACGGCATATACCATTGCATAATGAACTTGCCGATAATCGTAAATGAATAAGTTATTATAAATAGAGGAGGAATTAATTATGAATATGTCTTTTATGTTATTGAACGGTGATGCAGCGACTGCAACGGGATCAGACGGACACTTTATGATTTCCTATTACGTCACCCTTATCGTGATTTTTGTGGTGTTCTACTTGATTCTGACGTATCCCAAGGTCCTGAAGGAGAAGAAGGCGAAAGAGGCGCGTAAGCAGATGATCAAATCAATGGAAATCGGTGATGTGGTGGTGACCACTTGCGGCTTTTACGGCATTGTCATTGACATAACCGAAGAAGATATAATTCTTGAATTCGGCAGCAACAAGAACTGCCGCATCCCCATGAGCAAAGACGCAATAGCCAAGGTCGAGAAGTAAAAACAACAACGGAATTATGGAGATAGATTAATGAGAAAGATTCTTTCGGTTCTCTTAAGCGTTGTGGCGGTTTTTGTCATGTGTTCCTGCACATTGGTTTCCGCATCCGCTCCCGGAACAGAGTATGGCAGCTTTACGATCGAGAAAACTTCAAGTTATGACGGCAAGTATTATGCATATATGACTCAGCGCGATCAGATGATCGTCGTAAATATATATTCCGAAGATGACAATGAGGTATTCACCTTCGAGCCTTGCAGAAAGAGTGATTTCTGGGGTATCTGTTGGGAGAACGACAGTTATAATCTGTGGGTTCAGTCAGGCGATATAGGAATAATCTGCTACACCGAGTCAGATGAGGTCTGGAGCGTCGATGATTCTGCCGTAAGACCTGATTACATAATAAGTAAATACGAATAATTACTACGTGTTGGGATAACGGATTTGTGACCTTTAAGATCAGATTCACGTCTTAAGGGTATGGAGGGAATTGTTATGAAGATAAGATCCTTTTTACCGGTAGTGATGTTGGCAGTTGTTTTCGCGTTTGCCGGGTGCAAGAGCGCAGAAGAGACTCAGGCTGGTCCCGTGGATAAGACGCTTTCTGTTCAGGAAACTAAATGGTACGAGACGGGATCTACTGTGAATGATCCTGTTGTATATAATCCGCTTGAAGCAGGCGATGTGGTATATGACGACGGTTATTACAAGATCGGGATCGAATCCGTAAATGAAGATGTGATCGTTCTTGATGTAGACGGCTGCCTCGTCGAGCCGAACAGCGACGGGACGATCAATCTTCGTGCTGATTCCGTTGATGAGATCGAGATCGCTGCAGGTGAATCCATCGAATTGGTCTCCCAGACAATGGACAGCGGGATCAATTTGATCATATCGTATGAATAGTGTTGCTTAACCGACATCCGGTGTCGACGGGGGCTGAGGCCCGTCACTCCATCTTAAGAATTAATTCCAACACATGCTTCGCGGCGGCGTAAAGGTGATCATGCGTGATCTCGCCTTTATCGTACGCTTGCCTTACTCTGTCGGGGTAACCGTTGCCCATCTTAAGATCGTTGCCGGCTTTTGCCTCAAGGTAATGCTCGCCAGATGTCCACCAGTCGGTCATTACGAGACCGTTAAAGCCCCACTCTTCTCTTAAGATTCCGTTGATGAGCTCCGCGTTCTCGGAACACTGAATTCCGTTAACCTTGTTGTATGCGGTCATTATGCACATGGGGGCCGCCTCGCGCACGATGATCTCGAAAGGCTTCAGGTAGATCTCACGCGCGGCTCTCTCGGACACTCTGGAATCGCTGTTCTTGCGGTTCGTCTCTTTGTTGTTAACAGCGAAATGCTTTACCGTGGATGCGATATTCTGCGACTGCACACCCGTAACAACAGCGGCTCCGACCTTGCCTGCGACAAGCGGGTCTTCCGAATAATACTCGAAATTTCTTCCGCACATCGGCGTCCTGTGGATGTTGACTGCAGGTGCGAGCCATATGCCGATGTTATTCTCTTTAACTTCGGTGGCTGTGGCGCGTCCGATACTCTCGGCAAGCTCCGTATTAAAGCTGCATGCGAGCATTGTTGCACACGGCCATGCGGTCGTGTAGATGCCGACGTGGGGGAGGATGCGAAGTCCCGCAGGACCGTCTGCCGTTGATATTTCCGGTACACCGTACTCGGACATGTTGCCGATACCGAAAGTGTTTGATACACCCTGATTCTTCTGACCGCCGATGAGGTGGATCAGATCGTCGTCGCTTAACTGCGCCATGAATTCATCGAGCGTATTCTTGCCGTCAGCGACGTCCTCGAACATGATTTCTGCTCTGTCCGAGATGTGGTAGAGTTTTCTTTCTCTCTCGCAAGGACATATACCCTCGGTCTCTTGGTTGGTCATTCTGGGGAGGATGCTTACATCGGGCGCATAAGGCTTCGTCTCAAGCTTCTCCATCGTGCCGTCGGGTCTTAATCTTTCTGTAAGCCGGGAGGGTGCGATCCTTTCTGTTAATTCACAAACGACGCTGTCTTCATCGATGCTGTACACCTGATCGATCTGCTTGAGCTCGCGGATGTTGTTTCCGATGAAGAACTTGTAGTCGCCTTTCTCGAGGATCCAGGAAGACTTATTGATCTTGCCGGTGTCATCGTAAGATGCCATCTGCGGGATGCTTAAAGTGAGAGTTACTTCTTCTTCTGCGCCGGGTGCGATAAGACCGGTCTTAACAAAAGCGCCGAGCTCTTTAGCAGGTTTGCCGAGCACGCCCCGCGGAGCGGAGTAGTAGAGCATCACGACTTCTTTTCCTGCGAAGTCGCCGGTATTTTTAACACTTACTCTAGCCGTGATAACATTGTCGCTGATATTAAATTCAGCAACCTTCTTCTCGAAGCTTGTATACGACAGACCGAAGCCGAACGGATAGACCACCTTCTCGGCTGCACCGGGGATGGTCTCGAAATATCTGTAGCCTACATAGATGTCGTCCGTATACTCGGCGTAGTCGTTGCTGTCGTGGAAGTTGTAACTCGATGGATAATCTTCCAGGGAGCGCGCGAAAGTATCGACGAGTTTACCCGAAGGATTCGCGTCGCCGACGATAAGGTCAGCCGCAGCAAGACCGCCTTCCATGCCGCCCTGCCATGCGTACAAAGCAGACGAGATCTTCGCATCGTTCTTAATCCACTCCGTCTCCATGACGCCGCCGACATTAAGTACGACGATGATGTTGTCGAATCTGGACTTAACGTCTTCGATCATCTTCATCTCGTTGGGTGTTAAGTAATAGTCGCCCTTGGGGAATACGGCTTCCTGAAGTTCTGCCAGTCTGCGCTCGCCTTCCCAGAGATAATCTATATTCTCGGAAGAGGTATTGCGGTCCCAGCCTTCGCCTGAGTATCTGCAGAGGGTGATGATCGCGGTGTCGGCGAATTCTCTTGCGCCGTCCAGAAGTTCAGTGGGGATAACAGGCTCGACCGTCATTCCGGGGTCTCTTCCTGCCTCGTACTGTGACTTGATATCTTCCTCGTAGAACTTAATAAGATCACGGCAGATCCTGATTTTGCCTTCAGCTTCTTTGATCTTCATGCCTTCGCAGAAGTTTCTTACATACTTAACGGTAACGTCGCCGGAGCCTCCGCCGCCCTTAACATAATCGACCGTGCCCTTGCCGAAAAGCGCGATCTTCGCGCCATTCTTAACGGGGAGAGTCTTGTCCTCATTCTTAAGAAGCACCATGCCTTCAGTCGCACCGCGGCGTGATAATTCGATGTGCTCAGGTGAGCCTGTAACGCGTCTTCCGTCTTCGCCTAAGGGCAATCCCGGCTGATATAAATGTCTGATCCATCTTGTCATATTATTGTGCTCCTTTAATCAGTTCGAGTACTTCGTCCCTGCCGGGCATCGATTTGATAGCACCCCTTTTCGACGTGACGAGAGACGCGGCTGCGTTCGCGAAAGTAAGCATGTCGCGCAGTTTGTTCCCGTTTAAGTTGTCGAGACCGTTCTCGCAGACGTAGTTTAACATGCACGCGCAGAAGGTGTCGCCCGCGCCTGTCGTGTCCACTACGTTTTCCTGCTTAAATCCCGGCACCTCGACGCGAAGATCCTTATAGTAAGCGCGGCTTCCGTCTTTGCCCAGGGTGAGGCAGATAAGCTTGGTGTTGAACTCCTCGCGGATAAAACGGATGCCTTCATCGTAGTCGTCCATGCCTGATAAGAACTGCACCTCGTTGTCGGAGATCTTGAGTACGTCGCATAGCGAGATCGCCTTCATCATCTGCCCGCGTGCGTTCTCCATGGAATCCCAGAGGGGAGGGCGGAGGTTAGGATCGAGCGAGATGATCATGCTCTTGCTCTTCGCGATCTCAACAGCTTTCAGTGTCGCTTCGCGCACCTCGGGTGCCGTCATGGAAAGCGTGCCGAAATGGAATATCTTAGCGTCTTCAAACATCTCCTCTTTGATTTCGTCTGCCTTGAGCATCATGTCTGCGCCGGGCTTCCTGTAGAAGGAGAAATCCCTGTCGCCGTCGGGCAGTTTATGCACGAAAGCAAGCGTGGTGGGAATGTCCGGGTCATTAAAAAGATACGTGCTGTCGATGCCGACATCTTCGATCGTGTCGCGCAGCATCCTGCCGAACTGATCGTCGCCGACTTTACCGATGAATGCGGTATTCTTTCCGAGCTTGCTTAACATCGAAAGTACGTTGCAGGGCGCGCCTCCGGGGTTCGCCTCGAAGAGGTTATTGCCTTGCTCGCTTAATCCGTTCATCGTGAAATCTATCAGCAGTTCACCGAGTGCGATTACTTCATTCTTCATGCCGAGCCTCACTTTCTTCCGGCCGCGACTGCTACGGAAACAGCGATATCACAGTAGGGGATAAGTGTTGCCTGCAGTGCGTGGTAGATGTCGGACTTACCCGGCCATACTGTGCCGATGACGTTGTTGTCGCGGTCCAACTGATGGAACCAGGAACCGTTCTCGTGGTCCAATACCTTCTCGTCCAAGTACTGCATGAACTCTGCATAGTTGTCAGCGTATTTGGAGTCCCCGGTTGCTCTGTAGAGGACGGCAGAGGTGTTGATCGCTTCGGCCAAAGTCCAGTGCATTCTGTCATGGACGACGGGCTTGCCGTCCCAGTCTGTCGTATAGACGATACCGGGCGCGCCGTCGGCGTTCCATGCATCTGTAATCGCGCGGTTGAACAGGTTCTCGGCGGCATCGATGTAAGCCTTAGCCTGAGCCTTATCTTCGTAAGTTGAAGTCGCCCACTGGGTGATGAGTCTTGACCATTCGATGCCGTGACCGGGAGTTGCGCCGTAGGGCTTGAACTGATCTGCGGGTCTGTCCTTATTGCACTCGAGGTCCGGCTTCCAATCGCTTGTGAAGTGTTCAGGAATTCTCCAATTGTTGTTCTTCGCCCAAGTTATCACATGATCGATGATCCTTCCTGCGCGCTCCCTGTAAAGTTCGTTCCCGGTAACGTCAGCGACTGCGAGAAATGCCTCGACCGTATGCATGTTCGCATTAAGTCCTCTGTAAGGATCGCAGACTGTAAATTCCGTATTCCAGGTGTCACATGCCAAGCCTTCCTCGTCGTTCCAGAATCTCTTGTCGTAGAGCTCCAGGGCTTCCTTCAGAAGTTCCTCTGCACCCGGTTTTCCGGCAAGTAAAGCGGAGCTTGCAGCAAGGATTACGAAAGCGTGAGCATAGCACTGCTTGTCGGGCAGGATCTTGCCGTCAGCGGTTACACCCGGATACCATCCGCCGTTGATGTCATCGTGAAGCTCGCCTTTTATACCTTTAAGCGCCTGATCGATCAGTTCCTCTGAACCCTCGTGACCCAGGACGGAACCGATGCTGTATACATGCGCCATGCGGCAGGTGATCCAAGTCTCACGCGGTCTGTCAGTCCAAGGTGTGCCGTCGTTGCCCAGGTAGTATGAAGAACCTGTCGGGGCAGGGAACTTGTGCCCGAACCTAAGAAGGTCTTCCGTGAGTCCCTTCATGAATGATTTATTCTCTTCGGTATCGATGATGTATTTGCTGTTCATGGGGACCTCCTTAATTTATGTCGTATACGCTTCTTAATCTGAGATTCGTTATGTCTCCGCTTAATACTTCGACTGTCTTTTCTCCTGCATTCATGTCGAAGAAATTATCTGTGAGGATCAGATCGTCATTGTCGTTTCTTATCTCGATGCTCTTCGCGTAAGCGTCTGCAAATACCGTAATTTTGTTGCCGTCGACCTTATAACTTAGATGTGGATCTATATATCTGAAGTACTTCGGCAGCGAGAAGATCACGGTTCCTTCGGAGACGATCTCATCTCCGATCAGCGCCCGGTAACTTACATATTCGTTCCAGATATCGATGTCGGGAAGATCAACTTTGTCGAGCCACAGGGATGTCTGCGCGGAGACTGTTCGCGTGGTGCAGAAGCCATCCAGGATATTGGCCTTGCTGTCTCTGATCTCCCAGTTGATCTGAACCTGCTTCTCTTCCAAAGTCTCGTTGGACACGCACAGCCTTACGGACTTATTAAACCCGAACGGGAGTCTTACTAACTCCTGCCCGCTTCCGAGCATGCCCTCTTCTTCGCAGGATATCATTACCGGTGCGAAGAAGCGTCTCGCATAATAATGAAGTGCCTTGAGTCTTCCTTCGTAGTCGACGCTCGACCAGGAAGCGACCGGCCAGCAATCGTTGAACTGCCAGTAAACAGCACCCATGCATCTGTCGTCGTTTCTGTTTCTTCTGAAGTGTTCGACTCCGTAACGGATCGCTTCCGCCTGCAGCAACTGCGAGGCATAGATCAGCGTGTCGAAATATGTCGGATACCTGAAGGTTTGCTGCATGTAGTTCAATATCTTGCCGTTTGCAGCACCGTTACGCTGATGCCTCTCCATGATGTAGGAGAAGATGTTCATGTCGCGCTCGTCGTCGGTAAAAGTCTCGACAGTCTTCTTCGAAGGGAAGGACTGGAAACCGAACTCAGAAAGATAGCGGAAATGGAATTTCCTGTACTCTGAGAAGGGCTTGTTGCCGTGCCATACATCCCAGTAGTGAACGTCTCCGCGGTTCTCGTCCTGAGGCTCGTCGAAGCCTCCGCCTGAAGACGGGCTCGCGGGCCAGTAGAAGACCTGAGGCGCCAGCTCCTTCATCATCTCCGGGAGGATCTGCTCGTACATCTTAGTGTAGTCTTCGACCTCTTGCGGCTTGCTCACCCAGACGCCTTCTTTGACGAACTGCTCCATCTCGTTGTTGCCGCACATGAGACCGAGCGATGCGTGATGTCTTAACCTTACGATGTTGTCCTTAAACTCGGCGCGGATGTTCGCCTCGAATTCGGGCGTCAGATCGTAGACCGCGCATGCGAACATGAAGTCCTGCCATACGATTATGCCCATCTCGTCGCACATATCGTAGAACCAGTCGTCCGGGTAGTATCCTCCGCCCCAGACTCGTATGGAATTGAAGTTCGCGAATAACGCTTTCTCGAGAAGTTTGCGTGTGGTCTCGGGTGTGACTCTGCCGAGCAGGTGATCCTCGGGAATGTAGTCTGCACCCATCGCGAAAATATTAACGCCGTTAACTCTTACACAGAACTTTTCTCCCCACTCATCGGGTGTTCTGTCCATGGTGATCGTACGTATGCCGATGCGCTTCGTCATGGAATCCAGTACTGTATCACCGTCGCAGATATTGACAGTTACCGTGTACAGATTCTGCTCGCCGTAGCCTCTGGGCCACCAGCGTGTCGCGGGGTCGATCTCGATCTTGTTGTCTTCATTCCTGAAGGTGCGCTTCGTGCCGTCGGGCACGGTTATTTCATATTCGATTGTGAAGTTTTTGCTTTCGTCTAACACCTCGAATTCAGGGGTGATCTCGAGAACTATATTTTCGCCGTGATGCTGAGTGAAGCTTACTGAGTTCAGTCTTACTGTGTTGTAAGAGACGAGCGATACGTCGCGCCAGATCCCCATGTCGGGAAGGTGCGCGCCCCAGTCCCAGCCGAACATGCAGTGTGCTTTTCGAATATGGACGAAACCGGGCATACAGTCCTCTGTGCCGAGCGTTGGAGCCTTCGCGAAAGCTTCTGCGATGAACTTGGTCGGGGAGTGGAAGATCACTTTAAGTGTGTTGCCGGCGCTCTTAAGAAGAGCCTTCACGTCGCACTCCCAGGTCCTGTGCATGTTGTTCGCGGTGATGATAAGTTCGCCGTTAAGATATACGTCGGCGAGGGTGTCGAGTCCGTCGAATCTGATGACAGTCTGATCGGAGTTCAGGAAGCTCTCATCCGCATCGAAGACGGTCTCATATTCATAGTCGAAGTCCATGAGCTTCAGTGCTTCTATCTCGTTGTCTTTCCAGAACGGATTATCCATCTGCCCGTTGCTGAGCAGATCGCCGTAGACCGAACCCGGAACGGTTGCCGGGAATCTGTCTTCGGTGTCTGTTCTTCTCATGGTCCAATTGTTGTTAAGAAGTATCTTGTTCATGCTTTCATTCTCCATAATATCGTGTTATAAATGTATTAAGAATGGTGCAGAAAATTGTAAAAATCTATTATTGCTATGGAACTGTTTGAATATATCGACCGTCAGGACACCCCCTACGATATCTTCTATACCCCGTCAGTGAATTCGCCTAAGCACTGGCATTATTACTCTGAGATCCTGTATATCAAAAGCGGTCGGATCAAACTGATCTGTAACGACTACAGTTTCATCCTCGAGAAAGGCGATATCTGTTATATCTATCCTCTTCAGCTTCATGAGATCACGAGGGCGGATAACGATACGGGCGAGCCGGTCGATTATGCAGTAATCAAATTCGACATCCACACCATAAGTATCCCTGAGGCCTACGTCCAGAAGATGTATGATTATTTCGTGACCAGAGGCTCGGATCAGGACTACTGCCTCATTGTAAAAAACGCTGAGGAGATTTCAGATTCCGTCATCTCTTGTGTAAGTGAGTATAATTCCCGCGATTTTCTTCATACCTTTAAGATGCAGTCGGATATATTCGGAATTCTTATTTACATCGCACGCATGTGTGACAAGGTTTTGCCCGAGAAAGAACACAAACAGAACGAGGTGTCCTTGTCCTTTTACCGCATTCTCGAATACATAGATATGCATTCATCGGAGAAGCTCGAGATCGCGGATCTGGCGGCGAAGTGCCACTTAAGTTATTCGCATTTCGCGAGGCTGTTTCGGGACAACTACGGGCGCTCGTGCAAGGAGTACATCAACTACATCCGTCTTCATAAGGCGGATGAACTTCTGATGCATACCGATTACGATATCTCGTATATAGCGGCGCAGACCGGGTTCTTCGACAGCAGCCATTTTATCAGGGCTTATAAAGCGTGGAAGGGGAAGACTCCTAAGCAGCAGAGATTTATTTACAACAGATAGGGGACCGACACGCAGGAAGTTTCTTTGACCTTGCTGTATCCGAGGCGCTTTATACAGGTCTCGGAGCCTTTTTTATTTGTTGACAAAAATACAGCAGGTGGATAATATAAATGACAAATCGTCATTTATATCCAAGAGGTCTGTTATGCCTAAAGTTACTGAAGAATATATCGCCAACAAGAAGAAGGAAATCATCGATGCGGCCTATCAGGTCTGCCTTGAGAAGCCTATAACCGACATTGTCCTTCAGGACATCACTGATAAGACCGGCTTTTCGCACGGTGTGATCTACAGATACTACAAAGACATTGATGAGGTGCTGCATGACCTGGTCGCCAGCATCAACTCAAGTTATTCCTATGATGAGAAGTGGAAGGCTATTCTGAAGGGAAGTAAAGACTGGCAGACTGTTATCCGTAAGACATGCAAAATGGGAAGCGATCTGACTTCAAGCATGGATATCGGAACACTAAAGATCAGCGCGTATGCGAACGTTCTTGCCATGAGCGATCCCGACAGAGTAATAAGCATTGGTTCATCGCTGAAGGAAGAGGAGAAGAATCCGTTTAATGCTCTACTAAGATCCGTTAAGGACTACCTCGAAGATCTGATCGATAAAGGAGTAATCCATCCGTCAGCAACGCCCTCCGAGATCATTCAGTACATATATATTTCAGTGCGTGGGATTCAGCAGGTCTACACGCTTAACAAATGCACCGGCGGAAGAGTTTTCAAAAGTGAATATGATGTAAGCAAAATGTTCGATATGTTAAGTGATTCATTGATCGGAATAATAGGGGGATAGGATATGGAAGAGCTACACAACAACGGAGATTATGTCGACATTAACGGGCACAGGATGCACGTTTTCAGAACCGGTAATGAAAACGGCCCTAAGCTGGTGTTTATGGCAGGTTCGAGCACGTTTGCTCCTGCGTATGATTTCAGGAATCTGTATGAAAAGCTGCAGGAAGATTTCAGGATAATCGTCATCGAGAAATTCGGTTACGGGTATTCGGACCTATATGTGGGACCTGCAGATATAGATACGCTCGTAGGCTGCCAAAGGAAGGCGTTAGAGCAGCTCGGCGAAAAGGGCCCGTTCATTCTGCTCCCGCACTCTATGGGTGGGATAGAGGCTATCAGGTGGATACAGATGTATCCGGAAGAGATCAGCGCACTTATAGGGATCGATATGACATCACCGGTATCTTACGCCGAATGGACTGATGCGGATGTAGAAAGCCGGGTAAGGACCATGCGCAACCTTAAGAGACTTAACTTGTACTGGCTGACTCCCATCCCGCATTGCGCGTCATTTACTAAGGATGATAAGAGGCAGCTAAAGCTCCTTCGTAAGAGAAATGCATTTAATGATTGCTATTTCAAAGAGGCGGAAGCAGTAAAACAAAATGCATCTTATGTAGGTGAACACGGAACGATAAACTGCCCTGCATTGCTGTTCTGTTCTAACGGCAAGCAGACCTTCAGGAACTGGATTCAGAATCAGAAGACATTTGCACAGCAGATAAATGCCGAACTGATCTGTTACGACTGCGGTCACTATCTGCACTATTACAAGAGCGAGGAAATGAGTTCTGCTATAATGAGCTTTATGAAATCTATTTCATAAAAATTAGTAGGGATAAATATGAAGTCTAAGCTCAAGCCTTTAATAATTACTGCAATTGCCATCATGTCTGTCGTGATTATTCTGGCCGGCTTGTTGTATTTCGGAGTGCTTCATATAAATAATCCTGAGCTTAAAGGATTAACCGTAAAGGGCGTGGATGTCTCTTCATATCAGGGAGATATCGATTGGCCCGTACTTGTTTCTCAGGATATTGATTTTGCTTATATTAAAGCTACAGAAGGTTCATCACATCAGGATCCGTATTTCGATCAGAACTGGCAGAATGCATCTGAAACAGATATAAGAATCGGTGCCTATCACTTCTTCAGTTTTGAGTCCGGAGGCGATACGCAGGCTCAGAATTTTATTGATACAGTTGAGCCCGTTGATAATATGCTGCCGCCTGTAATCGATGTTGAATACTATGGAAGCTTCGGCTCGGCCGAAACAATTGACGTTGATGCGGTAAGAAATGAACTTCGGACAATGGTGGATCTGCTCGCAGAAGCATACGGCATGAAGCCGGTGATCTATGTAAGTGAAGATTCTTACAGCACAATTGTGCAGGGCTTTTTTGATGACTGCAGTTTATGGTACAGAAGCGTCTATTCCGGTGTTCCCGGTGATGTTAACTGGACGTTCTGGCAGTATTCAAACAGGCACAGACTCCACGGTTATAACGGCGAAGAAGACTTTATTGATATGAATGTTTTTAACGGCAGTGAGGATGAATTCAACACCTTCACCGACACGTAGGATTGTTTAAGGGGGAATCATGAGAAAGTATTCATTGCCGATAATAATGCTGGCCATATTTGAAGCTGTAGCAATCACACTCTGGCTGACCAAGCATAATATCTTTTATCTGTTTAATTTCAGCTATATCGGAATTTCAATTGCTCTCGGAGTATTCCTCTTTATAAAGAACTACAAGCATGCCCGCCGAGTTGTGCAGCTTCTCGTGGGCCTTTACATGCTGGTGTACCTCGGCCTTATCAGTCAGGAGAACATGCAGATCGAAGGCTTCTGGTATTATCTCTTCACGGGCGTGTTCGAGGCTGCCACCATACACTACGCCGTCGCAAAGATCTTCGGCCCCCTGATATTCGGCAGGGGCTGGTGCGGCTACGCGTGCTGGACTGCAATGGTGCTGGATTTTCTCCCTTACAAAACTCCCCAGGAACCCCGCAAGAAGATAGGCTTCATCCGCTACATCACCTTCGCAGCCTCACTTATCTTTGTGGCGGCACTGTTCCTCGCAAAGGTAGGCAACATCGAGCGCATCATGTTCTGGGCTTTTATCATAGGAAATGTTTTGTACTACGTTACAGGAATCATACTGGCGTATGCGTTCAAGGATAACAGGGCGTTCTGCAAGTATATCTGTCCTATCACGGTGTTCCTGAAGCCGATGAGTTACTTCGCGCTTATCAGGATCAAGTGCGATAAGGACAAGTGCATCTCCTGCGGCAAGTGTAAACGCGTGTGCCCTATGGATGTTGATGTAACTGATAACTCCCGCAAGCGTGAGAACGGAACAGAATGCATTCTTTGCATGGAGTGCACGAAGAATTGCCCGAAGAAAGCTCTTTGATATGTTCGGATTCAGGAAGAAAAAAGCAAAGGAAAAAACTGAGGGCAGAGTTAACAAAAAACCTGAACATTCATTACAGTAATTAAGTGCTATAATGAAACCCGTTTTACTCGTAATATTTTCAACACAGGAAGTATATGTATGAAGGGTGTAAAAGACTTAATACTTGATGACAGCCCCAAGAACGCCAAGAAGCTCGAGAAGCTTCTTTCCAAGGATCCCGGATCCGCAGCTTATTTCGAAGCTGCAAAGGCAGAGGCTGCAAGACCTGCCGCACAGGAATTTACCAAGTTCAGAATGATGGTGACAGACTCGTTCGTCTGCTTCTCCCGTATCGGGATCGGCGGCGCACTTATAATCATTCCCATCTCTCAGATCACGAATATCTACAGAACTAACGTCGTAAGAAATACCTACGATTTTGATAGTGTCACTCTCGCTGTGGAGACCGGCTCACAGATCAGATATCTGGCGGTTTATCCCCGCACCAGTGCGAAGTCTCTTGATGTATTCAATGAGGTGATCGCAGCAGTGAGAAACAGGATGTCAGCTAACGGGGGTGCACAGGTATGATCATAGTTTACGGAACTAGAAAGAAACTTAAGACAGTAAAGCAGCTCGGCAGAATGAGATGCACGAACTGCGGTCATGAGGTCGATGCTTCACTTACAAAGGAGACCGGATATTTCCATATTTGTTACATACCCGTGTTTCCTCACTTCGGCTTAAAGTTCATCATGTGCCCCCACTGCGGGATCATGAAGACCCTGACAGGCGCTGAGTTCAAGGAGATGAATAACAGCGATTACTGACCTTCACTGTAAACGTGCGTGGACACGTTCATGCTTCCGCCTGCCGTGACGATGCCGATTATGGTTTTCCCGTAAGACACCACCGGCGGCACGAAGATGATGTCCTCGACCTTGTACTCACCATAATCGTAGGGAATGTCCGCGCGCGTCAGGTTGGTTATGCTTATGTCCTTGACCTTGCTTCCATAGCCCATAAGTTCCGCAACTCTGGCCGACAACTTGCTTGAGTAGTACTCCGCGTGCTCCAGGTTAAGCGCGTCGGTCAGCGTCGGGTCAAGCTTCCCCATAAACTGCAGCACCAGGTAACGGCTTGCGGTGTCTTCGAGTTTCTTTTTCATCAGGCCCTGCACCTTAAGCGCGTTGTCCCTGAAAGACAGCTTCCTGTTGTACTCATACTCCACCGAGATGCCCGTGGCCTGGTTGCCCATAGCATGGGTTTTATCAAGTCTGCCGTCCACCGCGAGCCCCACGTCCGCCTTGCGCCTCATGTCTTTTATCATGTCGGTGATAAGATACGCCGTGAGCGTAACGCCCGCTTCACGCGCCTTGCCTAAAAGCTCATCAAGTTCAGCACTGTCGTAGTGCCTGATGGAAGTCTCGGTCCTGTGCGCGGCCCAGAAAGAATCGTAAGCTGCATCCAGGTCGCTGAAAGTAAACACGGGCCTGTTTTTCTGCCACTTTCTGTTCCAGCCCTTCTCGAGCAGGTCAAAGAAAAAGGGCAGGCGGCTTTCCGCGGGAAGGTTATCCAAAGTAAGTGAGCGGAAGGCGGTGTACTCGCACGGCTCGCCGCTCAGACACTTCAAAAACGTCTCGATAAAATACAGCAGCGACTTGCCGTCACCGCCTAAGTGATGCATCAGGAACACGAGGCCGTCAGGGGAGAGAAAGCCCCTTATAAACTCTCCGTCCTCCAGCCTGAACCTCACGGACTCGTTGGCGCTGATAAGCTCCGTGAACGTAAGCTCGGTCTCGTTAAAACTGCTGTGCGGGCCGTCAGCTTCCACATAAAATGCCTCGCCGGAAGGCTCTATCACCACCTTGGTATTAAGCACCTCGTGGAGCCTGCACGCGGCATCAAAAGCGTCCTTCAGCGCCGGCAGATCCGGCATCACATTAAGGCGCACCGCCATCGCGATGGTCATGTTCACATCAAAAAGATCGGCGCGCTCCGTCTCTATCTTATGTCTCATACGTAATCCTTTATTCCTCTCATCCACATCTTCATTATCATGCTGTGCGGCGTGACCTTGCTTAAGAAGCGCAGGTACCGGTTGTAAAGGGAGCACACCGAAACGTCCTTTCCTCTGCGCGCGTCCTTCAGAGCCGCCGCCACCACCTTGTCCGCCGTGACCATGCCGGGGTAGCGGATCTGCTTTCCGTTCCTGTCCTTGGGCAGCATCTTGGTGTCCACCCAACCGGGGCAGACGGCCGTGCACGTCACGCTTTTATTCTCCACATTAAGGCTCCTCGTAAACGACATCAGAAAGGCCTTGCTCGCGGAGTACAGCGCAATGTAGGGGTTCGGCTGGAACGCAGACGCGGACGCCACATTAAGGATAAAGGAGCCCGCGGGCATGCAGGGAAGACAGGCGCGGCAAAGAAGCGCGGCAGCCTTGTCGTTTATGTCCAACATGGAGCTGATCTCCTCCGGGGGGAAGTCCGTGACAGGCGCCATCCTCGCGGTGCCTGCGTTGTTAACAAGGTACCTGATCTGCGGCTTCTCTTTCTCAATCTTCCGGCAAAACGCGAGCAGCTCATCCGTGTCGGAAAGATCGACCTGCACAGGCACGATCTTCTCCCCGAAAGTTCCCTTCAGCGCGGCAAGTTTTTCCGCACTTCTGCCGACAGCCCAGACCTGCTCGACATCATCCTTGATCTGCTTTATAAATTCCTGCCCGAGGCCTCCCGTGGCCCCCGTTACTATCGCAATCATTTTCTGTCCTCCAGTAAAAGTCGTGAAAGGTCGTCAGCGTTGATCATGGCGGCGTCGGCGGTGTAAAGGGTCTTCACCGCATACAGGTAGACCACGCCCCAGTAAAGCTCGGAAAGCTTGCGCACGTTGCCCGACACCACGCAGCCCTCCTTCTGTCCCTGCCTTATGATCTTCTCGGTCGTTTTGTAGAAGGCGGCGTCCGCTTCATCCTCGAGCAGCCTCTGCGTAAAAAGCGCAATGCCCGCGGAGAACATCTCGTCCTCCTTAAGGTTCTTGATGACATACTCGGACATCATCCTGATTTTCTTCTCGGCAGGGAGGGGGAGCTTGGAAAGCGTGGTGAGCTTGCCGTTACTTGCGATCTTGTCCGAGATGGAGAAAATCTCCTCGTAAAGGTCCTCCTTGGACTTGAAGTAAATGTATATCGTGCCCTGCGCAATGCCGATGTGCTTGGAAAGGTCGCTTATCTTGGTGCCGGCGAACCCGTTCCTGGCAAAGTACAGCACGGACTTCTTAATGATGAGATTCCTCGTCTCTTCGCGGATCTCCCGGCAGCGTTCCTGTGACTTAGGCATGTTAACCTCGCTAATGAATGAAAATTTATTCATTCATAAAATAGCACGGGGATGATCAATAAGTCAATTATCTGATCGGCGCGTGCAAGGCCGTCTCCGGGAAACAGGAAATGTGATATAATAAACGGTATGAGAAACAATGGCGTTTCATCCGATGGGATGGAGCGCCTTTTTTATTTCGACAGGAGGCGGCGGACATGGCACCATTCGACAGGATTTTAAGCGGCATTCCGGAGATGGATCAGGCGTTCGATAACATAAGACTCGGCGATAACGTGGTCTGGCGCGTGTCCGACCTTGCGCAGTTTAAGCTGTTCATGGAGCCGTATGTGGAGCAGGCGGTTAAGGACAAGCGAAACATCATCTACTTCCGCTTCGCAAGCCACGAGCCGCTCATCGAGGACCGCCCTGAGGTAAAGACCGTAAACATTCCGCTGTCCCACAGGTTCGAGACGTTCACCATCGACATCCATAATGTGATTGAGGCGGAGGGCTTGGACGCGTTCTACGTTTTCGACTGCCTGTCCGAGCTGCAGACCGCATGGGCCACGGACCTCATGATGGGTAACTTCTTCCGCGTGACGTGCCCGTTCCTTTTCATCCTGGACACGGTGGCCTTCTTTCCGATCATCCGCGGCAAGCACTCCGTCAATTCCATCAACAAGATCCTGGACACCACCCAGCTTTTCATCGACGTTTATTCCGACAACAAGAACATCTACGTAAGGCCCGAGAAGGTCTGGAACCGCGACTCCGATACCATGTTCCTGCCGCACACCTACGAGCCTGAAACGGGCAAGTTCCGCCCCATCCTGGACGGCGTTAAGTCCAGCCGTTTCTATCAGGCTCTGGGCCAGGCGCAGCGCTCGGCCGAGGAGCAGTTCTCCGACTCCTGGGACAGGTTCTTCAACCGCACTAAGATCCTGCACGAGAGCGACGCCGACATCACGGCAGAGTGCAGCAGAATGTGCAACATCATGATGACGCGTGACGAGAAGATGCGCGAGATGGTTAAGAAGAACTTCACCCCTGAAGACTACTTTGCGGTGCGTGACCACATGATCGGCACCGGCATGATCGGAGGCAAGTCCTGCGGCATGCTTCTGGCCCGTGCCATAATCCGCAACAAGGAGCCGGACATCGCCGAGTACCTTGAGCCGCACGATTCTTTCTACGCGGGCTCCGACCTTTACTACACCTACATCGTCGACAACGGGCTGTGGGATTTGCGCGTAAAGCAGCGCACTGACGAGGGTTACTTCACGCTGGCGGACGAGTTTGCGCAGAAGCTTATGCAGGGCAAGTTCTCCAAGTCCATGCGCAGGCAGTTCATGAGGATAATTGAGTACTACGGGCAGGACCCGTATATCGTGAGGTCCAGCAGCATTCTGGAGGACGGCTTCGGCAACGCATTCGCGGGCAAGTACGAGTCCGTTTTCTGTGCCAACAGGGGCACGCCGGAAGAGCGCCTGGAGGAGTTCGAGAAGGCCATCAAGACTGTGTACGCCAGCTCCATGAGCCTGTCCGCACTCGACTATCGTAAAAGACGCGGCCTCGACAAGCGCGATGAGCAGATGGCCCTGCTGATACAGCGCGTCTCGGGTTCCTATTACGGCCCTTACTACATGCCGTGCGCCGCGGGCGTCGGCTACTCTTACAGCCCATACAGAGTCATGAAGGACTCGGATCCCACGGCAGGCATGCTGCGCCTTGTAATGGGACTCGGCACTTCCGCCGTAGACAGGACCGAGGGCTCCTACCCGAGGATCGTAAACCTCGACATGCCGGAGAAGTCCTCGTACTCTTCGTCAGCCGACAAGCACAAGTTTTCCCAGGGCAAAGCGGAGGTCATCGACATGGCCTCGCATCAGCTCGAGAAGCTCACTTACGACAAGATCGCGCCCGAGATCCCGCAGTACCTTGAGAACGTGCTTCTGGAGCACGACTACGACGCTGAGGGGAGACTTCGCGAGATGGGAAGGCCCAGGCAGGTTAAGTTCATCTCATGCAAGGGCCTCGTTCAGAACAGTCAGCTCATGGAGCACATGAAACGAATGCTTCGAAGCATCCAGGAAGAATACGATTACCCCGTGGACACGGAGTTCACTATCAACATCTCGGACAGCGGCGAGTACTCGGTAGACCTGCTGCAGTGCCGTCCGCTTCAGATACAGAAAACGTCATCCGGTACGGTCATCCCCGAGGGGCTTGCGGAGGATAAGATCCTGCTTGAGAGCAAGGGCACATCCATGGGTCTTACCAAGGCCCATGAGCTCGATATAATCGTGTATGTGGACCCCGTAAACTATTACAACATGCCCTTCCTGGAAAAGCCTGGCGTGGCAAGGCTCATCGGCAAGCTTAACTGGCATTACAGGGACCAGGGCAAGCACATGATGCTGATCGTCCCGGGACGCGTCGGCACCACTTCACCGGAACTCGGCGTGCCGACGTCCTTTGCTGACATCAGCGCCTTCGAAATCATCTGCGAGCTGGAGGAGACCCGTGCGGGATATAACCCTGAGCTTTCCTACGGCAGCCACATCTTTCAGGACCTGGTGGAAGCGCAGATACTTTATACCGCGGTGTTCCACGATCAGCGCACTGTGCATTTTCATCCCGAGATGCTCGCGGATGCGCCTGATCTGATAAGTGAGTTTGATGAAGGCGGTAAGCTTTCCGACATCGTCCATGTTTATGACGTGTCCGGAAGATCAAGCCGGGTATATAACGACGTGGCGAATGAGCATCTTGTAATAACGTGTTAAGCGAGGTTTTATGATCACATTAAACGACTATCTTTATTCCGGCGATACGGTCCTGAAGATCCTTCTTAAGTATTCATCCGATCTTAAGGAGGAAGCCATCAGCACGCATAATCCGATAGACCTGGCGCACAGCAATTTCCTGATCCAGATAATCGAGCTTCTGGAGCATACGGACTTCCTTACTTCGCAGTCACAGCGCATAAAAGAGTTCTATCATTACATGACCGAGAAGTATCCGTTTCTGGCCTTCACCTTCAAGGGCAGGATCAAGTCTTTGATACGCGCGGAGGAGAAGTTTAACGGCTACATCCTGGAGTACATCTACAACTACTACAAGGAGCACGGCGAGTATCCCACTGACGCGCAGATAAAGAATAACCTTAACTGCTTCAGGGACCTGATCGCATACAGGATCGTGATCTCGCTTCCGGTCTGCCATGTAGACGATGAAGAGAAGCTGGATGCGCAGGAAGTCGGTTACCTCTATGAAATCGCCAATGTGCTCCCGCAGTTTCTGGAGGAGCGCGGGTTTACGCCCGAGCTTTCGGGCCACCCGGATGACTTAAGGGGAGAAGCGCTCGCGGAGAGTGTACGACCCTACTACAGGGATTATGTGCAGACGCCGCGCCCCACAGGCTACCGCTCCATGCACATCACGCTTTACGACAACCAGGCGCGCTGCTACACAGAGATGCAGCTTAGGACCAAGGACATGGACGACTACGCCGAGATAGGAGAGGCTAACCACTTCGGTTACGAGAAGATCCAGGAGGAGAGCAGGAGCAAAAGGGACATCATTGCGCCCGGCGAGTGCGCCATCTTCGACGAGGCTTACGAGAGGCTCATTAAGCTTCAGGATCTGGACCTCTCGCAGATCAAGGTCAACATGTTCAAGGCCTATAACAACCAGCTGATAAACGACGGCTGCGGACTGTTCAGAGGCCGCCAGATCCTCCCTTTCGAGCACCTGTCCCGCTTCCAGTTTGACACTTAAACAACTTCTGTTGTACCATTACGGCAGACATAAACTTAACAAGGAGGAACACCAATGAGGAAGACAATCTGCTGAAGTTTTATAAACTAACCTGCGGATAAGTCTTTTTGCGTGTTCTTTCACGTTACTTAAGTATATATAGATGCACATCAATGCTTCAGCCGCGGTCGCTTTCCGCGGCTGTTGATTTATCCGGCAGGCGATTTCTTACGGAGGAATCTTATGCCATTAATAAACATCAAAAACTTAACTTTCGGATATGACGGATCGGACACCATGCTGTTCGATAACATCAGCGTGGGGATCGACTCCTCATGGCGCCTGGCACTTGCGGGCAGGAACGGCCGCGGCAAGACCACTTTCTTCAAGCTCTTAAGAGGTGAGCTTCCTTACTCGGGAACCATCACCGGCGTGCCTGAGACCGTGACCTTCCCCTGCGAAGACCTTCCCGATGTGCCTGAGTGGCGCGTGAAGAAGGAGCTGAATCTTCTGGGCGTGGACCCTGACATCATGTGGCGCCCCATGGAGACGCTCTCGGGAGGCGAGAGGACCAAGCTCATGCTGGCGCACCTGTTTGCGCAGGACGGTATCTACCCGCTGATCGATGAGCCCACCAACCACCTGGACAGGCATGGGCGCGAGACGATCGCGAGGTATCTTGCGTCCAAGGACGGCTTCATCCTGATCTCGCATGACCGCGACTTTTTAGACATCTGTACCGACCACACGCTCGTGATAACCAGGACCGGCGTGGAACTCACGCAGGCGGTTTTCTCCACCTGGTGGGACAACAACGAGGCGCGTCAGGCGGGCGAGCAGGCGCGTAACGACCAGCTAAAGAAGGAGATGAGCTCCATCGATGCCGCCATGAAGAAAAACGCGCAGTGGTCGCGCAAGGCTGAAAGCGACAAGAGCCGCAACAACTCCAAGGTCTCAGAGAACCACTTGAGGCGCGTATACGAGGCCTCCAGGGCCGCCAAGCTAATGTCGCTGTCCAAGAACCTGGAGCAGAGAAATGAGAGGAAACTCGAGGAGAAGAAGTCTCTCCTGCGTGATGTGGAGAAGACGGAGAAGCTTAAGATAGAGGGCACCGTTCACCATAACAGGACGCCCGTCAGGCTTAATGACGTCACGCTGCTGCGCTGGGGTGAGCCCGTGGCAGAGCACATCAGCCTCACGGTGGAGGCGGGTAAGAAGATCTCGCTTCAGGGCCCGAACGGTTGCGGCAAGAGCACACTGTTTAAGTTCCTCGCGGGCCGCGGGGAAGAGGAAGGCATTACCGTGGAAGGGGACGCGTACCTGGCGCCCGGACTTAAGATCTCGTACCTGTCCCAGGACACGTCTTCGCTTAAGGGCACGCTTTACGATGCGTGTGCCGAGCGCGGTGCCGACAGGACTCAGTTCTCCACCATCCTCGTGAAGATGGGCTTTACCAAGGAGATGCTTTACCGTGACAGCTCGTGTCTCTCGCTGGGCCAGAAAAAGTGCGTCATGACAGCGCTTTCCCTGTGCGAGAAGGCGGACCTTTATATCTGGGACGAGCCTTTAAACTACATCGATGTTTACCTGCGCCGCGAGATCGAGCGCCTCGTAAAGAACAGCGAGATCACCATGCTCTTTGTGGAGCATGACTCAGCCTTTGCGCGTGAGGTAGCGGATTATGAGTTTGTGTTCGAATAAGATGCTGGCAGTACACCGGGAACGGGAGCGTTCTTGGGCTTGGCACAGCCGCAGTTTCCGCAGAAGTTAAATGACGACAGCGTGCCGCACTCGGGGCAGTACCAGGGGGTATTGATCATCGGGCGGGGCTTGCCGCATGCAGAGCAGAAGTTGAAGTTGTTGGTGATGCCGCAGGAGCATGTCCATGTGCCGGCTACCTGAGGTCTGTAGATAGTCTGAACAGCGGCGGCGCCGGGAACAGGCGCGGGTACGGTTACGATGCAGTAGTCGTTCTTGGAAGCCTTGAATACCATGATGCCGCTGATGGTGAACATTACGATCACGTAGCCGAGCCACAGGAGTGCGCCGAGGCCCATGACGATCTCGTAGTCGGAGGCGCTGGCGGACATGATGATGCCGTCGTACAAGCCGTGGCCGATGATGGGCACGAGAAGTGTAAGTGCATTGAACTTGGCGTATTCGCCCTTCTTGCCGCGCAGTTGTGCCTGCTTGGCCTTGCTGTAGAAGAAGCCCATGAACACTGCAAAGCATGCGTGTCCCGGAACTGCCGTGAACATTCTAAGAAGCGCGGTGCCGAGGCCGTACATGAAGCAGTAGCCGACGTTCTCGAAGCACGCAAAGCCCAGCGAAACGAATACCGCATAGACGATGGCGTCGTAGCTGTAGTTGAAGTTCTTGTTCTTCCAGGTGATGAGTCTTAAGACGGCGTACTTGCCGAGCTCCTCTGCAGGACCCACAATGCAAAGCGCGAAGATAAAGGACTTGATCATGGATTCGTAATAGAAGATGGCGTTGAGAAGGGCCTCGCCGATGAACTCCAGGATCATGGCGGTGAAGCATGTGCCCATGCCTGCAAAGAACAGGCCGATGAGAAGGCCGATCGGCTCCTTCTCTTTCTTATCTCTAACATAAATAAATATCAGAAGTGCGATTACCGGTATCAGCGCCAAAGCAAAAAGCATACGTAACTCCTTATTCTTAAAATCTCACAAATCAGAGAATAGCACGGATTTTTGAGGATGTCACTTGCGGGAACACCTTATCTTTAAACTTTCTTATAACTTTATTGGATTGTTTTTCATACTATCGCGGTATATTATTAGCAACGCGGGGGTAATGGGATGGAGAAATTCAGCGTAAAGAAGCCTTTTACAGTACTTGTAGCAGTAATTGCGATTATTGCTCTCGGTGCTGTGTCCATAATGAAGCTCCCGCTGGACCTGCTCCCTGAATTCAGCCTTCCGTATCTCATTGTAATAACTGCATATCCGGGCGCCAGTCCTGAGAAGATAGAGGATCAGGTCACCGTGCCTATCGAGAATGCTCTCGGTACTGTAAACGGCGTCGTGAATGTCACGTCGTCCAGTGCTGACAGTTATTCCATGGTTCAGCTTGAATTCGCAGATGACACCGACATGAACGTCGCGATGGTCCGTATCACGAGCGCCCTCAATGAGCTGGAAAGTTCGCTCCCTGTCGGCTGCATGACTCCTAACATAATGGAGATCAGCCTCGATATGCTCGCGACAATGTACGTCGCAGTCGAGGTCGACGGCTACGATATCTATGAGCTCACCGACTTCGTTAATAACGATGTCGTTCCTTATATCTCCAGACAGAACGGCGTCGCCAGCATCACGACTATCGGTATGGTCGAGAAGAGCATCCAGGTAGAGCTTAACCAGGACAAGATCGACGCGCTTAACGAGAGAATCTTAAGAGAGACCAACAGTTCTCTTGCCGATGCACAGGATCAGCTTGATGATGCACAGGAAGCACTCACAGATGCGCAGAACCAGCTTGATACCGCACAGAACAATTTCGGATCCATGATGTCCTCTGCGATCTTCTCGCAGATCGACGGTCAGGCGGAGGAGATCGCCGACGGCTTGAGGGGCGGCATCGATACTCTGGTGGAGAGACTCCAGCAGGTCGAGCAGGGCATGGGCGGCCTTCAGAATATGCAGAACACCGCGCTTAACGGCCTTCAGACCAGAGTCGACGGCGCGCGTTCCACCCTGGACAGAGCCACCACCACCATGATCCTTGCGCGCAATGCGCTTAATGAATCACAGTCAATGTTAAGCCGTGCACAGGCGGCGCTCGAGCAGGCTGCCACAGACCCGAACTTCCCTCCGGAAGAGTACAACGCTCTCGTGGAGGCGGAGGCTGCAGCTGCGGCTAACCTCATTGCGGCGCAGCAGGCTTACGATGCAGCATCGGCAGAAGTCGCTGCGGCACAGGCAGCTTTCGATGAAGCCAACCAGGCGCTCATCAGCGCGTCGCTCGAGCTTGCGGGCATCACTCCCCAGGAGATGACGACGCTCATTAACGACCTTAACGGCATCAGAAACAACTTCACACAGTCCAGAGGCAGCATCAACGGCTCTTCTGCCACAAGCCTCATCGACACCACCCGAGGCCTGTCATCACTCATGACGCAGCTTTCAAATCTCATCGCGCGCGTCAGAGCCGCAGATCCCGCGGGCAGCCTCACCTCTCAGGTAAACAACCTCGAGTCACAGCTTACAAACTTAAGGGGAGTCGCAGATTCCATCCCTGATATCCTGAACGGACTTCAGTCTGCAGTTGGCGGCCTCACACAGGCTCAGCTTGATGCGGCAGTTCAGTTCTCCACAGCAGCAGTCGGTCTTTCTAACGCGCAGACAGCACTGGATCAGGCACAGGCCCAGTACGATGCGGCGCGTGAGACAGCGCTTGAGAGTGCCAACGCGGACGCACTCATCGATCCTGCAACACTCTCGCAGCTTATCTACGCACAGAACTTCTCGATGCCGGTAGGCTACATCGACGACGCCAACGACGAGTCGTGGCTTTTAAGAGTAGGCGAGGAGTTCTCGAGTGCCGAGGACATCGCCAACGCGCTTCTTATTGATAACGAGACGATCGGTACCGTCCGCCTTGAGGACATTGCCGATATCGCAGTCATCGACACTGCGGGCGACAGCTACACCAAGCTGAACGGCTCCGACGGCATCATCCTTTGTATTTTCAAGTCTTCAAGTGCCGGTACCAACGAAGTATCCGGTACCTGTAACGACGCTCTTGCCGAGCTGAGTGAACTCTATCCCGGATTCCACTCTATCAACCTCGTTGACCAGGGCGTTTATATCAACATGATCATCGAGAGCGTATTCCAGAGTATGCTCGTCGGTGCTATCCTCGCTATCATAATCCTCGCGCTCTTCCTGAAGGACGTGAAGCCTACGATCGTAGTTGCCATCAGCATCCCGCTGTCAGTCCTGTTCGCCATCGTCCTCATGTACTTCACGGGACTTGAGCTGAACATGATGACGCTCTCGGGACTCGCGCTAGGTATAGGAATGCTTGTAGATAACTCGGTCGTCGTAATGGAAAACATCTTCCGACTCATAGGCCGCGGTCTGCCTGCACCGAGAGCTGCCGTGCAGGGTGCGAAGCAGGTTAGAGGCTCCATCATAGCTTCTACGCTTACGACTATCTGCGTATTCTTCCCGGCAGTCTTCGCGAGAAGTATGGTAAGAACACTGATGTACCCTCTCGCGATGTCTATCAGCTACTGTCTCGTGGCATCGCTCATTATGGCGCTCACGGTAGTGCCTTCCTCGTGCAGCACGCTGCTGGCGAAGTCGAAGCCGAAGGAGCATAAGCTTTTCGAGAAGGTGCTGGATCAGTACGGCAAGTCCTTAAGGTGGTGCCTGTCACACAAGACGATACCGCTCACAGTTGCTGTCGGTCTGCTCGCGTTCACGATAATCATGGTATTCAGAACAGGTATCATCTACATCCCTGAAATCACCACGAACGAGTTGGCGATAACTATCACAACTCCTGAAGAGATGACGCGCGAAGAGTCGTATGCCGCTGTCGACGAGGTCATGAATGAGATACTTGAAGTGGATGGCGTCGTAGATCTGGGAATTATGGATTCCAGCAGTTCATCGAGTTTCCTGATGGCGGGCATGTCTTCTGACGAATACGGAACTTACATGTGCTACGGTCTTGCCCCTGAGGGTTCATCTGCGGAACAGATGAGTAATATCGCTGATGCGATAACGGAAGCGACAGCTGACTCTGTGTGCACGGTAGATGTATCTACAGCAAGTATGGGTAACGGCAATATGCTTTCCGGTACCACCGGTATCAGTGTTGTCATCTTCGGTGACGATTACGATCAGCTTAGAGCGATAAGCGCGAGTGTGTGCGCTATTATGGCTTCAGAGCCGGGGATCGTTGACGTAACTGACAGTTTCGCTGACGGTGAGCCGACGCTGCAGGTTGTCATCGACCGAGATAAGGCGATGGAGTACGGACTTACGGTAGCTCAGATCTATGCGGGCATCGCGAGCCACACATCTTCAAGCGTTGATGCAGTTAATATCACAGTTGACGGAACTGACATGACAGTAAGTATCGTGGATAACACGGACGAGCTTACATACGAGAATCTGATGGATATCGAGTTCGAAGCAGTCGATATGACAGCTATGTCGAGCGGCATGTCAGGAAGCATGTCGGGAGGTTCAGCAAGCTCGTTCGCAGGAGCATCTTCCGGATCATTCGATTCGCTGGCAGCTATGTTCGGTGTTGATCTTGACGAGATGGAGCAGACCGAGGTCGATGATACAGTTGCGCAGGTCGAACAGAGCGAGGATGAAGAGGCGCCTAGCGTACATACTCTGTCTGAGTTCGCGACTGTCGTAGAGACTGAGACTTCCTCATCCATCAACAGAGAGAACCTCGTAAGATATGTAACTGTCAGCTCATCTATGGCTGACGGATATAACGCTACACTCGTGTCAAGAAGCCTCGAGCCCAGGATCGAAGAATTCAGCAGAACACTTCCTGACGGATACACCGTAGAGCTCTCCGGTGAGTCAGAGCAGGTTAACGACCTCGTTAAGCAGATGCTTGAGATGGCGGCGCTCGCACTGCTGTTTATCTACCTCGTAATGGTAGCGCAGTTCCAGAGCCTCCTGTCACCGTTCATTATCCTGTTTACTATCCCTCTCGCATTCACGGGCGGTATGATCGGACTCCTTGTTACAGGAGAGCCGCTGTCTATGCTGTCGATGCTGGGCTTCGTTATCCTGATGGGTACCGTAGTTAATAACGGTATTGTATTCGTAGACTATACGAACCAGCTTAGAATCGGAGGCCTCGAGAGGCGCGAGGCGCTCGTCGCGACAGGCCAGACGAGAATGAGACCTATCCTCATGACGGCACTGACGACAATCCTTGCCATGTCCATGATGATCATAGGTACGGGTATGGCTTCTCAGCTCGGTAAGGGCATGTCCATCGTTATCGCAGGCGGTCTTCTGTATGCGACACTCATGACGTTGTATATCGTGCCTATCATGTACGATATCCTGTTCAAGCGCCCGCCGGTCAACGTCGATGTCGGCAGCGACACAGACGAAGCGATCGACGATGCTGCAGAGTATCTTGAGAAGATGGGACTTGAGAAGTCTTAAGAGAAGTCCTGAGGCTTACTTATTAAATATTAGTTAATCCTGCCTCAAGATATAAAAAATTCTTTCCTAATCGGTTATAATTGATATGTTGAGCCGTGGGTCTTACGGGCGCGCGGCCGCATATGAATTGAAGTCAGGGAAGGGGTTTGCAACATGAGTTTGGCAGAGAAGACTTTTCGTCAGGGCGAGATAATCATCAAGGAAGGCGATATCGGTAACAGTTTTTTCCAGATACTTAACGGTAAGGCAGGCGTTTATGCCAACTACGGAAAGGGTGATCCGCTCCGTATCGCAGTCCTTGAGAAGGGCGAGTATTTCGGTGAGATGGCTATCATCGAGGAGTACCCCAGAAGCGCCACAGTTGTTGCCATCGGTAATGTTACCGTACTTGAGATCCCCGAGATTGACCTGAATTCATTCTTCGCAGAGTATCCCGACCAGATCGTGGAACTCATGAAGCACTTAGGCTCCAGAGTGGAGTCCATGACCAAGGACTATAACGACTCCGTGGCCCTCCTGAAGGAACTGCGTGAGGACGATGAGAAGAAGAAAAAGTCCCTTTTTACCAAGATCAAGAAGCACATTGATGCTTACCAGAATAACAAGAACAAGATCTCCGATCCCGGTGAAGATCCGCTGAGTCAGGCGTTCGCCGATTTCAGAGATGATGACTCCGGCAAGACCGAGACATTCACCAAGGGCAAGATCTTCTATAGAGAAGGCGAGCCCGGCACAGGCCTGTATATCCTTAAGAGCGGTACTGTTGGAATCTACAACAACTACCACGAGAAGAATGAGGTCAAGACCGCTGAGCTGAATGCCATTGCGCTTTTCGGTGAGATGGGCCTGATGGTGGGTGAGAGCAGACTTGCCACAGCAGTTGCCGAGTCCGATGAGACTAAGGTAGAAGTCATCCATAACGAGGATCTGGAGTCCCTGTTCCAGACTAACCCCATCAAGGTGGCTATTATCCTGCGTCATCTGTCTTACAGCCTGCGTAAGGTTACCATCGACTTCCTGAATACATGTAAGGAGATCACTGAGACTTACAATTCCTGACGCGCAATTAATAAAAGAAATTTGAGAGGCTGGTCGCTTGATTTAGCCTTATATAACGCGTTATTATTAATTGCTTAAGTTGATATATGGTTTATCGGTTCTTTACATAATAGTAACCATTTTCATTTTCGGGCAAATTATAATGAAAATAGGGCTTTTCCGGCCCTGAAATACAATGTCACGGGGGCAAAAATGACACTAGAAACTCTCTATTCCGGTCTTGATCTCAACGATTACTATCTCGGTCAGGTTACTCAGGTATACAGAAGCTGTTCTATCGCTCAGATAGACAACCTCTCACTTATTACCGACAGAAGTAAGTTCACGAGTTCTTTCAGAGCTAATACGATCAACAATTTCGTAGTAATCGACTCCACCGTCGGCGTCTTCCTCGGAGAGGTCTTCGAGAACAAGGCATCACGTAAGAACATCTTCGAGATGTCCTCCACAGCCGATGAGAAGCCTAATGATTATCACGAGATCAGTATCGATACCATCGCTCTCATGACCCCCGAATCCGATAAGTTTGAGCTCGCAGGCTTCAAGACACTCGGTATCACAGACAAGGTTTACCTTGCTACAAATGAAGTATATGAGCTGTTCCTGCACTCTCTGGAGTTTGGTCATGAGCAGGAAGAACCGCTTCCTCCGTTCGCTACATTCCTTAACAGATCGGAAGCCAGCGTTTCACTGAAGCCCAGTACTTTGTTTAACCGTCACCTCGTATGTATCGGTGCTACTAACTCCGGTAAGTCCACCACGGCTCTTGCCATCCTCGATAAGGTCATCTCCACTAAGCGTAAGGCTTTGATCATTGACCCGACAGGTGAGTACAGAGACGCTTTCTCCGATGATGAGATCACCAAGCTCACACTCGGCGTAGATACTACGATCTCCCCCAGCAAGATCACCATGGAGCAGTGGGAGAAGCTGTTCGAGACTGAGAACAGCGGTCAGGGTGCCGTACTTTCCGAGGCTATCACTTCACTTCGTTACATGAAGAAGATCGGCTACGATTCTTACTATCCTAAGGTCGGTGAGAACATTGATGAGGTTCAGGAGAATCTCGCTTCCGTATCTAACGGTGATACAGACTTCAACATCGAACTGCTCCCTGAGCAGATCCAGGCTGAGTCCGTATGTGAGCCTGACAGATCTTCAGACTACAACTTCAAGTACTGCTACGATTCACTGAAGGCTAACTCGAATGCTTCACTCGTTCAGAAGATCCAGTATCAGATGACGAACACAAGCTTCCTGTCATTCTTCTCCAATGACCCGAGCATGTACAACCTTCTCGATGTAATCGAGGACTTCGTACATCTTCCTGAGGCTTCCCTTTACATCGATACATCCACACTCGGTGCTTCCGAGGGTATCGGTGGAATGGTTATCGACCTCGTAAGTAACTTCGTAATCTCACGTGACGATATCTGCCCCTTCATCTTCTTCATCGATGAGGTTCACAGATATGCCAAGTCCAGATATTCCGATAAGGAATTCCACGGCGGTCTCACACTCCTCGCTCGTGAGGGCCGTAAGAAGGGTATCTTCCTGTATCTGACAACTCAGAACCCTAAGGACGTATCTCCTGTCCTGTTCGGTCAGATCGGTACCATGCTCATCCACAGACTCATGCTTAACGATGAGATCCGTACGGTAGAGAGCCACCTGGACGATTACGCCATCAAGCATGTACGTAAGCTTAACCAGGGTGAAGTTATCCTGACGAGTGTTAACCTCCTGCATAACATGTTCATCCATGTTAACAAGTCGGAGAGAACTCAGTACAACAACACACCTCTCCTGTAATCGAAGAGTTTTTAAGCAAATTAAAGGACCGTCTCATGCGAGGCGGTCCTTTTTATCTGTGATTTTGCTTACGGTGTATAGTAGTCAGCCCACTCGGCGGCATTTACCATGAAGTGGAGGTTGTTATCCTCAATGCAGCCAGTGTCGATGATGTAGGTGACGCCGTTGGCATCCATCTCGCCCCAGTAGTGGTTGTTATGGCGGCGGCCGATGTGTCCGTGTACCATTCTGACGTTGTAGCCCAGGTAAGACATCATGGCGAGCATAGCGCCGTTGTACTGTGCGCACTGGCCTGTGCGGTGGTTGAAGATGGCATCGCAGTAGCTGCCGCCGACACCGCTGTAAGCGTAGTGCACGTTAAGTCTGATCCAAAGTGCCGTGTACTCGAGCTTCTCGAGGTCGGTCCACTCGGGTCTGAAGTGCTCATCCGCAAACCTCTGGCAGATGGCGTAGTCAGCCGCGGAGACTGTGACCGTGCCCGTCATTGCGCCGTTGTGCTCGCCTGAAGGATAGGAGCTTCTGGGTGTCCTGTCTGTGTGGTTCTGCAGGTAAGACCTGGCCTCGGGTGTCATGGCGCCCTCCCACCAGCAGTACTGGAAGAAGACCTCGGTGCGGCCGAAACCATCAGGTACCGAGAGGTGGTCGCCGGGGTTAACGCCAAAAGCGAGGCACTTATTCCTGAACTCGTCTGAGTCGGCAAAGCCGTTAAAGAGCATGGAGATGGATCCGTCCGGATCGAAGAGGCGGTCGTACCAGTAGTAGAAGCCGTTCTCGTCGGAAGGCCTGTCCAGGAAGACACGGTAGAATCTGTCGATCGTCTCGCTGACTTCGCTGTTTGCGGTTATGCTTAGAAACTCGTTGCTGAAGAAAAAGCCGTATGCAGCCTGCTTGCCCGTGATCTCGCCGTTGGCGAGCTTTCTGCACCAGTCGTCGTAGCCGGTGGGGTCAGGCTCGCGGCCGAGGCACTCTGAGTAAAGGTTGGACACGAAGCGTCTGATGCCGTCGGAGGGCTCCACGTCAGCGCGGATGCTGTTTCCGCAGAACACCAGTGCGAGTGCCGCCACCATCACGGCGGAAATACTCTTAATAAAAGATCTTCTCATAAACAATACCTCCCATAAGCGTGATTATACAACATCTCAAGAAAAGGTGATAACTCGCTTTGCCTGCCTCTGCGCACCTTCATCCCCGCAGCCCCCCGCGCGTGGTATATAATAAGTAAACTTATGAGGAGGGCAGCATGAAAGCACTTATCGCCATGAGCGGCGGCGTAGACTCATCCGTCGCGGCATATCTTACACAGAAAGAAGGATATGAGTGCATCGGCTGCACCATGAAGCTTCATGACGACCCCGCGGTGGTGAAGGAGAACTCCCACACATGCTGCACCCTGGATGACGTGGAGGATGCGCGCGCGGTAGCTTTCAGGCTCGGCATGCCTTACTATGTCTTCAATTTCAAGGACGGCTTCCGCGAGCATGTTATAGATAAGTTTATTTACGCGTACGAGCACGGCCTCACGCCGAACCCCTGCATAGACTGCAACCGTTTTATGAAGTTCGACAAGCTCTTTGAGCGCGCTCAGGTGCTCGGCTGCGAGAAGATCGTCACGGGCCATTACGCACGCATCGAGAAGCGCGGCGACCGCTATGCGCTGCTGAAGGCACCTGATGAGAACAAGGACCAAAGCTATGTGCTGTACTCGCTTACGCAGGAGATGCTCTCGCATGTGCTCCTGCCGGTGGGGGACCTCACCAAGCAGCAGACGCGCGCCCTCGCCGAGGAGAACGGCTTTATAAATTCCAACAAGCCCGACAGCCAGGACATCTGCTTCGTGCCACAGGGCAAGTACACTGACGTCATCCGCGAGCTCACAGGCCGCGATTATCCCAAGGGCGACTTCGTCTACACCGACGGGCGCGTCCTGGGCAAGCATGAGGGCATCATCCGCTACACCCGCGGCCAGCGCAAAGGCCTCGGCATCGCCTTCGAGGAGCCGCTTTACGTGCTGCGCGTGGACCCCGCGACTAATAATGTTTATGTAGGTCTCGAGAAGGATCTCTACTCCGACCGTCTCACAGCAGGCGACTTCATCTGGACCTGCGGCTTTATTCCCGAGGCAGGCTTCAAGTGCAAGGCCAAGATCCGTTACCGCCAGAAGGAGCAGCCCTGCGTGTGCAATCCGCTGCCCGACGGCCGCGTGGAGGTGCTCTTCGATGAGCCCCTGCGCGCCATCACGCCCGGCCAGGCCTGCGTCCTCTACGACGGCGATGAAGTCCTCGGCGGCGGCACGATCGAGCCCTGAGCTTCATTGACAGAATCATTGACAAATATTCAAAACTGTCAATGGTTTTGGCAATATCAGCCCTATATTGCCAAAAGTAGTGTCAGAAATTAAAAACTGTCAATGATTTTGTCAATAACTCCCCGCGGCTTAGATATTCCAACACAAATCTGAAGAAATCTAACAAAATCGGTGGAAAAATCTACGGGTAAAAATCTACACCCCGATCTATCCCAAAAATTCCCACAAACTTGATAACTGATTCGATTCAGACTGACCTTCAACACTGATAACCTCATCTCAACAAAGCAATCGAAGAGATTGCAATTTATCCACAAAGGAGAATGAGGTAATGAAAAAGAAGATCATCGCAACTGCATTGAGTTTCGCAATGGCAGCTTCTTTTGCAGGCTGCGCAGCAAGCGGCGAAGACGCTGAAAATTCCGCTGCAGGAGACGGAGAGCTCCAGGTAGGTATCGTACTTCCTACAAGAGATGAGCCCAGGTGGATCCAGGATGAGGCATCCTTCACATCCATCCTCGGCGATGCAGGTTTCACATCTGAGGTTCTTTTCTCTCAGGGCAGCTCTGCTACAGAGCTCACAAACGTTGAGTCACTCATCGAGAAGGGCATTGACGTACTCGTAATCTGCGCACAGGATGCTACAGCAGCTGCACAGGCAGTTGAGGTTGCACACGCTGCAGGCGTAGAGGTTATCTGCTACGACAGACTTATCACAGACACAGACGCAGTTGATTACTACGTAACATTCAACAGCTTCGACGTAGGTGTACAGCAGGGCCAGTACCTGATCGACGCTTACGAGGGCCAGACAGACGTACCTCTTTATCTGTACTCCGGCGCTACAACAGACAACAACGCTTTCATCTTCTTTGCAGGCGCTTGGTCAGTTCTCTCTGACGCAGTAGCAAACGGTCAGTTCACAGTAGCTAACTGCGACGCCATCACACCTTACATCGGCCAGACACTCGACGTTACAGCTGATCACGAAGCACTCGCTGACATCCTCGGTACTATCACAACTAACTGGGATTTCAACACAGCTAAGTCACTTGCAGAGGCTAACCTCGTTGCTAATGACGCTTCTCTCAAGGGCGATGTTGCTATCCTCGCTCCTAACGACGGTACAGCAAGAGCTATCGCAGACGCTTTCAATGCAGACGCTGACGTTTCTTCCTTCGTAGTTACAGGTCAGGACTGCGAGACAGCTTCCCTGGGTTATATCTGCTCCGGTCTCCAGAGCATGACAATCTGGAAGAACACAGCTTCCCTCGCAGCTACAACATGTGACATGGTAAACGCTATCCTTTCCGGCAACACACCTAACACTTCCACAACTTACAACAACGGTGTTATCGAAGTTCCTTCCAATGAGACAGCAGTTACTGTTATCACCATCGACAACATCAGCGATCCTGTTGACGCAGGTTATGTAAACGCAGGCGATATCGAGGGTTATCCCGGATAATCACCAAACCATCAAGTAACTTTCCAAAGCAATAATCCTATATTAATTTTCGGACCGGGGCGCACCAACAACCAAAGTCATAAGCAAGCCCCACGCGCCCCGGTCCAACTTCATGAAGAGAGGAAAAACACATGTCTGACGAATATATCCTGGAGATGCGAAACATAGTAAAAGAGTTTCCGGGTGTTAAGGCTTTAAACGACGTCAACTTCAAGGTAAGACGCGGAGAGATCCATTGCCTGGTCGGTGAGAACGGAGCCGGTAAGAGTACGCTCATGAAGGTTCTGTCCGGTGTATGGAAATACGGTACATATACAGGCGACATCGTACTCGACGGTGAGGTCCAGCAGTTCAAAAGCATAGCAGACAGTGAAGCAAAAGGTATTGCCATAATCTATCAGGAACTGGCTCTTTTCCCGGAACTGTCGGTTTATGAGAATATCTTTATGGGCCACGAGATCATGAAGGGTAAGCAGATCGACTGGAATGAGACGATCGTGCAGTCCAAAGAATACCTTAAGAAGGTAAGACTGGACGTTAACCCCGCCTGGCAGGTCAAGAGACTTAACACAGGTAAGCAGCAGCTGGTCGAGATCGCCAAGGCACTGTCCAAGAACTGCCGTCTCCTGATCTTCGATGAGCCTACTTCATCACTTAACGAAGACGACTCCGAGAACCTTCTTAACATCATGCGAGAGTTAAGAGACCAGGGCATCACCTGCATCATGATCTCCCACAAGCTAAGAGAGGTCACGGCCATCGCAGATACGATCACAGTCTTAAGAGACGGTTCCACCATCTGCTCACTGGATGCCAAGACGGACGACATCTCGGAGGCCAACATCATCAAGCACATGGTCGGCAGAACGATCGATGATATCTACCCGAAAAGACTCGAGAAGAATGTCGGCAACGTCATGTTCGAGGTAAGGAACCTGTCCGCCGAGGACAGAGCTACCGGAAGACAGATCTTAAAGGACGTAAGCTTTAACGTTAGAGCCGGTGAGATCGTAGGACTTCAGGGCCTCATGGGCGCAGGCAGAACGGAATGCGCACTCGCAGTCTTCGGCAATCCCTACAAGTACAAGATCACCTCGGGCGATGTCTGGCTCGACGGCGAACCAGTCCACTTCAAGACACCCAAGCAGGCCATCAAGAAGGGCCTCGCCTACGTCAGCGAAGACCGTAAGGGTAACGGCTTGGTACTCATCCAGGACGTGAGATACAACACCACCATCTCCAACCTCGAGGAGCTCATAAACAAGATCTCCATCGATGAGAACAAGGAGATCGGAGTGGCCAACAAGTACAAGAAGGAGATCAACATCAAGACTCCTACAGTGGCCCAGAAGGTCGGCAACCTCTCCGGAGGAAACCAGCAGAAAGTGCAGATTGCCAAGTGGCTGTTCTCACACCCCAAGGTCCTCATCCTGGACGAGCCGACACGAGGCATCGACGTAGGCGCCAAGTTCGAGATCTACTCCATCATGAACGAGCTGGTTAAGCAGGGCATGAGCATCATCATGATCTCGTCGGAGCTCCCCGAAGTGCTCGGCATGAGCGACAGGCTCTACGTCATGAGTGAAGGTAAGATCACAGGCCAGCTTGATATCGAAGACGCCACAGAAGAGAAGGTCATGAAGATGGCCATCAACGCATAAGAATAAAGAAACAAGAAGCACCACAAGGAGGAGAAGCAAATGGGAACGGTAGAATCTTTGCTTACACCCACAGAAGAGCAGGAACAGGGTACCGGCAGTAAAACAATGTCAGCGTTAAAGGAACTTATTACGCTGATCAAGACAAACGCATCGAGCTATATGATGTACTTCGCACTCGTAGTCATCATGCTCGTGTTCCAGATCTGGACAGGCGGTAAATTCTTCACCGCACAGAACATCACGAACTTATTCAACCAGGCAGCATACGTCGCAGTACTCGCCATCGGTATGACGATCATCCTTATCCTTAAGCACATCGATCTGTCATGCGGATACGTCGCAGGTCTCTCGGGAGCGGTGGCAGCGATACTTATGGAAAAGGCAGGTATCAATGTATGGCTCTCAATGTTGATCGTTCTTCTTATGGCTCTTGCCATCGGTTTCTATCAGGGCTTCCTCGTAACCAAAATGGGAATCCCGGCGTTCATCACAACACTCGCGGGCATGTTCATCTTCAGAGGACTCCTCACAAGGTCCCTCGCCAAGACAGGTACGATCATCGTAACAGACGAAGCGTTCAAGGGCATGTGCCAGGGCTACCTCCCCGACATCCCGGGCCTTCACTTAGGCTTCCACCTCGTCACCATGATCATCGCAGTAGTTGCAGTCCTCGCTTTCATATGGTTCCAGTGCAGAAGCAGAGCTCACAAGAGAAAGTACGACTTCCCGGTAGCTTCCACTTCTATCTTCGTTGCAGGAATGTTCGCAGTATCAGCAGTCATCCTCACAGCAGCTTGGATGCTCGCCATCAACAAGGGTATCCCGGTCAGCCTCTGCATCGTAGGCGTGATCCTCGCAGGCTATGCGTTCATGTTAAGTAAGACAAAGCTCGGCCGTCACATCTACGGCATCGGCGGTAACGACCAGGCAGCAGAGCTTTCCGGCGTAGACGTTAAGAAGGTAACGATGTTCGCGTTCTGCTCCATGTCAGTCCTCGCTGCAGTTGCCGGCTTCCTGTACACATCAAGGCTTTCATCCGCCACACCTACTGCAGGTCTCGCATTCGAGATGGATGCCATCGCATCTTCCTACATCGGCGGTACAGCAGTCAGCGGCGGCGTCGGCAAGGTAACAAACGCCATCATCGGTACATTCGTTATCATGTCACTCACCAACGGAATGAACCTTCTGATGATCGACATCTCTTACCAGTACATCGTTAAGGGAATCATCTTCATCATCGCAGTTGCATTTGATGTCAGGTCCAGAAAAAAATAATCGCTTGTTTTCAAGTAATAACCTCCCCAAATCCGGAATTGTCGCATGCGGTTTTGCATGCGGCAGTTTTGGTCTTTATAATAATAAAGTTAAGCCTTACACAAACTTAACAGGAGGAGCCGTATGTATACCGTAGTAGTCGCGGACGACGAAGAAGAGATCAGAAGAGCGCTGGTTCGGAAGATGGACTGGAACGGCCTGGGCTTCGAGCTCGTCGGCGAGGCGAGCAACGGTGCCGAAGCTTTGGAGCTCGTGGAAAAACTGGGCCCCGACCTTCTCCTCACTGACATCATGATGCCCTTCATCGGAGGCATCGAACTCGCGCGCCAGGTGCGTGAGGTAAGGCCTTCCACTCAGATCGCATTTCTCACGGGCTATGAAGTCTTCGAGTACGCCAAGAAGGCCATCCAGTACAACATCATAAGCTACATCCTAAAGCCCATCTCATCCGAGGAGATGAGCGTGGAGCTCGTAAAAATAAGAAAACTCATCGACAGGAAGTTCGAGCAGTTCCGCTCAAGCGAGCAGGCCAGGGAGCACCTGGACACGCTGTCATTCATTATGCCGCTTCTTCTTGACGGCTACAGCCACGCCGACACCACCAACAGGAGCAGCATCCTAAGCGAGGCTGACAGGCAGGGCCTCATGGTGCCGGGCGCGGAGACATCCTACTGCGTTCTCGTGACTTCGGTCACTGACGGCAGCGGCATCAACATCACCTCCAAGGCCACGGTCAACTCGTTTGACCTGATTCTGGACAAGTACCTGCAGCACGTAAGCTTCTACACGGGCGGGCGCGTCATCACACTGCTTCACGGCACGCGCAGGACGCTCGAGAAGTACCTGCACATTGCGGTGGAAGATATCTCGCAGAGCGTCGCGAGGATCATGAACTGCACCAGTTCCATCGGCATCAGCAGGATCGGCGACGACATCCTTAACCTGCACGAGCTTTACGTGGAGGCCATGAACGCGGTCTCCTACAACAGCGGCACCGCGGGCAACATAAAGTACATCTCCGACGTGGAGAACGATTACTTCTCGGACATCGAGATGTATGAGAACTTCGTGGCGGAAGAAGAGAGGCTCGTAAGAAACGGGCAGGCCGAGGAAGCGGGAGCAGCGTGTGACAGGCTTTTCGACACGCTCGGAAACGTCAGCAAGTACAAGCTCTCGGCAAGCTTCATCGTGCCTAACCTCACCAGCTCCGTGTACAAGATCCTGTACTCGGTCGTCGACAAGGAGTATGCGGATGCCCTGCAGGAGCAGTGCCCTCTGCAGATGACGGATCTTAACGGCAACATCGACAGCATAAAAGCCTACTGCAGGAAGCTGTGCGTAATGGCGGCGCAGCTCGTGGAAGAGCAGTGCCAGAAGTCCGGCTCGCGTCACTGTGAGCTCGCGCTGGAGATAATTAATAAGGAGTTTGCGGACCCCGATATCTCGCTGGTGTCCGTGAGCCGTCAGATCGCGGTGAGCCCGAACTACTTAAGCTCACTCGTGCGCAAGGAGACAGGCAGCACCTTCATCGAGCTTCTCACGAGAAGGAGAATGGAAGAAGCGCAGCTGCTTCTTAAGTACCCCGCGCTGAAGGTCAAGGACGTGGCGCTCAAGTGCGGCTACGAGGACCAGCATTACTTCAGCTACAGCTTTAAAAAGGAGACGGGCATGTCCCCGATCCAGTACAAGAAGTCCTGCGGGGAAGAGGGCTGAAAGTAACCCATGTCGGAGCGCAAAAACAGTACCGGAGTATCGCTTTCCAGGGCCATGACGGTGGTCGTGGTCATCATGGTCTTCACGGCAGTTATCATTGCGCTTTTCGTCTTTAACTACCTGTTCCGCGACTCGCTCGAGAACGCGGCCATGACGAGTGCCGGCCAGTCCGTGGACCAGGTGGCAGTCACCATCAACAACTACACTGACGACATGGTGGAGATCATGGACAAGCTCTACACCAACAGCATCGAGGACCCCGACTCACAGGAGGAACTCTTCCAGAACCTGATCAACATAAGAAGCGACATCGTCATGGTGGCGACTTACGACAGCCATAACAACAACACCGGCATCTGGACCAACTACGACATCAAGGACATGATCTACACCAACCTGTCGCTGTATTCCGTGCCCGCGGAGTCGGACGACAGCATCTCCATCTCGGCGCCTCACGTGGTGTCCGTGCTGGAGAACTATTACCCATGGGTCGTTACCATCACCAGGGGCGCGGACGAGACCTTTTCCAACGCGGCCAAGATCGCCTTTGACGTAAGGTTCTCCACCATTGCGAGGTATATAGATGAGGTCGGTATCGGTCAGCACGGCTACTGCTTCATCATGGATTCGTCCAGCAACATCATCTACCACCCGCAGCAGCAGCTCATCAACGCGGGGCTTAAGTACGAGAACACATACCTGTCGGCGCTGCCCGACGGATCGCACATGATCGACGGCGTGATCTACACGGTAAAGACGCTCGAGAACAGCAACTGGAAGATCATCGGCATCACATACCTCGATGAGACCGTGAACGACAGGGTGCGCGCCATGACGCTCGCGTCCGTGCTGATCTTCATTGTGGTGGTGCTCATGACGTTCCTTTTCGGAAGTCTGTTCTCATACCTGTTCACCAAGCCTGCCAAGAAGCTCGCGGGCGCCATGAAGGAGTTCGAGGATAACGCGTCGGGATTCGTGTTCGAGCCCATTGAGGGCTTCGTGGAAGTAAACAAGCTGTCCGACTCCTTCGAGCATCTGGTTAAGAGGATCCAGGAGCTCATGGAGGAGGTTAAGGAAGAGGAGACGACGCTGCGCAAGACCGAGCTTAAGGCCCTGCAGGCACAGATAAACCCGCACTTCCTGTACAACACGCTCGACTCCATCTCGTGGATGTGCGAGGAGGGCAAGAACGAGGAAGCGGTGGCCATGGTAAACGCCCTCGCCAAGCTGTTCAGGATCAGCATCAGCCGCGGCCATGAGATCATTCCCATCGAGAAGGAAGTCCAGCACGCCGAGTGCTACCTGCAGATACAGAAGTACCGCTACACCAACCACTTCGACTACGAGTTTGACGTGCAGGAGTCCTGCAAGGAGTACCTGTGCAATAAGATCACGTTGCAGCCGCTCATTGAGAACGCGCTGTACCACGGCCTCAACATGATCGACGAGGGTCACATCTCCATCCGTATCTTCGAGGAGGGAGAGGACGTTATCATGGAGGTCGAGGACAACGGCAGCGGTATGACCGAGGAGCAGGTGAAGGAGCTGTTTATAAACGACGGCACCGACCACCACGGCATCGGCGTAAAGAATGTAAACGACAGGATAAAGATCTATTTCGGCGAGAAATACGGCATCACGGTCAGGTCCGAGCTTGACGAGGGCACCTGCGTCGTGATCAGGATTCCGAAGGTAACGGAGGAGAGAAAGTATGAGAAGTAAGCGTGAAGTTTCTCCCCTGCACGTGGTGCTGTGCATAATCCTGCTCGCGGTGTCGATCGTGGCCGTGTTCATGGTGCTGGGTAAGAGCCGGCGCGAGAACCCGCTCCTGCGCACCACCAACCGCAAGTCCTTCATCGTCGTCATCGGCAAGTCCGACACCTCCGCCTTCTGGCAGAGCGTGGCTTCAGGCGCCAATGCAGCAGCCGCTGAGTACAACCTGGACATGAACTTCGTTGCCCCCGTGCACGAGGAAAGCTACGAGGACCAGAACGACATGATCCGCGCCGCCATCAACGGCCGCGCGAGGGCAATAGTCTTCTCCGCCATCGACTACAACGGCAACGCCGACGCCATCAACGAGGCCATAGAAGCCGGCATCCCGGTCATCATCATAGACAGCGATGTCAACTCCGACCGCGTATCCTGCAGGATAATGACGGACAACTACCTTGCGGGCCGCATGGCAGGCGAGCAGGCCGTGCACAATAACGAGGGCGAGCTTACCGTGGGCATCATAAACTACGACATCAACTCCATGAACGGCCAGGAACGCGAGCGCGGCTTCTGCGATGCGGTAAACGAATCCGGCAGGGTGGCCGGGATTTACACGGTAAACTGCCTTTCCACCGAGGAGTCCGCTTACGAGGAGACGACCGCGCTTCTTAACGAGCACCCCGAGATCAACACCATTGCGGCGTTAAACGAGCTCATGAGCCTGGGCTCGGGCTATGCCGTGCGTGACCTGGAGCTTGCCGACAGCGTGGATATCTACGCTTTTGACAGTAACGTCATCTCCGTGGGCATGCTGGAGACGGGCGAGATAGACGGGCTCATCGTGCAGAACCCTTACGCCATGGGCTACTTAAGCGTGGAGGCCGCGTATAACCTCATAAACGGGCGCGAGCTTTCCTCTGAGAACATCGACACCACCACCACTTATGTCTCCGAGTCGAACATGTACGACCCGAGCATCCAGAGGCTGATCTTCAGGTTCGAAGGGTAAATTTTAAAGATATTTAACAATTGATTAACCCATGCACAACCTGAGCCTTGTAGAATAGCAGTATCTATTCTTATTAAGAGGTGTACTGTGCCCGGAGAAAACCAGAATAAGAAGACTATAACTTTCAGTGAGATCGCATTGGCGCTGGCGAACGACTACGACAGCATTTTTATAATTAACTCCGAGGACGACAGCTATGTCGAATATCTTGCGGAGGGTGATAACAAGGAGCTTGTAAAAAGAGCTTCAGGTAAGAACTTCTATGAGGACGTTAACCATGATGCCCGTGAACAGGTTTATCCTGATGATCAGGACATGTTCATTGAGTCTTTTAAGAAAGAGAATATCACCGAGATCTTAAGGACCGGCAAGTCGTTCTCCATTAACTACCGTCTGATGATAGAAGGCAAGCCGTATCACTATTTTCTCAAGACCATTAAGGGGGCTGACAAGAATGTAATCATCGGCGTACAGAATGTGGATGATCAGGTAAAGCGCCAGCGTGCTGATGAATTGGAGAGGATCACATATCAGCACATCGCGGGAGCCCTCGCGAGCCGCTATGAGGCCATCTACTATATTAATGTCAACACTGATGCTTATACCGCATACAGCACATCCGATGAGTATGCCAAGCTCGGAACCGCCAAAGAGGGTACGGATTTCTTCACCGACATGGTGGCGGACGTTAAGGCATTAATCTATAAGGAAGACGTGAAATACGTCATCTCCGAGCTTCAGAAGGATAACCTGCTTAGGAACCTGGAGCTGACCGGAAACGTCACGCTCACTTACAGGCAGCTATTAGGTGACGGTACCAAGTATGTAACGAATTCCATCGTACGTCCGAAGAATGATCCCGATCACATCGTTATGGGTGTGGCCAATGTCGATGCACAGATGAAGCGCGAGCAGGAGATGCTTGAGAATAATCAGATATATAACGAGATGGCGCTGGCTCTGGCGAGCCGCTATGAGGTTCTCTACCGCGTTAATGTTAATACCAACGAGTATTACGAATACAGCGCCAGCTCCCAGTATACCAAGCTTGATATAGGTAATAGGGGAGACGACTTCTTCGCTGATACCCAGCGCAATATGAAGCGCGATATCTATGAAGAGGATTACCCCATGATGGCCCAGGCGATGGATAAGACGAATCTTCTGAGAAGGCTGAGTGCGCTCGGCAAGATATTCCTTAACTACAGACTCCTGTTGGACGGCAGGCCGCAGTATGTAAACCTCGTCATCCTCCGTCCTAAGGAAGATTCCGAGCATATCATCGTCGCTCTCGAGAACATTGATGAGGCCAAGAGACGTGAGATGGAGTTTGAGGCTGCCATCGGCACCGCCATCGACATGGCAAACAAGGATGCCCTCACGGGTGTTAAGAACAAGCACGCCTATGTAAGCCTTGAGGGGTCTCTTGATAACGAGATCATCAGCGGCGAGAATGTGGAATTCGCCATTGCGGTGTGTGACATCAACGGCCTGAAGCAGGTTAACGACGAGCAGGGTCACATCGCGGGTGACGAATATATTAAGGAAGCGAGCAATATCATTTGCGAGGTCTTCGACCACAGCCCGGTCTTCAGATACGGCGGAGACGAGTTCGTCGTCGTCCTGAGAGGTACGGACTATAAGCTGCGCCATGAACTGTTTAAGAGACTTGCCATCGAGCAGCATATTAACGCCGATAACGGCAAGGTTACCTTCGCTTACGGCATGTCCGAGTTCGCGCCTGAGACTGACCTTCGTGTGCAGGATGTTTTCGAGCGTGCTGACTCGCTCATGTATGAGAATAAAAGAAGGTTCAAGGGCGGCATAGACTTCGAGGATGAGACACCTGCTGATGAGAGCTATTCATTCGTAAGATTCTACGAGCTTTACGAGCAGCTCCTGACCGAGATGGTTACTTTCAAGGAGCCGAATGTTCCTCTTATTGAAGATCTGCTTATCAGGATCAGTACCATGTTCAGATTAAGCAAGGGCATCACGCACGTTTATTCGAGTCCTCAGGAAGAACGAGAGGGTAAGGGTGAGGTGTTATGCTGCTTCGACAGGCATATTGAAGGCGTTGAGATCTTGTCGATCCGCGCCGTGACGAGCGTTATGTCGAGCGCACAGATGAAGATCTATATGTCTCCTGATGAGGTACCGTTAAGCCCCGAGGAGCTGGCCAAGGTGGAGCTCGTTGTAAGGACGACCTTAAGCTTTATCACACGTAACAGACTTAAGGATATCGTCTATGACCTTGCTTATTTCGATGAGTTCGGCTACCCGAATCTGAGGTCCTGGAACAAGTCTATGATGGAGATCCTGCATACCCCTGCTTTCGTTTCAAAGGTGTTCTTCAGATATAACTTAAGACACTTCGTGCTTGTTAATAAGGAGTACGGAAGACCTGTCGGCGACCGGGTCATGAAGACGCATTTTAAGGGCCTTGAGAAGCTCATAGGTGATGGCGGATTCCTGGGACGCTTAGGCGGTGACAACTACATCGGTTTCTGTGATAAGGCACGGATGTATGAGATCATCGAATACCTCAATGATACGCGCGTCAGGATAGACGAGAACAACTCAGTTAAGATCAAGTGCAGCGCGGGCGTGTTCGTGGTAAGGCCTGAATTCAAACCTAATGATCCGGGTGACCTCATGGAGAAACTTACCATGTCATTCAACATCGCTCAGAGCGGAGGCAAGGATCAGATCGTATTCTTCGATGAATCGCTGCTGAAGGGCAGAGAGAAGCAGATGCGTGTTCAGCAGATGTTCCTGGATGCTCTTAACAACCACGAGTTCGTTCCTTATTATCAGCCTAAGGTCGATGTCACCACAGGAAGGATCGTCGGAGGCGAGGCCCTTTGCAGATGGATCCGCGGAGGCAAGACTGTTCCGCCGATCGAATTCATCCCGGCGCTTGAGCAGACGAACGATATCTGCAAGCTTGATATGTATATGCTTGAGCATGTCTGTCAGAACCAGCGTGCCTGGCTTGACGGCGGTGAGAACAGAAAGCTCGTTCCGATGTCTATCAACTTCTCGCGCAAGCACATAATGAATCTGGATTTCCCGGATGCCGTGGAGCGCATAATGGATAAGTACAGGATCCCTCATTATGCCATTGAAGTAGAGCTTACAGAGACCACCGGTGATGCGGAATTCAGCGATATCAGGCGCGTTGTTTCGAGCTTCCATGAGAAGGGCATTAACACTTCCATCGATGACTTCGGCATGGGATTCTCTTCACTTAATATTTTGAGGGATATTCCGTGGTCTACAGTCAAGGTCGACAAGAGCTTCCTGCCCGAGGAAGGTGATGATGAGAACTCCGATAAGAGCATTATGTTCAGGGGTGTCATCTCCATGGCAAGGGCCATGGGCTACAGTTGCATCGCCGAGGGCGTCGAGACCGAGTATCAGGTCAATATCATGCGCAAGTACGGCTGCAATATCGCGCAGGGCTACTACTACGACAAGCCCCTGCCGAAGGATGAGTTCGAGGCAAGACTCGTCACCAAGCTTTATGAGAAATGAGTCTTTTGAAGGCTTCTTCACATGAATATGCGCGTCCTTCGGGGCGCTGTGCTGCGGTTTACGTGCGGAATTCGCTGCGGTTTGACTCCCTGCGGTACCTGGCGGGCGGCGTGCCGTAAGCTTCCTTAAACACCTTGCAGAAATAGCTTTCCGAGGGGAACGCGAGTGTGTTTGTGATCCACGAGACGGGGTGCTCGCTGTAGTCGAGCATGTTGCGCGCGGTCTCGAGCTTTTTGTCCAGGATGTAGGCCGTGACCGTGACGCCTGTTTCCTCCTTGAAGATGCGTGAGAGGTATGAAGAGGAGAGGCCGGTCAGAGCGCACAGGCCGCTCATTTTTATGCGCGTGTCGAGGTGCTCCAGGATGTAGTCGATGCAGGCTGCCACGGGCTTGGAGAAGACCTTGCCTGAGGACAGCTTCCTCATGCGGGTGGCGTACTCCAGGCTCATCTCGTCATGCAGCTCCGAGATCTTTTCCATGTCGGTCTCGCGGTCGGCGAGGCGTATGTAGTAGTCGCTCATGCCGTAGGACTCGGACAGCGGCATGCCGCCTTCAATGCACATGCGCGCGATCAGTGCCGCAGAGATTATGAAGTGGTACCGAAGGTTTCTAAGAGCGTTTTCCGAGAGCACTCCGAGGCCCTCCTTGGCGCTGAAGGGTTCCTCGCATAACTGCTTTACTTTGAGCACGTTGCCGGTCTTGACTGCAGTGTAGAAGTCCATCTCCGGCATGTAAGGTGCATGCACGGATTCAGGCTCACGCGGCAGGTATTTTACGATGGAAATGTGTTTGTTTTTCTTGGCGCTCATGGGTAATTCCTCAAGAAAAGATTATAGCACTAAAATGTAAAAAATCACATTAAAAGAACAAAGCTGTCAAAGCCATAATGCTATCTTTAAAGCATCACCGCTGAAACTTAGATGAGGTTATACTATGCGTAAGGACAAGTTTCTTAAAGTAACTGCTGTTTCCGGCCTGTGCCTCAGCATTTTATGCTCATGTACAGCAACTCCCGCAGAAACTACGGAGGTTAACGAGATGAATGAGAATACCGCAGCTGAGACGACTGTACCCGCAACAGTAACCCCCGAGCTTGAAGGTTACAACCTCCTTTGGGCTGACGAGTTCGACGGCGACACACTTAACGAAGCCATCTGGAACCGCGAGATGCGCGAGCCCGGCTGGACTAACAACGAACTTCAGGAATACACAGATTCTGACGACAATATCTATGTTGAGAACGGCTGCCTTGTTCTGCGCGCCCTCCGCGAGGACAGAGACGGTACGCCTTACTATACTTCGGGCAAGGTAAACTCGCAGAACAACGCTCAGTTCCAGTACGGAAGAGTCGAGGTTCGTGCGAGGGTACCCGAGGGACAGGGCCTCTGGCCTGCCATCTGGATGATGCCCCAGGACGAGAGCCTTTACGGACAGTGGCCTAAGTGCGGCGAGATCGACATCATGGAAGTTCTGTGCAATGACACCACTACTTCTTACTCCACTATCCACTACGGCGAGCCTCATGCTGAGCAGCAGGGCATCTTCTACCTTGACAGCGGCAGCTTCTCCTCTGATTTCCATGTATGGGCAGTGGAGTGGGAGCCCGGCGAGATGAGATTCTACACAGACGATCAGCTCGTGCTCACAGTTAACGACTGGTTCACTGCAGCAGGCGGCGAGGAGCAGCCTTATCCGGCACCTTTTAACCAGCCCTTCTTCGTACAGCTTAACCTTGCTGTCGGCGGAGACTGGCCCGGAAATCCTAATGATTCCACTGATTTCGAGAACGCAAGATTTGAGATCGATTACGTACGTGTTTACCAGAGAGATGAGTACGACATGAACGTTGAGAAGCCCCCGATGGAATTCCGTGAGGCGCTCGAGGACGGCAACTTCATCTACAACGGAGACTTTGCTGATGATGCTGAGGACTTGAACGATGAAGAGGACTGGTTCTTCCTGCAGCTTAATGAGGGTGTCGGTTCTGCCCGTATCGAGGATAATCAGATCATAATCGAGACCGAGAACGACGGCACGGAAGAGTATTCCATCCAGCTCGTACAGCCGGATCTGCCTGTAGTAAACGGTCACACATACAGAGTAACTTTTGACATCATGGCTGAAGAGGAAAGAGACTGCGTCGTCTGCGTTTCCGCCCCGAGAGCAGGCTGGATCAGATACCTGCCTGACACAGCGATCGATATCGGACCCGACTGGCAGACATTTACCTTCGAGTTCACATCGAACGAGAGAGACGACAACTACGGAAGACTTGAATTCAACATGGGTAACCACGGTTACACTTCGACGATCCACATAACCAACGTAAGGTATGAGGATATAACTGAATAAGAAATTCTTCTCATTAACCCCCTGATATTGACCCGCCTATGCCCCCAGCCAGCGCGGGTCATATCTTTGCCCGGAATTCTTTCCGGACGCAGTGAAAGGGACTGTCTTGCGACAGCCCCTTTCGAAATGGAAGTATGTTATGAAGTTGATCGATTGATCTTGCCGGTTTATTGATCAGAATCCGTAGTAAGCGCAGAGGTTAGTGAAGTTTGTCTGAGCTTCGAATGTCTGAATGAGCTGAGCTCTTGTCATTCCGTTGTTAAGAGCGTTAACCCAGTTGTTGAGGCCCTGTGTGTCAGGCTCTCTGTCGAGAAGTGCACGGTAGCAAGCTGTTACGAATGCCTTGTTGTCAGGATTCTTAGCGTTGCACTCATCGCTTCCGAGGATAGTAGCTGCAACCTGAGCGGGTGTCATTGTGCCGTTGATGATTGCGTTGGCGTACTGGTCTCTGGAAGGAATATCAACTGTTCTGCCGATGCCGATGTTGTACAGTCTCTCGATGTAGTTGTTGATAACGAGTCTTCTTACGGAGAGTGCATCCTGGTTGCGGCTTGTGGCGTAGATTGTACCGATGTTGCCGGCTGTTGCCCAGGAGATCGTCATTGCTGTAGAAACGTTGCCGCCGTTAGTTCCAAGTACGAAATCGGGAGCTGCGTTGGTATCGATCGGGATGCCTGCGAGTGTGGACTCAGCTACGCGGAGTGCGATACGAAGATCGGAACTTGCCTGTGTTACTGCCTGAAGGTCATCGCTGTCGAGAACCTTGAATGCGTTATCTCTGGCGCTCTCGAGACAGATCCTTACGTCGTTGGGAAGTTCATTGTAGTGGATTCCCAGGAAAGCTGTGGAAGAATCGTAAACGTTGAGGAAGTATGTGCGTGTAGCGTCATCAACGTTAGCTGTCTGAGATGCTGTTGTCTTTGTCATTGTAGCTGCTCTGGATGTCATCGCTGTGAGCGGAAGTACCGAAGTAGCGAGTGCAATCGAAAGGATGATTGCGGGGAAAGTAGTCTTAATAGATGTTGTGTTTTTCATTTTCATGTCCTCCTTAATTCGATTAGTTTGTTTAACCTATCGTGGCTTTATGTTGCCATGGATTAAGGGCGCAACCAATGTGCAGATAAAGTGCCGTGTGTCGCTTTTTCGACACGCCCGGGGGAGTATGTCGCTTAATGAACACAAAACGTGATAATTGTCCGTGAATATTTGTCTGTAACGCCATGTAGAAGCCTGGTCTATATTTATTTCTAATATGCTATTATTACGCGTGCATTAAAAAAGAGTCATGGAGGACAGTGAATGCGTAAGTTTGAAGGCTTTCAGAAGGGTGTTAATCTCGGCGGCTGGATCTCACAGTTCAGCAAGTATGATACGGCTCACTTTGATACGTATATAACCGAGGAAGATATAAAGAACATCAAAGACTTCGGTTTCGACCACGTACGCTGCCCTGTTGACTATATCGTTCTTGAGGATGAGGACGGAGTGAGGAAGGACAGCGGCTACGAGTACCTTCACAACTGCCGCAAGTGGTGCGAGAAGTACGGTCTTAATATGATCATCGACCTTCACGAGTGCCACGGCTATTCCTTCGATCCCATGAAGAAGGACGACAAGAAGCAGTTCTTCTATAACCCCGAGCACCAGGAAAGATTCCTGAAGCTGTGGGAACAGATCGCTAATGAGTTTAAGGATTATACGGACCATGTTGCCTTCGAGCCTTTGAACGAGGTTGTTATGTTCGAGGTTGTCGATGCATGGAACGATCTGCTCGCGCGTTATATAAAGCGCATGCGTGATATATGTCCTGATGTATATCTTGTTATCGGCGGCGTGTGCTACAACTCCGTAGGCACGGTCCACTTGCTGGACATCCCGCTGGATGATCACATCGTTTATAACTTCCATTGTTACGAGCCCATGGTATTCACACACCAGGGCGCACACTGGGTCGACTGCATGCCTCTCGACTTCAGGATTGGTTACCCGAAGACCTTGGCAGAGTATCAATATGCCTCCACCCAACTCTCCAAGGATCTTGCAGGGGCCATCTTCGAAGAGGGCATCAGCGAGATCGGTCCCAAGTTCTTCGAGGACATCTTCACACCGGCCATCAAGAAGGCTGAGGAGAATGACATCCCCCTGTACTGCGGCGAGCACGGCGTAATTGACCTGGCGGACAAGGAAGACGCCATCCGCTGGATCCGCGACATCCATTCAGCCTTCCACAAATTTGGCATCGGCAGCGCCCTGTGGAATTACAAGGGGATGAATTACGGTATATCTGATCTGAAGAACGTCCGGATCCGCGAAGCCCTGAGAGAAGTACTCTGACAATTGTAAACTTTTTACCCTGGGAATTTTGTTAAAACCTGCCAACCGCTGAAAATAGGCGGTTGGTTTTTTATTAGTCCGATTAATCACCCAGAAAATAGGGAATTTCATCTATTGAATTTTGGCTCTTTACGGTTGTAAAGTTTTTATATGAATAAGGGTTTAATTGGTATTAAGTTTTATGTTGGAAGGTATATCTATCTCCAACAAATGCTGGATCGTCTTCCGAATGTGCGATTCGGGGGCAGAGGAGATTCAGAAGTCTTGACTGTTTATGAGCCGGATGAAAAGACAGGGACGATTAAACGTCGGAGATATTCGCGCTTATCACCCCAGTGGCCGGAACTATATGAGTTAGCCAAGAAGCGTAGGCATTATAAAGATCAGCTTGACCGCCTGTTAGCATTTTGGAAGGAGGACCGCGGCGGATGTCTGCCTAAGATCGCTTCCGGTTATCACATTGTAGGTAAAACTCATCACTTCAATTCTTCATTTTGGAATACTCTGAAAAGCAACGACAGTGATGCGCCGAATTATTTTCCGGTTTATTACAAGGGCTTCATCATGCGTTCCCAGTTCGAGGCTGACGTAGCCAAGTTGCTTGACTGTCTGGGCCTTGATTATAAGTATGAAGTAAGTCTGTGGACCGCGAGTGATAAGGTCATCTATCCCGATATGGCCGTGGATTTTCCCGAATATGATGAATGCGGGTTTGTCGAAGCTCTCGGCGGCTTAAGCAATCTCAAGTACGCATCTCATAATATGTGGAAACTCAAGGAGTATATAAATCTGGGATTATATCCCAACCGAGAGATTGCACTTGTTACCTCTGATAAGGATTCTGCCACTTCCCGTGAGATGATCATCTGCATGCTCGGTGTGATGCTGACTTCTATCGCCGAAGAACACGTGATGGAGCTTTGAGATGGCTGTTTGGTGGGGTGTGATGGACTGTAAGTTGGACCGTTTTTAAATTTGGTCCAGTTTTCTGTCCATATGAGCCGCTATGGACAGTAACTTGGACCGTTTTCAATTTTGGTCCAGTTTACGGTCCAGGTAACTCCTCAATCCCGCTCCGTCGCGCCCGTAAACAATCATTATCCCCTCCGTGGCGTCGCATTTCACCGCGCATCCGCCCGTTTTCAACGCGCCACTTGACGGCTAATCAGAATTAGCCTATAATCTGGCTAATCGGAATTAGCCAAAACGCGGTAAAAAGAGGTAAACACATGGACACCAAGCATAAAATCCTGGACGAGGCGCTGACACTCTTCTCCGAGTGGGGTTACGCCAACGTCTACGTAAACGACATCGCCGAGCGCGTCGGAATCAAGGCACCGTCACTTTACAAGCACTATAAAAACAAGCAGGCGATCTTCGATGCCATCATCGACGAGATGAACAACCGCTTCATGGAGCAGGCCAGTCAATTAAACATCAACGGCATGGATCCCACCAAGGACGCGGACATCTACAAGAACATGAACGAAGACAGCATGATCGAGCTTGGCAAGAACCTGTTCCTTTACTACCTCCACGACGACTACACCAAAAGGTTTAGAAAGATGCTCACCATCGAGCAGTTCCATGACAAGGACCTCGCCGCGGTTTACCAAAGTCAGTACTACGACATGCCGCTGAGTTACCAGGGAATGCTCTTGGGACTCATGGCAGCGCAGGGGATACTGATCACCGACAATGTCCCCATCATGACACTGCACTTCTACGCACCGATATACCTGCTTCTCACGGTGTGTGACAGAGAACCGAAAAGGGAAAAGGAAGCACTTAAAACACTCGAGGAGCACCTAAGACAGTTCGATAAACTTTATGGGAGGTCGATAGCATGAAGATCACGGTAATTAACGGCACTGAGAAAAAGGGAGTCACATACAGACTCAAGGAGACCTTCCTCGAGGCATTTAGAAACAACGCAGACATCACGGAATTCTACCTCCCGCGCGATCTGCCCGGTTTCTGCTGCGGCTGCACACAGTGCTTCAGGACACGCCAGGACCTTTGCAAGGACGCGCCTTACGTTCAGAAGATCGAGAAGGCCATGCTGGAGGCGGACCTTCTGGTATTCACGTCACCCTCATACGTCTGCCACTGCACGGGCGCAATGAAAGCGATGCTGGATCACTTCGGTTACCGCTGGATGCCGCACCGCCCTGCAAAGGAGATGTTCGGCAAGCGCGCGGTCATCATCACGCAGGCCCTCGGCGCGGGCGAAAAGTCCACGGCTAAGGACATCAAGGACAGCCTGTCCTGGTGGGGCATCAGCGACATCAGGTGCATCAGCTTCAAGCTCATGAGTGAGATCGACTGGAACAAGATGCCCGCCAAGAAGACGGCAGACATGACCTCCAAGGTGCAGGCGCTCGCACGCAAAATGACCGCCGTCGATTACAGCAGGCCCGCACGCACCCGCCTCCCCGTCAAGGCCAAGTTCTACATGGTAAGGATGTTGCAGACGAGCCTCGGCAAGCAGGATCCGGAGTACACCGACTTCAAGTATTGGAAGGCAAACGGCTGGCTCGACTCCTCCAGGCCGTGGTGAGCTACTGTATAATATGAGAAGCACTCGCAGGAGGTACTTCACATGAACATGCGCGAAAGAATGGCGGCGAATCTTCCTTACAAGGCCTGGATGGACGGGCTCGCTGAGGACAGACTCGAGTGCCGCAAGAAGATATACAAGTTTAACAACATGTCCCCCGACGAGGAGGAAGAGTCGCTCAAGTACCTTAGGGAGGAGATCCTCGGCAAGGTCGGCGGCGGCTACTTCAACATTGAGAAGCCGTTCCGCTGCGACTACGGTTACAACATTGAGATCGGGGACAACTTCTTTGCCAACTTCAATTTCGTGGTGCTTGACGTGGGCAAGGTCAGGATCGGCAACAACGTGCAGATCGCGCCCAACGTCGGCCTTTACACCGCGGGCCACCCGCTGCACCCGGACTCCAGAAACTCCGGCTACGAGTACGGCATCGACATCACGATAGGTGACAACGTCTGGATCGGCGGCAGCGTCTGCGTCATGCCCGGCGTCACCATCGGCAACAACGCGGTCATCGGCGCGGGCTCGGTCGTAACCAAAGACATCCCCGACAACGCCATCGCGGTCGGCAACCCCGCCAGAGTCCTCCGCTACATCACGGAAGAGGACCGCGACTTCTACTTCAAAGACAGAAAATTCGACGTCGACGACTATAAGTGAGCCGCCTGAAATGTGAGATAATTATTCAAAACAGAAAGAAGGTCACTCATGCGCATCCTCCTTGCCGAAGACGAGAAGTCAATGTCCAAAGCCCTCACGGTTATCCTCACCAAGAATAACTACTCTGTTGATGCGGTCTTTGACGGGGAGGAAGCGCTTTCTTATCTGAAGACGGGTGACTACGACCTCGCCATCTTAGACGTCATGATGCCGAAGATGGACGGCTTCGAAGTGGTCCGCCGCATAAGACAAGCAGGCAACCCGATCCCCGTCATGATGCTCACGGCGCGGTCACAGGTGGACGACAAGGTGGAGGGCCTGGACCTGGGCGCCAACGATTACCTGACCAAGCCCTTCGAGAGTAAGGAACTGCTCGCCAGGATCCGCGCGCTCACGAGGACCGCGACGGCCACAGTAGACAACACCTTAAGATTCGGCAACATAGAACTTAACCGCGCAAACTTCGAGCTTAAAGGCCCCGCGGGCAGCATCGGTCTCCCGGCCAAGGAGTTTCAGCTCCTCGAGCTGCTCATGGCAAACCCGGGCGTGCTCATGTCTTCCGAGAGGCTTTTCGACAAGGTCTGGGGCCTCGACTTCGACGGCGACTTAAGCATTGTGTGGACGAATCTTTCGTACCTGCGCCGCAAGCTCGAGCAGGTGGGCGCGGACGTGAAGATAAAGGCCACGCGCAACGCAGGCTACAAGCTGGAGCAGGACGGAGCTTAACATGATCAGAAAACTACGATTCAGATTTGCCATCTCGGTAATACTCTCCGCGCTGCTGATACTGGTGGTGCTCATCGGCGCCATCAACATCGTGAACTACAGGCGCGTGGTGTCAGACGCGGACCGCGAACTCGAGATGTTCGTGCGCCCCGAGCTGCCTGAGGCAGACCCCAACGGCCAGACACCTCCGGAAGGTGCCGAACCGCCTGAAGACATGGTCATCATGCCGCCCATGTTCCGCCCGGAGACAAACATGTACAGCGCAGTCTACGACGCTGACGGCAACATAATGGATTCATTCACATCTTGGAACAGCATGTACGCCAACGACACCATGGAGGCGAATGCACAGGCGGTCCTCAAGGGCAGCAGTGAAAAAGGCTTCATCGGCGACTGCCGCTTCATAAAGCAGAAGCAGGGAAACAGCACACTCGTGGTGCTCCTTGAGTGCGGCCCGGGCCTTAATAACTACAGAAATTTCATGAAAAACAGCATTCTTTTTTCGCTCGGCTGCCTCGTGATAATAAGCATAGCGGCGGTATTCGTGTCCGGCAGGGCAGTAAGGCCTGTGGCCGAAAGCTACGAGAAACAGAAGCGCTTCATCACCGACGCGGGCCATGAGATCAAGACCCCGCTCGCCATCATAAACGCGGACGCGGATGTGCTGCTCGCGGAGCTCGGCGAGGACAACGAGTGGGTCACGGACATCAAGACGCAGACCCGCCGTCTCTCGGCACTCACCAACGATCTTATAAGGCTGTCGAAGATGGAAGAGGGAAAGAAGTCGCTGAACCTGGGCAAGGTGGACCTCACGCAGCTTGTCACGGAGCAGGCGAATTCGTTCAGGTCAGTGGCGGCCTCGGACGACAAGCAGATCGCTTTAAACTGCAGTGAAAACGTGAAGACCGAGGGCGACGGTGACGCTTTAAGGACGCTCGTTTCCATCCTCATCGACAACGCGGTCAAGTACAGCCCCGAGGGCGGGAAGATAGACGTGTCCTGCCGCGCGGAGGACAGGCTTGCCGTGGTGGAAGTGGGCAACAGCACCGCGCAGCCCATTGCGGACGATGAGCTCGGTAAGCTTTTCGACAGGTTTTACAGGGCAGACCCCTCACGTGAGTCGGGCAAGGGAGGCTACGGCATCGGACTTGCCACAGCCAAGGCAACGGCTGACGCGCACGGGGGCAACATCAGCGTGCATAAGAAGAACGCAGACAGAATAGTATTCACGGTAACGCTGCCGCTGTCACAGTAAGTCCGTCAGTTTCTTTTCGTAGAAATAATCGTGTACCAGGGTGTCGAACTCTTTCCACATGGGCAGGGTCTCGCAGGACTTGCGGCGGTCACACCGGTAGTCTTTGTCAGCCAGACACGCCACGGGGGAGAGCGTTCCCTCCATGAGCTCCAGGATCTCGCCGACAGTGTACTTTTCGGGCTTTCTTAAAAGCTTGTAGCCGCCGCCTTTGCCGGACGCGCCCGTGATGAGGCCGCCGGTCACCATCTCCTTCACGATGATCTCGAGGTACTTCTTCGAGATGGCCTGGCGCTCGGCGATGTCCTTAAGCGGGACGTAGCTGCCGGTGTTGTTCTTGGCCAGGTCGAGCATGACGCGCAGTGCGTATCTTCCTTTTGTAGAGATCATAAGACAATTCTCCTTGAATGATATCTTTCCCTGAATCGTTTCACCTATTATACCGATAGTCGAAAGGGTAAATCAACTGTTTCCTATTAATAAGGTAGGTAAAGCAGCCAAAAAGGCTTTATAAAATTGACAGTCACCGGCCGTTAATGTAACATCGCTAACGGTTGCATTCATTTGAGGGGGCCCGGATGAAGTTTATAAAACTTACAAAAGAATCGTCTGATATCGCGGTTCTGGAGAAGATCAACGAAGAATCTTTTCCCGAGAACGAGCGTAATCTCATCACCGATCTGATCGATACGGGCGCCTTTGTGTACGGAATTTATGAGTTCTCCGAGGCCATCGGCTTCATGGTGGTACGGGAGTACGAGGAGCTTATGTACCTGGCGTACCTCGCAGTAAGAAGCGACAGCCGCGGCAGGGGAATCGGCACCGCCGTCATCACTGAGTTCGTAAACACATTCTTCGACAAGCAGATCGTGGTGGAATATGAGGCCCCGGACGGCACCGTTGACCACGGGCTGATCGCCATCAGGAGGCGTAACTTCTACAGAAGATGCGGCTTCAGGCAGACAGGCTGGTTCACGTCCTACGATGACGCCGAGTTCGAGATCGGCTGCGCGGGCGCTGAGTTTAACATCGATGACTTTAACGGCTTCGTCGACCACTTAAGCACCATCATCCACGACCACATCCCGCACGCTTACAGAAAAGACTGATCCCGCGCAACTAACCTCACAAACCTACCCGCTTTATGTGTATAATGCAGTTAGAACACTTGAAGGAGCGGGCCCGGACATGCATGCCGTAATTGAATTCATCAAAGCCAACGTATTGTGCGATATTCTCGTGGGTTTAGGCCTCATCGCCCTGTATATTACTTACATCGGCGCGCCCCTCGCAAGCAAGAAATCCGGCAGATACGTCTCGGGCATCCCGTGCGTCGGAGGCATCCTGATCGCGCTGGGCTTCCTGACGACGCCCATGAAGTGGCTCGCACTCTTCGGCTTCGTCGACATCTACATCCCGTATTTCTTAATCAAGGGCGTGCCTTCCATCATCAAGGCGAAACTCGATGCCTATAACGGTTCGGCACCCCGCACGGTAGACGGTGCACCGGTGGTCGCTTACACCACTTATTACAACAGATACAGCGAATTCAAGGAGATAATCAACGAGGAGAACGGCTCCTACAGGACCATCCCCATCGAGCGCCTGGCCATCATCTCGCTCGTCGACGGCTCCTACCAGCTGCTCGGCATGGACTACCAGTTTAACGTCATCACCCGTGAGACTTACGAGTCCATAAAGGAATGCAAGGACCACGCCCACCCCAAGGCCCAGAAGCGCTGGATCGACGTAAACCGCTGAAAAATCAAAAATTTAATATATATTCACACTTTTGCCCTTCACGCGTTATATAATAATTAAATATTAGTGACTTTTGGTTGGGGTGTGTGATGTCAGAGCATTCTGAACAGAACAAGGTTAATACCGAGAAGGTGCGCGCTAACAAGAAACTTCTTCGTCCGCGCGTCTTGGCATTCATTATCTGCGGTATTGCGCTTAATTTTCTGTTGTCCACGCTCGTCCGCCAGACGGATCTCCCGTTCTACATCGACACAGTCGGCACCATCGTCGTAACTGCGATCGGCGGCATCATCCCCGGCATCATCACGGCCCTTTGCACCAATATCATCAACTTCACCATGGACGGCGAGTCCATCTTCTATGCGTCGCTTAACATGATGATCGCCATCGCCACGGGCTATTACTTCGAGTCCGGCAAGATCAAGACCAAGTCAGGCAAGTTCTTCTTTATTCTGGTGACAGCGCTCATCGGCGGCGGCATCGGCTCCGTCATCACATGGTTCCTTTACAGGTCACCTTCCGACTCCCCCATGATCGTCAGCATCATGGAGTTCCTGCAGGGAACCTTCAAAATGAGCGTCTTCTGGGCACACGTGATCGCCACCTTCGTCACGGACTTCATGGACAAGGCCATCTCCGTAATGATCGCGCTCATCACCATCAGCACGCTGCCCGAGGACCTGAAGGCCTCCCTGAAATTCAGCGGCTGGAAGCATAAGAAGCTCACATCCTACGAGCAGGGCTCGGTCATCAGCAATATCTCCGGCCGCATGTCGATCGGTATGAGGACCATCCTCACAATCGTCCTGTCCACATTCATCATGACGATAATCGTCACATGGTTCAGCCTTATCAACTACCACAGCATCACCACGGAGCAGACAGAGGAGACGGCCGAGCAGATCGCTTACATCGCTTCCACATACGTCGACCCCGAGAAGGTCAACGAATACATCCGTTACGGCCACAAGGCTGAGGGTTACGACGAGACCTGCGACAAGATGATGGACCTTCTTAACAGCTCCGACGACATCCAGTTCCTCTACGTTTACAAGCCTGAGAACAACGGCTGCCGCGTAGTTTTTGACATGGACGCGTATCTGCCGGACGGCACCTTCGTACCCGGCGTGGGCGCGGGCTCGCTCGTGGATTACGAGGAGGGCTTCGTGGATTACAGGGAGAACCTCCTGCTCGGTGACGAGGTCCCGACGCTCTCGGTAACTGACAATTACGGCGAGTACATCATGTGCTACTACCCCGTCCGCGATGTCAACGGACACACGGTCTGCTACGCAGTATCCAATATCAAGCTCGAGGTAGTCGACTCGTTTACCACTGACTTCATAGGCCGCGTAGTTCTGCTCTTCGCGGGCTTCTTTATTCTCATCGTAGTCGTCGGTGTCTGGACCGCCAGGTACCGCATCGTTATGCCGATCGCTGGCATGACGAGCTACGCCGATGAGGTCGCGTTCATGGACGATGAGCATTACGCCGAGAAGCTCAAGAAGATGGAGAGCCTGGACATCCACACGGGCGACGAGATGGAACTGCTGTACAAGGCGCTTTGCAAGATGACGAGCGACACGGTAGTTCAGATGAGCGACATCAAGCAGAAGTCGGAAGAGATCTCCAAGATGCAGACGGGCCTTATCATTACCATGGCGGACATGGTCGAGTCCCGTGACTCCGACATAGGCGCACACGTCCAGAAGACAGCGGCCTACGTAAGGATCATCCTGGAGGGCCTGAAGCGCAACGGCTACTACATCGAGAAGCTCACAGACAAGTACATAAGGGACGTCGAGATGTCGGCGCCTCTGCACGATATCGGTAAGATCGCGGTCTCCGACACGGTTCTTAATAAGCCCGGCAAGCTCACTGACGAGGAGTTCGCCATCATGAAGACACACACCACTGAGGGCCGCAAGATAATTGAGAGCGCCATCAGCAAGGTCGAGGGTGACTCTTACTTGAAGGAAGCGCGTAACATGGCGGGTTATCACCACGAGCGCTGGGACGGCAAGGGTTACCCCGAGGGTCTGCACGGCGAGGTCATCCCGCTTTCGGCACGTGTAATGGCGGTGGCAGACGTATTCGACGCACTTGTATCACCGCGTATCTATAAGCCCGCTTTCCCTCTGGATAAGGCACTTTCCATCATTAAGGAAGGCGCCGGAACACAGTTCGACCCCAAGGTAGTCGAGGTGTTCATGGAGTCGATCGATGAGGCCGTAAAGATTATGAATAAGTTTAAGGAGGACTGATGAAGAGTCTGAAGCTTCGGTCTTGCATAACGTTAATGCTCGCGGCACTACTGGTGGCAGGGCTGTCTGCAGGTGCGTACGCTCATTCTGATAACGCGGGTGCCCCCCGGCCGGCAGGACGCGTCGGAGGCGGTTACGCAGTCACGGGTCAGATCGGCAGCGTCGGTTATTCGGCTGAGCTTTATAACGCCACCAACGGTCTTCCCACATCAGAAGCCAACTGCGTTCTTTGCACGAGCGACGGTTACATCTGGATCGGCGGCTACAGCGGCATCATCAGGTATGACGGTCTGGCCTTCGAAAGACTTACGGACTTTGAGGGTCTTACAAGCGGACGCTCCATCTACGAGGACAGGATCGGCCGCATCTGGGTGGCCACCAACGATAACGGCGTCGTAGTCCTGCACGGCTCCGAGAGCTTCCATTACACCAAGGCTGACGGACTTCCTTCGGCTTCGATAAGAACATTCGCTGAGGACGGTGACGGCACCGTTTACGTCGGTACCACCATGGGCCTTTGCTGGTTTGACAGCAACATGGAGATCCACATCATCGACGACGAGCGCATCAATAACGAGCGCATCTTAAACCTCGTCTCCGACAACGCGGGCAATGTCTACGGCGTCACCAAGGGCGGCGCAGTCTTCTCGGTAACGACTGACGGCATCGGCGGCTTCTACGACAGCGGCACGCTGGGACTTCCCAAGATCACATGCATCACACCTGACCCCGAGCGCGCAGGCGTCCTTTACATGGGCACGGTGCTTAACAGCGTTTACTACGGTGAGTTCGGTGCGGGCTCACAGAACCTCAGCAGGATCGACACGGGAGACATGGAGGACATCAACTGTCTGTACTTCGGCTGCGGCAGGCTCTGGCTCGGCGCGGGTCACGGCGCAGGCTATATTGATGAGGACGGCGGCTTCCATGAGCTCGAGAACCTCCCGGCAGAGGACTCCTTCGAGATGATAACGTCCGACTACCAGGGTAACATGTGGTTCGCATCCTCGAGGTCCGGCGTCATGAAGATCATGACGAACAACTTCCTGGATTATACATACGTGGCGGGCCTTGGGGATGAGGTTGTTAATGCCACTTGCCTGAACGACGGCCTCCTTTACATCGGCACCGACTTCGGCCTTGAGATCATCGACACATCTGACATTTCAGTAGTAGAGAGCGACATCACGGATTACCTCGAGGGCCAGAGAATCAGAGACATCTTCCTGGATTCCGAGGGTAACCTGTGGTTCAGCACATTTACGAATAATACAGGTCTCGTCTGCCTTAAGAAAGACGGCAGCATCGAGGCTCTTACGACCACCAACGGCATGCCTGACAATGAGGTGCGCTGTGTCTGTGAGATGCCTGACGGCAGCATCGTGGCGGCTACTAACGACGGTGTGGCGGTGATCGAGGACTTCGATGTAGTAGACGTCTTCGATGAGAACGACGGCATCGGAAATACCGTAACGCTCACGGTCTGCGCGGGTGACGACGGCGCCATCTACGCGGGCACTGACGGTGACGGCATGTATGTAATAAGCGAGAATGATATAAGGCACATCGATTCCACAGGCGGACTTACGAGCGAAGTTGTCATGAGAATAAGAAGAGACGACGCACGCGGCCTGTACTGGGTAGTAACTTCCAACTCCATCGAGTACATGGAGGACGGCGTGCTTACCAACGTTGACACCTTCCCTTATAACAATAACTTTGAGGTGGTTCCTGACAGCAGGGGTAACCTGTGGGTACTGTCTTCGCAGGGTGTGTATGTAGTCTCTGCGGACGATGTTATTAATAATCAGGTAGAAGACTACAGGCTCTATGACATGGCCAACGGCCTTACGAGCGTGCCTGTCTCCCACTGCCACAGCTGCCTTGATGAGGACGGAAACCTCTACATTGCGGGCGGTTCCGGCGTTTCCAGAGTAAACATTGAAAGTTTCTACGACAGCTCCGCGGAAGTCATGACGGGCATCAGAGACATCTACTTTAACGATGAGCCCGTGTTCCCGGATGTTAACGGAAATTATGTGATCCCCGAGGGTCAGGGCCGTATCCAGATCGTTCCGTCAGTCCTGGACTACACGCTTACTAACCCCACGGTACACGTTTACCTTGAGGGTACCAGGGATCCCGGAATCACCACTGTCCAGAGCAAGCTCGGCACACTCGAGTACACCAATCTCAGCTACGGCGACTACACGCTCCACATCCAGATCCTCGACAAGAGCACAGGCGAGGTCCTCTCGGATGCCACATTTAATATCACCAAGACACCTAAGTTCTTCGAGCTTATCTCGGTAAGGATCATCATCGCCATCCTCGCTCTCGCGGCTGCGGGCCTGCTTGTATGGAGGATCATGACGAGCACGGTCATCAGAAGACAGTACATCGAGCTTCAGGAGGCGCGTGACGAGGCGCAGAAGGCTAACGCCGCCAAGTCGGGCTTCCTTGCCAACATGAGCCATGAGATCAGGACGCCTATTAATACCATCCTCGGCATGGATGAGATGATCTTAAGAGAGAACCCCAAGGACGAGCAGTATCCGCTCGCAGTTAAGAAATATGCGGGTGACATCAAGACGGCTTCGACTTCGCTTCTGGCGCTCGTAAACGACCTTCTGGATATCACCAAGATCGAGACCGGCAGAATGACGCTGGATGAGACCGATTACTCACCTGAGCAGCTCCTGCGCGAGCTCATCGTAATGACGCGCTCAACTGCTGAGGAGAAGAGACTTAACTACATCGTGGAGGTCGATGAGACCTTGCCTGTGGGCCTTTACGGTGACGGCAACAAGATCAAGCAGATCCTTCTTAACCTGCTTGTCAATGCCGTTAACTTCACTGACGCCGGAAGCGTAAGACTTAAGATCATGGTACTCGAGAAGTCGGGTGCATCCGCGAACCTGCGCTTCTCCGTTAAGGATACCGGTATCGGTATTAAGGAAGAGGACGTTAAGAAGATATTTAATGCATATGAGCACTTCGATGAGGAGAATGTTACTGACGTCAAGGGTTCGGGCTTAGGCCTTGACATCGCAAGGCACTTCGCCGACATGATGGACGGTAAGATCGAGTGTGAATCCGTATTCGGCGAGGGCACTGAGTTCATCCTCACAGTAAGGCAGAAGATCTCGGATCCCGCCGAAGTCGGGCAGTTCCGTGAGGAAGCCGACCAGCAGACCGGCGAGTATCAGCCCGAGTTCATCGCACCTGATGCGGACATATTGCTCGTGGACGACAACGCTTCGGACATCACCATCATCAAGGATCTTCTGAAGCCCACCAAGATATTCGTAACCACAGCCAAGACCTGCGCGGACTGCTTAAGCAAGCTTAAGACGGGCACATATAACGTCGTCTTCGTAGATGACCTGATGCCCGGCATTGACGGCGCAGAAGCCATCGACAATATCAGGGAGCAAAACCCTGACATCGCCGTATATTCGTTTACGACCAACACATCCGTCGCAGGCGAGGAGTACTACAAGTCCCTGGGTTATACAGGCCATCTCGTAAAGCCCGTGGACCCCAAGGAGCTCGAGCACATCATCATGAGGCACATCCCTGAGCAGATGATGCTCAAGCCTAACGAGGATAAGTCAAAGGACAAGGAAAATGATTGAGTTATTGAAGACATATCAGCTTGATATAATGCTCGCGCTGTGCAGTGTGTGCTTTATAATCGCGCTCCTGGCGGGACTCACGAAGTCCATGCCGGCCAAGCGTAAGGCGGCGCTCATCTACACCGAGCTTTCCGCGGGCTTCCTGCTGTTCTTCGACCGCCTCTCGTATATATATAGGAGCAGCACAGATGACAGCGGCTTCGGCATCTACAGGCTTTCCAACTTCATGGTATTTATCCTGACGCTTGCCTTCCTGCACGCCATCAGCATGTATATATCAGATCTGTCCGTAAATGAGATGGGCTTGCCCGAAGTGCCCAAGAGGCTGCGTGCGGTGGAGATCCTCACGGTCATAGGCTGGACGCTGATCGTAATCAACGAGTTCACGGGCATCTATTTCAATTATGATGAAGTTAACCACTACCAGCGCGGAGACCTGTTCCTGCTGTCGTACATCATTCCTTTCGTGATCCTGGCGCTGCAGCTGTCCCTGATCTGCCGAGACATGAAGCGTCTGCCTGCGCCTTTGAAGATCTCCATGATCATCTTATTTATCTGGCCTATCCTCGCGGCGGTGCTCCAGTATTACTACTACGGAATCTCGTTTATTAACATCGCCATCGTCGGTACCGCGGTGATCATGTATATCTTCGCGCTTAAGGACATGAACGATAAGATCGAGCGGGCCAAGAAGTCAGAGCTCGAGTCTGTTAAGGAAGAGAGGACACTCTTCGAGCACGCGTTCATCCAGGCGGCCACGGTTATTGCAAGTACTGTAGATTCACGTGAGATCTACGCGGTCGGCCACTCCAAGCGAGTTGCCGAATACAGCAAGATGATCGCGCAGAGGGCGGGGCTCACCGAGCGCCAGTGCCAGGAAGCTTATTTCTCGGGCCTTCTGCATGATATCGGTAAGATCGGCATTTCAGATAATGTCCTGCTCAGGGAACACGCGCCGACAGAAGACGACAAGAATAAATTTAAGGAACACACGCTTATCGGTGCCGAGATCCTCGGGGCTGTAAGCGATTTCCCGTATCTGCCGGACGGCGCCAAGTATCACCATGAGCGCTTTGACGGTAACGGTTACCCCGAGGGCCTAAGAGGTGAGCAGATCCCGCTGTATGCTAGGATCGTCACGGTGGCTGATGTCTACGACAGCATGACATCGCCCAAGAGAACACGCGGCCCGATGCCTCAGGGTAAGGTAAGAGAGGTCTTCGTAAGCGGCGCTCATAAGCAGTTTGATCCGAAGTTTGCAGGAATCATGGTGGAGATAATCGACCAGGATACAGAATATAAGCTGCAGGCTAGGGATGAAGCGGACGAGGCGGTAAGCGAGTCCTATGACCTCCAGACGATCTTGTCGGTTAAGTACGGAGACTATAAGGGCGTCATTACTGACGGTCTTAAGATAGACGACACGGTAACGAAGATCCACTTGAGGAGCACGCCGAATGAGGGCGCGGTCCCGAAGATCTCCGTGCCGACGATAATCGTATTCGATTCGTTTGACGGCTGCGTTCACACCGATGAGCGTAAGATCAGGAACCAGCATTATCTGGAGTTCGCGGAAATCTGGTTCGACGGCCACAGCATAAGCACCAAGGCGCGTAACATGAAGACCGAAGTCACCAAGCGCCCCGGCGTGAAGCCCGCAGATCCGGATGATCCGTCACCGAAGGAATATGACATTGAGGCATACCGGTATAAGGATCACTTAAGGATCATCATCGACTCGGTGGAGAACAGGATAGATACCATCATAGCGCTGCCGGATTCCGCCAGAACTTCGCTGATTGCACTCGCGGGCGAGAACTGCACCGTGGATAAGATCGATGTCCTGAAGTTCGAGGAGAAGGTGCCTGAGGGTAAGATCCCGAGGATCGCCGAGGAGATCAATATCATTAATCTTCTGGACGGTGATATCCCGAACATCCAGATTGACGGGCGCCGCACGGCTGTTACCGAGGGTATTAAGATCGACGACAGCATGCGCGTGGACTTCCACTCCAAGACCCTGCCGTCCGCCAACCTCGTATCCAGCTGCCCGTACCTCGTTATCTACAGTTCCGATGACGGTAAGCCTAACGGCCGTAACTATCAGGAGTATGCGTGCATCCGCCTGGACGGTGAGGACGTGACCGAGAGCGAGGGCAGAAGCAAGGTCCAGCTGGAGGTTACCCGCGGCAAGGACTTCGTCGGATGGGACGGCTGGAAGGATTACAACAAGAAGGGCTACGAGTGTGAGGTGGCTTTCAGAAGAAGGCGTAACGTCATCACCATGGCCACAAGGAACGCCGGAATTCATATAAGATGTGACATCCCGGCGCCCAAGAACATGAACGATATCTACCTGGCGCTTACGGGAGAAGCCTGTGCGCTTATGGATATAAGAGCTTATTACGATTAAAGGAAAGAAAGAGACGATGGCTGATTACGATAAGATACTGCAGAAGTTCTTCGGCTCCGTGGCCTGTAATTATATAGTTACCGATGCGGACTGGGTCATTCTGCGCACTTTCGGTGAGATCACCATCGATGATGACATTTGGGCACGCTGGACCCACATGTACCGTGATGATCCCATCGAAGGCATGAATATGAAGTGGGAGATCGCGGATAAACGAAGAGGCCAGTATTATAAGGTCTCCACTGCAGCGGTGGAAGATGACGGTGAGCAGTTCCTCGTTCATGAATTGTATGACGTGAGTGACTATGCGACGATCTTCCAGGATCTTTCGTCCTACTCGCGCATGTGGAGAGCGATGTCCATGTGCCAGAGTGACCTGATCAATGTCCTGACGGACAAGCTCACAGGCTGTCTGCCGATCGTGGTTAAGCATCTGCAGTCGGAATGCGCGGTCCTTTATATCAAACGCGCCGACGGTATCTCGCGCTATGTCTTTGCCGACGGGTATGCGAGACCCCTAAGAAAGAAGATGGACGACATGGATATAGATGCTCTGCTGTGCTCGCATAAAGAGGGCGGTGAGTATGAGCTCCCGGATTTTTTCGGCGAGTTTATGTGTTTTACCAAGGGCAGCATTATCTCGGGGGATGCGTATGCGCTGTATGTTAACCTGCCCGAGGATGATGACACGGACCGCATGCTGAAGATGTATTTCAACATGTTTAAGATGTATCTGGAAAATGCTCTCCTGCGCGAGAAGATCGTATATGCGGCTGAGCATGATCACCTGACGGGCCTTTATAACAAGGCCAAGTACAGTAAGCTCATGAGCGATAAGTTCAGGACTTGTAAGAACATTACCGTATTTAATTTGGACGTTAATTACTTAAAGCGCGTCAACGACACCATGGGCCATGAAGCGGGAAATAATTTGATCCGCATGGCCGCGAAGTCGCTTGAGGCGGTGAGCAATGATGAGAGTATTTTCGCCTTCCGTATGGGCGGAGACGAATTCATGATGGTGGCATGCGAGGTTGATGAAAAGCAGGCTGCCGAGATAGAGGCCAAGTGGCGTGAGGCTTTGGCCGGGATTAATGAAGACAGTAACAATGGCATCGAGTGTGTCATTGCGTGCGGCATCATGACGGGTACGGCTCCTTATGACATCGATGAGGTGCTTGAGGAAGCGGACCGCAGGATGTACGCGGATAAGCGTTCGATCAAGATCTCCAGGGGGGAAGATCCGGACGCCAGATAACTATACGTTTGGGGTGGTATAAGTGACTAAAAATAATGACAAGAGTATGGAGAAGACACTGAGGAGGATCGTCCTCGGTGATCAGGTGCCTAAGAGCGGATTCGTTCTGCTTTGGCTTCTTTATTTAATTGCCAACGTAATGGTGCAGATCGTGGTAAGGAATCAAGGTGAATTCTATGTTTTTGACAGGGCTGTTCCTTACTCGGGATTCGCGGGCGTGTTCACATCTCTTTCCAGCCTGTGCGTCATCCTGTTGGTGTTCCTGTACCGTAAGACAGGCTACATCTCGTCCATGCTTGTTCTGTGTGTTTACCAGATTCCGGGTATCTTGTTTTCATTCTTCAGGACCGGTAATACCAATGCCGTGGCGGGATTCTTCCTTAATATGTTTACCGTCGCCGTAATCACCATCATCTACATGATGTTTAAAAAGAACGAGGAAAGCCAGCAGAGGATTCACTATCAGGCAGTTACAGACCGCCTGACTGAATTGCCTAACCGCTTTGCCGTCGGTGAGCTCGTGGACAGATTGATCGACAAGCAGGAAAGATTCATTATCCTTTCCATCGATATCAATAACTTCAAGGGTATCAATGACACCATGGGGCACGAGTTCGGTGACCAGGTGCTGTGTGAGATCGCGAGCCGCTGGAAGTCTTTGGCAGACTCTGATCTTACCGGCACCACTGACTTCGTTGCCCGCCTCGGAGGCGATGAGTTCGCTCTTATCATCCGTGATTATGAGACTATCGATGAGGTAAGAAAGAGCTTCCTTACATATAAGGCTGAGCTTGAGCGCGTGATCACCATCGAAGAGTGTGACTACTTCATGACCGCCAACTTCGGTTATGCGGAGTATCCCACGGATGCCCTGACTACTGATGCGCTCATCTCGGGCGCCAATGCTGCCATGCACTCGGCTAAGACGCTGGGTAATAACGGTGTTCTTCGTTTTGATCCGGACCTCGCGGGTAATACACGCTTCCTGGAACTTGAGAGTAAGATCAGGAAGGCTCTGGATAACGGCACTGTCTTCTTTAATCTGCAGCCGCAGTATGATATCAACCACCGCCTGCGCGGCTTCGAGGCTCTGGCGCGTATGAAGGATGACGACGGATCGCTCATAAGCCCCGGAGAGTTTATTCCTGTGGCAGAGAAGACGGGACTGGTTGATCGGATAGATTCCTGCGTGTTCGATCAGGCTGTTAAGTTCGTAGGAGATGTAATGAACGAGACATTGTCCAGCATCACCATGAGCTGTAACGTAAGCGTGCGTCACCTTATGAAGAATAATTTTATTGAAGAAGTGCAGAGTACTTTGGATAAATACGCAGTTCCGCCGCAGTGTATAGAGATCGAGATTACGGAGTCCATCATGATCGATTCCACAGATAAGGCTTTAAATACTATCTCCGCGCTGAAGGAGATGGGCATTAAGATAGCTATCGATGATTTCGGTACAGGTTATTCTTCTTTGTCTTACCTGAATAATCTTCCCTCGGATATGCTGAAGATCGATAAGTCTTTCATCGATGTTATGAATAATTCCGAGTCAAGCAAGCAGTATGTTGCCATGATCGTATCCATCGGACATATTCTGAACCTGAAGGTTATCTCCGAGGGTGTAGAGGAAGAAGAGCAGGTAGAAACGCTTAAAGAGATCGACTGTGATTATATCCAGGGCTTCATCTGGGGCAAGCCGATGTCCGCCGAAGACGCCATGAAGCTGGTGTTGGAGCTGAATAGGTGATTTTTCGGGCTTTTAATTTGTAACAATAATGAGACCGCCGGGGGATTCGCCCCGGCGGTCTTGTTTTCTACATCATTGCGTTGATAATTCCAATATTCTTCACTTGGCTCTTCACTTTTACGATTTTTGAAGAGCTTGTTGCAGAAAACGGCCTGAATTCTTCACTTTGCTCTTCGCTTTTACGACTTTTGAAGAGCATGTTGCAGAATTAATGAGGGGAATTCCTGATAGAGTTCCTGGTTTTTCAGAAAAGATGGACCACCATCAGGAAATCGGACGGATTTCCTGATAGAGTTCCTGAATTACACTAAAACTAGGACTTCAACAAGGACCTGTTGATGTACGGTAACTGCACAGTAATACTTATGATAGCGTTACAGCTTTTGCTTTTGTGAATAAACCTATTGACATAGTAGGTAAAAGGCTATAATATATCATTATCTTGAGTATAATGATATTCGTTGGAGGTATCAAATAATGAGCAAGGTTTATACATCTGCTGCTGAACTTATAGGAAAGACACCGATCCTTGAGCTTACTCACATTGAGGAGAAGTACGGCTTGAAGGCTAAGCTTCTTGCCAAGCTCGAGTATTTCAATCCCGCTGGTTCCGTTAAGGACCGTATCGCTAAGGCTATGATCGAGGACGCTGAGGCATCCGGTAAATTGAAGCCCGGTGCTACAATCATCGAGCCCACATCCGGTAATACAGGTATCGGACTTGCATCAGTTGCAGCTGCTAAGGGTTACAGACTTATAATCACCATGCCTGAGACGATGAGCGTGGAGCGTCGCCAGATCATGAAGGCATACGGCGCAGAGCTCGTTCTGACAGAGGGAGCAAAGGGTATGAAGGGTGCTATCGCTAAGGCTGAGGAACTTTCCAAGGAAATTCCTAATTCCTTTATTCCCGGTCAGTTCGTAAATCCTGCAAACCCTGCAATCCATAAGGCAACAACAGGTCCCGAGATCTTCGAGGATACAGACGGTGAAGTTGATATCTTCGTTGCAGGCGTAGGTACAGGCGGAACGATCACAGGTACAGGTGAGTATCTGAAGGAGAAGAAGGCATCCGTTAAGGTTGTCGCTGTAGAGCCTGCTGATTCACCGGTTCTTTCTAAGGGTACTGCAGGACCTCACAAGATTCAGGGTATCGGTGCAGGTTTCGTACCGGATGTACTTAATACTTCTGTTTATGATGAAGTAATCCCTGTATCTAATGATGATGCATTTGCTACAGGCCGTGAGCTTGGTCGTTCAGAGGGTGTATTGGTAGGTATTTCATCTGGTGCAGCACTGTTCGCAGCTATCGAGCTTGCCAAGAGACCTGAGAATGAAGGTAAGACGATCGTAGCACTCCTGCCTGATACAGGAGATCGTTACCTCTCTACTGCATTGTTTGCTGAGTAATTCGGCATGTCTTTGGATCAGCGGGACCGTAAACTGGACCAAAATTGAAAACGGTCCAAGAAACTGTCCATAGCGGATCATATGGACAGAAAACTGGACCAAATTTAAAAACGGTCCAACTTACGGTCCAGGGAACTATAAGATAAGAAACAAAAACAGGCTTCGAGCGTCAGCTCGGAGCCTGTTTTTGTTCGCTTACAAATTATCCGGGTAAAACAATAGCGGGGAACATCCCCGCCGACGATGGACCAGGATCTTACGACCAGCCCCAACTGATGCAAAGCATCAATCTTCATAAGTAATATAGCAAGGATTATGGGTTAGGTGCATTACAAGTTTGTAAACAATGAATAGTGCTTATCCTTTACTGTTCCTAAGTGCGTCGAAGCGGTGGATCTCATCTACTACCTGGGAGTTGATTGACTGGACCATCTCGGGGGCGGGCATGCCGATGTAGTAACCCTGGATCAGGTCGGCGCCGAGGGTGATCACGGTCTTGAGCTCCGCGCTAGTCTCGACTCCTTCAGCCAGCGCCTTAATTCCGTTATCATGCGAGAACTCGATTATCTCTTTTACAAAATGCCTCTTCTGCGGTGAATCCTCGATTCCGGATAATAAAGCACGGTCTATCTTTACGTAATTCGGAAGATATCTTAAAAGATTAGATACATTGGAATATCCCGTACCGTAATCATCTACCGCGGTCTCGATTCCGATCTGCTCATAGGTATGCTTCATGGCCTTCAGGTCATCTTCCTCCAGCTCCGCATGCTCGGTGAGCTCTACTACGATGGAATTCGGATGACTCTTCATATGAGCGGACAGCGCCTCCAGGTCCTCGCCCTTAAGCAGATACCCGGGAATGGAATTAATAAATATCTTCTTTCCGCCGGACAGCGTACCGGAATTAGAGCCCATCTCCTTGATTACACCTGCGAATGTCGCTTTCTCCACATCATACAGACGGCCGTAGAACTCGGCGAACCGTAGAACCGTCGGCGGATCCAGATACGGCGTGACCGTCGCTCTCATCAGAGCTTCGTAAGCCACGACTTCACCGGTCTTGGCATCCACGATTGGCTGGAAGTGGTATCTGATCATGTTCATATCCAAGATCTCCTTAACGATCTTGGCCTTCTGCATATCTTCGTCGCTTAACTGCACATTAGCGCTTCTGACATAGCTCTTATTCATATTCTTGTGACCTATCGCCACATTAACGAGCCTCTCGAGTTCCTCAGAAGTCTTAGGACTTCCGCACTCGGTGCCGTAATAAAGAACAATGCTGTAAGGAAGATCCGACTTGCTCTGAACTTCCTTAATACGCTCAAACAGCAGATCCTTCTTGGCCATAAGTTCACTGTCATCAGTGGCACTGGTGATCCTAAGAGCTACCAGCTCATCATTACCCGCTCTGAAACACATGCAGTTACGGGAATGGAATACGCTCTCCATGGCGCTCGCGGCTGTGGTGATGGCATTATCACCTTCGGTGCGGCCGTAATTATCGTTGATCTCCGAAAGATCCTTAATATCCACCGCGAGGACTCCGACACTACCGCCGTTATTATGTATAAGATGCAGGAATGTCTCGGCGCTTTCAAGGAATCCCTTATAGTTAAGAAGTCCGGTGAGCGAGTCAGTGGTGATCGCCTTACGCGCAAGCTTGGAGCTTCCGATCAGCTCATCACTTCTCCTGTAACACTCAATTCCTCGGGCCACGCTTCTAAGCCACGCGCGGTACTCAGGCTGGATCATCTCCACTCGGTCATCATATCTGACTGCACCGTAACCGAATACCGAATCCTCAAAGTACAGAGGCAGGAAATAGTAGACCGACGGCTTCTCACGTTCCTCATAAAGCTCAGGAAGCATCTTCTCACGAGGGAATGAGACATCCGTCTGGATGCGGTCATTTTTTTCATCCGCGCCGCCGCATCTGATCACGTGATTAATACGAGGCTCATACAGCTCCTTGGCTCCGCCGAGCTTAGGATTAAGGCACAGGCTGAAGCTGTCGAAGCCTCTGATCAGATGCAGGCTTCCGAAGATGGCTGCGATCAGTCCCGTATAAGTATTTTGCGCAAGCAGATCGTCATCCATATAGTTAAAAGGGGAGAATATGGAGCCCAAAGACAACTCCGTATCCCATTTCTCGCGTCTGTAGAACTCGGCCTTGGCGCTGTCACATCCGCATCCGCAGGTGCCGCCGATAAACATCTCAGGCTCCTCGGTAAGCGGCACATATTCAGTACCGTTAATAAGAGCGGCCGCATAATGCGCGGTATTTCTTCCAAGCAAAACAGACGGAATCGCCACTGAAGTTAATGGAACCGGTGAATGCTTGCCGTCTGTATTGGAATCAAATCCTACGATGGCTATATCATCAGGAACATGCAGGCCCTTCTCATCCAGCCTCTTGGCAAAGCCCAAGGCCATATGGTCATTGGCAAATGCCACAGCCTCTGGAAGCGTATTATCATCTGCCGTCAGAGAATCTGCGAGGCTCTCGCCGCTCGTATACCAGAAATCTCCGTAGAATATGCGGTTCTCATTAACCGGGATCCCGTGCTCGGTGAGGGAGTCACGGTACGCCTGGAGTCTTATCTTGGAATGCGGGTGCCAGGCTTTACCGGTGAGGAATGCTATGTCACGCTTCCCGTGAACCTCGATCAGGTGATCGACGATCCTCTTCTCAGGATTGTAATTATCTATATGTATAGAAGGAAAATACTTGCTCTCCTGATCAACGAACAGCACCTTTCCCTTATATTTCTTCTTAAGGTCCTCCTCGATCTCAGGGGCCACGCCCTTAGTCTGGATGGAATCCGCGAGAACAATGATGCAGTCGAAGGCATTGAAATTCACTAGCTTAAATATAGAGGAATCACCGACCGAGCGGGCAGGGGAGTTCTGGTATTTTATATACATGCAGAAAACGCACACGTCCATATCAAGCCCGAAGGCCTCTTTAAGAAAGCCTTTTAAGAAAAGCTCGTAGGCGTATTCTTCGGGCTGTCCGAGCAGGACGGCCACACGTTTTCTAGTCTGATCAGTCATATGTTAATTATAAAATGATTACTTTATTTAAGTTTTTAACATTATGTTTCGAAGTATTTAACCTTAAGTAAAAGGTGCCCCGGAGAGGTTTGCTATATGGGAAAGGTCGCATAAAATATAATCAGACAAGTTGATAAAGGATTTGGAGAGCGTCATAAGATCAACTCCGAACTTTTTTCATATACTTTTCTCCTAAAAGCGACACTCCTTCCCGGGGGTGTCGCTTTTTCAACACTTGGGGCCGATATTACTCATTGGTTTGGCTCTTAAATGGGTGTTTTATAGTCTTGCAAACGAAATAACAAGACAAAAACAAATCAAACACAAAAGGAGAACTAAAGTTATGAAGTTTACAAAGAAGATCATCACCACAGTAATGACAGCTGCACTTGCAGTAACAATGATGTTCGGCGGCGCCGCAGCATTCGCAGCAGAGGCCATCGACGTCAACACATGTACGGTAATCGAGTTCGAGGGAAGAACAACACAGAAGAATCTTTCATTCAGACCCACACAGAGCGGCGATTACACATTCACATCATCAGACATTACTAACGAGGACTTGAGGCCCTCCATCAAGATCTACCAGGGATCCAAGCTTCAGGGTGAGGCCGGCGGAGACGGAGAGAACTTCGAACTCACAGTAACACTTGAGGCAGGTAAGAACTATCAGGTTAAGTGCATCGGCTACGGTCTTGAAAGAGACGAAGAGGGTTCCTACACATTGACACTTACAACAGATATCGTAAGTGACCTCGTAATCGCAGACCGTCACGTAACAGCAGAAGGCGCAGCAGCTCCCGCACTGGTAGTAGAGTCCGATCCTGACGCATCCTTGAAGCACTTCGTAGAGCGTCTTTACAGAGATGTACTCGGCCGTCAGTTTGATGTAGCAGGCAGAGACCACTGGGTAAGCATGCTCCGTCATACAAACGCCACAGGTTCATCCGTAGCTAACGGTTTCTTTAACAGCCAGGAGTTCACAAGAAAGAACATGAGCAATGAGCAGTTCGTAAGGATCCTTTACAGCGTATTCTTCGACAGAACACCTTCCGCTTCTGAAGTATCCAACTGGACAACAGCTATGGCTAACGGTGCCACAAGAGCTCAGATCATCGCAGGCTTCGAGGGTTCCCAGGAGTGGGCCAGAACATGCGCTTACTACTCAATCAACGTATAAATGTGAATTTAATAAGAATTTAAGCTCACTAAGCGACACTTAAGTCACTAAGTGTCGCTTAGTCAACACTCAAGGGCCTTTTTACTCATTGGTTTGACCCTGTAAACAAGGCAAAATGTAGTCATCAAACAAAAACAAAACAAAAACACAAAACAAAAGGTTAAACCTAAGGAGGACAAACAAAATGAAGAAGGCAACAAGACTCGCAGCTAAGGTAATGACAATCGCTATCGCAGTTACAATGATCGCAGGAACAACAGCATTCGCAGCCGAGCTTCCCTGCAACACCAGAACAAACTCAGAGTGCAACGACTACACACTGCTTCCCCTGAACTACGGTACAGACGGAAACGGTTCCGCAGGCGGCCATGGTGATGTTAACTGGACAGTACACTGCAACGGCACAGCTGCAGCTCCCGCTCAGGTAGCAGGCGCATCCAGAAATTCAGTAGACGGATTCGTAGACAGACTTTACAGCAACACACTTCACAGATCCGCAGATGCAGCAGGCAGAGCTTACTGGGTAGAGCAGCTTTCTTCTAAGAAGGTTTCCGGTTCTGAAGCAGCTAACGGCTTCTTCAACAGCCCTGAGTTCATCAACCAGAACCTGAGCAACGAGCAGTTCGTAACAGTTCTTTACTCCGTATTCTTCGGAAGAACACCTGACCAGGCCGGACTTAACTCCTGGGTGGCTCAGCTTAACAACGGCATGACAAGAGCTCAGGTAATCGCCGGATTCGCAGGCTCCGCAGAGTGGGCTAACACATGTGCTTACTACGGCATTAACGTATAACTCCTCACTTCATAAACAGCCGTATAAGATATAAAGACCGCCGGGGATCAACCCGGCGGTCTTATTCCTAGAATATTTGTCGGATAAAATTGATTTACTTCAGGCATGAGAGTATACTAGATGCGCTTAATAAATATAAAAGAATATTTATTATTAATATATAAGTATAAAAGGACCTTGGGGCATGGTTAATAGTGAGAAGTCATCGGTGATGCAAAGCTGGCTCTTAAGAGCTTTGCTGATTATGTTACTGGACATCGTAGTAATCGGTGTGGCATTCTTCTCGGCTTTCCTGCTCCGCTTTGATTTCCAGTTCTCATTAGTCCTCTCTAATTACTTGGATGCATATCTTCTGGTAGTACCGATCACATCTATCGCCGCGATTGCTGTATTCTGGATCTTCAGGCTTTATCACAGTATCTGGTCTTACGCGTCCATCAATGAGCTCATCCGCATGATTGGTGCCTGGATTGTTCTCGGATTAGGTGGCCTTGTTTTTATTATCATTGATGAGACGGCTCACAGTGGCGGTAGATCTGTTCCTGCATCAGTATGGATCATGGGTCTTTTCTTCGCGGCTATGGGCACTACTGCAGTCCGCTTTGTTTACCGTCTCATGCGCCATATCTCCAATGCGCATTCATCCATAGGTAAAGCTAAGGGAATCCGTAATGTTATGATCATCGGCGGAGGCGCATGCGGTAAGGATGTAATACGAGAGTATAAAGCTAGTGAGAATCTTACATCTAAGGTCTGCTGCATCATCGACGACAACGCCGAGAAGAAGGGCAGATTCCTCGAGGGCATTGAGATCGTCGGCAACCGTTATGATATCCCGAAGATGGTCGGTAAGTATGATATAGATGATATTGTCTTCGCTATTCCTGCCGCAAGCGGCAGTGAGCGTAAGGAAATCCTGGATATATGCTCCAATACAGGCTGTAAGGTTCGAGTAATGCCCGGTATCTACCAGCTTGTGGACGGTACGGTATCCCTTAAGAAGACTCGTGATGTTCAGATCGAGGATCTGCTCGGACGTGATACGGTCAAGACCAATATGGAGGGCATCAGAAGCTACATTAACGGCAAGGTCGTAATGGTAACGGGCGGAGGCGGATCCATCGGCTCCGAGCTGTGCCGTCAGATCGCAAAGGCTGAGCCTAAGCTTCTGATCATCTTCGATATCTACGAGAATAACGCATTCTGGATAGAGAAGGAACTGCGTGATACATTCGGTGAGAAGCTGAACCTAATCGCACTTATCGGTTCCGTCAGAAACACGAACCGCGTCAATTCCATAATGAAGACATATCACCCCGACATCATCTTCCATGCGGCTGCGCATAAGCACGTGCCTCTCATGGAGGATTCGCCTAATGAGGCGATCAAGAACAACGTCGGCGGCACATATAAGATGGCTGAGGCAGCACTTCGCTGGGGAGTACAGAGATTCGTACTCATCTCCACGGATAAGGCGGTTAACCCAACTAACATCATGGGAGCATCCAAGCGTATCTGCGAGATGGTAGTTCAGATGATGGACCGCCGTGCTCAGAAGCAGTTTGACGCAGGTGAGGTCAAGGTAAGGACGAATTTCTCTGCAGTAAGATTCGGTAATGTAATCGGTTCGAACGGTTCGGTGCTTAAGGTATTCGAGAAGCAGATCGCAGCAGGTGGTCCTGTTACTGTTACAGATAAGAACATCATCCGTTACTTCATGACCATTCCTGAGGCGGTCGCGCTCGTAATGGAGTCCGGTGTATATGCCAGGGGGGGTGAGATCTTCGTTCTTGATATGGGAGATCCGGTAAAGATCGACGATGTGGCTAGAAAGATGATCAAGTTGTCAGGATATGTTCCTGATGTAGATATCAAGGTGGAATATACGGGCCTTCGTCCGGGTGAGAAGATGTATGAGGAAAGACTCATGGATGAAGAGGGTCTTCGTAAGACTGAAGAGAATCCTGAAATATCCATCGCTGAACCGATCGAGATGGATGACGAATTGGTTGCACAGAAACTGGTCGAGCTCGATGAAGCGGCGAAAGAAGAAGTCGACAATATAAGAGAACTCGTGGCTGAGATAGTGCCTACGTATAAGCCTGTTAAGAACTAATTCCATATGTGGTGTGTTATTCAGGTCTTAACCGGTAAAGAAGAGAAGATACGTCACGCATGTGAGAAATATATAGACAGTGATATCTTAGATGAGACCTTCATACCATTCCGTGAATGCAGAAGAAAGCGTAATGGAGAATGGAGATTAGAGAAGACAGTTCTCTTCCCGGGATACGTATTCCTGATAACAGAACACCCGGACGAGCTTTATGACCAGCTTAGACGAGTCGAAGGCATGACCAAGCTCCTTAGAGCCGACCGCACTATCCTGGAACTAACAAAGAACGAGGAAGAACTCCTGATTAACCTCGGAGGCTCGGACCACATCGTCGAGATGTCGTACGGCTATATTGAAGGCCAGAAAGTCAACATAACCCAAGGACCCCTTAAAGGCCTCGAGGGCGAAATCCGTAAGATTGACCGCCACAAAAGATCCTGTATCGTAGAAATTGATATGTTCGGCCAGAAGACCAGGATGACCGTGGGCCTTGAGATAGTGGAGAAGAAGTAGGCCCGTTTTGTAATCTCCTTATATATATATTATAATAATAGTTCGTAGACTTGCAGGCAATCATCGCATCGCCGTGTTGACTGCTGTGCCATATAGGCACATTGGAACCATATCGAACAGCATTCGATATGTAGAAAAGTGTACGAGAAATCCGGAGGCAATAAGAATAGACTACATCATCAGGGCTAACTGCATACCAATATGGTTCTTCGCCGTTGCTGCACTTGTTGTCATAACAGCGGGACTCATATCCAAGAAATGGTCAGACGGGCTCCTGATAGGTTATGTTCTGATAATCCTAGGTGAGATGGTATTATTCAGAACTCATACAGTGCGTCAGGTCTTTCAGCCTCAATTGTTCTGGTCCTATGAGGTATGGGATATTCAGAAGAAACAGATACTTGCCAATATATTGGCATATATCCCTCTGGGCCTGATAGCAGGAAAACTGTGGAGATGGAAAGGCCTCATAGCAGGAATAGGACTCTCGGTAACATCTGAATTGCTTCAGCTGATTACACACAGAGGACTGTTCGAATTTGATGACATTATTCATAACACGCTTGGTACGTTGATAGGCGTATCACTAATCATAATAATCGAGAAAGTAATTAAGAAGGGCATTAACAATGGACTACATAAATGATCCCAGATTCGAGGGAATAGAACCATTTGATAACAGAGTATGGCTCGCTTCTCCTACTATGCATGGAGAAGAACAGAAGTGGATCAATGATGCATTTGATAAAAACTGGATCACTACTGCAGGTGAGAATATCAATGTAATTGAGAAGCAAATAGCAGAGAAGATTGGAAGAAAGCAGGCTGTTGCATTAAGTGCAGGTACTGCAGCTTTGCATCTGGCTATCAAGCTTGCAGCTGAGAAACTCTATGGACAGCCCAAGGTTGGTCACGGCTCACTTGAAGGAAAGAAGGTATTCTGTTCTGACATGACATTCGATGCCACAGTTAATGGCATCTGTTATGAGAATGGTGAGCCTGTGTTCATAGACACAGAATACGACTCATGGAATATGGATCCTGTCGCTCTTCGTAAGGCATTCGAGATCTATCCCGATGTCCGACTGATAGTTGTAGCTCATCTCTATGGTACTCCCGGTAAGATAAATGAGATCCGTAAGATCGCCGATGAGCATAATGCGCTGATAATCGAGGATGCAGCAGAGTCATTCGGTGCCACATATAACGGTAAGCAGACGGGATGCTTCGGTGATTATGCAGTTATAAGTTTCAACGGTAATAAGATAATCACAGGTTCATCCGGAGGAATGCTTCTCTGTGACGATGAAGAAGATGCAAATAAGATCAGAAAGTGGTCTACTCAGTCAAGAGAAGATGCTCCATGGTATCAGCATGAAGAACTCGGATACAACTACCGAATGAGCAACATCATTGCAGGTGTAGTAAGAGGACAAATCCCTTATCTTGAAGAGCATATTGCTCAAAAAAAGGCTATATTCAACAGATACAAGGAAGGACTTAAGAATCTTCCTATATCAATGAATCCGATTCCTGACAACACAGTGCCTAACTACTGGCTCTCCTGCATGATAATTGATAAGGATGCAATGTGTGAGACCGTAAGAGGAGAGAAGCAGGCGCTCTTCAGACATGAGACAGGTAAGAGTTGTCCTACAGAAATTCTGGAGGCATTAAGTGCTTTCAAGGCTGACGGAAGACCTATCTGGAAGCCAATGCATATGCAGCCTATCTACAGAATGAATCCGTTCATTACATCAAATGGTAATGGCAGAGCAAGATCCAATGCTTATATCAATGAGACAGGTATGGTCGATGTTGGTGCTGATATCTTCGAGAGAGGTCTGTGTCTACCAAGTGATAACAAGATGGCAGCGGATGAGCAGGATAGGATAATAGAGATTATTCACAGGTGCTTCAGGTAATCGATGAGTACATTTGAACGTAAGAAGGGATTCTACGAGAAGTATATTAAACGTCTTCTCGATATCATATGTTCGTTGTTGGCGATCATAGTGTTTTCTTGGCTCTATCTTATTATTGCGATCATTGTTCGAATCAAGATGGGCAGTCCTGTTCTGTTCAAGCAACCAAGGCCGGGAATCATAAAGAACGGTAAAGAGACTATCTTTGATATGTATAAGTTCAGATCAATGACAGATGCCAGAGATGAGAATGGAAATCTATTGCCTGATGAGCAGAGATTGCCCAAGTTCGGTATATGGTTGAGAAGAACTAGTCTTGATGAGCTTCCTGAAGCATTTAATATTCTTAAAGGTGATATGAGTGTAATCGGACCAAGACCGCAACTTGTTCGTGATATGGTGTTTATGTCTGATGAGCAGAGAATGAGGCATACTGCTAGACCTGGATTATCTGGATTGGCACAAGTTATGGGAAGAAATGCTATTTCTTGGGAAGACAAACTAAATTGGGATATTGAGTATATTAAGAATATTGGTTTCCTGAATGACGTGAAGATTGTTCTTAAGACTGTTAAGAATGTGTTTGGACATAATGAAAGTGCTGATGAGTTAGATGTAACTCTAGATTATGGGGATGATCTTCTTAAGACAGGAATTGTTACTAGCGATCAGTATGACTATCTACAAGAATATGCGAAAAGTTTGATAACTGAATATGAGGAACGAAGATAATGGAAAAATACAGTGTTCTAATGTCTTTGTATAAAAAAGAGCACCCAGAGTATCTTCGTCTGGCTCTTGATTCTATGATCAATCAGACAGTAAAACCAGATGAAATAGTCTTGGTAGAGGATGGTCCTCTAACAGATGAATTGTATGAAGTTATCGATGAGTATAAAGATAGACTTAATATAGTCAAGAATGAAAAAAACATGGGATTAGGATTAGCTCTTAATGAAGGGTTGAAAGCATGTAGAAATGAGCTTGTTGCTCGTATGGATACTGATGATATATCCGAAACAAGAAGATGTGAGAAGCAACTTGAGTATTTTAGCGAGTATCCCGATACCGCTATTCTTGGTGGACAGATAGCGGAGTTTATTGGTTCAGTAGATAATGTGATTGGTAGACGTATTGTTCCAGAAACAGACGCCGAATTGAAAAATTATTTGAAAGTACGGTGTCCATTCAATCACATGACGGTTATGTTTAAGAAAACTGAAGTGCTCAAAGCTGGCAATTATCAGGATTGGTTTTGGAATGAGGATTACTATTTATGGGTCAGATTAGCATTACAAGGATCTGTATTTGCGAATCTTCCGGATACTTTCGTTTACACTCGTGTTGGTGAAGATATGTACAAGCGACGTGGAGGAAAGAAGTATTATATCAGCGAGATTAAGTTACAAAGATATATGCTCAGTCATAAGGTAATTGGCTATAGCACATATCTAATGAATTGTGGAAAAAGGCTAATTCTTGAAATACTGATGCCTGCTAGTTTGCGCGGATGGGTGTATAAGAGATTTGCAAGATCATGAATATGTTATTAAGGGGTACGATCTATGACAGAAATGCAAGCTAAGCTGTTTGATATGCTGAAATGGTTTGATGCTTTTTGTCGTCAAAACGAATTGAGTTATTATGCGGTTGGCGGGACTTTGCTTGGAGCGGTTAGACATAATGGTTTCATACCATGGGATGATGATATTGATGTTGCAATGCCTAGAGATGATTACGATAAACTGATAACTCTGATGAAAGGAAAGACTTTCGGGAAGTATGTTCTGGAGAGTTATGACTCTGAAAATGACGATTATTGTTATCCATATAACAAGATTTACGATATTTCAACGACTTTGATTGAGAATTATCGGAAACCGTTAAAACGCGGCATATTTCTAGATGTTTTTCCTTTGGACGGGGCTGGTAATAATGAACTTGACTCAATAAAATGGTGTAAACATATTAACCGCAGATATTACTTTTTTTTGACAAGAATTGCAGCTGTAAGGAAGGAGCGTTCGTTGTACAAAAATGTAGCGATTGTGTTATCTAATATTATTCCCCACGTTTTTGTTAACAACTTCAAACTTCGAATTAAGTTAGATTCTATGTGTCGTAGATATAATCCTCGAGACTCTTTATATGTGGGGAATCTGTTGGGAAACTGGGGGACGAAAGAGATTATTAAATCTTCTATAATTGGCAATCCTACTGAGTATGATTTTGAAGGGGCTAAGATTTTTGGAATTGAGCATTTTGATGAGTATTTGTCTCATATATATGGTGATTGGAGGAGCCTACCTCCTGAAGAAAAGAGACAATCTCATCATGATTATCTTTTTCTTGATTTAAATAATTCATATAGAAAGTAAGCAGTTTACAAATCAATATAATACAAGAGTTTATACAGATTAATATGACTATCTATGATAATTGTGAATATTTGGAAGATATCCTTGATGTTGGAAGTCTTGAATTACCGTGGACAAAATTGCAAGGTAAAAGCATTATGATTTCAGGTGCAACAGGGTTGATTGGAAGTTTCCTTATTGATGTAATCCTTGAAAAGAACCGAATCGATGACCTTGATTGTACAGTCTATGCGCTTGGTAGAAACGAGGAGAAGGCTATTAAGCGATTTTCAAGATATCAACAAGATCCACATTTCATGTTTATCCGTTATGATGTGAATATGCCGTTAGTTCGTAACGACATTGGTTCTGTTGATTACATATTACATTTGGCATCAAACACACACCCGATGCTTTATGCTACAGATCCGATTGGTACTATTACAACAAATATCATTGGCTTGCGGAATTTGCTAGATTTTGCTGTAGAACACTGTGCTACTCGATTTGCTTTTGCTTCATCAAATGAAGTGTATGGTGAGAATCGTGGTGATACTGAGTTTTTTAATGAACATTATTGCGGATATATAAATTGTAATACGCTAAGAGCTGGATATCCTGAAAGCAAACGATGTGGCGAAGCACTTTGTCAAGCCTACAGGTTTCAGAAGAACCTTGATATTGTGATTGCTCGTGTAACTCGTTCTTATGGTCCTACGATGAATATGTCTGATACGAAGGCAATTAGTCAATTTATTAAGAAGGGCATTGCAGGAGAAGATATAATTTTGAAGTCTGAAGGGACTCAGTACTATAGTTATACTTACATGGCTGATGCTGTAAGCGGTTTGCTTTGGATTATACTGGCAGGAGAGAATGGTGAAGCATATAACATATCTGAAGAACACAGCGATGTTATGCTAAAGGATTTAGCTAGGAGCATTGCTGAGATAAATGGGAAAAGAGTTGTATTTGAGTTACCTGATGCGGTTGAAGCTTCTGGGTATAGTACAGCGACCAAAGCAAGACTCGATGGTCATAAACTACAATCATTGGGATGGATTCCTAAATACGATATTAAGAGTGGTTTAGAAAGAACGATTAGAATTCTTAAGTCTTTTTTATAGAATTGATGAGTTGCCTAAAATAGGGTTTGAAACGAGGAAATACAATGAAAAATTATGTGATTATACTTGCCGGCGGAGTTGGAAAAAGAATGCAGGCTGAAATGCCAAAGCAATTCATTGAAGTTGAGGGAAAACCTATCATTGTTTATACGATAGAACGATTTCAAAATAATCCGAATATTGAGAAAATTGTAGTTGTTTGTATAAAGGATTGGATTGATTATTTAAAAGAATTAGTAGAAAAATACTCATTAACCAAAGTACAGTGGATTACAGAAGGCGGCGAAACTAGTCACGATTCCATCAGAAATGGAGTGTTCTTCTTACGTGATAAAGTAGAGCCTGAGGACTTCGTGGTAATTCATGACGCAGTTAGACCTATTCTCCCCCAGAAAGCTATAGATGAGGTATTATGTGTGGCTCATATAAATGGCAATGCATCGTCTTCTATAGCGTGTCATCCTCCCATTGTTTATACAGATGATTGTATTTCAGGAATATCAGACATTGACAGAGATCATGTTATGTTAACTGCATCTCCTCAAGCATATAGATATTCACTAGTGTTAAAGTGTTATGAAATGGCAGAATTGGAAAATAAACATGATTTTACTTTTACTAGCTCATTGTTAATTCATTGTGGAGAACGGGTGTTTTTCGCAAGAGGAACTACAAGTAATATAAAAGTGACTCAAAAAGAAGATTTGGCTTTGTTTAAGGCATTGTTAAGTGTGCCTGAAGATTGTTTGTTTAAATAGAAGTGATAAAGAATTACTGAAACAAGGAGACATACACTTTGAATTGTTCAGAATACTTAGTGGATTATTTGATTAAACATGATGTTAAAGATGTGTTTGGTTATGCAGGGGGGTACATAGTGCCCTTCATGGATGCTTTATACAAACGCAAAGACGAAATCGCAACACATGTATGCTATAACGAGCAGGGGTGTGCTCTTGCGGCGGATGGATATGCTCGTACAAGTGGACGTCTGGGGGTTTATTTCACTACATCTGGACCAGGCGCTGTGAATGCTCTTGGTGGACTAGCAGATGCATGGTTTGATGGATATCCGATAATGGGTATCTGCGGAAATGTTCCGACGAATGAAATGAAAGGTTTTTCAGGAATTCGCCAGAATGGTTTTCAAGAGATGGATCTTGTTTCTATGACAAGAAATATTACAAAGTATTCAGTTACGGCAAATAGCAGTGAAGGATTCTCGGAAATAGTAAATCGCGCATATAACATTGCTCAACTAGGAAGAAAAGGAGGCGTCATAATTGATTTTCCGCTCGACATACAGAAAGCCGATTTTATTGGTAGGTAATGGAGTTAGAACTGCAGATGCAGTTGATTTAGTTCATGAGTTTGCAAGAAAGACGAACATTCCACTTCTAACTACAATGAATGCTGTGGATATTGCGCAGGACGATTTGCATATTGGATTCATTGGGACACATGGAAATAGAATTGCCAATACGATACTCAACCATTGTGATTTGATTGTTTCTGTTGGAGCAAGACTCGGACTTAGACAGGTAGGGAGATATACACATAATTTTGCACCTCAAGCGGATCTCGTGCGCGCGGATATTGATGAATATGAACTTAGCCGGAGTATTAAAAGTGCTGAGAAAAAGTATCATTCAGATGCTAGAGATTTTATGAGAATGATTCTTAATGAGGAGGTTCCCAATTACACATCATGGAAGAATCAATGTATGGAAGCAAAAACTATTCTAGATAATTATGATAAGCAACCGGGAAACTTAGCTGTTGAGAAGATAGCCTCTCTTCTTCCACAAGATTCCGTAGTATCTGTCGATGTCGGAATGCATCAGTGTTGGTGTGCTCAATCTCTTGTCCTTAGAGGAGATAAAGTCCGAATTCATATCAGTGGTGGATATGGAACAATGGGGTGTGGTCTTCCTTTCGCTATTGGTTCATCGATTTCAATGGGAAACGCAAGGTCATATTGTATAGCTGGAGATGGAGGATTTCAGATGAATATTCAGGAACTTGAGACAGTAAGGAGAGAAAACTTACCTATTAAGATATTTATCCTAAATAATCGAGTTCTTGGAAAAATAAGTGAGACACAACATTTCAATCACAACAATCGTTTTGCTAACACAGCTGCATCAGGTGGATATACAGTTCCAAAATTCAAGAGGATTGCGGAGGCATATGGTATAAAAGCGGTTGAGCTGGGATCTTATGAGGATTTGGATGAATATTCGGCATGGATTACAGATGATAATCCATGCTTATTTGATATATCATTGCCAGAAGATAGCTTGCTTACCCCCAAAATAAAATGGGAAACAAGCAGAATATCACCCCCTCTCTCTGATGATATTGTTGCAAGAGTCGAAGAAATCCTTTCAAGAACAAATGAGTAGATTATTCTTATAGATAATAAATATGTATTCACCTAATAGAAATAATTATGTCGATATTATGCGCGGTCTTGCCATGTTGTTGGTCGTTCTGTGTCATACAATGACTGGGTGTACGACAGGCTCGGAGGAGAGTTTTCTTTTTAATGTTGTTTGGTCTCTTCAGATGCCCCTGTTTATTCTAATTAGTGGTTATGTTACCAGATATAGCCGTAGCATTAATACTGGTGTAGAGTTATGGTTATTTATTAAACGACGCACTTTGGCATATATGCTACCATGGGTTGTATGGAGTTTCCTTGTGCGAGGTGTTGTTTTTGGACAATATAACTTATTGAACATAAAATGGCTCTTATGGCATATGGATTCAGGTTATTGGTTTCTTGTAACAATCTGGACAATAAGTATTGCTTTTGGCTTAAGTTCATTTATTGCTCTTAAAATTGCTAAGAATCAAGGAATTAAACTTCAGGTGATAAAGACTGTTTTGTATCTGGTTGCTATGACTCTGTTGGCAGGAATCGGATATGTTGCAGGAATGACATTTTTTGCGATTAAACTGACACTGTATTATATGCCGTTTTTCTTTATAGGATATCTTTATGGACAATACAGCGAAAAGCTTTATGAAACTAAGTATGGAAGTAATATTAAAGATGTTGTTGTTATGATTTGCCTGGCTACATGGTTAGTGATTATAACAAGAGTATATTTGTTTTGTTTATCTGATAGTGGCATGGGAATAGTACTGAGAGTTATTTCCTCCATGTCAGGTTGTATTGCTGTATGTGGACTTTGTAAAGGTATTTATGAAAAAATCGGTGGGGACAAATTCTATAGTCTAGGCGTTGAGCAGTGTATGCAAACTGGACGTTTATCTATGAGTATACTTCATTGGGCAGGAAAGAAGAGTCTTGAAATATATATGATTCACGGATTACTATTGAATATCCTGATGCCGGGAGTTAAACCTTATTTTTCAAGTCCTTCTGGTTATGGTTATGTATTTGCTAACTTTATAATCACATTGATCTTGTGTGCATTATTCATATCTTTGCTTTCCAAGAATCGCTATGTAAAGAGAATACTTGGAATGAAATAACTGAAGAGTAACGATAAAGATGCATCCTAAAGTATTGATTGTTGGCACTGTGCCTTATAATACAAAATCAACATCTCGCGCATTTGATGCGTATTTTCACTATTGGGAGAAAGAGAATATTGCTCAGATATTTTCTAATACCAAAAAACCCTGCAAAGGACACTGTGGGACGCTTTGTCAAATAACAGACCAACGTGTGCTTCAGTGTTGGATGGGAAGAAAAGTGGATACATGTACATTCTTCTATTATGAAGAACTGGAAGATGAATGGACTGATTCTGATCTTGAGGTTGGTAGCGAGAGGGCTGAGGCGGCTTACCGCATTGGAAGAAAACATACATCCTTGACACATCTCGCGCGAGGATTATTGTGGCGTAAGCGATTCTGGTGTACTGAGAAACTAAACAGATGGCTTGATGACTTTAACCCAGATTGTGTTTTTCTTGCATTTTCTGATGATTATTTCATTCCTCAGATTGCTCTATATGTTGCGAAACGATTCAATGTCCCGATTGTATCTTGTATTGGAGATGATTACTATTTTAATGTCGAGAAGACGCCTAACCCATTTTACCATTTGTATAAAGCCACATATCGAAGCTTGATTAATAAAGTTCTTGCATGGCCGGGAAGTGCTATGTATATTAGCGATAAGATTCGTGATAAATACAACTCTGAATTTGGTCTAGATGGTGAAACTGTCTATTTGGCTTCAACGATTCAGAGAAAACCTTTTAAAATTATTGATATTGATCATCCTGTAATTACATATTTTGGGAATATACGTATGGGTCGCAATAACTCTCTAAACGATATTGGGGTTGCATTGGGTAAAATCAATCATAATTATATATTGGAGATATATTCAAATGAAAAAGATGAGGTTTACTATAGTGTTTTCCAAGATAAAGGTAATGTCAGGTTTATGGGGTCCGTTCCATATACTCAGGTGCAAAAACGGATGGCGGAGAGCGACATCAACATAATAGTAGAAGGATTTGCGCCTGAAGATATTAATCTTTCGAGGTATTCTCTATCAACTAAAGCTGCAGATGCACTAGCTAGCGGAGCAAGTATACTTACTTATGGCTCACTAGAGAGCGGCATAATTGATTATATGCGTACAACGGGGGCCTCTATGGTATGCACTGAAAAGAATCTGCTTGTAGAATGTATACAACGACTCTTGTCAGATCAGGATTTACAAAGAGAGTATTATGATCAAGCCATTGTTATGACAGAAGAACATCACAACAGACGTGCAAGCTGTACAGTTTCTGAAAATGTCATTAACAAGGCAATTAGTAAAATGAAACAAGGTGACAAATAATCATGAATCAACGGATGACAATGTTGATCCTTTCATGCGATAAGTTTTCGGATTTGTGGGACGGACATGTTAAGCTATTGGAGCAAAACTGGCCAGATCGTGATATGGATACAATTATCGTAACAGATAAAGCGAGACAAGTAACCTATGATAGTGTTAGTGTATTTGCAGCAGGAGATGAATTGGAGTGGTCAGAACGGTTGCTTAAGGTTATTGAAGCAATCAAAACTGACTATGTCTTTTTAACATTAGATGATTATTATCTAGTCAAAAGAGTCAATACACAGTCAATTGATAAGATGCTTAATCTGATGGAGGTTAAGAATCTGGACTATATTAGACTGTTTAAGAGACCTACCAAAGCAACGAGAGCAGAATTTTCAGATTTCAAAGGTGTATACCAGATAGATCCAGGAAGCAAGTATAGTGTTAATCTGTATTCTGGAATATGGAAAAAAGAATTCTTAAAATCGTGCATAGGTGAACCGATGAATGCATGGCAGTTTGAAGTTCATCTTCCAGCTGAAGCGGTAAAATATGGTGCTAATTGTGCTGTAAGCCTAAATAAAGACTTTGAAATACTGGATGTAGTAAGAAAAGGGAAACTGCTTCATCAGGCATCATACTATTTTAAAAAGAATCCTGGGATTTACAATGGTAATAGACCAACAAACACATGGGGGTATGAGATCCGTTTGGGAATAAAGACCTTGGTTGGACGGCATACACCTAAACCGATACATAATGCTATTAGGAACATTATGAAGAGATTTGGATATCAGTTCTATAGTGAGTAAAGGCGGAGACAGTCGTGAAGATATTGTTTATTAACTGCGTTTGCGGCGTAGGTAGTACAGGAAGAATTGTGACGGACCTCATGCAACAAGCAAAAAAGCAGGGACATACAGTAAAAGTAGCCTGTTCAACTGTTGAACCAATATTAGGGGTAGATTCTGATGAGGTGTTTGTTGTCGGATCTAAATTGGATTACTATGTTCATAACGTTCTTTCAAGATTAACTGATCACGAAGGTCGGTATTCTGTTATTGCTACAAAGCGGTTAATTAAGCAGATTAAAGACTATGATCCTGATGTTGTTCATTTGCATAATCTTCATGGACATTGGATTAATTATGAAATACTATTTCAGTACCTCTCAAGAGAAAAAAAGAGGGTGGTTTGGACATTACATGATTGTTGGGCTTTTACCGGACATTGTTCATACTTTAGCGCCTTAAAATGCGAGAGATGGAAATCCCATTGTTCGCATTGTGTTGGTCTTCGTAGTTACCCAATGTGCTTTGGCAAAGGCGATGTGTCTAATAATTTTGAACGAAAGAAAAAGTCATTTACGAGCATTCAGGATATGACAATAGTTACTCCATCTGAATGGTTGGCTAGTTTGGTTAAATCTTCATATTTGGGGATATATCCCGTTAAGGCTATTCCAAATGGAATTGATCTTGGGGTTTTTAAGCCAACAAAGAGTAAGTTTAAAGAGAGTCATGGGATTACTAATAAACGAATGATACTAGGGGTGGCTAATGTTTGGAGCAGTAGAAAGGGACTCAATGATATTATAGAATTATGGAACTATTTAGATGAAAACTATTCTATGGTAATTGTTGGTTTGACTGAAGGTCAGTTAAAAGAACTCCCGTCAGGAGTAATTGGAATTGGTAGGACATCAGATATTAACGAATTGGTAGATATATATTCTGCTGCAGATGTTTTTGTTAATCCAAGTTATGAAGAGACTATGGGGATGGTTACCGCTGAAGCTATTGCTTGTGGTACACCTGCTGTAGTCTATGATCAAACTGCGGTTCCCGAAATCGTTGATCAAGGTAGTGGTATTGTGGTATCTGCCGGTGATGTGGAAGGATTGAGTCGAGCGATTACTTCTATTATTCAGGATAAAGATAGATTTCAGAATACAACTGTCCGAGCTTCTGCTTACGAAAAGAATAAACAGTATAGTTTATATATAGATTTATATGGTTGATTAATGAATGAATGAATTCAAATTAATTAGTCAGAAAGAATTTCGGAGAGTCAAAATGTCAGATGTATCGTTAACTCTTGAAAAAGTAGAGAAACAATCACTGTTTGAAATAGTGTTCTGTATGTCATGGGCAGCTGTAGTATTATATATGTTTATTTGGCCCGTTACTTATAATGAAACTCTTATGCAACTAATATGGATGCCAACAATCGTAGTAATTGTTTTGGCATCTCTTCCCAAAAGGTTATCATATCGGTTAATGTTTACGATTAGTATACCGAGTATTATTTTGATAGTCTCAATAGTTGCACAGGATGGTTCTAGAAACTTAACTCATTGCTATTCGGCTTTTTCTTATATAGGAATGCTATTACTTATAAGTGCATGTGTTAAGATTCGTCCGGTTAAGAGAACGTTTGACTTCATTTTTTATTCAAATGTGTTTTTAGCATTGCTTTTTACTGTTTATTCCTTTACGCCCATTGCAAATAGAGTTCATAGTCATGGGAAGATATGGCAGTCTGCATATTTTGTGTTCGATTTAGGGAATAGTAATCTAGCTGCTATGATTTTATTTCCCTTTTTTTGTATATTAATAATAAATCTATCTTATAGGAAATATAGACTTCCACTCTTCATTCTCGCAGTATATTTATTTTATTTGATCTACAGAACTAATTGTCGTTCGGTTATATTTTCAGCATTGTTAGTTGTTTTTGCATATATTTTTGTTGGTAGAAGAAAGATTCCCAAATTGATTGTTATACTAGCAACCTTATTCCCTACTTTTTTTGCTGTTGGGTACTTAGTTCTATTTAGACATTATGATGGCGAACAAATACAAATAATGGACAAGTCTTTTTTTTCTGGAAGACAAAATGTATATATGTATTATCTAAATCTAGTTTCTAACTGGTGGCAGGCATTATTTGGTAATTTTGCAGATGCGGGGTTGAATAATGCCCATAATATTATTCTTTCTGTATTTACATCTGTGGGGCTTGTGGGATTAATATGTTTCTATTCGTTTTATCTGTATATTATTGGCGACATGAATAGAAAGGAAACAACATCAATCCGTACGATTTCAATAATATGTATTTTGGCTATGTTTGTTCAAGCATCAGCAGAAGCAGCATGCTTTTTAGGAGGGTTCCCCGGTATTATGTCTATATCATCGTTTGTTCTTATTTCAAATTATACAGATTATACTTTTAGATCAATTGAGAAATAGATGGGAGGTATGATTGATGAGAGTTGTTTTTATATCTAATTATCTAAACCATCACCAACTCCCGTTAGCTCAAGCGTTTTGTGATTTGCCAGGAGTTGATTATACATTTGTAGCAACTACTCCATTCAATAGTAGTAGAGCAGCTATGGGCTATGAAGATGTTAATTCTAAATACGGATTTGTTCACAGAGCATATGAGAGTCCGATGCATGAATATTTAGCTCATAGTCTAGTTAATGAAGCCGACATTGTAATAGTGGGCTCTGCCCCTGATAATTATATGATAGATAGGCTGAATATGGGGAAAGTGACTTTTCATGCTTCAGAAAGGTATTTTAAAAGAGGGCTGAATATAAGAAACTTTCCTCGAAACTTTGCAAGTTCAATGAAGCATATTCGACCGTTTCAGAATAAGCCGCTATACTATCTCTGTTCAAGTGCCTATACGGCATATGATGTGAATTTGTTTGCGAACTACTCTAATCGTTGTTTTAAGTGGGCTTATTTTTTAGATCAATGTCAATGTTCGCTTAATGATCTTAATCAGAAACGAAATAATGATACTCCTATTCTCTTATGGGCTGGTAGATTTGTGGATTTAAAGCATCCGGATGTTGCTATTAGATTGTCTGAAAAACTGAAAAGACATGGTTGCAAATTCCGTATGAATATTATTGGTGGGGGCGGAATTGAGTCGCAATTGAAATCCATGGTGAATGATCTTCAAATTGATGACGTAGTAAATTTTTTGGGTTTTTTCCCACCTGAAAAAGTAAGATCGACTATGGAAACTTCTGATGTGTTTTTATTCACTAGTGATTTTAATGAAGGTTGGGGGGCTGTGCTTAGCGAGGCTATGAGTAGTGCGTGTGCTGTCGTTAGTAGTCATGCGCCTGGTTCAGCACCATTTCTTATTCGAAATGGTGAGAATGGTTTTATATATAGAAATGGTGAAGAAGATCAACTCTTTGAGATTGTAGAGATGCTGTTAAATAATAAACAAAAGCGAGTAAATATTGGCAATGAAGCATATAATGATATGCAAAATTTATGGAATGCGGATATTGCAGCTAAACGCCTAATTAATTTATATGATGCGATAATTAACAATGAATCTACTTCCTTATTCAAATCGGGCCCCTGTAGTCCAGCAGAGATAATTAACAATCAATGGTATTGATCAAAGTCAAAGGGAAATGATTTAAACAATTATTAATTGAGAAATGGAATATGCAAAATGCGAGTGTTGTTTATAACTTCATGTTATCCAACAGATGATCTACCACAGTATTGTGTTTTTTTGAAACAACAGGCTGAGGCGTTGAATCAAGTCGGTCACCAGGTTACGGTGTTACATTGTGTCGCTTCAGATGATAATGCAGATACTGATTGTATTGTTAATGGAGTTCGAGTAATTAGATTAACTATTACCAAGACAAACAGATTCAAGGAGTTTTTATTCTGTCGATTGGGAAAAGATGCTGAACAACGAATAAGAAGTATTATAATTCGTCAATTTGATGTTGTATCATTTCATTTCGGTTCGCTTAGTCTTTTGTCTACAACTATTAGAATATGCAAAGAATTTAACACCCCAATTATTCGCCATTTTCATGGTAGGAATGTATGGAAAGACTATTATGTAAAGTATCCGTTGTTGTCAGAATATAATAGATTATTACGTAAGAATTTATACAGGAAATTAAATGCGGCGGTGTGCGTAAGTAGAAAGGTGCTTGAAGATTTTAGACAATGTAATACGAATACACCTGGTTATATTGTTTATAATGGAGTCGATACGCGATTGTTTAGTGGTAAATCTCCAAGAAAGCGAAGGAACGATGAATCATTAAGAATTCTATGTGTAGCAAATTTAATACCAATTAAAGGACAGAAGTACCTGATTGAGGCGGCAAGTCAATTAGCACAAAAAGACGTATATACCAAGCTGACATTTGCGGGTAGAGGTCCTGATGAAGAACTATTAAAGACACTTGTCGGGAAATATGCTGTAGACGCCTCATTTGTGGGGTATTTACCATATGAAAGAATAGCAGATTTGATGTTGCAGAATGATGTGTTCATTATGCCGTCGTATTATGAAGCTCTAGGTTGTGTTTATCTTGAAGCAATGGCTTCAGGAATGATTACTGTAGGAGTTAAGGGACAAGGCATCGATGAGGTGATTGAAGATGGTAAGAATGGTTATTTAGTGGAACCTAAGAATTCGGAGTCGTTGGTTAAAATAATAGATGCTATCAATTCGTTAAGCACTGATACTTACAATGCAATAATTAGTTCAGCTATTAATACTAGTAACCTGTTTTCATGGAGTGTGTCTGCTAAGCAATTATCTGATGTTTACATGGCGGTAACTAATAATATCGAGAAGTAGAATAATGAAGACTAATAGAGTATTTAATAATTTCTTTTCGAGTATACTCAGTCAAATCGTTACTTTAGCATTTGCTATTGTTATACCAAGATTGATTCTAGTTAATCTGGGATCTGAAGCAAATGGACTACTAAGTACAATAGATCAAATCCTTGTTTATGTAGGATTGTTAGAAGCTGGAATTGGTGTCGCTTCTTTACAATCTTTGTATGGTGCTTTTGGTAAAAATGATACTAATAAAGTATCATCAATCGTATCGGCGACTAATACTCTATATCATAGAACAGGTACGGCGTATTTTTTTGTAGTTGTATTATTATCTGTTGTATCTCCTTTTTTTATATCGTCTGATATCGAGAACAATGTAATAACGACAACGTTTCTGTTATGTGGATTACCTGGTGCAATCAACTATTTCTTTCAGGGAAAATACAAGATTCTATTAGAAGCTGATGGTCGTAAGTATATTATTACTAATGTTAATCTAGTCGTTAAGATTGCATCTTCGATAATCAAGATTATTCTTTTGCTAAATGGATTTGGAATTGTTGCATTACAGATAGGTTTTTTGTGTTTAAGCATTGCTCAAATGTTGTTTTATTTAGTATATATAAGACAGAAATATCGATGGTTAAACCTAAGAGCTGCGCCTGACTATTCAGCTCTCTCAAATAGTAAATATGTTATCTTACACAATGTAGCTGGATTGATTTTTACAAATACGGATATTGTTATCCTTTCAGTTTTTTGTGGTCTTAAGACAGTTAGTGTATATTCACTGTACGCTATGGTTTTTTCAATCGTTAGTACTATTCTTTCACACTTTGAAAGTGCCGATTTCATATTTGGTCAGACATTTAATAATGATAGAGAGCGATACTTGAAGTTGCATGATGTCTATGAATTGTACAATATGGCATTGACATTCTCTCTTTTTTGTGTTGCCAATATTCTTATCATCCCGTTTATGAGAATATATACAGAAGGCGTTACAGATACTAATTATGTAGATTCCTTGCTTCCTTATTTATTTGTTACGACGTTTTTGCTGCAAAATGCACGCTCATCTTCTTTAAGAGCAATTAAATTTGCGCAACATTTCAAACAAACTCAAGATCAGGTTGTCATAGAGATGATTATCAATTTAGTTGTTTCTGTATTATGTGTAAAAGTATATGGGATATATGGTGTTCTGTTTGGTACAATTGCTGGATTAATATATAGAAGTATAGCAATGATAGTATATGCAAATAAAGCAGTTTTAAAAAGGAGTCCAATGATAACAATTAAAAGATGGATACGGAATATTGTATTATACGTAATAGTTATACTTATTAATCGTTTTTTGTTCTCGCTGGACAGTGTTAATACATATGTGGAAATGTTTGCATATGCAGTGCTCTATACCTTAGTTCTTTCTGTTGGATTCTTTTGCGTTAATTCTTTTGTTGAAAGAGAGGAGTTCTTTTATTTGCGTTCTATAGTCAAATCGATAATTAAGAAACATGTTAACTAGCAAGTAAAGATGTAATTTGTCTAGAGTACTATGATAATATTTCTTAGGCAATGATAGTCTATAAGTAGTGAGTATAAGTATGAATAATAGAGAAAATGATAATTATTCAATATTAGATTTATGTAAATTTGTTTTGTGCTTTGCAGTAGTCGCAATTCATACGAGGCCGTTAGAATATTGCACTAATAATTGGATAATCAATTTATATGAGGCAATAGTTCAACTTGCAGTTCCTTTCTTTTTTATGTCTAGTGGATTTCTGTTAGAAATGAAATGCCATCATATTTCTAATAACAATAGTTCAGATATAATAAATAGACGGCTGATGAGAATAGGGAAAATGTATATAGTTTGGACAATTATATATCTGCCATTATCAATATTTCTTGGTGTAAGAAAAGATCTGCCAGTTGTCAAAATGTTGAGCAACTTTATTTTAGGCTTGTTTGTTACAGGGGAACAGCAAGGGGCGTGGATCTTATGGTATCTATTGGGAACATTTTACTCTTTGTTTGTTTTATTACTAATTAGCAAATCCAGATATGGGATAACTTGGAAAAAACTCATTATGATCGTCTCTGTTGCTATAGTTTTAGTGATGATGATGTCATTTGTTGCTAGTTATAATGGGGAATCTCAAGTTTTTGAGTTAGCCAGAAAAATCTCACAAACCATCTTTACGTCTGGAAGAATATTCAAGGGCTTTATATATGTTCCGGTTGGTATGTTAATATATCGTTATCCTATTGCAAAGTGGAAGAATGTTATTCTATTAACAGTTGGATTTTTGGGGTGTATTTTGCTTTTAGAGAATCCACTGTCTTTACTTTTTAATATTGTTGCTTCTGTTGGATTGTTTGGATTGTTGACGGGAATTTCATTAAAGAAGAGAAAGATTTATCTATTATTAAGAGACTTTAGCACTACTATATTTTTTGTCCATCTTTATGTTAGAACCTTTTTTTGTTTTGCTGTTTATGGGGAGTACACATTTGGTATGGAGTGTTTCATAGTGACATCAACCATATCATTTATTCTTGCGGTAATTAATTCGATAATGAGAAGAACTAATATGAATATGAGTTTTAATTGCTGATGAATTATAGGTCTCTGGTTATTATTATTTGAGGTGCGATATGGAAAAGACGATTATTGGTTATACAGCTGGTGTGTATGATATGTTCCACATAGGACATTTGAATGTTATCAGAAATGCAAAGCAGCAATGTGATTATCTAATAGTTGCTGTTAGTACGGATGAGCTCGTTCAAAAAGAAAAAGGGAAAACACCAGTAATTCCTTTTTCTGAGAGAGTAGAAATAATATCAGCTCTTAAATATGTTGATAAGGTAGTTCCACAAATAAACAAGAATAAGGTGGAAGCATGGAATAAATATCATTTCGATAGAATGTTTGTTGGATCTGATTGGAAAGGTACGCCGCAATGGGATATGTATGAAAAACAATTTTCACCATTGGGAGTAGATATAGTTTATCTTTCTCATACTGATGGTATCTCAAGTACTCAACTTACTTCTGTAATTAAGAATATCCTCGATGAGCATCCTAATAGTTGAAGTAATTGCATGAAAGGATAGAGAGGAATTATGAGCAAAATATATTCAGATAATTTTGGAGAACATGAACTTAATAAGCTTCATAGAGTGCAGATTGAAATATTGGATGAGATTTCTAGAATATGTGAAGCCAATAAGATTACATATTATTTAGTTGGTGGAACTCTTCTAGGTGCAGTGAGGCATGAGGGGTTCATCCCTTGGGATGATGATCTTGATATAGCCATGCCGAGAAAAGATTATGAGAAATTCTGTTCATGTTGTTTGTCAGGGGAATTGGACAGAAAGTATTTCCTTCATAATGAGTTAACTGATGATAAGTATTGGTTGATTTTTGGTAAGGTGCGAAAAAATGGAACAGAAATAAACGAGAAGACAAATGAGAAGTTAGAAACTAATAAAGGTATCTATGTTGATATATTTCCATTTGATGAAGTGAAAAAGAAAGCGAGTTCGTTTGGAAAAGCGCGAACTGCTATTATAAAAGCGATATCCGCTTCAATATGTTGGAAACGGGGATTAAGACCGCCATTAACTCGTAGATTAAAAACAATTCTTTTGATAACTAAACCGTTTTCTATTAGTGTTCTTTCCGCAATTCAAAAAAGACTTATGATAATGGGAAATGATAAAGGTAGTCCATTCTACATTAACTATGGAAGCAACTATGATACGGTAAAACAAACCATTCCCAAGGACAAATATGAACCATATTGTTTGTTGAACTTTGAGGGTAAGAAATATCGTGCTCCTAAGGACTATGATTATGTTTTGAGACAAATATATGATGATTATATGACCTTGCCACCAGTGGAAGATCGAGTTTTAAGACATAAGCCGGTTTATATTGATTTTGGTGAATCATAGGTATGTTTATCAACTAAACAAATGTTAATGCATTCCAGCCTTGATTTTTCTTTGATATCGTTGCTTCATGATCATTTGAATTGTATTAGTACACGGACAATACAAACAAATTGGTCAGAGTTGCTAGCCCTTTCGAAGAATCATGAAGTTGTATCGATTGTCTATTCGCAGTGTAAGAGTTTCATACCACAAGAGTATAAAGATGAGTTTGAAAGTGCGTATAGTGCTACTCTCTACTATTACGCTAATCGACAGCAATTAATGTCGAAGATAGAAGACTCGATATCCGATATTGAACACTTTACAATCAAAGGTGCTTCTGTTGCTAAGTTTTATCCGGTACCTGCATATAGAACTATGGGGGATACGGATATCGTTATTCATCGTGATGATAGGGGAGAGGTTGATAAGAAACTCAAGGGTCTTGGATTGGAATGTGTCTCTTCCTATGAAGATCGTGAATGGCAATACAATTATAATAACATAGAGTTTGAACTCCATGATCATCTTGTTTATTCCGAATCGGTAAATGTTGATGTACAGGAGAAGTATTTCAATGACTTCTGGAAGCATGTTCATAATAATGAGTTGGATTGGAACTTTCATTTCCTGTTCTTGATTTTTCATTTGCGTAAGCATTTTATGAATAGCGGCATTGGAATACGTCATTTCTTGGATATTGCTGTGTTGTGTTCGCGGGGTCCGAAGTTTGATTGGACTTGGATTGAAGCCGAGTTGAAGAAGCTGGGGTTATGGTCATTTGCTGAGCGTGTGTTTGCACTGAACGAGTATTGGTTTGATGTTGCTCCGCCAATTGAGATTGATGCCATGCCGGAGGAGTTTTATTCTTCAGCGACAGAACTTGTGCTTAAGAACGGGGTGTTCGGGTTTGATAATGAAGAGAACCGAGATAATGCAGCGGTGAATAATGTGCGCGCAGAGGGTAATAGTAAGGGTTCTATGCTGAAGTTGGCAATGCGCAAGTTGTTTCCGAGTTATAAGGTGCTGATAACGGTGCCTCATTATGCTTATCTTCGTAAGAGACCTTTTCTTCTGCCCGTTGTATGGGGACATAGGATGTTCAGATCCATCGCAAACCGTAGAGTGTTGAAGAATATGAAGAGTGTGGTGGAGACATCGTTTGTTGATCAGAAGACGATTAAGAGGAGAGAAGAGGTTTATAGGGAGTGGGGACTGTAAATAGTTTTATTAGTATGAAAGTAATTTTCAAATTGTTTACATGCCAATAAATGAGTAATATAGAAGATTATTAAAGAAGTGATTATCATATTATTAAATCGTATAGGTGTATTAATTGTACGGTCAGATCAATTTCTGTATGTGACGAAGACTGTGAGCTACTAAATTGTTTTACAAATCTGGGCTCGCAATGAAAGTGCCTAATTATTGGGGAGAAATGCATGGCTACCAAGAAACAGTTTATACGGGAATATGTAAAGGCAATTCGGAATGGAAATGCTGCAGTTTTTGGCGGCGCTGGATTATCAAGAGCATCGGGCTATGTTGTGTGGAAGGAATTATTGCGTCCACTAGCGGAAGATATATCAATAAAAATAGATGAAGAACATGATTTAACTGAAATAGCGCAATATGTGAAGAACAAAAGTGGTAACAGAGCAAGCATAAATACCACCATAATAGAAGCTTTTAGTAAAGACGTTAATTCGAACGAGAATGTTGATATATTGACACGTTTGCCGATTTATACTTATTGGACCACAAACTATGATTGTCTCATTGAAGAAGGCTTGCGAACTGCCAATCGAAATGCTGATGTAAAAATCGATTTTAAGCAATTATCATCAACCAAACGAGATCGTGATGCGATTGTGTATAAAATGCACGGGGATGTTAATCATCCGGCGGATGCAGTATTAACTAAGGATGATTATGTTCAATATGATAGAAAACACCCGCTCTTTAGAAATGTGTTGCAAGGAGATCTAATTTCGAAGACGTTTCTTTTTATTGGGTTCAGTTTTGAAGATCCGAATATTGATAGTGTATTTGGCCAGATAAGATTGCTTCTTGATGAAAATATACGCAATCACTTTTGTATTATGAAGAATGTGGTTAAGGATGAGTGCAAGAACGATGAAGATTTTGGATATAAGAAAGCTCGGCAAGATTTGTGGGAACAGGATTTATCTCGTTATGGTATTCAAACTGTATTTGTGGATGATTATTCTGAAATTACAGATATATTGAAGCAGATTGAAGAAGCGGTGCTTGCTAACAATGTGTTCATTTCAGGAAGCATCGAGTTTTTTGAAAATGGATGGACTAAGGAATTAGTCGGAGATTTTGTTTATAAGCTCTCAAAGAGGTTAGTTGAGAATAATTATAAAGTAACGTCGGGTTATGGATTTGGTATAGGGTCGTGGGTGATTAATGGTGCGCTTGATGAGATTTACCATAGTCATTTTAGACATATTGATGAGCATCTGTGTCTTAGACCGTTTCCTCAAGGAATAAAGGATAGCGACGATAGAAAAAGGCAATGGAAAAAATACCGCGAATGTATTATTGAAGAAAATGGTGTGGCGATTTTTTTGTTTGGCAATAAGAAGGATTCGGATGGCAATAAAGCGGATGCTACTGGTTGCTTGGAGGAATATGAAATTGCCCGTGATATGAAGCGTGTAATAATTCCAGTTGGTTGTACTGGCGATGTAGCGGCAAAAATATTTACATTTGTTGAAGAAGATCATAGAAAGGGCGAATATCGATACCTTGATGATTATATCTCTATTTTAAAGGAAGAGATGGATGTTGATAAGTTGATTGACAGTATACTTGCCATTCTTAATTCGCAAAGAATAGCATAGTAGATAGAAAGAGGTATTATAATGGGAAAGAAGATATTTGTTTCATATAAGTACTCAGATAATCAAGTTAAGAATTTGCGTTCTGGAGAGGATTCGACGGTTCGAGATTATGTTGATGACCTAATGACGAGAATTGATAATTCCGATGATATTTTCAAAGGTGAAGAGGATAATGAAGATTTGAGTAAGTATGAAGATGATACAATTTGGTCGATGCTTACTGATCGGATTTATGATAGTTCAGTTACTGTTGTGTTTATTTCCCCGGGGATGAAGGAAGAGGGGAAACTAGAACGAGATCAATGGATTCCATGGGAAGTATCCTATTCTCTTAAAGAGACATCTCGTAAGAATAAGAATGGACAAGCTATTACAAGTCACAGCAATGCGATGGTGGCAGTTGTTCTTCCCGATTCGAATGGTTCATATTCATATTACTTAGAACCAAGAACATGCTGTGATAGTAAATGTACCACTCATCATACGGATAAGTTGTTTAGTATAATTAGTAAGAATAAGTTTAATAGAATTAAAAACGAATCAAAAAGAACCTGCGATAACAACAAATCGATTTGGACTGGTACTTGTAGTTATATTGAAGCTGTAAAATGGGAAGATTTCATCAAGGACTACAAAAAATATGTTGATAAAGCTGTAGAACGGCAAGAAAATATTGGAGAGTATAAAATATATAAAGAGCTTGATTAGAATAGGTTTAATATATTGTATTTGATGAAGCGTATTGAGTCGAACTCTGTATTAGGATGATCATTTTGTTTGAGTGAATCCTAGTTGATGTTTTTGTTGTATGAAAGCATGGTTAAAGACATATTATGTTTATATAGTATCAATAATAGCTTCTATGGTGTTGATGCTCGCGCCTTTGACAACTGTATCTGTTGCAAATGTTGCTTCTAGTATAGGGTGCAGTGGTTTTGCTGCAGCCGTTATGGCATTGTTTATTGAACTCGAATCAAAGAAAAAAGAGAAGGTAAGATTAGAAAAAGTTCGTTCCGTATACTTTCGCGAATTGAATAATCAGTTAACAATGATTATCGAGAGATTGTTATGGCTTGAACAACGATTGGGAGATAATGATTTTGATTGGGATTTGGCGGATGCAAATTATGTATCTTTTAGATATATGGTAGAAATGTCAGTAAAATACAAATCGGAACAAGTATCTTTTGAGGAAGCAGTTGAAAGGTTGAATCAAATTGGAAACAAATATAATTATGAAAACATGAAAAACACATCAGATGATTTGAAACATAGGATTCAAAGAATGTTTCTGATAGTTGCTTCAAGTACGAATTACATGATTAATGAAGTCAGAAGCATTAATATTGACAAGATTTTACTCGATGCAGAAAATTATATCTCAATTGATGTGAATAAGAAGTTGATGTTTAACGTTTCGATGATTCGTTCATTTATGATGATAGATACGAATTATAAGGATGCCATTGCAATGTTGATTGATGTGGCAAGTATGATTCGTGAAATAGGCGGGTATTCTAATGATGTCAGTATAGGACTACATGGTAATGTTTCACTTCTGGATATACGGAATTAATGTCTTCATTCTATTTGAGAAGGAGCAGAATAGTTTGTGTGATATGATGATAGTCAGTGATTTTGTAATTATAAATTGAAAAGGATATTATTATGAGCGAATTTAATGGTGCAACATTAATGATCACAGGCGGAACCGGATCTTTCGGTTCTACGGTTTTGAAGCATTTTCTTGAGACTGATATCGGTCAGATCCGTATCTTCTCTAGAGATGAGAAGAAGCAGGACGATATGAGACACGAGCTTCAGGCTAAGCATCCTGAAGCCGCCAAGAAGGTTAAGTTCTTCATCGGCGATGTTCGTGATCCCCGTTCTGTCGCAGACGCGATGCCGGGAGTTGATTATATCTTCCATGCGGCAGCGTTAAAGCAGGTGCCCTCCTGTGAGTTCTTCCCGATGCAGGCTGTTAAGACAAATGTTGAAGGAACCGATAATGTACTTCATGCTGCTATTGATGCAGGGGTAAAGAGAGTTGTTTGTCTTTCTACTGATAAGGCTGCATATCCGATTAATGCCATGGGTATCTCTAAGGCAATGATGGAACACGTTATCTACGCTAATGCCCGCGTCGCTGCTGAACGCGGCGGTACGGTTATCTGCTGTACAAGATATGGTAATGTTATGTGTTCTCGTGGTTCTGTTATTCCTTTGTTTATCGATCAGATTAAGTCAGGTAATCCTATTACAATTACTAACCCTGCCATGACACGATTCCTCATGAATCTTGATGAGGCGGTTGAGCTGGTTAGATTTGCGTTTAATAATGCTAATCCCGGAGATCTCTTCATACAGAAGGCAGATGCATCTACTATCGGTGATCTTGCTAAGGGTGTACAGAAGTTATTCGGTGATACAGGTACTAACATTATCGGTACACGTCATGGTGAGAAGTTGTACGAGACTCTCATGACTCGTGAAGAGAGACTTCGTTCCGAAGACATGGGTCAGTATTTCCGTGTTGCTGCTGATAACAGAGATCTTAATTACGATAAGTTCTTTGTGGAAGGTAAAGTAGAAACAGAGGCTGATGAGGCTTATACATCTCATAATACCCAGCTTCTTGATGTAGACGGAGTAGTAAATAAGATTCTGACCACAGATTATGTAAAGGAAGCGCTGGAGACAAAGTAATATGGCTGAATGGAAGAACAACGGTAAACTTAAGCTTCTGATAATTGTTGGAACACGACCTGAGATCATTCGTCTCGCGGCGGTGATAAAGAAGTGTCGGAAGTATTTCGATACTATCCTTGCTCATACAGGACAGAATTACGATTACAATCTTAATGGTGTATTCTTCCATGATCTTGAACTCGATGATCCTGAAGTTTATATGGAAGCGGTCGGTGCAGATCTTGGAGAGACGATGGGTAACATCATCGCTAAGTCCTATCAGCTTATGGTCGAGATGAAGCCGGATGCCGTACTGGTTCTCGGTGATACTAACAGTTGTTTGTCCGTTATCGGAGCGAAGAGATTACATATCCCGATCTTCCATATGGAAGCAGGTAACAGATGTAAGGATGAGTGCCTTCCCGAAGAGACTAACCGCCGTATCGTAGATATCATCTCTGATGTAAATCTTGCTTATTCAGAGCATGCCCGCCGCTATCTTGCAGACTGCGGACTTCCTAAGGAGAGAACTTATGTAACAGGTTCTCCTATGGCAGAAGTTTTGAGAATGAACCTCGATAAGATCGAAGCTTCTGATGTACATGCTAAGCTTGGTCTTGAGAAGGGTAAGTACATTCTTCTTTCAGCTCATAGAGAAGAGAACATCGATACAGAGAAGAACTTCCTGTCTTTGTTCACGGCAATCAACAAGATGGCAGAGAAGTACGATATGCCTATACTTTATTCATGCCATCCCCGTTCAAAGAAGAGACTCGAGGCTTCAGGCTTCGAACTTGATAAGAGAGTTATTCAGCACGAGCCTTTGGGATTCCATGATTATAACTGCCTGCAGATGAATGCATTCGCAGTTGTGTCTGACAGTGGTACGCTTCCAGAAGAGTCTTCATTCTTTACATCCATCGGTAAACCGTTCCCTGCTGTATGTATCAGAACGTCTACAGAACGTCCTGAGGCTTTAGATAAGGGCTGCTTCATCCTGTCAGGTATTGATACGGTTGGATTGCTCCAGGCTGTGGATACTGCATTGGAGATGGTAAAGAACAGCGATAACGGAATCCCTGTTCCTGATTATGTTGATGAGAATGTATCGGACAAGGTCGTCAAGATCATCCAGTCCTATGTCGGCGTAGTCAATAAGATGGTCTGGAGGAAGGATTCATGAAGATCCTCGTAACCGGTGCTAAGGGCATGGTCGGAACCGCCCTTGTGAATAACCTCAAGAATATAAGGGACGGAAAAAACAAAACCAGACCGTCTATCAAAATTGATGAGATCTATGAGTACGATATCGACTCAACTGCAGAAGAACTGGATAAGTTCTGCTCTGACTGTGACTTCGTGTTCAATCTTGCCGGTGTCAACCGCCCCGAGAATCCCGAGGACTTCATGAAGGGGAACTTCGGATTTGCAAGCCAGCTTCTTGATTGCCTGAAGGCACATAACAACAAGTCCACAATAATGCTCAGTTCTTCCATCCAGGCTACATTGTCAGGTCGCTTCGGTGATTCCGAGTACGGAAGAAGCAAGAAGGCGGGAGAGGAACTGTTTTTCAAATATGCTGAAGAGACAGGGGCTAAGGTAGCCGTATATCGTTTCCCTAACCTCATGGGTCATTCACGTCCGAAGTATAATTCAGCCGTATCCACATTCTGCTGGGCGGTAGCAAACGATGAACCTTTTACCGTTAACGACCGCTCGACTGAACTGGAGCTTCTCTATATCGATGATCTCATCGAAGGCATGTATGATCTTCTTGAAGGCAAGGAGCAGCACTGTGAGTTCGACGGAGTGGAGACAGTACTTAAGGCAGACGGCCGCTATTGCTGTGTGCCTGTAACTCACAAGGTCACACTTGGTGAGATAGTTGATCTTCTTGAGAAGTTTAAGGCGCAGCCCTCTACGCTCATGATGCCTAAGATGCCTGACGGCTCTTTTGCCAAGAAGCTCTACAGCCTCTATCTGTCGTATCTTCCTGATGATAAGTTTAAGTATGCATTGAAGATGAATGTGGATGACAGAGGCTCTTTCACAGAGCTCGTGCATACCGAAGACTGCGGGCAGGTGTCTATCAACATAAGTAAGCCCGGCATCACAAAGGGACAGCATTGGCATAACTCCAAGTGGGAACTCTTTATTGTTGTTAAGGGTCATGCGCTTATTCAGGAACGAAACATCAATACCGGAGAGAAGGTGGAGTTTGAAGTGTCAGGAGACAAGATCGAAGCGGTCCACATGATCCCGGGGTGGACGCATAACATAATCAATCTGTCCGAGACAGAGGATCTTGTTACGGTAATGACGTGTAATGAGGTGTTCAATCCCGGCAGGCCGGATACGTTCTTCGAGCCGGTTTAATAAAAAAGGTGGACATCAAGACGGATTTGTGTTAAAGTGCAACGTATATAAAACTAATATTACGTTAGAAAGATTGTATTTAAAGGGGTTATTGAAAATATGAGCGAGATGAGAATGCCTGAGATGAACGTAGTTAGGTTCACAGAGAACGATGTTATTGTGGCGAGTATAGCAAACGAGGTAACACTTCATTTGTTTACAGATTCAGGTATGGGTAATAGTTACATTACGATTAATGACGTCAATTACGGTTCTTCGCAGTCAGGTTCTGGTACTAGGTCTTATGATCAAGCCTACAAGTTGTATAGTAATTTTGGTGAAGGTACGACCTTTTCTTGGAATAGAGGCGAGGGACTGACTGGTAACTATACCTTTAGTGGTATGTTGGAGAATGATGGAAATGGTACCGCTATGGCGGGTGCCGATGGTGTCTTTTATTGGAACGGAAGTTCGTTCGTATATCCTCAAAAGCAGTAATTTCACACCTTGGAACCTTGGGGTCAGGTGCCGTCAAGAAAATTTGATTATCACAGCTGCGGTTCGCCGCAGCTGTTTTTGTTTTTAGCCGGATTTCACCAGTGCTCGATGACCTCGGTTTTGATGGCAGTTGCTTTTCGAGAGGGGATGCAATCATAGTCGATGTTCCGTAAGCGTCAAACCATCCGACTTACATAGATAGCCTGTTTAGGGGATACTAGAAAGACTAACAAAACTAGCTAGTTTTTGGAGGAGCCCTAAAGATGGATAAGATCACTCACGAGATCAGACTGAATAATTGGAAGAAGATAGTAGAGGAATGCAACAACCGCCCTAATGGCACGACCGTTAAGGAGTGGCTTGCTACTAATGGGATTAAGGAAAAGACATATTACTATTGGCTCAGAAGAGTAAGGAGAGCTGCATACGAACGGTTGTTAGCGCCCGGTGTTAGCGCCGGGTGAAAATCGCCGCTAAAAGTCGGATTAAAATAGCCAACGATAGTCAAACATAAAAAGCCATTACGTTTTTCCTTTATACTGATAATACCAACACATCAGCAAAGGA
>JAFSPU010000007.1 GCA_017451265.1 Clostridiales bacterium
CATGCCGCCGTCTCTTATGAACTGTGCACGGCTGTTCTCCTCGAGGGTAACTATCTTGTGATCATCAAGTGCGATGGATGCAAGACTTGCTTCACCTGTGCTTAAGGCATCACCGCTTGAGAATCTCATATTATCGACGATAGATTTCTCGTTGCCGTTGATATCCTCGAGAGTGACTATACCTTCCATACGAAGAAGTCTCATCGTGGTGGCTCTTACACCGCTGTTAAGCATGATAATTACAACGACAGCCGCAATAACAACGACTGCGGGCACCGCTATAGTAAGTATCTTCTTAAACACGGGAAGGGATTTCCATTTAGTAGAGAGGCTGTTCGTGTTCATAATACCGTTCCTTTTCTCCTAAGCAATTCATTATAGCTATCAGTTAAAGGTGAGGCAATGAACTTTACCCTCACCAAATGATTATACACATTTGTTAACGTCTGTTCAAGATTTGTTTAAATTTTATTCACATTTTCTTTCCGACCCCTGTTATCCGGGCATGACACCGAAGAAATAATCCGTTGTATATTCGTATGTTCCGTCATGTTCCGGATCGAATGTGTCCTGAAGTTCGTTGCTGGTATTCGGGTCAGGATCACTGTTCGGAAGATCTCCTTCATACTGATCATCAGCAGCATTAACCACGCTTATGCTGCAGTCAAAGTACTCATTGTTTCCGTAATTTGGCCAGTAAGGGAAGAGGTCGTCTCCTTCAGCAAAATTATTAATGAGATCTCCCGATACATGGCAGTCATAGAACGATGTGGTTGATACATTGCCTGCCATGAGGTTAGATGAGCCTCCGTTGATCACGGCATCTTCGATGTTAAGTCCTATAACAGTGGCGAAGAATATGGATCCGAAGAATCCGTTATCCTGATAACGGTTCTGTATATTCAGACCTGATATGGTATGTCCGTTGCCTGCGAAGATACCGCTGAACGGAACTTCCATACCGTAATACTCATCCATGCCCAGAGGTGCCCACTCATATCCCGTAAGGTCGATGTCAGCCGTGAGATCTACCCAGATGCAGAATGCTGTATCAAACCCATCTCTCGGATAAGTGTTTACATAGTAGGTAAGTGAAGCGAGATCCTCTACACTGTCCACGACGAATACGCCGTTATGTGACTGCTCGATATATTCCATGTCGACCAGATCAAGGATATCTCCTGTATCTGAATTCCTTGCCCATGATGAATCTGCAGGATCGATATCGAAGTAGTTTTCCTCTGTCATCTGTTCCACTTCTTCCAGCTGTCCCAAGAAGTAATAGCCCGCATCACCGATAACGGCAGAAGCCATTCCGTTCTCGTAAGTCGTATCAAGCTGTACGGGATCGATGAGCGTATTCTCATAAATGCAGTAGATATATGAATTCTCAGCAAGGTCACCGTCATACTGGAAGTAGATCACTGCCTCATCACAGCTGTGATCGATATGTATGTAGTAATAATCGGTATACGGATACGCTTCCCAGGTGTCCACATAATCGGTAAAGTAAAGACTCTCTTCGCCTGTCAGGTGGACATAGTCATAAGGCCATTCATTCTCATAAATATTGATCGACACATATCCCTCAGGGAACTCCACACGGTACTCGGACAGTTCTCCGGGATCGCTGTTAAGAACTTCCTGACGGCTGATCATCATGGAAGCATAAGGTGATTTCATATCGATGAGGTAAACGGTATCATCGGTTATTGAATCAGTGTACTGTTCGAAGACCTCATTGCCGATAAAGACTCCGGACATGTCATCATACTGAATGAATTCTCCTCGATCGCAGTGAATCTGGGCAAGGTATTCACTTGAAACTAAAGTCGGGATGCTTTCATCTATTGGTGTGCGTTCTCCCGTGAGAGGATCTTCACTGAAGAATTCATTGGATTTGCCGGTATAGTCAAGAATCTCCAGACTCTCGAATGCCGCATCATAATAGAGCCATCTGTGAGGGTAATCGATCTCAGCTGTAGTAGCGTATCCTACCTGGCCGTCCATGGAGATGATCACATCGTCGCCTGACATCCAGAATATCATCTCTGATTCTTCTGAGCCTGTTCCGTATCCATGTAAGATAGATGCGCCCGTAAACTCGATATCAACAGTTTCACCCTGTCCGTAGATCGAACCTGCTGTAGCCTGTGTCAGATCGTTATTGAATTCCAGATAACCTCCGAGTACTGCCAGGGTCAGAGTATTGCCGGCCAGGCGGTCCCTGATGATGTCGGATACTTCCTGACCTTCATCGGAATCGATGCTGTAGGCCTCAGTTCCGAATGCATACAGCTTGCCGTCTGAATAAACTGCATTGACTGTTATCGTATCGCTGGAAGGAAGTGCCCATATGCTGTTAGGTGTTACTGAACCTTCTGCAGGGCTTACCGTGAAGCTGTCATCATCTATGCTGATAATATCGTATAAAGCTCCGTAGTGATCTGTGAAGGTATTATCGTCGAAGTCGAATCTGCATAAGAATCCCTCTTCATCTACCCATAAGCCCTCAAGTATATCTTCGGTAAGAGGCTCTGCGCTGATCTCTTCATTAGCTTCTGTCTCATCTGAAACAGAAGTCTCATCCGTCTTTAATGTGCTGCATGAGCAAAGCAGGATAGATGCAGCTGTCAGTGCACATAGAAGTCTGGCTTTTCTCATAACTAATCTCCCTTATTACATGTTAAAATGATTTTATCACCTTAAGGGCAGGTTACCAATGACAGATAAGATCTATTTGGATATGGACGGAGTCCTTGCCGATTTCGACGGGGCTGCCAGGGAGTTCTGCGGACTGGCGCAGCTTCAGCCCGGTTACAAGATGACGAAAGAAGAGGATGACCTCATGTGGGCAAAGCTTAAAGAGGTCCCTCATTTTTACGACCGTCTGGAGCCTATGGAGGGTGCTGTGGAAATGTTCAGAAAGATTACTGAACGCTTTCCCGGAAAAGTCGAGATCCTAACGGGGATCCCGAAGCCTAAAAGAGGGTTAACGACTGCGGGCGAGGACAAGATTAACTGGGCGCACCGTTATCTTTCTCCTGACCTTCAAGTGAACATCGTCTACCGCGAACAGAAGAAGGATTTCTGCCTTGGACCTGCAAGCATCCTGATCGATGACCGTGAGGATAATATCGAACTTTGGAGAAGTGCGGGTGGGACCGGGATCGTTCATGTAAGTCCGGAAAAAACGCTGGAAGAATTATTCGGACTTGAAGGCTGTTAATTAGTGAGTTTAACCGTATAATATTATTAGTTCTTTACATTAAGGAGCAGGGGATATGTCGTTTACATTCGGTGAGATCAAGCCTTATCTTGCACGTGATATGAAGTTATCCGTCAAGATGCTCAAGGGCGGCTACACAGACTATTTCATGGTATCTGATATTCCGCAGGGTAAGTACGACGACATGATCATTTACAGTCTCGCAGGTATCAAGTACATTGAGTTCCCCGAGTTAGGTGAGTATGTCTCGCCGGATTCTCCCGAGCTTTCCTGGATGGAGCCTAAACTGGACTTCGGATACGAGATCACACTGTGTGATCAGATCCCCGATTACGATGACCGTGATCACACTAGAACTAATACCGAGCATATCATCCTTAAGGATCTAAGAAGCGTTCTTCCTCTGTTTGGTCACTGTGCGGTCAATTGTATCGGTGAGGGAAAAGAAGCCTTCAGATCTCCCGCTGATATACCTTCGACTTTCGATAATAAATTCCTGTTCGGCCTCGGCATGGAGCCGGATAAGACTGATATTACTGCCGGCGTCTATGAGAAGCGATTCGTCATAGTACTCGCCAACAGACCAAAATCCTAAAGCGCATTAAGGAGCAAGCATGGCTGATACGATCAAGTGCCCGCATTGCGCTGCCAATCTTAAGTTCGAGGCAGGAGCCCAGAAGCTTCAGTGCCCGTTCTGCGGCAGTGTATTCGGAATAGATGAGATTGAGTCAAAAGTTGAAGAACTTACGTCAGAAAGCAAACCCGTAACTGAACCCGCAGAAGGTGAACAGGCACCGCAGGAGAAACGTGACCTGGAGCACCTGGAAGCCATCGAGGATGCCGCAGAGCATTCTTCGGATAATGTCGAATTTGTATGCAACTCATGCGGTGGAAAGATCCTCTCCGATTCTTCGACGTCCGCTTCATTCTGTCCGTTCTGCGGTTCGCCCGCGCTGATCGGCCAGAGACTTAACGGCCGGTTTGAGCCCAAGTACATCATCCCGTTCAAGTACAACCGCGAGAAGGCGGAGGCCGCTTTTATCAAGTGGTGCCATGGCGGAAAGTACACTCCGGTCAAGTTCGTGTCTAAAGAGAATATCGCCAAGCTCACGGGCCTTTATGTTCCGTTCTGGCTTTTCAATGTGGAAGGTGATGCCCACCTTACCGGTACCGCAACTACTTCAAGATCCAGCGGCAACTATACCATCATCACAGATTACAGTTTCGGCCTGAACGGCAATGTAAAGTGGAACCGTATTCCTCTTGACGGCGAGACCAGGATCAACGACGAACTCATGGAGGCCATCGAGCCTTATAACTACAAGGAGCTTGTTCCTTACGATTACAAGTACCTGCCGGGTTTCTTTGCTGACCGCTTCGATCAGTCTGAGGAAGACCTGCGCAAGCGTGCTGCCGACAGAGCCAGAGAGTACCTCGACGCCGACATCAGGCAGCTTCTTAAAAAGTACGACAGCCACAAGTTCACTGCCAACACCACGAAATACCATGACATCACCGCAGAGTACGCGCTCCTGCCGGTGTGGTTCATGCAGTACAAGTACCTCGGAAAGTCTTACTATTTCGCAATGAACGGGCAGACCGGTGAGGTCGCGGGTAAGGCTCCCGTGAGCAAGGTCAAGCAGACGATGTTCTTCTCGGTTACGCTCGCCATCGTGGCAGTAATCGCGAGGTTTATCACAGGTCTTGTTATGGGAGGTTTCGTAGGATGAGTACTTCCAAGAAAAACAATAACAAGATCAGTCTTTTCGGTGAGATGAGCATGATGTCGGTGACGGCATCCATCCTGCTTATCTTACTTGTAGTGGCTTGCGTGGCATTCTATATTTTCATGTCATCATCGCCGAAGAAAAAAGTGCGTGTTGATGACGACGCACAGATCTTCACTTCCTCTGAGGAAAGAGAACTGCAGGAGCTTGCCGAAGATCTTTCTGAGGATAAGGACATCAACGTCATTATCGTGACCACACGAGATAAGGGCAGGGGATACAGCAACAGCGATGAGGACTGTGCCAGATACGCCGGTGACTACTATGCCGACGCATGCATTAAGACCAGCCTGGTGAATAACTCGGGTATATGTATCTTCATCGACCTGACTATCGACGAGCCCGGACAGAGATTCTTCTGGATATATACATACGGTACCGCTTACTTTGCCATCGATGACGATGAGTGCACAGCGCTTTTCCAGTCGCAGAGAAGCCGCCTTTCCGAGGGCGATTACTACGGTGCACTGACACGTATCTTCGATGACCTCGAGGACTACGACTATGAGTCGGTCGCTCCAATGACTTTCTTCTGCCTGATAATTCCGGCGATCCTCTCGCTGTTCATCACCTGGGTAGCCACATCGCCGAAGGGACTTGATAAGAAGCCCGCTTCCAAGAACTATATGATACCCTGTGAGGGACTTAAGCTCAGCGACAAGGTGACCAAGACCAGAAAGATCAGACATGAGTCTTCATCCGGCGGCGGTTATTCAGGAGGCGGTTTCTCCGGCGGTGGCGGCGGTCATTCAGGAGGCGGCGGAGGCCGTTTCTGATCGTGAGGTGTAATAGTGTTAGGTAAGATATTTTTAGTTGTTTATCTGATCGCTCAGGTCGGCATAGCTTTGGTGACTGAGTATGTCTGGAACCGCAATGAGCTGATCCGCAAGATCGGAAAGAAGACGCGTGTCGTCAGAATAATTATCTATACGGTGCTTGCGGTCATACCGATGCTCGGAGCATATCTTCCGAGGTCTGCGTTAAAATACTACTGTCTCGGAATCGGCAATATATGGTTTGCGTTTTTCATGTACTATGCTCCGCTGGTGCTGATACTATCTTTGATCGCTGTCATCATCGCAAAGGTAAGAGGTAAGAAGAGATCCCGCCTGGTGGGCTTCTCCTTGTTCGCAGCTTTTATCCCTGCGCTGATAGGTTCTGCATACGGCCTATATCACGGACAGCAGATCAAGGTCGTTAATGAGCATATCTCCATCGAAGCGGCTGACAGTGATCTGGAGGACTTAAGAGTCGTTCTTATCGCGGATCTGCATATCAGTGTTAATTCCCGTCCGGAACTGACCAGAAGAATGGTCGAGCTTGTTAACGAGCAGGATCCTGATCTGATACTCGTGGCGGGCGATATCTTTACAAGCAACATGGGTATGACACATCCCGAGCTTTATACCGATGCTTTAAGTCAGATGCATTCGACTTACGGAGTGTATGCAGTCGGAGGCAACCATGATGTCGATGAGAACCTTTTCGGAGGCTTCTCCGTGTCTCCTATATCGGAGGCTTTCCGTACGCAGGAGATGGATGATTTCCTTGACGCTGCCGGGTTCACGATGCTGTACGATGAAGGCGTGACGATTGCGGACGGACGCATTACGCTTCTTGGCCGACTCGATGAACGTAAAGCCGGTGACGGAACTTCCGACAGACTGAGTGTGGAAGATCTTATTTCCGGAGTTGATCAGAATACACCGATACTTGTTATAGAGCATGAGCCGGTGGAGATGGATGAGCTGTCTGCAGCAGGTGTTGATGCCGTGTTCTGCGGACATACTCATAACGGTCAGATATTCCCGGGTAATGTTATCGTGCCAATATTTAATGAGTACTGTTACGGTATCGAGGATGTTAACGGAATGTATGCGATAGTAACTGCCGGTGCAGGCTATTACGGACCTCCGATGAGAGTCGGTACAGATAATGAAGTTATGGTAATAGATATCTCATTTAACTAAGGGGAAGGATTAATGGATTCGGTTAACTGGAGTATTAAGCGCTTTTGGAAAGACTCGTTTAAGGCGGTCTTTGGAAGTGGCCTTAAGGCTTATGTCGTATTGGTAGGCGTAATATTCATATTCTCATTTCTGGGTATTGCCAATAACTCGGCAACCGCGGATATTTATTCCGTGGACCTGTATATGATGACCGGTTGGGTGGATCCGGAGATTGTCGATGAAGTAGTTGATTATGCACGCGGTCTTAAAGTGGTTCAGATGCTCCCCGATGACATGGCGGAAGGATTCCTGATCCCGGTAATACGCGGTATTGCGGAAGATAACAGCAGGATCCTGTCGCTTCTTGAGACAAATAGAGCATATGTGCAGAGAAACCAGGGTGAAGTATTTGTCATTATCATCATACTTACTGTAATAGGATCCGCCATACTCTTTTTTATTAAAGAGGCGTTCTCGATAGGACTGTTCCGTTTTATCACGGAACGAATGTATCACAAGGATACGAAGATCAAGAGAATACTGGCACCCCTTTCGAAAAAAAGATTCGGACATATATGCCTTGTTATGGCAATCTATGACTTTGTAATGCTGCTTTGGACGTTGACGATCATCGGAGGCGTTATTAAGTACTTTGAGTACTACTTTGTGCCGTATATTATCGCTGAGAATCCGGATGTAACCTGGAAAGAAGCGAAGAAGATGTCGTCAGATATGACGCGCGGATATAAATTCAAAATGTTCCTTATGCTCCTTACCTGCAATCTGTTTGGAGTTATCACATTCATTCCTTTCGTTCCGCTGTTTATACTTACTCCGGTTCTATCTGCATGCGATGCCCATATGTATTTGGCTCTTCGTAAGCGTCAGGATATAGACCGTTCGCTGTTCATCGAGAAAGGCTATGATGACCCGCAAGAGGAGTATGTGCTTGAGGACTTTGCCATCACAGGCTCGTCGTTTAACAAGGCTGATAAGTATAAGTTTACTGACTTCGTCGCCATGTTCTTCCTGTTCTGTTTTGTCGGCTGGGTCTGGGAGGTTGCGCTGCACCTGGTAAGAGATCACGAGCTTCATAACCGAGGATTTATGTACGGCCCGTGGCTTCCGATATACGGTTTCGGCGGAGCACTGATCATCATCTTCTTAAGCAGGTTTAAAGGCAATAAGCCGAAACTGTTTGTCCTTACCATGGTCCTGTGCGGAATCCTTGAGTATATTACGAGCTTCCTTCTGGAATTCATCAATAATTCCTCTTACTGGAACTACGATGAGATGTTCCTGAACCTTAATGGCAGAGTGTGTCTGGCAGGTCTTCTTGCCTTCGCTGTCGGAGGCTTCGTCGGCGTCTATCTTCTCGGCCCCATGATCAAGAGCTTTTTAAGGAAGCTCGGCCAGAAGAAGACTTATATACTCTGCGGTGTTCTGGGAGCATTATTCGCGCTCGATCTTATCTGCTGCCTTGTATTCGGTCCCAATTCGGGTAAGGGTGTAGGGCAGAAGTATGATGATACAAATGAGACTGTGATCGAGTCAGTGCAGGCGGAGTGATCAGATATCCTCGAAGTTCTCAAGTCCCTTAAGCTGCTCGGCTTTTACGTCACCGTGCTTAACCTGTGTCATGGTGATAAAGCTCATAAGTGAGAATAATGTGGCATAGACGAACAGGATCTTATAAGAGACATTCTTCAGAAGGAAACCTGCAAGGATAGGTGTTACTACCTGTCCTGCCATTGAGGCCGTATAGTAAAGGCCTGTGTATTTTCCGGCATCAGCGCCCTTACACATCTCGACAGCCATCGGCAGCGAGTTTACGCTTATTGAAGCCCATGCAACGCCTACAAGCGCGAATGTGACATACATGGGTATCGTTACTGAATCAGCTGTGGTGGTAAGAACATAACAGATTCCGAATGACGCTGTAAGAAGGAGTGTGCCGAAGTAGATCATCTTCTTTCTTCCTACTCTTGCGGCCATCGCGCCTATGGGAATATACGAGATGATCGCGCCCACGTTGGCGATGAGGAAGCACGTGGAGGCGCCGCCTAAGCCCTCGCCCATAAGCACGCTGATATATGTCGTAAACCATGTGGTTACGGCGTTGTAGCCGATGTACCACAATGCGATCGAAGCCAGCAGGAAGATCATGGACCTCATTACGGGCTTGGGAAGCCTGGCGCTGCCGGTGTCCTTATCCTCTACCGTAAGGTCCCACTCGGGGTGCTCCTTCTCGATGCGGGCGTTCTCCTCAGAAAGCTTGGGCTCATTTACCGTAAGCGTCATGATGATAACGCACGCCATCATGAAGACTGCCATGAAAACGAAAAGCAGCCAGTAGTCTACGTGCTCCAGGCCCTCTGTCTTGGACTTGGGGAAAGTGACTGCCGTGAATGCGAGGTAGATAATGCCTCCCGCGGCACCCATAAGGTTGATGATGGCGTTGGCACGCGCTCTTAAAGGCTTCGGGGTAACATCAGGCATGAGCGCAACTGCGGGTGACCTGTACACCGACATTGCGAAGAGTATCATGCCGAGCACTATAACGAAAGCGGGGAGGGAGTAGAAGAAGCCTTCCTTGCCTGCGTAGAAACCGTTGTCGATGATGGGCAGCAGCGAAAGCAGAACTGCGGTTACGGCAGTGCCGATGAAGATGTAGGGAGTTCTCTTGCCCCACCTGGTGTGTGTCTTGTCCGAGATCCTTCCGAAAAGCGGGAGCAGGAACAGCGCCAGCACGTTATCCGCCGCCATGATGACACCCGTGAGGCTCTCGTCCAGGTGGAATGTCCTCGTAAGAAGCAGCGGGACGACGTTGTCATAAAGCTGCCAGAAAGCGATGATGGACATGAATGCCAGACCGACGAGCAGGGTGTTTTTGTAATTAAGTTTCATGAGCGGCTCCTATATTTATGCTGCGTATGTTGCTGAGCTTGCGGAACAGGCATGCGAATCCGAATGCGATCAGCGTGATGCAAATTAGGATTATGATGCCGACTGTCCAGCCCCAGTTTAAAAATGCATAGAAATCGTTGCTGTCCGGCCAGGGACCGCCGATGCCGTTGATCAGGATGTTAAGAGCGTAGCCGATGCCGTACAGGAGTGTGGGAACAGCGGCATAGACTGCATGTCTGAACGGGATGAAAGTTTTTCTTATTGCCAGAAATTCGACTGCTGCCACGATGGGTTCAAGCAGATGAAAGTAAAGGTTACCGCCCTGATAGAACTGCGGCCAACCGTAGAGAGGACCGAAGAAGAAAGCCACGACCACGAATGTGATGGTGGTGGCACAGACAGCGCCGAGCTTAAGCGGGATGAGCTTAGACGTGTCTTTCTTAAGTGCGGTGAGTATAAGTTGTACCAGTGCGACTGCACCGCAGAATACATTTGATAAAACCGTATAGAACTTGAAGTTCTCCAGTCCGGATGCCTGAAGTGAACCTTCTTCAGGGGATTTGGTCATCATGAGAACGATGCCGATCAGGCACAGAATGACCACGATCACATTAAGGATTATTCCGGTACGGGATTTGTTTTCAGCTGATTTCATAAAATAATTATAACATGCGGTATAATTAAAAAATAACAAGGGGGAATAAGACATGAAAGCTCTTACGAAGAAGTTAGTTTCGACCATTACGGGGATAATCACAGTTGTCTCGCTGGCTGGTGCTGTTCTGGCGGATAATCCGCCGGCAGTTGTAGTACAGCCTCCGGTTCCTGTACAGAACCTTCGTGATGATGGAGCATGGCATGAGCTCGTTACTCCCGGTACCGCTGAGGGCGGTTTCATGCAGTATTCCATCGACGGAGTTACATGGTTTTCCACGATTCCTGCCGCCACTGCCATCGGACACTATACCGTATTCTACAGAGCAGCAGGTGATGCCAACCACAGCATGTCTTCTGTAGGATCCGTTAATGTTGATATTACCCGCCCTGATGCTGAAGCTTTTGCCGAGCACATCTATATGAACGCTCTCGGCCGTCACGCTTCGGATCAGGAGAAACTCAATTTCGTTAATTCCATTAACGGCGGAGCTAATCCTGCTGACATCGTAAGAGCAGTATTCTCCAGCGGGGAGTTCCAGTGCAGAAATCTTAATGACTTCGACTTTATCAATACCGTTTATGCTACTTTGTGCAGAAGAACTCCTGATTCTTCCGGAAGGATCTCATGGTCTAATGCGCTTCAGAGCGGTCTTCCCAGAATGTCTATGGTAGAGCAGGTAATCTCTTCTTATGAGTTCGCTGATACATGTCTAGTCTTCGGTATGTCCAGAGGCGGCAATGCCCAGCCTAATACCACTGTCAGTGCAGGTACAAGTGTAAGAAACTTCGTCGGCAGACTTTACAGACTCTGCCTCGGAAGAACTCCTGACGGATCAGGAAGCGATTACTGGTCAAGCCAACTTCAGAATCATGTTATCTCCGGAACAAACTGCGCATACGGTTTCTTTTTCAGCCGTGAGTTTATCAATGCAGGTTATTCCAATAACGAATATGTAACCAGACTTTACAGAGTCATGCTCGGAAGAGAACCTGATGCCGCAGGCCTTGCCAACTGGCTGGACGCCCTTAACAGAGGCGCATCAAGACAGGACGTATTCTACGGCTTTGCTCATTCTGCCGAGTTTACACGCATCTGTGCTGAGTACGGTATCGTAAGAGGATAATTATCTTCTGTGTGTTGAGTAATAGGAATAAGAGTTTCCGTTACTTGCGATAAGGATGATGATGGCTACTATGATAGCCAGGATCGAAATTATCAGTCCGGCCACAGCCAGTCCGCGTCCCTTTTTACCGTTGGTTGAAGTGCGCACGAGACCGATGATGCTCAGGATCAATCCGACGAAAGCCGGAAGTCCGCAGCAGAACATTCCTGTTAATGAGCAGATAAAACCTGCGATACACATGCCGTCGAACTCCATGCCTGAAGTGGTGGCGGGGTTGGGATTGTATGTGTACTCGGGCGGCATATCATAGGAACCTGACTGAACGGGTCCTGCCTGTACGGGCTCATATGCAGAACTGCTTGAAGAGTCGGATGAAGACTCGTAAGCCTGAGCCTCGGTTGCCGGATCAGAGTATGAGGAGCTGTCTGATACGTCTGTCTTTACCTCAGCTGAATCAGAAACAGTGGAGAGCAGTGAACCGCATCCCTCACAGTAGATTGCATAGTTGGAATTCTCACGCCCGCAGCAATTACACTTAATCACTTTTTATATCCCCTTCCATGTCGATATGCTCTGATTCTATAGCAAATGCTTCTTTCTGCATAGATATTGACTCGAATACCTGTGACAGGATGATGGCTGCGAACATGACGGCGCATCCGGCTATCTCTCTTGCAGAGAGTGTCTCTTTAAGTATGAGCCATCCCGTCAGTGCCGCGAAAACAGATTCGAAGCACATTATGAGCGAGGCCACTACCGGGCTTGCATATTTCTGCCCGATGACCTGCAGCGTGTAGGCGATGCCGCAGCTCATGATGCCCGAATACATTATTGCGGGAGCGGCTGCTTTTACGCCCTCGGCTGTCGGGTGCTCGAAGATGAGCATCATAATGGAAGTGATCCCGGCGGCGGTGAAGAACTCCAGGAACGACAGCCTGATGCCGTTGATGTTTTCGCCCGTAAATTTGTCGATGAGCATTATCTGGAAGGCATAGACGAAGCCGCATGAGATGGCCAGGATATCGCCCTTATTGATGGCGGTCATGTCCTCGGGGTTCATGCACAGCAGGAAAAGACCCGCGAGTGCCATGAAGATGGAGACCCATGTGGCGTGCAGTATCTTCTTGCCCAGAAAGATGCCTATGATCGGCACGAAGAACATGTAAAGCGCCGTGAGGAACGCGATCTTGCCTGAAGTGGAGTAGTAGAAAGCGAACTGCTGCAGGTTCTGCGCCACCGCGAAAACAGTGCCGAGTATGATGCCTGCGCGCAGTGTCTTCTTTTCGAAAAGGGAGCGTAAGCCATCGCCCATGAAGAGCACGACCGGCAGGAGTATGAGCGAGCCGAGAATCGTCCTTAATGCCATGAAAGTGAAGGCGTCAACGGACTCGATACCGATACTTTGCGCCACAAAAGACGAGCCCCATATCAGAGCCGTCAGTACAAGCAGTACTATTCCTTTCGGCTTGGTCTTCCTCATCCTTCTCCGTAATATTCCCATGCAGACTGAGTGTAGATGTTACCACTTGCTGGATCATATGTGAACCACTCGCCTGGCTGGAATGTGTTGCCGTTGTTATCTGTTACATTATGTGCGCCTGAAACAAGGTAGCGGAAGCTATTCGGGTCATTAAGCTGGGATACGATAGGATTACCTGTGAATGGATTAACAGGATTATCAATTAGCTCATCGAAAGCAAAAATCGGTGTTTCTGCATTAGTAATGAAATCGTCAGTAACTGTGAACCCTGTATCACCGAAATCCTTTACCATAAAAAGACAATTGAAGCTATCTATGCTTATATAGTTACCGTTACGGTCATGTGTAGTTCCGAATAAATCATATAGACCTCCGTGATCAGATACGATAATTATTCTTGTATTATCATATACTCCCTGTTCACGAAGATAATCGAACCAATTGCCAAGAAGTTCAAAAGCAGCAGTCTGAGAATGATACTGTCCCATTTCCAGTGGATTTAATATCTCAAGATTGATTCCGTTAAAGTAGAATCTTGATGCATCATTGTCATAATCCGAATTATCAATGACATGTGAAATCGAGTATGTTGGTTCTTCAAGTATTGTCGGTTCATGGGTTATACCATTGCTCATTATTACGAATGAGCCCGCATCAGAGTCGGTTATATTGGTTATGGAAGTAAGGTTTACGAGAGAATAGTAGTAGTTAAGAAACCCATAATTCAAACCGGTAGCATGAGATAAATCATTTATAGTTTGAAAGAATGAACCATGAGTTAATCTATTGTTAAGATCATTAAAGAAACCATCATCGTACAGAAGTCTTCTCAGACAAATTGGTGAAGCATACCTTAAACTGTAGGCGAAAAGATTTCGCTCAAATCGATTTTCCCAGTCATCAGTCATAATGTCATAATACGGGTTAAGGATGCCTTCTGTTATATATGCGTCGATGTATGGATAATTATCAAAGATTGAAAGATTCGGAATATATTTGTACCCGGCAAAACTGGGGTCTAACACTGTAACATTATAACCGTTCTCTCCGAAGAGTACGGGCATTACGCATACAGCCTCATTGTGTTTGTCTTCGAGCGAGACCTCTGATCTTGCGTTCATCTGTGCCGGTGTATACTCATAGCCTCCGTAAAGAGCAGGTATGGCCATATTGGTATGTTGACCAAATGAAAGAGAATTGCTATACCAAGTGAATCCGTCAAATTGTTCGAGTATATCTGGATGTTCGTTAAATATATAAGGGGAGATGCGTCCTATAGCTCTATCCAGCATAATAACAACAACATTGGGTTTATCGTATGACAAAGTGAGTGTCGGGTAATCGCGTTGGTTTTCCGTGAACGAATAAGAATTCATCTCTTTTACTATCAGGTTTGTATTGATGATTGAGACTGCGATGATTGTAACCAATGCCGGAAATGCAAGATATACGAATATTTTTATTTTGTTCCGTACTACGATAAAAATCAGAACAGCTGACAGTGCAAGAATAATGAGATTGTATGTACAGTCTGAGTAACTGTCATTATTGTAAAACAGAAAATGGTAATAGCGGTCAAGGTCTCCATTATTGCGGAAGAAAGCGAAATAGTTCAATAGTGCAAATCCCGTTAAACAGATCATTAAGCCTGCGACTATTCTTCTGTTTTCTAATACGAAGAAGTATATACTTCCCCAAACTAGAAATAATCCGAGACTGATCAAAAGAGAAACCTCAATATAGTGAAGGAGATTAATATTTCTGAAATTTGTAAGTAAATCTCCGACTGATTGTTTGAGAAGATTAGAAGGAATCAAAAAACCGATGAAGAATGAAATGCAGAGTGCATAGAGAAAAAATACAATTGTGTCATTCTTATCTTTAATATAGACGTTATTTTTTCTTTTGACAGGAATTAGTTTCATTACTATGTTTTTGAGTAATGAAAATACGTTGTTTAATGTCCAGTATAGTACAAGTCCGGAAGGAGATCCGTACAGAAGGACGAGGAACACAAGTGCAGTAATGTATAGTTGGAGTTTGGGTTTTATTCCCATACCCTTGGTGTATATTGTTCCCGATAGGATGTTGATTGCTGTCATGAGTATAGGCAAAAGATTTATCGCAAACGATCCGATCTTAATCAGACCATCAGGGGCCCCGAGATCACCTATGGGACCGAATGTTGCGCCGGAGAGTGCGACAGAAGAGGAGAGCATCCGATATGCCGTGATGAAGAACGGTATCTGCAGAAGAAGTGAGATCGAGGATCTGAGCATCATAAGGGGATGGTAATGATTCTCGCGGTAATATGCCTGAAGCATCATTACCTGCTCGTCGCCCCTAAATGATTTCTTGATCTTGGTCTTCCAAGTCTTAAGCTTGTTCTCAACCTCGTTGGATTCAGCCTGAAGGGCATCCGCTCTTGTGTACAAGGGAAGGCAGAGCATGCCGACGGTAATGCTTAAGAATACTATCGATAGAACGGAACTTCCGGTTAGCTTATAGCTTACCGAGAAGATGAACTCATAAATGAGCTCAAGGGGTCTTATAAGAAGATAATAAAGAACGGAAATGATACTCACTTTTCTTGATTGGCTTCTTTCTTATCGTTTTTGGCGAGGATGTACATCTCTTCTGCGGCGAGCCTTGTCTTGGCTACGATGTTGGCCTTCTTAGGAAAGCAGAAGTACAGGCAGTCGTTGGTGCCTATGGAAACGATGTCGCCGATCTCATACCAGTAGTAATCCGAGTTTACGCTGTAGCTTGCGGAAGGTGACTGCTCGTAATGAAGCTTGCCTTCGCACCCGTCCAGCACAAAGCCGTTGCTGTCATGGCGCAGCCTTCCTTTGCCCACCATGTACAACGCCTTGGTGTCCTTAAGGATAGCAATGTCGCAGTCTGTGTCGAGCAGGTAAGTGCCGTCAATGATCTGCTGCCTTGTCTGCTCTCTTTCCCATGCAAACCAGTCGGGGATGTGCGTGAACTTGGTCTCGGCGTTAACAGCCTTGAGCCTGCCAAGCTCATCCATCTCGTACTCGGTGCCGCACTCGTGGCAGATCCACTTGGTGCCCTTGCCCTCGGTGCTGCCTTCGGCCATGCAGTGGGGACACTTGTATAGGATCCTGTGAAGTCCGTCCGCACGGAAAGCTTCCGTCACGCGCACTTCGTTTTCTTCTTGCCACTTGAAGTAGTCGAGAGTGAAAGCGTCTTCTATGATCTCGTCTAACTGACGGATCTTCAGCGACTCGACTTCTTCCTCGCTCAGGAGGCACTTCATAGTCGCGGATACTTTTACGTTTCTTTTCTGAAGATTGTTGTAAAGAGGGTCACGGGTGAAGGCTCCGTAGGCCGTGATCATGACTACGGGTACCTTGAGCCTCTTAACGAGTATGCCGATCCTTTTGGGAATCCTGGTGGTGGTGCCGTCAAGTGAATAGCCTGCTTCCGGGTACATGAGCACGCTCGCGTTGTTCTTGTGGAGCACATGATCCATGTCCGCGATGAGAGTCATGTCAGATACGAACTTTCTCGTGGGGATGCAGCCGAGAGTCCTCATGAGCCACTCCTTGCCGACGAGCGCATCCGATGTGCACACAATGCTGAAAGGGTGTCCTTTAAGAACCTTGAAGGCTACCGCGAGGTCGGTGAAACTGCTGTGGTTCATCAGTACGAGCCAGGGGCCGTTTCCGGCCTTTTCCATATCGATCTTCTCGTAAGTGAAATCCGTCTGCTTGAGCTCGCCTCCGAGAGCAAGCCTCGCGATGCCTGCCAGAAGTCCGGAAGGCTTATGAGGTTTCTGATGCTCCGCACTCGGAAGAGCAGCGGCTTCTTCGTAACTGATTGTCTTTGTCTTTATCTTCATAAGGAAGATTATACATTATGGCAAACAAAAAGCGGACAGGATGTCCTGCCCGCTTTGTTGTTCGTTTAGTTTTGTTAATTACTTAACGATGATGAACTTGTCGCCGATGAGGGGGATTGTGAATGTCTGGCTCTGGCATGCAGCAACAAGACCCATGATAGCGAATACGAGAACTGCGATAGAAGCGATCCATCCGAGTACGGGGATGATGCCGCAAGCTACGCCGCAGATAGAAAGTACGATACCGTTGTTAACATGGTTCTTTACGAAGGGATCGTTCTTCTCAGGCTCAGCAAGAAGTCCGATGAGCCACAAGGGGCAGATGTAGCTCAGGATAGCGTAGAGCTTAGCATTGCCTGCAGGTGCAGAAGGATTGTTATCGATAACGGGTCCCTGATTGTTAATGTTCTCATTCTCCATTTGTATATATACCTCCAACAAAATATATACCATATTAACAATACGGCGTTTTTTATACAATATTAAAGGCGAAAAGAAATCAAAGTGTTAAGAAGACTCGTGGTGCTTCTTCTTGACCTCGTACATGGATGCATCGGATTCCTTGATGCATGCGTTGAAATCATCGTGGTTGCTGCCCATGGTGTAACTTCCTACAGACATTCTGAGAGTGACACCCTTAACTTCGTTTTCGGATAATCTCTTCTCAAGGGCCTGAAGAACTTCGGTTGCCTTTGATGCTGGCATATCCGGCACCAGAGCCGTGAACTCGTCTCCGCCCATACGGAAGAGCTTTGAGCCTTCGGGCAGACTGTCTTTAAAACACTTGCAGCACAGCTTGATGTATTCGTCTCCGGCAGAATGACCGAATGTGTCGTTTACGTATTTCAGATGATCGCAGTCAGCCGAGAAGACGGTGACGGGAAACTTCATGTCCGCAAGATCATTCATGATGAAGTTGTCGAATTTTGTCCTGTTATACACACCGGTGAGAGTGTCTGTGATCGATATCCTGGTGAGCTCCTGACGCAGAGTCTCCTGCTCAGTGACATCGTTTATGAGTGCGATGATACCCATAACGTGGCCGTCTTCGTGACATAGAGGCTCCTTAATCAGCTGGAGATACTGATCATTGCCGTCAGGTCCTGTTTCCTTGATTATGTAGGAAGTGCCCTGACCCGACTCGAGCATCTTCTGATCGGACTTCATAGCAAGTTCAGCATTATGCTTGTCCTTACGGATATCCATGTCCGTCTTGCCTCTGATGGTCCAGTCCGGATCACCGCCTGTGTCGAGATGGTTCCATATCTGCGAACAGAATACATAGCGGCCTTTGTTGTCCTTAAGGTAAATGTTGGATGGAAGGGCCTTAAGCATCTTGGCGAATCCGTCGAAAGACATGGAGTCGAACTGCTTCTGGATTACTTTAAGTCTGTTGCTGACGATGGCGGGTACGAACGGTCTTACCATTACGTCTGCCACAGGACCGCCGAGAAACTCCGAGTCCTCAAATTTCTTCTCCTGTGAAGTCAGTATGAGGATAGGAGTGTTAAAGACGGAGTGATTATATTTATCTACAAAGTCGATCAGCTTTTGTGCATCTGGTGTCTCTGTAGGGTAGTCGATCATTATTACTTCGATCCCGGAGTCGCTCGAGAGAATCTGCACAGCATCGGTATAAGAGAAGACATTAATGAGAGTATACGAATCTCCGAGGACCTCAATAAGGGCATCCCTCGCATCTGCATCAGGTTTGGAATAAAGCAGTATCTCATTCTTCTTCATAATGTAGATTATAGAACTCTCCCCTTATATAGAAATTATTAGTTCGTTAAAAATGTATTAAATGTTCCTTGACTCGCGGCCGCGTTAAGTGATAGAAAACAACATATGAAAGTTGCAAGTTACAAGAAAGAAAGTGATATCACATATTCTCTCGGCGCCACAGTAACCATGGAGTACCTGAATGTGTGCCCCGAGGTGATCGAGGGGGTCATTCTCCACCCGAAGTTTGACTCAGCCGATACGATCACGAAGATAAACGAGATCTGCGGCAGGCACGGCATTCCTGTGGAGACTTCCGAGAAACCTTTTAATATCCTGTCCAAGAAGGGCAACTGCTTCGTCATCGGCGTGATTAGAAAGCAGGCCGAGAAGATCACTTCCGGCTCGCATGTAGTTCTCGTGAACCCGTCTGACGCGGGTAACATGGGCACCATCATCAGAACCTGCGCAGGCTTCGGCATCATGGACATCGCGGTCATTACTCCTGCGGTAGATACTTTTGACCCCAGGACCGTAAGGGCTTCCATGGGGGCGAGAGCACGTGTGAAAATGGAGCTTTTTGATGATTTCACCGGGTACGAGGAGCGTTTCCCCGAGAACAAGCTGTACCCGTTTATGCTTGACGGCAGCACTTTGCTGCAGGAGACGAAGATAGAAGGCCCCTTTGCGCTGATATTCGGCAACGAGGCCACGGGTCTTCCGGCTTCCTTCCAGCACAAAGGGCAGCCCGTAAGGATAGAGCACACACATAATATCGACAGCCTGAATCTGCCTACAGCCGTCGGAATTGCCATATACGAGGCCACTAAATCGGCTTTCGGGGCAGAAAATGCACAAAAATAAGCTATTGCGCCTTAAAACACTTCATGTTAAAATCTTGCGGTGATTTAAGGAACATCCATTTTTTACGGAGGAAATAATTAATATGCCTAACATCAAGTCTGCGATCAAGCGCGTTGAAGTTACAAAGAAGAAGACAGTTGCTAACAAGACAAAGAAGACAGCTATCAGAACTGTTATCAAGAACTCCAAGGCTGCTGTTGCTGCAGGTTCTGTTGATGCAGAGTATGTACAGAAGACACAGAAGTCTCTTGATCAGGCTGCTGCTAAGGGACACATCAGCAAGCAGGCTGCTGCGAGAGCTAAGTCCAGAGTAGCTAAGGCTGCAAACAAGTAATTCAGCCTTTTGTAACATTGTTAAATAGAACTGCCCTGAGTTTTCAGGGCAGTTTTTTCGCGTTCTTGAGTAGTTTTTTCAGATTTACTTTACCTTGATCGGGGGGACCTTCCACTCGTAGCCCTGCTCCATCGATGAGTAGCGGGCGTAGATGTCGTTGGCCAGAAGGTCGAGTTCAAACTGTGCCTTCAGCCTGGGCTTTTCCGAGTACAGCTCGAGTGCGTCGGAGGCGTTGCTTATGATAGGGAGCCTCGCGCACTTGCCCATGATCTTAAGGCAGTATTTGCCTTCGTTATTAAATCCCAGCACACGTATATACTGGACATGCTTTTCCTGCTCCACGTAGGAAGCCTTCTGACCTGTCATGAGTGAAGCGATGGCGCGTCGTATCCTCGGCATCGTGAAATGCTTGGTCTGAAGGTCTTTATCTATGTTGTTTCTGATAAATCCGTCGAGTCCGTCCGTCATGTAGGCGTAAGGCTTCATGTCGTTCGTTCTTCTTACCAGAAGAGATGCGTCGGTCATGTAGGCGTCAAGGTCGGGTATCGTAAACTCCCTGCACGAAATGGAAGACAGCATTACCGACAGAGCCTTGTCAGGAAGGATGCCGTTAAGAGCGTCAGCAATTGATGCAGTGCTTCCTGTGTCAGCTTTGTATATCAGCTCGCGCGCAGAAGTTGCCGAAGGGCCTTCCTGCCTCGGGATCATGTGTATCTTAAAGCCTGTGTTCATGCTGTTTACGGCTCTTATATAGTCGAGCGCCAGGATGGAGTTCGGTTGCCTTAAGGTGTCGGATATGAGCTCCTTGTCGGCATCGCCTTCGTACGCCGCAATGAGTGCCTCAGCTCTGGCGGCGGGGTATGACTTGCCTTGGCTTAAGGCTTCCTTGAGTACATTCTCGTCAGGCTCGAGCCCCGCAAGTTCCTTCAGAAGGGAAGGGTCCTTGCAGTCCACGCCGAATGCGAGATCAGTAACGACTCCTGTCCTGTACAGAAGCTCCACGGCGCCTGTCGCAAATCTCTCGGAAGGCGCGCAGGCAAAGGTGAAAGGCAGCTCAAGTGCAACGTCAACGCCGCTCACGAGAGCTTCTTTCGCTCTTACGTGCTTCGGCGACAGCGCAAGCGTACCCCTCTGTGTAAAAGGTCCGCTCATGACCGTTAAGGTGACGGCACGCGGATCCCCCACGAGACGCTTGGCCTCCTGTATCAGGTATTCATGTCCCTTGTGAAAAGGATTAAACTCAGCGATTATTCCGATAACTCTCATTCGTCTATTATAACTTATAACGGATTAATGTAGAGTTGTGTATAATCAAATTCTATGAGGAAGAAGATCATAACAATAGTGATTATCGCGCTTGCCGCACTCATACTCGGAGGCGGGTATCTGCTGTACCAGAGGTACTACGGCGGTGCAGTGAAGTTTGATATACAGACGGCCCCTGCCGTTGGCTATGAGCACAGGCAGACTGCGTCTTCACACGGGATCGTATCTAACTATCTTTGGATGAGGACGAAGAACCTCATGCTCGGACAGGACGGTGACAGCCTGTTTATACCTTCGTCTTACATGATCGAGGGAAGGCTCTCTTATCAGGACGCCGAGTCGAGTGGTGAATACAGGCTTGCGGACCAGGCCCTGCTTCTTGATATGTATGTGCGAAGCGGTGACAGGCTTTCTGCCATGAGACTTAAGGAGCAGATCCTGAATTACTATGACTTTGCGGCCGAGAGCAATGCCGGAGTTTCCGCTTTCCTTACGGCTTACCTGGATTACTACATTTCGTACGGCAGTGTTAATGACGGGGATAAGATACAGGAGCTTGTCGATGTGCTTTTCGATGAGGAAGGCAGCATGAGGACCGAAAGCTTAAGTGTAGCCGTGTATGAGCAGGGTTCTTTCTATTCTCTTGATGAGCCCGGTGACGGCTCCTACTCGTCCCTCGAGCAGATAGGAGAGGATGCCCCCGCGGAGTACACGGATGTGACGGGCATCGAGATCTCATCGATAGACCTGAGGCTTATAAGAAACCTGGAGAACAACGGCCTTCTTCCTGAGGGCAGCTATGAGCGTAACCTGGAGCTTGTTCTGGGTTCACAGGTGTCGTCTTCGGTGCCGCTGTTTGCGTACGCTTATGCCGACGGCATCTATATCTACTCGCATAATGTAGCAGCGGCGGTCGATGTGGAATCGGCGGTCGTTACCATGAGGCACCTGGCGCAGGTGGGTGAGCTCCCTGACGATGCCTATAACTGGCTTAAGATGCAGATAATCAATTCAGGCGTTATCAGGCAGCAGTATTACTATTCCTACGGAACTACCGAGGGCGCCGAAGCCGTCAATATCTACCCCGATATCATGCACATTGCACTTGAACTCGGGGACGACGACCTTTATGACCGCGCCTGTACCCTGGAGGGCAGCAGAGTGGCGACTTACACGAGCAGTCCCGCGCTGTCGATGATATACAGGGAAGAGGACGGAAGATTCGTCTTTTATGCCCGTGAGAATTTGGACGTTTGCCTTGCCGTGACTTAACCTTGGGGGTATACTTCTTTATTGTAAATAATAAAGACAGGAGATTACGTCTATGGCAATTATTGATGATATCAAGGCTAAGGCAAAGTCAGACAAGCAGACTATCGTACTTCCCGAGTCAATGGACAAGAGAACATTCGAGGCAGCTGAGAAGATCCTTAAAGAGGACCTTGCTAACCTCATTATCATAGGAACACCCGAAGAGATTGAGAAGAACGGTGCTGGTTTTGATATCAGCGGCGCTACGATCGTAGATCCTTTCAATGATCCCAACAAGCAGAAGTACCTCGACAAGTTCCTCGAGCTTCGCGGCGTTGATACAATGGTTGCTGCAGCTAAGGCTAAGGCAGAGAAGAAGGGCCTCTCCGCTGAGGAGACTGAGGCTGCTATTGCGAGCGCTACTAAGAAGGGCGTTACAGCCGAGAAGGCACAGCAGCTTATGGAGTCCGACTACATGTTCTATGCTTGCCTCATGTGCAAGTGCGGTGACGCTGACGGTGCCGTTTCCGGTGCATGCCACTCCACAGGTAATACAATCCGCCCTGCTCTTCAGCTGCTCAAGATGAAGAAGGGCGTTTCTTCTGTTTCCGGTTTCTTCCTCATGGAAGTTCCTAACTGCGACTTGGGTGATAACGGCACATTCGTGTTCGCTGACTGCGCTGTAAACACAGACTTCGATTCTCCTAAGCTCGCTGAGATCGCTAAGCTCTCCGCTGAGTCTTTCGAGCAGTTCACAGGACACCAGGCTAAGGTCGCAATGCTTTCTTACTCCACAATGGGTTCTGCTAAGCACGATGACGTTACCAAGGTTTCCGAGGCAGTTAAGATCGCACACGAGAACTGGCCCGAGCTCATCGTTGACGGTGAACTCCAGCTTGATGCTGCTCTTGACGAGACAGTAGGTAAGCTCAAGGCTCCTGACAGCAAGGTTGCAGGCCATGCTAACACTCTCGTATTCCCGTCACTCGAGGCAGGTAACATCGGCTACAAGCTCGTACAGAGACTTGCTAAGGCTAACGCTTACGGTCCTGTTCTGCAGGGCCTCGCAATGCCTGTTAACGACCTCTCCAGAGGCTGCTATGCAGACGATATCGTAGGAACAGTAGCTATCACTGCTGTTCAGGCTCAGGCTGCTAAGGCTAACGGCTAATAACTGATTACTATTAAGGAGTTTAAATATGAAGATTTTAGTTATCAACTGCGGAAGTTCTTCCTGTAAGTTCCAGCTTTTCGACATGGAAACAGGTACTGTTCTTGCTAAGGGTAATGCCGACAGAATCGGTATCGACGGAAAGCTTTCCTACAAGAGTTCTAAGGGCGTTGAGCTTGAGAAGGATGTTGAGCTTCCTAACCACAAGGTAGCCGTAAAGCTCGTTCTTTCACAGCTTACAGATCCTGAGACAGGAGTTATCTCTGATGTTTCCGAGATCTCTGCTGTAGGCCACAGAGTCCTCCACGGCGGTAAGTACTACAGCGAGTCTGTTATTGTAAATGACGATGTTAAGAGAGTAATAAAGGAGTGCTTCCCCTTAGGACCTCTTCACAATCCCGCAAACCTTACAGGTATTGAGGCATGCGAGTCTGTTCTTCCTGCCGGTACTCCCCAGGTTGCAGTATTTGATACAGCATTCCATCAGACAATGCCCGCTAAGGCTTACACATATGCTCTCCCTTATGAGATCTCTGAGAAGTATGATATCCGTCGTTACGGTTTCCATGGAACTTCTCACAGATATGTAAGCCATAGAGTTGCTGAGTTCCTCGGTAAGCCCTATGAGGATCTTAAGATCGTCACATGCCACCTTGGTAACGGATCTTCATTTGCTGCTGTCAAGGACGGCAAGTGCCAGGATACATCCATGGGTCTTACTCCTCTTGCAGGTATCTGCATGGGAACAAGAACAGGAGATATCGATCCTGCTATCGTTCCTTTCCTTATGCAGAGAGAGGGTCTTGCCCCTGAGGAGATCGATACTCTTCTCAATAAGAAGAGCGGTGTGCTCGGTGTATCCGGTGTAAGCTCCGACTTCCGTGATCTTGCTAAGGCTGAGAGTGAGGGAAATGAGAGAGCTCATCTCGCACTTGAGATGTTTGCATATCAGGGTAAGAAGATCATCGGTTCCTATGCAGCTGCTATGGGCGGTGTAGACGTAATCGTCTTCACAGCAGGTATCGGTGAGAATACAGATACTATGAGATCTGCTATGTGTAAGGATCTCGAGTTCCTGGGTGTAGAGTTCGACGAAGAGAAGAACGCAGGCTTGAGAGGTAAGGAGGCTATCATCAGCAAGCCTTCCTCCAAGGTAACAGTCTGCGTTATCCCTACAAACGAGGAGCTCGCTATCGCGAAGGAGACAGAAGAGCTCGTAAAGGGCTGATATTATCCGGAGTGATAATAGGTTATCAATTATGCGTATAATAGCCGGCGGCGTTTTCCGCCGGTTATTTATTGACCGGGGTACAGGAGAGACATATAATTCCTATCACTTAAGTATGAATAAGAGGTGTTAAAGATGAGTAACAATGTTACAAAACTAAGAAAGGTGGCCATTTGCGGACTCATGGCAGCATTTGTTTTTGTTGCTACACAGATAAGAATTCCCACTGCCATCGGCTATATAAATCTGGGTGATCCGGTTATCCTGATCAGTTCTTTTATCCTCGGTCCCATAGCATTATTTCCTGCGGCCATCGGTTCGGCACTGTCTGACCTTATCGCAGGTTATGCACAGTACATAATCCCCACTTTCCTGATCAAGGGCCTCATGGGTTATGTCGCAGGTGTCAGCCTGCGTAAGGTGAAGGTCACGGTAGTCAAGAAAGTTATTATCGGAATAATTGCCGAGATCATAATGATCGCGGGTTACTTCATATTCGAGGCTCTGCCTTTCATGTACGGCTGGCAGGCTGCCGCCGGGTCCCTGTTCTTCAACATGATCCAGGGCATTGCAGCTGTCGTTATATTCGTTCCGGTTACATCGATCCCTGCGGTTAAGAAGAATTCTGTTATATAATCTTCTCGTAGGTGAGTGATCACCAGAAGAAGAGGTTTAACAGATGGCGTTTTCCCTAAGTGAAAAAGGTATAAGATACATCAAGTTCTTAAAGTCCGTGATACTGCCGTTTGATGAGATCAGGAGCATCATCATAACGGAAGAGGGGACCTCTATCACCACCAATTCAGGGGAGAATTATTTTCAGAAGGAACTCATGCCCGTAAGCGTTAATGATGAGTTCTGTAATTACATGGTGAAATACAACATAGAGTATCGTAACGATACCGAATGTGTTGAAGGCAGCAGACCTTATTCCCGTGAGGAACTCGAGCCGATTATAGAACGTGTTATAAGCAATGCGGAAGCGTACGCTGATGCGTTAATCAAAGAGCGCCTGGGCGCCGGATACGGAAGTAAGATTATCTTCAGGGAAGACATAAGATGGGGAAGCGCTTATTTTTGTCTTACGAAGGACGGAGCCATCATCGATGTTCCTGAAGAATGCATGATAGATGAGGATGAGGAAGTGCCTGAATCATACGATAATATCCTTCTGTTTTTCATGACCGAATGGAGCCCTGTAAATCAGCGGGGATACTATGCCATAACGGAAGATGTTTATGACGAGGCCCTTCTTAAGTCTTATGTGGAAGACTGGAGCGGGAACCTGTGCGAAGAGTATCAGGATTATCTCGATGAAGAGGAATGAAGGCTTTAGGCGAATTTATCGGTAAGTATATGGCCCTTATCATACTGGCAGTCTCGGTGCTTGCACTGTTTGTGCCGGGATCCTGCCTGTGGGTGCAGACTTCATGGATCAATTATCTTCTGATGGTCGTTATGTTCGGTATGGGCCTGACCCTTAAACCTGTTGACTTCGCTGTGGTTTTTAAACACCCGAAAGACATCTTGATCGGCTGCCTTGCGCAGTTTACGATCATGCCGCTGCTGGCATTCGGCCTGGGAAAGCTTTTCGGTCTGGATGCAGGTCTTCTGGCGGGCGTTATCCTCGTCGGCACTTGCCCCGGCGGCACCGCAAGCAACGTCATCACTTACTTAAGTAAGGGCGATGTGGCACTTTCTGTGGGCATGACGGCAGTCAACACGCTTCTGGCTCCCGTGCTTACTCCCGCGATAACGTACGTTTTCTTGAAGACCACGGTGCAGGTCGATGTCCTGTCTATGTTCCTGTCTATCGTTAAAGTGGTCATCGTGCCTATCGTGCTCGGTTTTGTCATCAACCGCTTCCTGGGCAAGTATACTGCGCGTACCGCGGACGTTTTGCCTGTTATTTCAGTGGCAGCCATCGCGCTCATTGTAGCCTCAGTTGTCTCGCATAATTCGGAGAAAATAATGCAGACGGGCGCTGTCGTTTTCGTTGTGGTGGTGCTTCATAATGCCTTGGGTTACGCGGCAGGTTTTCTGCTGGGCCTTGTGCTTAAACTGCCCCTGGCGAAGAAAAAGGCACTCTCGGTCGAGATCGGCATGCAGAACTCCGGCCTTGCGACTTCTCTGGCGGGGACTGCTTTTCCGGATCTGACCCTTGCCACGGTGCCCGGTGCTATCTTCTCCGTGTGGCATAACATCTCCGGAGCCATACTTGCCGGTATCTTAAGAAAGATCGAAGAAGAGGGCTCAAAAGACGCTGTGTCCCGTTAATGGGACTGCTCCTTAACCCCGGCGGCGTATTATTATAATATATGCGCGAATGAACACGCCTTTTAATGGTATAATCATTCTTGGATTTTTGACCGGAATTATTGGAGTGAATTGTGACAGATTTTTATAACGACGACGGGCTCGACCTGTTGGATGAACTTAACTCGCTGTATGAAGAGGAACTTGCGCAGGAACAGCCTGTGAAGAGTGCCGATTCACTGCTTGAGGATCTTAATCAGGAGCAGAAGGATGCAGTTACGCATCTTGACGGACCTCTGCTTATACTTGCAGGCGCGGGCTCAGGTAAGACCAGAGTAATCACATACAGGATCGCTTATATGATGGAGCGTCATAACGTAGCTCCCGGTTCCATACTTGCGATCACTTTTACGAATAAAGCTGCCAATGAGATGAAGGAGAGAATCACATCTCTTGTCGGAGACCGCTCGCAGTATATCTGGTGCGGAACATTCCACAGCATCTTTGCAAGAATTTTAAGACGTCATGCCGAAGACATCGGCTACGGTAAGAATTTCACCATCTTGGATACAGATGATCAGCTTAAGATCGTCAAGCAGGTCATGGAGACTTTGGAGATCTCCGAGAAGACTTATAAGCCCAGGATGTTCCTGTATGAGATCACGAATTCCAAGAATCACATGATCGGTCACGGAGAGTATGAGGCTCTGGCCGGAAGTGATTCATTCAGAAAACTCGCATCTGAGGTCTATAAGGCTTATGACAGAAGGCTTATGGAGACCAATGCCATGGACTTCGATGATATTCTCATTAACTTCGTAAAGCTCTTAAGAGAGAATGAGCAGATCGCAGAGTTCTACAGGAATAAGTTCCGCTACATAATGGTCGATGAGTATCAGGATACGAATAAGCCGCAGTATGAAGCGGTAATGCTTCTGGGAAAGACTCATGGTAATGTCTGCGTAGTAGGTGATGACGACCAGTCCATCTATGCGTTCAGAGGCGCCGATGTGCGCATGATCCTTAACTTTGAGAAGGATTTCCCGGGTGCCAGGGTAATTAAACTCGAGCAGAATTACCGTTCTACTAGGACCATCCTCGAGGCTGCGAATGAAGTAATTGCCAATAACAAGAACAGAAAGAGCAAGGCCTTAAGGACTGAGGGTGAAGAAGGTAACAAGATCATCGTCATGAATGCCGATAACGGTAACCTCGAGGCCAGATGGACAGCCGATACCATCAAGAGGATGGTAGACAAGGGAAGATTAAGCTACAAGGACTGCGCTGTTCTATACAGAGTCAATGCATTAAGCCGTTCGATCGAGTCTGCGTTAAGAGAGAAGCAGATCCCGTTTAAGGTTTACGGCGGTATGCGATTCTACGACCGTAAAGAGATCAAGGACGTTATCGCTTATCTGCGTCTTATTAATGACGGCCTGGATGACCTGGCGCTGGAGAGGATCATCAATGTTCCTAAAAGAGGAATCGGTGATACCACCATAGACAGGATAAGGCAGCTCGCTCAGGATAACGGAGTTTCCATGTTCGAAGTATGCAGCAGCTGTGAGAGTTATCCGGATCTTTCGAGGTCAGTCGGAAAGCTTCTGGAGTTTTCGGCTCTTATCAACAGACTGCGTAATTCACTTGAGTCCGAGATGTCATTCAAGGATTACATCGATTATGTGGAGAATGAATCAGGCATCATTCAGGAGATCATCGATCAGCGTGAGAAGAAGGGCGAGATAACCGACAGAGTCGAGAACCTGAAGGAACTTTTGTCTGAAGCCGCTGAATTCGAGAAGAATCACCGCACTTCGTCTGAGACAGAGCAGAAGAGCGTGGAGGAAGATCCCGATGATATCTATCTTGGAGATGAAGTGAAGACGGCTGATACCTTGGGCGGACTTCTGTCCATCTATCTTGAGAATGCAGCGCTCTATTCTTCCGGTGATGAATATGATGAAGGTGATGACTTCGTAAAGCTCATGACGGTTCACAGCGCCAAGGGACTTGAGTTCGAGGCTGTGTTCATGATCGGCGTGGAAGACGGTATCTTCCCGGGTTATAAGTCGATCGCAGATTCATCCGCTCTTGAGGAAGAAAGAAGACTCATGTATGTTGCCATCACCAGAGCTAAGAGGGATCTGTTTATTGTTCTGACACGTCAGAGAATGCTGTTCGGTCAGACACAGTGTCTGCCTCCTTCAAGATTTCTGAAAGAGATTAATCCCGAGCATTTGTATAAGATCGGAGGCGCCAGGGAGACCCGTAATGAGACGGCTTCCAAGACAGCTGTTTCATCACCTGCCAGAGAGCAGGCCAGAAGAGAAATCTCCACTGCGCTTAAGTCTTCATTCGAGAAGAAGCCGGAGAAGAAGGGCGGTCTTACTGCATCCGAGTTTACGCCCGGAATGAAGGTCACGCACAGAAGATTCGGTGACGGTGTTATCCTTAAGGTGGAGCCTGTGGCAGGAGATGCACTCGTTTCAGTAGATTTCGACGGAATGAAAAAGAATATGCTCGCGAATTCAGCGGGACTTATGAGGAGGGAATAATATGGACAGTCTGTTCGATATATTCGGAGATGCCCTCGGCAGTGTACCGGTAGAACCTCATCTGATCAATAACTACAAGGATCTCAAGGAAATCGAGCTCATCCGTCAGGAGAGGGAGAAGATGTTGTCTCCTTTTGCCATGAGGACTGAGAACTCCAGAGGAAGAAGAACGCCGGAGGAACCCTGCACCATCAGAAGCCCTTATGAGAGGGACCTCGGAAGGATCATATTCTCGCAGTCATTCAGACGCCTTCGTCATAAGACACAGGTATTCTTTAATCCCGTGAATGATCATATCTGTTCGAGGATTGAGCATGTAATCTACGTTAACTATATCTCCACTATCATCGGTCGTGCGCTTAACCTGAATATCGATCTGATCCAGGCTATCGCTTTAGGTCATGATATCGGACATTCTCCGTATGGCCATACCGGTGAGAGGGTTCTCAATCAGTGCATTAAGTCAGTTGATCCGAGTTTGTACTTTGAGCATGAAGTGCACAGCCTAAGAGTACTGGATGTTCTTGAGGAGCACAGACCTAATGAGTACGGACTTAACCTCACCTTCGAGGTAAGAGACGGCATCGTTTCGCATTGCGGCGAGACATATGACGAGTACAGCCTTACGCCTTACCGTGACAAGACTGAAGCGGAAGTATCATCCAAGCCCGAGAAGGACAGGACGAGACCTGCCACGCTCGAGGGCTGCGTAGTCAGATTTGCAGATAAGATCGCTTATGTAGGAAGAGATATCGAGGATGCCAGAAGAGCCGGTATCATAGGAGGTAATGACCACGTCAGCTCTGAGGTTGCCAAGAGGCTCGGTACCACCAATGCTGAGATCATCAACATCCTTGTAGGTGATATCGTCCACAGCAGTCTTGATAAGGACGAGATCAGCATGAGTAAAGAGAATTTCGAAGCGCTGAACGAATACCTTAAGTCCAATCTGAACGGTATCTATCTCGCTCCGAAGATCAAGACATATGAGGACATGGTAAAGCTTCAGATCGAGGCTATCTTCCATGCGTTTATGGAAGCTGTAGAAGACATCGAGAAGGCTGCCGCTTCACCGAATGAAGCCGTCAGGAGTTTTGCCAAGTTCTATATCAAGCACCCGGAGCCTGACTGCCTGCCCGTAAGGAAGGTAGTCGATTATATCGCAGGTATGACCGATACATATGCGAATGCCTGCTTCGATGAACTGTACAGAGTATAAGAGAGGGATCGATTATGGATAAGAATTACGCTTTTTTTGCTTTGTTAGACAGAATGCAGTATATCAACCGCTGGGCCCTTATGAGGAACAGCCGCTATGAGAATATCAAGGAACACAGCTTCGACGTAGCTATTGTGGCTGAGTCGCTTGCGATTATACATAATCGCCTGGTTGAAGAGGGGAAGACTACTGTAAAGGTTGACCCGTATAAGATTCAGGCTCTCGGTCTTTATCACGACTGCACCGAGATCATCACAGGTGACATGCCGACTCCTATCAAATACAGGAACAGCACGATAAAGAGTGCATACAGGGAAGTGGAGCATGAAGCTGCAGAAAGCCTTGTATCACAGCTTCCTGACTATATGCAGGACTACTATATGTCTTTGCTTTCACCCGTGTACGAGGGAGACGAGGGGTATCTGTATAAGAGGATCGTCAAAGCCGCAGATAAGATAAGTGCATATATCAAGTGCATAAGGGAGAAACTTGCGGGTAATACTGAATTTGATTCGGCTATGGCGACATTAAAGGAAACTATTGATAAGATAGATTTACCTGAGGTCAGGATCTTTATGGATGAATTCATTCCTCCGTTCGGTCTGACCCTGGATGAACTTAATAACTGACGAGGAAGAAAGTGGCAGCACCTGTAAAGAGGACAAAGGAATATCTTATGGCAGCTGCGGCAGTTTTTGCCGTATCGCTGATAGCCATCATCATCGGAGGAATATCTCTTTCCGGTATGAATGTTCCGTATAAAGATCCGTCTTCCGAAGAGGAGAATGTTGTCGTCCGTACATCTGAACTGATCGGTAATACGGATCTTAACAGAGTAGCTCTTTACCGCGTCGGCTCAGGCTTTTATACAGCCGGTGATTATGCGATCAATGCTTTCACAAGTTCTGACTATCTGATCAGAGGCAGGGATGATGCGGCATTTGCAAATGACTTGTCCACGATCATCAATGGATCAGCTGATCCCGATCAGGTTAATGAATCTCTTGCCATGCTTACAGGAAGCTCAAGAATGTATGTCATTAATGAGATGCTTGCATCCGAGGACAGATCTCTTAAAGCATCATCATCTATCCCTGATACACCGGGTGACAGCTTTACGAACTGTGAACTCACTTCTTCTTTGGAAGGTGAAGGCGGCGTAACTCTCGGTATCAGAAAGGTTCAGGGAAGTTTCGTTACTACAGGAGACGGAATCAGGACTGATTTCTTTGTCGATGGTATCTGCTATCAGGGAAATATCGTGATCAGTGATGCCGGTGACGGAGTTAAGAACTTCGTTATGTCCTGGAACAGTAATGGTGTATCTGCAGGTTCTCATGAGGTTCTGATCCTTCTGAGATCTTCTGACGGAAGAGGTACAGTTCTTACCGGAGGACAGATCTTCGTTCCGGATACGATGACGCTCGTAAATAATAACGTTCAGCCGGGATCTATCGGTGAGAGCCATCAGGCTTCATGGTACGTTCTGAATGCCGGTGACAGCAATGCATATATCAACTTTGTCAATCTTTCAGGAGACATCAAGGTTTCGATCTTCGACGCTTACGGTACGCTCGTAGGTTATAACGATATTCCCGGAACTGACTGTGAGATCTTAAGAGCCGCGAGACAGGATGTTATGACGATCTCCGAAGACACAGGTCTTCCCGGAGTTACGAACACATTCTATGTAAAAGTTGAACGAGGAGCTCTTAATGAGGATCATACGGGAGCTGTAAGCTATACCATGATACAGAGCAGGGAAGCGGCTTATTATGACGGCAGCTATGTCGCTGTTATCAATGATGATTCAAGTGATCCCAATGTCTCTGTGATAGATATCACGGATGCGTCTAATTACAACCGTGAGATCGATGTACAGGACATGAACAATAACATCATGACAGTGGATTACGAAGACTTAACCTTCATTCCTCTTAACGGTGTCCTTGAAAATCTGGATCTCACATACACCGGAACAGGACTTGATGTCGGATATGTTCCTTCATATGAGGGCAGACTTATGGACTACGGATATATGTCTCCCGACCAGATAGCTGATGTTACTCTCAATGCTTCTGCACGTGAAGGAAACTTCGCCACTTTGACTGCCACACTTGAGACTCCTCTGAGAACTGAACAGATACCCTTAGGAGGATCATTCTCATTGGATCAGGGCGAGAATACGATCACGCTGTCAGTTCATTCGTTTGACGGCATCACGAATAACTACCGCATACATGTTCTTATCGGTGATGACGCGGGAACCTTCTGCGAGGACACGCTGTCTTTGTTCCCGGCAAGCTACGGAAGCGGATTATGGCTGCTTCATTCCGTGCATCCCAATTACATATTCACGCCTTATAACACCGGCCTGGATTTCTATACGGTTCTTGATTATGAGGACAGCGGATCCAGAAGCCTTGCCAATATCTACTCGAATCCTTCATGGGCCGATTCTTCCAGCCCCGAGTATGACGGAGGCGGCTGGCATGCAGCTACCAATGAGACGGTTCGTTACTTCCTGGATCCAAGAAATTATCTTGATCAGGTTCACATATTCTCATTCGAGACTTTGTCCTTTAATGAGGCTGTACAGTCTGTTGACGGCGTAAGGACTATGGTATCCGGAAGCTTTATGGATACAACGGATCCTGATTATGCACAGATGATATACAATGCAGGTCAGACTGCAGGCGTATCTCCTTATCTGCTCTCCAGCAGAATCATACAGGAGATGGGTTATAACGGTCAGTCTCTGCTTTGTTCCGGAACGCTGCCGGGATATGAAGGATACTATAACTTCTACAACATAGGTTCCGTTCCGGATCCGACCATCGAGAACGGTGCCCTCATCAATGGCGCCAGATATGCGATGTGGGGATCTAATCCCGAACTTGAGACCATCGATGAAGCTGAAGCTGCACTGCTTCTGCCGTGGGATAATCCTCAGGATGCGATAACCGGAGGCGCTCTCTGGATTGCCCAGAGCTATATCGGAATAGATCAGGATACTCTCTATTTCCAGAAGTTTGATGTTATAAGTAATAACGACGGTCTATATAATCACCAGTATGCCCAGAATATCTCCATGGCATACACGGAAGGTCAAAGATATTTCAGAAGCTATGCTTCAAGCGGTATGCTCGACCAGGCGTTCGAATTCCAGATTCCTGTTTATACGAGTATCCCTGATACATACGGGCAGATGCCGTGAGGTGAAGATAGGTGAGCAGAAGGGGGCACAGAAGCATACTGATAAGAGTCATGACTGCGTTGTTTGCAGCTCTGGCAGTGCTTCCATATGCTTTCGGTATAGTTAGTGCTGATGGTACTGTAGTCCTTTCGCTCTCTTCTCAGACTCAGACGGTCAATCCCGGTGACACTATTACCATAAATGTCACATGTGATGAATTTGATTCCATCACTACCTTCGGACCTGTTCTGATTACTTATGATGATACGCAGTTTGATTTCGTTTCCGTAACTCCGGCAGATGTTCTGTCCGGATACAATTTCACGATAGATTCTGAAGAGCCGGGTTCAATCACGGTGTCTTCATCCTTTATCGAGGTCATTGATGAGGAGACGGGTAACACGATTGCTCCTTTCAGTGCGGCTGTAGAGACAACTCTGTTCCAGGTATCTTTGAGGGCGACTGTTGATGCTGATGGTGATACGACTGTAAACATTGCGTCTACGGGAACCTTCAAGAAGGCGGACGGATCCGTTCTGTCCTCGTATTCTTCAGGCGCTCTTACGATAAATATCGCTCATGGAGTATCCACCGATGCCACTCTTGCATCGCTGTCTATCGAGGGTATAACGATGACACCTGCTTTTGATCCTCAGGTGTTCGAGTATTCGGCCACAGTCAGCCGTGATGTTACGAGTATTGTTGTCAATGCCGTTCCTAATAATCTTCAGGCAACTGTCTCCATCGACGGCGCGGATGAGCTGTCATCCGGTGAGAACATAGTCTCCATCCACGTCCTCGCTCAGGATGGAATCAGATGGAAAGATTACCGCATTTTTGTTAACCGCCAGGAGAACTATATTCCTGAAGGTTCAGGCTTCGTCGATACATTCGGAGTAACTTATACATTCATGACTTTCCCTGCGAATCTTTCCATACCGGAAGGTTTCACGCAGACTACCAGGACCATCAACGGTTATTCTGTTCCGGTGTTTGCCAAGGACGGAGTAGTGAGTGTGCTTGTTTATGTTTATAACGGTACTGATAATCCCGCTTTGTATTTCTACAATCCCGTCTCGGGTATCGCGGAGGCTTATACCCCGGAGAGCACTGTCGTCACTGTGGGAAGCGTTCTGACGGCTATCGAGCTGCCTGATGGTGTAACTCTGCCCAGAGGCTTCAGCGAGGGCACCGCGGAGATTGGCGGCGTGCAGATGCAGGGATATGTCAACCGTGACGGCAACTTTATCTGCTATATGCGTAACGACATGGGAGATGACAGTTTCTATTACTATGATCCAGATACCGGAACTTTTTATTTGTACAAGAGCGTAGAGCAGACGGCTGAACGCGTATACAGGAATATGTTCTATCTGTTCCTCATGTTAAGTGTTCTCCAGTCGATATTTATCGTCATAATGACATATGCGATCAGAAAGGTCGTCAATAACAGAACGAATCCGAGGCCGAAGCGAGTCTGATGATGACAGTAAAGGAATTAGTTTTCGGCAGTGATGAAATCACGCCTAAGCAGGAGAATCTGCGCCAGCTGATAATGTATCCGTTCGCGGGTGTATTTACTGCTCTTGCCAATTTCGTCTCTTTTGTAATCATGGACCTTATCATCACGGAGTCCATTGATATCAGCTTTTTCGGGCACGCTTATGATGCGAGCCTTCTGATCAAGCAGCTGGTGTCATGGGTAGTCACCATAGTTACGGCTCATTACACCAACCGTCTGTTCGTTTTCAGATCACACGGCAATTATTTCCTTGAACTCCTCGGCTTCGCGGCTGCGAGGCTTCTGTCGTTTTTTCTGATTGAAGTATCATTGTTTTCGTTCATGGTCTACTGGGTTGAATCGCATATGGGACTTGAGCAGAGAACTGTTCTGTTTTCAATCTTTGGCTTTAAGTGCACATGTCTTTATGTTATAAAGATCGTCAGCAATTGCGTGCTGATTCTTATGAACTACATCATGAGTAAGTGGGTAGTTTTCAAGGCCAGAAATAAGCGCGGTAAAAGTGAGGAAATAATAGAAGATGACTGACAGTGTTCCGGAGTTTATTAAGGATTCTGCTAAGTTCGGGATTAATCTCGGACTTGAGCGCATGATTGAGCTGGACAGACTTCTGGGGCAGCCTCAGAAGGATCTTAAGGTAGTTCATGTGGCAGGCACCAACGGTAAAGGATCGGTCGTTACATTTTTAAGTTCATGCCTGGCTCAGGCCGGATATAAAGTGGGTGTTTATACGTCTCCGTTCCTCGAGCGCTTTTCGGAAAGGCTCAGGATAATTGACGGTGCTGAAGGTTTGGACAGACTGGTCAGAGATGAAACTGAAGGCGAGATAAAAGATGACGATCTGGCAAGGCTTTCACAGATGGTCAAGGATGCTTCGGATAACATGACTTCAAGAGGCTTCGAGCATCCTACCGAATTCGAGCTTATGACGGCCTTGGGATATCTTTGGTTTAAGGAAAATGATACTGACATTGTGGTCCTGGAGACTGGGCTTGGAGGAAGACTTGATTCGACCAATGTGTTCGACGATCCTCTTGCTGCAGTAATCACTTCGATCGGCTTTGATCATCAGGACAGACTCGGGGAGACCATCGAGCAGATAACCTCAGAGAAGGCCGGAATATTCAAGACAGGCGCACCTGTATTCGCTTCGGATCCTTCTTATATGCTTATCGATGAGGATTCCAAAGAGAAGATAAGGAAAACTCTTATCGAGCATGCAGATGAAAAGAAAGTATCGGATCTCGTCTTTGTTAAGCCTTCTTCAGATACCGTGAGTTTCACGGAAGACGGACATATGCAGTTTTCGGCTTTCGGAGAAGTCTATGAGACAAGGCTTCAGGGTGAGCATCAGGTGCTTAATGCCACGCTCGCCTTAGCTGTTCTCAAGAATGTGTTTAAGCTGCCGTATGAAGTCCTTGCCGAGGGCATCAAAAAGGCAAGATGGAAGGGCAGAGCAGAACTTCTGTGCGCGGAGCCTGCCGTTATCCTTGACGGAGGACATAATGTGCAGTGCGCTCAGAGCCTTATCAGAACCCTGAAGCAGATGTGCGGGGGCAGGTTTAAGGATCTTAAGTTCCGTGTGGTGATGGGCGTTATGGCTGATAAGAATGTGGAGGGTATGATCAGGACCTTCCGTGAAGAGGGCCTGGACCCCGCTGAAGTCTACACCGTAAGGGTCAATAATGCGCGTTCCATGGCCCCGGACGAACTTTTAAAAATAATAAGAGTAGTGTATAATAACTCGATTATGCCTGCGGCTTATGAAGACGCCTCAGAAGCGGTGTCTGAAGCATGTCGCAAGACGAGGGAGGACGGCATCCCGTTGCTGGTTACCGGGTCCCTTTATCTTATAGGCGAAGTGAGGAAGGAATTATGCACGATTACAGACAACTGGCGTTGATGCTTCGACCCATGGAGGAGAAAGATATGATCCTCTATGATATGAGTGCCGAAGATAAGACATATGCTGTAAAACAGTTTAACCGTGCCCTTCTTAACTGTCAGAAAGACGGAACGGACGTAGCACAGATCATTTTGAAGCCGTTGATCACCAAGTATCCTACTTGGGGTGATACGGCTCTTGTTTACGGTTTGTGCCTTGCAAGGGAGAAGAGCTTTAAAAGAGCTGCTGATGCCCTTGAATATGCAGTTAACAATTCACTTGCTTCCGAGCAGCATCTCACAGTTGCGCAGGAAGCCATCAAGATGATAAGAGCTGATGAGAACGAGCCCGCTCCCGTGCCCGAGGTCAGAAGACACAAGAAGGACATCTCCTCAATGGTCGGTGACAGCGCCTCTGATCCTGCTGCAAGAGCAGGCATGCAGGCTCCTATCCTGATGCGTGCATCCTCCGGAAGAAACGATTTCAAGATGGCTTCCGATAAGGAGCGCCGCGATGTAATGATGAGATCCAGCTCCGGCGGTGACGAGCTCGCAGATGATGTAAATATCGAGAACGTACGAACTCCTGCCGACAACATGCGCCTTGCGGTTAAGGTCATAACAGGACTTCTTATCGCAGGAGCTGTATGTGCACTGATAGTCTTCGTGATAATCCCCACCTGGGCGAAGGTTAAGAATGCGAACGACACCTCTTCAAGACTCGACTTCCTGATTGCACAGCTTGATGAGAAGAAGAGTGATCCTGAGGTGGCATCGATAATAGAAGCTTACGCAGCTAACTACGAAGGAGGTACCGCGGCGCCCGATGTCACTCAGGTGACAGAAGCCGAACAGACTACAGCGGCACCGGCCGAGACGCAGGCAGCTGAACAGATTAATACGATTGAGAGTGAGGTAACACAATGAAGTATATAAGCACAAGAGGTTTTGAAGGTAAGTTTACGGCCCAGGAGGCTATCATCAAAGGAATCGCACCTGACGGCGGTCTTTTCGTGCCCGAGTCTATCCCGGTCCTTACGGAAGACGACATCGAGCAGATGAAGAATATGCAGTTCTGCGAGATCTCCGCACGCGTCCTTTCCAAGTATCTTGATGACTTCTCTGAGGACGAGCTCCTCGGTTACACAAGAGAGGCTTACAGCGAGGAGAAGTGGGGAGAGAACCCTGTTCCGCTCGTACAGCTTAACTCCTACAACGACAGAGAGTATATCCTTGAGCTGTGGCACGGCCCTACGTGCGCTTTCAAGGACGTGGCACTCCAGATGCTGCCGCATCTCATGACAGCTTCCATGCGCAAGACAGGTGAGAACAAGAAGATCTGCATCCTCACGGCTACTTCCGGTGACACGGGTAAGGCTGCACTCGAGGGCTTCAAGGATCTTCCGGGAACAGAGATCATCGTCTTCTATCCCACAGGCGGTGTATCCGAGGCACAGAAGCTTCAGATGGTTACGACAACAGGTGACAATACACACGTAATCGCAGTTAACGGCTGCTTTGATGATGCTCAGACTGGTGTTAAGAACATCTTTGCAGATAAGGCGTTTAATGATGAGCTTCTCGCAGGCGGCATCAAGCTTTCTTCTGCCAACTCAATTAACTGGGGCCGTCTTGCTCCTCAGATCGCTTACTATGTTTACGCTTACATCGAGCTTCTTAGAACAGAGAAGATCGAGAAGGGTGAGGCTATCAACATCGTAGTTCCTACAGGTTACTTCGGTAACATCCTCGCTGCATGGTTTGCTAAGCAGATGGGTATCCCGGTAAGAAAGCTTATCTGCGCTTCCAACAAGAACAAGGTTCTGTGCGATTTCTTTTCTTCCGGTAAGTATGACAGGAACAGAGAGTTCTTTAAGACAACTTCTCCTTCCATGGATATCCTCATCTCATCTAACCTCGAGAGACTCCTGTTCGAGATCACAGACGGTAACAGCGAGCAGGTTAAGGCTTGGATGAGCGAGCTTAACGGTGAAGGCGTTTATAAGGTAGACGAGAAGACTCTTAAGAAGATGCAGATGCTCTTCGTAGGCGGATTTGCCGATGATACGGGCGTTACAAAGACTATCCTCGATGTTTACGACAGAACGGATAATGTTGTTGATACACATACGGCTGTCGGCTTCAATATCTACAACCGCTATCACACAAGATCCGGTGATGAGACGAAGACAGTATTCGCTTCCACGGCATCTCCGTTCAAGTTCTCCGCGGCTGTTATGGATGCTATCAGAGGAGAGGGTTTCTCTGACGGTAAGTCTGTAGAGGAAGTTATCAAGGAGCTCTCTGACGAGAGCGGACTGGAGATACCTGAGGCCATCAAGGACCTTTCGAAAAAGCCTATTCTTCATACGGATGTGATCGACAAGGAGCAGATGGAAGATAAGGTAAGATCTATACTTCTCGGCTGATGTTCGAAAAGCTAGAGAAAAACAGTGAGGCTATATGTCCTGCGATTCTGAGGATCAGTCTGCTGCTTAAGATCTGCTACGGCATTCTTGTGCAGTTTGATTTCTCGGGACACGATCTGTGGGATGTATCTGACTGGAATACCATAACCACGGGAAATCTCGGATATATCCAGTATCTTTATCAGTTCAGATGTCTGCCGGATTTCTACATCGGTCAGTTTTATCATCCTCCGCTGTTTTATATCCTGAGTGCAGTCATCATGGGCACGGTTTATGGTCCGACCAAGAATGTTGAACTGGCTTTTGATGTCATTCAGGAATTCAATCTTGTAATCGCTTTTCTGGTATCCGTATATTGCTACAGACTTCTGAAACTCTTTAATGTAAAGGGTACGAGACTTGTGGCAGGCACTGCTTTCTTCGCAGGAATTCCGCTCCTGTATAACATGGGTGCCTGCATTAATAACGACTGCCTCATGACTCTTCTGTGTGTGATGACTGTATTCTATGTCCTTAAGTGGGAGAAGCATTACGACTGGGTCGATATAATCAAGGCGGCGCTTTGCATGGGCCTTGCGATGTTTACCAAAACTTCGGCAGGACTGATTGCGCCCGGCATTGCGCTGTTTTTCCTGTATAAGCTGTTTAAACCCGGCAGGGAAAAGATAAGAAAGAAGATCGTTTTTCAGTATCTGACTTTCGGTGTCCTGTCTGTCCCGGTAGGTATGTTCTGGCTTGTGTGGCAGCACTTCAAAACAGGGATGCCCTTTGACTACATCATGCCTTTGTATGGTAAGGAAGAGGAAGCTTCGGCTCTTGCGTCTGCCTCTATTATCAGTAGACTCGGACTTCCAAGCTGGCAGCAGATGACAGACGTATTCCCGGATTACGATAATTTTGATAATTCGGTTAATATCTGGGGTCAGTTTATCCAGACGACGCTGTTCGATGAGGGCGTCTATAACTGTTCGGTAATCATCTTTAAGGTGATCGCCATAGCTCTTATCTGGGTATTTGCTGTTCTTATGCTTGTACTTGTTTTAAGAACCGTCTCTTTTATCAAGTCAGGTAAGGCGGAAATCTCTCAAAAGATCCTTCTGATCGGCGTTTTTGCCGTGCTCCTTGGAAGCTTTGTAAAGTTTTGTTTCCAGTATCCCTATATTTGCACAATGCACACCAGATACATCTTCTGTATATTCCCGGTAATGCTGATAGCCTACGGCGTCTCGCCCAAGATCTTCCTTGAGAAGTCGGCTGCTGCACTTAAAGTGGAAAGAGCGGAAGCCTGTCTGATGATCCTTTTCGGTATCTTAAGCGTGGTGCTTTATCTGGTCCCTGTGATCATCTGAATCAGCCCGGATTTCTGCGGTTCCAATATTATAATATAGGAATTCGTCATTTTGACATATATTTTAAGTTTATTATAAGCCCTCGGTATGATAAGATTTTTAGCAAGGATTTTATGACGACGGGGGTGCATGTACATGCCAAAGAAAGAAGACATTAACAAGATTCTCATTATCGGTTCGGGTCCGATCATCATCGGCCAGGCTTGTGAGTTTGACTATTCCGGAACTCAGGCATGTAAGGCACTGAAGAAGCTCGGATACGAGATCGTTCTCGTTAATTCCAATCCCGCTACGATCATGACAGACCCTGACGTGGCTGACAGAACTTATATCGAGCCTTTGAATGTTGCTCGTATTGAACAGATTATTGCTAAAGAACGTCCTGATGCTTTGCTCCCCAACCTCGGCGGACAGTCAGGACTTAATCTTTGCTCTGAGCTTTCCAAGGCAGGCGTCCTTGATAAGTACGGAGTAAAGGTTATCGGTGTTCAGGTAGACGCCATCGAGAGAGGTGAGGACCGTATCGAGTTCAAGAATACAATGGATTCACTCGGTATCGAGATGCCCAGATCTCATGAGGCTTACTCAGTTGAGGAAGCCCTAAAGATTGCAGAAGAACTTCATTACCCCGTAGTTTTGAGACCCGCTTACACCATGGGCGGTGCCGGCGGCGGTCTCGTATATAACGTAGAAGAACTTAAGGTTGTCTGTGAGAGAGGTCTTCAGGCTTCACTCATCCACCAGGTACTCGTAGAGGAGTCCATCGCAGGATGGGAAGAGCTTGAGCTCGAGGTAGTAAGAGACGCTAAGAACAACAAGATCACAGTTTGCTTCATCGAGAACATCGACCCTATCGGCGTTCATACAGGTGACTCATTCTGTTCCGCTCCTATGCTCACGATCTCCGAGGAGGTTCAGCAGAAGCTTCAGGAGCAGTCCTACAAGATCGTCGAGGCCATCCAGGTTATCGGCGGATGTAACTGCCAGTTCGCACATGATCCCGTAACTGACAGAACAGTAGTTATCGAGATCAACCCCAGAACATCCAGATCTTCCGCTCTGGCTTCCAAGGCTACAGGTTTCCCGATCGCCTTCGTATCCGCACTTCTTGCATGCGGACTCTCACTTGATGAGATTCCCTGCGGTAAGTACGGCACACTCGATAAGTACGTACCTGACGGCGATTATGTTGTTATCAAGTTCGCCAGATGGGCATTCGAGAAGTTCAAGGGTGCTTCAGACAAGCTCGGTACACAGATGCGTGCCGTAGGTGAGGTCATGAGCATCGGTAAGACATATAAGGAAGCTTTCCAGAAGGCTATCAGAAGCCTTGAGAAGGACAGATACGGCTTGGGCTTTGCCAAGGATTTCAATGAGCTTTCCAAGGAAGAGCTCCTCGCTCAGCTCGTATATCCTACTTCCGAGAGACAGTTCGTTATTTACGAGGCACTGCGTAAGGGCGCTACCATCGATGAGATCTTCGAGCTTACTAAGATCAAGCACTGGTTCCTCGAGCAGATGAAGGAACTCGTTGACGAAGAGAACGAGCTCATTGCCATGAAGGGCAGCGTTCCTTCCGAGGATGTACTGCGCAAGGCTAAGTGCGACGGTTTCGCTGATAAGTACTTAAGCAAGATCCTCGAGGTACCTGAGGAAGATATCAGAAATGCACGTTACAAGTACGGCATCAAGGAAGCTTGGGAAGGCGTACACGTAAGCGGAACACAGGATGCTGCGTACTACTATTCTTCCTACAACATTCCTGAGGATAAGTCTCCTTCCTCCGACAAGAAGAAGGTCATGATCTTGGGCGGCGGCCCCAACAGAATCGGTCAGGGTATCGAGTTCGACTACTGCTGCGTACATGCGGCACTCGCACTTAAGAAGCTCGGCTTCGAGTCCATCATCGTTAACTGCAACCCTGAGACGGTTTCCACTGACTACGACACATCAGACAAACTCTACTTCGAGCCTCTGACACTTGAGGATGTACTCGCCATCTACGAGAAGGAGAAGCCTTTGGGCGTTATCGCTTCCTTCGGAGGCCAGACACCTCTTAACCTCGCTGCTGACCTTAAGAAGTACGGCGTAAACATTCTCGGTACTTCACCTGAAACTATCGATCTTGCTGAGGACAGAGACCTGTTCCGTGCAATGATGGATAAGCTTCAGATCCCCATGCCTGAGGCAGGTATGGCTTCCACAGTTGAAGAGGCAGTCGAGATTGCAAACAAGATCGGCTACCCCGTAATGGTTAGACCTTCCTATGTTCTCGGCGGACGCGGTATGGAAGTCGTTCATGACGACGACATGATGAGGATCTACATGGCTGCTGCTGAAGGTGTTACACCTGACAGACCTATCCTCATCGACAGATTCCTGCACCATGCTACTGAGTGCGAGGCAGATGCTATCTCCGACGGCGAGAACTGCTTCGTTCCTGCTGTTATGGAGCACATCGAGCTTGCAGGTGTACACTCCGGTGACTCCGCTTGTATGCTTCCTTCTCAGAACCTTACAGAGGAGCAGGTAGCTACGATCAGAGACTACACCAAGAAGATCGCAGTGGAGATGAACGTAGTCGGTCTCATGAACATGCAGTACGCCATCGAGGACGGCGTTGTCTATGTGCTCGAGGCTAACCCCCGTGCATCTAGAACAGTACCGCTCGTATCCAAGGTTACATCCGTTAACATGGTACGCGTTGCAACTGATATCATGACAAGCTCTATCACAGGCAGACCTTCACCCGTTAAGGATCTTAAGAACAAGAAGATCAATCACTGCGGTGTTAAGGAAGCTGTATTCCCGTTCAATATGTTCCAGGAGGTTGACCCTGTCCTCGGACCTGAGATGAGATCTACAGGTGAGGTATTAGGTCTTTCCGACAATGTCGGTGAGGCTTACTACAAGGCTCAGGAGGCCACACAGACAGTTCTTCCTATGGAAGGCAATGTTCTTCTCTCTGTATGTGACAGAGATAAGGGTGATCTCCTCGAGGTTGCACGCGGATTTAATGATCTTGGCTTCAAGATCTTCGCTACAGGCGGCACATTCGACATGATCAACGAAGACGGCATCCCTGTTACTAAGGTTAAGAAGATTTATGAGGGCCGTCCTAATATCTCTGACATGATCACCAACGGAGAACTTGATCTCATCATCAATACTCCTGCAGGTAAGACTTCTGTCTATGACGACTCCTACATCCGTAAGGAGTCCATCAGACATAAGGTTCCTTATATCACAACTATGGCTGCTGCCAAAGCTTCTGCTGACGGTATCAAGGCTGTGAAGAACAACACTCATATCGGAGTTAAGGCGCTTCAGGATTATCACGCTGAGATAACTGAATAAGATACAAGCTTAACGGAGCAATAAAGATGAAAAGAAGACTTCTTACGGATCTCAATCTTACGATTTGTGTCATCCTGGGATGTCTTCTTGTCTTTATGTTCTCATTTAAGCTCATCGGCGGTAATGTCGAGAGCTGGCAGATGGACTTCTCAGAGGGCTGGTATTACGAAGACGGAGCACAGGTAGACTTCGATAATCTTCGCCGCGATACGGGAGGCAACAGAATCTCGAGAATCGTATCTTCCGATATTGTGCGCGGTACCGATCTGTGCTTCGAGACGAGCAACATGCACTTCAACGTTTATGTCAACGACAAGCTTGTCTATGAGTATCGTCCGGAGCTTCCCCGTATATGCGGTAAGTACTACGGCGAGTATATCCATACCGTTGACCTCGATGTAGATGAAGATGATTCCGTATTAACTATCGAATACGATCCTCTTCTTAATTCGCCGTGGACTACGTTCCGTTATATGGAACTTCATGACGGCGGTTCTTATGTTACTTCGCTTATCGAGTCTAATCTCGGCAGCTTCCTTACGTCGTTCATCGTATTCATTATCGGTGCAACGATCGTAGTTGTCGGCTTTATGTTGAACCAGAAAAGAGACAGGATCGTCGAGCCTGTATCACTTGGTACAACTGCGATAATCCTCGCTGCGTGGACGAGTTCAGGTTCGAGGATTCTCCAGCTAATATCTGGTAATCCGGCGGTCGTCAGGGTTATGGATTATCTCGATCTCATATGGCTTCCTATCCCGGTAATTCTGTTCGTATCATCGGTTACGGGTATGCTTAAGTCCAAGCTTACAGCTGTTAATCTCTCACTTGTAGGAGTTAATACACTGCTTACGTTCACGTTCGTATTGAGTGGTATGGGCGACTATAACGATGTACTCATATTCACACATCTGATCATCGCATTCGGCTCTGCATCTATCATCTACATGATCGTCGCATCCATCAGGAAGGCTAATAAGATCGGCAAGAGCATGCAGTCGATGCTCTGGGCCTTCGGTATCCTGATATTCACCGGACTGATCGATGCCGTCAGATACTACACATTCTCATCAAAGGATGCTGCCAAGTGTACAAGAATCGGACTTATCATATTCGTCGTTATCCTCGCGACTTATGAGCTTAACAATATCCTCGATATCAATGCGAAGAGTGCAGAGGCCGAGATCAAGGATAAGTTAGCTCACGTCGACGGACTTACAGGTCTTTATAACAGACTGGCATTTAACGAGACTGAAGAGGAGATACGTAATCAGAACAGCGGCAAGTACGTTGTTATCCAGTTCGATATCAACTTCCTTAAGAAAGTAAATGATAACTATGGACACGCGGAAGGTGACCGATATATAATCTCCGCGGCCAATATAATCTCAGACAGCTTTGCAGACTATGGAAAGTGCTTCCGTATCGGCGGTGACGAGTTCTTCGCGATACTCGAAGGAGAGAAGTCTGACGAGGATTTCGAGAAGGCACTTGGTGTTTTCGAGGCGAAGGTAAAAGAGTTTAACGTGACTCATGATGACCTGCCTGTACCCCTTCAGATCGCACACGGCATGGCAGTATATGTGCCCGGAACAGGATCACTCGAAGAGGCTGAGAAGAAGTCCGATAAGCTCATGTATGAGCATAAGAAATATCTGAAAGAAAATGCATAACAGCATGAAGATAGCAGGAGGAGCGTATGCTTGATTTTTTGGCGAGGATTAACGATGTCGTTAATACTTTCGTATGGACTAAGACCGGTGTATGGTTGCTGATCATTACCGGTATTATCATGACGATAATGACCGGTGGATTCCAGTTCTCCCATTTTGCTCATTGGTGGAAGAAGACAATCGGTTCGATACTCGATAAGAATGTAATATCCCATACTAAGGATAAGGCTACTATCTCACAGTTTCAGGCACTTTGTACTGCTCTGGCTGCGACGGTCGGTGTAGGTAATATCGCAGGTGTATCTGCAGCGATCATCACAGGCGGTCCCGGTGCAGTATTCTGGATGTGGTTCGCTGCCATCTTCGGTATGATGACGAACTATTCCGAGAACGTACTCGGTATCTACTTCAGACGTAAGAACCATGCTGACGAGTGGTCCGGAGGTCCTATGTATTACCTACAGGACGGTCTCGGCGGATACCCTCACATGAAGGGCTTCGGTAAGGTTCTTGCAGTAATCTTCGCGATCTGCGCCACACTTGCTTCATTCGGAATCGGCAATATGGGTCAGGTAAACAAGATTGTCATCAACTTTACTTCTTCTTTCGATATCAAAGCTTTATCAAGCAAGGTTCTTTATACTTCACGCGGAACTGACGTTACACTCTACATGCTCATCGCGGGAATCGTTCTCATGGTCCTCGTAGGCTTCGTAGTTATCGGCGGTCTCCAGAGAATCGCAAGTGTAGCTGAAAAGATCGTTCCTTTCATGGTAGTTGCGTTCATTGCAGGATCTCTCGTAATCATCCTTCTGAACATAAGAGCCGTTGGACCTGCTTTCAAGGCTATCTACTCTGGTGCTTTTAATGCTCCTGCCGTATGGGGCGGTGTCACGGGTATTACGTTTAAGACTATCATCACCCAGGGATGTAAGAGGGGCGTCTTCTCCAACGAAGCCGGTCTCGGTTCATCTGTTATGGTTCACAGTAACTCCAATGTTAAGGAGCCTGTTAAGCAGGGTATGTGGGGTATCTTCGAGGTGTTCGCTGATACTATTATCGTTTGTACAATGACAGCTCTCGTAGTCCTTACATCCGGTGTTGTAAATCTTGAGACCGGAGCTATCGAGACTGATTCAGATGCGGTTCTTGTTGCTGATGCATTCAATACAATATTCAAGGTAGGCAATGTCAATATCGGAAGCATGTTCGTAGCACTTGCTATTCTGGTTTTTGCTTTCACTACTGTTCTTGGATGGTCACAGTACGGATCCAAGGCTGTTGAGTACCTTGCGGGTAAGCATGCTCCTATAGCTACAAAGGTCTATAAGATATTCTTCGTACTGCTCATAGTATCCGGCGCTCTCATGACATCATCCATTGCATGGGATATATCCGATACATTCAACGGTATGATGATGATCCCTAACCTTATCGGTGTTCTTGCTATGAGTCCTCTCGTTACCAAGATCACCAGAAATTATTCAGACAGAAGGATCAGAGGTAAGAAGGATGTTGCTCCTCTTCTTTCATATGACCCCAAGATAAACGAAGAGAATGCCAAGGCTCTGGCTGAAGATCCTGACATGGATTAATAAAGGAGTTATACAATGCCTCTTTTTGAAGTTAATTACATAGCCATATACACGATCGTTCTGGCGTTTATCTTCGGAACTGTACTGGCAAGCTTCATCACCTGCACAGCAGGTAGACTCCTTGCAGGTATGGACTGGATCAATGAGCATTCTCACTGCGATACTTGCGGTCATCAGCTGGGCGCTTTAGATCTTTTCCCAATCTTTTCCTATCTGCTCCTCGGCGGTAAGTGCCGTTACTGCGGTGCCAAGGTTCCGATCAGATGCCTGATATCCGAGGTGCTTCTGGGCTTTGTTTTCGTTGCGGTTGTCGTTTTGCACGGCATGATCGATGTCATCATGGTGCGTAATCTTCTTCTTGCCATGCTCATGATGGGAATCTCATTCTGCGAGATCGACGGTAAGGTGATTCACGGCGGCTTCATCACAGCCATCCTCGTTATCTGGATCGGCGCACTTCCTTTTGTTCCTGATCTACAGAACTATATCGCAGACGGCGTAATTGCATGCTTCCTTATCTGCGGTTTCTTTTTGGTTATTTCATATCTTCGCACTTCCAAGGGTAAGGGAGGTTTCAAGCCCGGCTTCATAAAGCTTATGGCTGTGTACCTTCTTTATACGGGCCTGTATGCGGGAGTCGCATTCCTTGCGGTATCCTTCATCCTTCACATGTTTGTTAAGCCCTTCAAGAAGACGATCGTACCTGCTATGTCTGTATGCTGCCTTATCTTCCTGTGCTGCATGACAGACCGCATGGATCCTACGCTCATTCACGGGTATATTGCGGCTGTTGCCGATTACATAAAAGTATTCTAATCAGAGGTATATTTAATGGCATTGACTGATGTTGAACAGATAAAGAGAAGAAGAACATTTGCGATCATCTCGCACCCTGACGCGGGTAAGACGACCATGACAGAGAAGCTCCTGCTTTACGGAGGCGCTATCCACCTTGCAGGCTCCGTTAAGGCGCGTAAGGCATCCCGTCACGCTACTTCCGACTGGATGGAGATCGAGAAGCAGAGAGGTATCTCCGTTACTTCGTCCGTAATGCAGTTCGAGTACGACGGCTACTGCATCAACATCCTTGATACTCCCGGACACCAGGACTTCTCCGAGGACACATACCGTACGCTGTGTGCGGCCGATGCTGCTGTCATGCTTCTTGACGGCGCAAAGGGTGTCGAGGCACAGACAATCAAGCTTTTCGAGGTGTGCCGCAAAAGAGGCATCCCGATCTTTACTTTCATCAACAAGATGGACCGTGCCGCAAAGAACCCGTTCGACCTCGTAGATGAGCTCGAGAAGGTGCTTGGCATCAGATCCACTCCTATTAACTGGCCTATCGGTACTGACGGTAACTTCGAGGGCGTGTACGAGAGAGCTACGGGTGAGGTTCTGCTTTTCGATGCGGACAACAGAGACCACGGTGCTTCCATGGTAACGCAGTCCACCTCGGGTATCGATGACCCCACTCTCAAGGACCACATGACCGCGGCCCATTACGAGCAGCTTCGAAATGACATCGAGCTCCTCGACATGGCAGGCGACGAGTTCGACCTGGAGAAGGTGCTTGCAGGACAGCTCACCCCCGTATTCTTCGGTTCTGCCATCACAAACTTCGGTGTGGAGCCGTTCCTTAAGAAGTTCCTTGAGATTGCACCCGAGCCCGCACCTCACCACGTATCTGACGACAAGGGCGATGTGCTGCCGACAGACGAGATGTTTTCCGGCTTCATCTTCAAGATTCAGGCTAACATGGATCCTAACCACAGAGACAGAATGGCATTCCTGCGTATCTGCTCCGGTAAGTATGAGAAGAATATGACCGTAAACCACATGAGACTTGGCAAGAAGATCACGCTTGCTCAGCCCCAGCAGTTTATGGCACAGGACAGAAATATCGTGGAACAAGCTTATGCCGGTGATATCATCGGTATCTTCGACCCCGGTCACTTCAGAATCGGCGACACGCTGATCTCCAGCAACCGTAAGTTCGAGTTCGACCCGATCCCTGTATTCGCTCCTGAGAACTTCGCGAAGGTTTTTCCTAAGGACTCCATGAAGAGAAAGCAGTTCCTGAAGGGAATCGAGCAGCTTTCCGAGGAAGGCGCGGTGCAGCTTTATAAGCAGCCTGATATCGGTACCGAGACGTTCGTAATGGGTGTTGTAGGTATCCTCCAGCTCGATGTGCTTGAGTACAGACTTAAGACCGAGTACGGTGTCGATATCGTAAGACAGCCACTGTCATACAATCTTGCCAGATGGGTTAAGTCCGATGCGGACGGTGCCTTCGATTATAAGGACATAACTTTGACATCCACGTCCATGATCGTTCTTGATCGTGATGACGAGCCTGTCGTTCTCTTCGAGTCAGAGTGGGCTGTCGACTGGGTTGTACAGCACAACGAGGAGATGAAACTTCGATTCGAGGGTATTCACTCGAAGTAATGAGAAAAGCTCTAAGGCGGCATTCTATGCATGTGCAGCGGTCCTCGTTGTCATGTTCTTTCTGTCGCTTTTGGGGATAATCGATAACAACAGGGGAAACGCATTCGGCTTCATTTACAAGACCGATTATGTGAGTTTCCTGCTTACTATGGCAATGATCGCCATAGCCTTAACGGACGGCTGGTTTACATGGCTCGGCGAACTCGGACTGATATGCCTCGATGCCTATATGCTGTGGCTTCACGGTAAGACCGGATTCGCGAGTCTGTTCGTGCTGACTTTCGTTATCTTATGGCGTCATTACAGGCATAACGGCGGAGTGCCTTTCCAGGACAGGAAAGCTTACGGTGTGATCTCGTATGTGTTCCGTGTTGTATATCTTCCGGTAATTGCCGCAGATAAATGTGCAGGCGCATTAAAGCTTATGCGGATTAAGCCTGCAATGAGACGCGTTATGGTGTTCAGTTTCCCGATATGCTTTGCCGTTAACTGTCTTCTGGTATTTACATATCCGTCTCTGAAGTCATTCTGGGGGGCGGTTCCGGTACTTCGCACATTCAGGGACAGGATTATCTACGGGCTACTCGGACTACAGGAATACCCGGTCAAGTTGTTTGGTAATGAGATAGCTGTTACTCATATGGACAGGACTGAGTTTATTGACTCCCTGTATTATGCTTTGGACAGCAGCTATCTGAAGTTCCTTCTGGATTACGGTCTCATATGGTTTATTCTGTACTTTGGTGCTTTTACGCTCATGATGATATGGTTTTACAGGAAAAACTATAACCTTGGCTTGCTCATTATGAGCATAATAGCAGTAGATGCCATAGTTGAGCATCAGATTATAAACTGGGTACTTGTATCAATCTTCCTCATAATGGCTTTGCTTTATCCCGCCAATGAAGAAGCAGAAAACTGTGACAGGCTGAGCTTCGAGCGCCTCACACCTCGAAAAAGGTGGATTGCAGGTATCGTCTTCATGTTATTGTTCGCGGTGTCCGCCTTGTGGTGTTTTACTGCGTACTCCATAACGAATTGGCGCGGCATAACTCCGGAGTACGGGGCTACGGTTGTAGTACCCGGCGATTACCTCTCGTCCGGCAATGATCTCGTTGATGCTGCAGGAGACTATCTTCTTACACATCCGGATGCTGTATGTATCGTAAGCAGTGACAGCGGGCGTTCAAGACTGATCGAGCTCGGTGTCGATGAGGGCAGGGTCTATATCACGAACAGCTACAGCGTTGACGGGCTGCTTGAGTCCTCGCGCGTTCTTATAGAGAGCGAAGGACTCCCGAACCGCCTGACGGTATGTGCTTACAGCATGCAGCAGGAACGTATATCCCGCCATGCGGCTAAGCTTCATATACCTGTAAATGCGATCCCGGTAAAACCTGAGTCCGGTTACCTTATCCTGTTTGCAGTTGAGCAGTGGAGGCTACTATGCGGAGTCTGAAGGCGGTATCGTTGTTATTAACCGCGGCTTTGCTTCTCCGAGGCTGCGCGAAGAGGAATCCCGATGATACTACTGTTGATATCAGCATACTTCAGGATGTCTGCATATCCTGGGAGGTTTTTCATGATGCTTTTTCACGGTGGCAGGAGGATTATCCTGGGCATAGGCTCATCGAAAGGGAGAGCGTAGGTCCCAATGATCTGGTCATCCTCGCTGTGATGGGAGAAGAGCATTTGCCCGATGTTTTCGTTGCGAATAGTCATACAGGAAGATTACTGGCAGAAGCCGGACTTGTAGTTGATCTTACGGGGGTGGCTCCGGATGTTGATGCTTTTACTTACGGAGGTGAAGTATATGCGTATCCGGTGCCCGTGGATTCCGTTAGTGTAATCGTTTATGATCCGCTGGCATGGGACGGAACTTCTCTGGTTGGGTTTGATTCTTCGGATCCGTATTCGTTAATTGATTGTTATGTGAGTTCTTTGATTGGGGATGTTGAGGGGCAGACGTGGCTGAGTCACATGGCTGACGGCGATAAGGAAGCTTCGTTTACGGATGCATATTTTGTTGACAGGATGAATGATGCACTGAATATGACGAATGAAGATATACCATATTCTTCTGAAAGGGAATTAATTGATGCTTTTGTTTCATGTGAGTGTCCTGCTGTTTTTGTTTCAGGATCGGCGGTCCGCAGTCTGCTTCAGACGGTAAGAACAGATAATCCCGGGTTATACGACCGGATAGAGTTCTCAACACTAACGGATAGCTGTTTGCCTTATGGATATCCGTGTGGCGTATTTATCAGAGCCGGTTTGGATGACGAAAGTCTGGTTGAATGTGTGCAGCTGGCAAGCGAGATGAGCTCGTATACGGCATTGGAGGAGAATGATGATACGCTTGCACGGTTAAACGGGCTTGTGGCAGGTTCCGTTCATTCCGATATTCTTTCCGGTCATTTTATCTACGATTTCTGGCATAACGCTTATGAGGAGAATTATGAACGGTTTGCAGATGGAGACATAACTGCCGAAGAGTATGCCGGTATACTTCAAAATTATTACGAAATATATTATATTTAGGCGAGAATACTTTAGTAAAGGTATCTATAGGGGATATGAAGGTTTGCTTAGTTTGTTCGTACGGAGGATCATCCTGTTATATCGGTATCGAAGATATCGGGGAGTTATGCTGCTCCTTAACGAAGAACATTGACCGGTTGTTCTCATGAATCCCTGTCTTTCTGTCGTCATTCCCGTATATAATGCAGAAAAGTATCTGAGGGAATGTATAGATTCTCTGCTAGTGATTGAGTCTGATAATGATATGGAACTGATTATCGTAGATGACGGTTCTTCTGACGGTTCCGGTGCTATTGCAGATCAGTATTCCCAGTCTCATTCCAATATCAAGGTTATCCATAAAGAGAACGAAGGGCCTTCTGATGCCAGAAATACCGGACTTTTAAATTCGGAAGGGAAATATGTCTTCTTCTGCGATGCTGATGATATTATTGACAGCGGTAGATTTGTTAATGTGCTGAATCTGCTTTCACAAACAGATTCGGACATTATCGTTTGGGATGCCGCATTGACCGATGAGAATGGAATAAGAATAAAGGGTAAGGATGAGCGGTTCTATCTTAATGAAGACATAGGCGGTGATGCCGGAGTATTATCGGGTAAGGATTATCTGAATAAGAAACTGGCGACAGTTGGCAATTATGCAACTGTAGTCTGGATGGGGGTATACCGAAGACAGTATCTTCTGGAGAATCAGCTGTTCTTTAAAGAAAAGTTGATGCACGAAGATGATCTTTGGATTCCTTTGGTCTTTTTGAATGCAGGAAGCGTCAGATACTTTCCGGGTGTTGTTTATTGTTACCGTCAGCACAGTCAATCTCGTAATACATTATTTGGCGGGAATAGCTCTGCCTATATAGAATCACTTCTGTATATATACCCTTATCTGTTCAATTACTGTGATAATTCACTGGACCAAGGATATTTTAAAAAGAAGTTTGAGGCGAATCTTGTACGAAAATATCTTCACAAGATTTTCAAATATAGATTCTTCCACTATGGATATGGAGATAGGATCGACCTCGGAATGCTTTGGAGAAAGTCAGGCCGGTTTATTGATTATCTGAGGGTCGCTTATTTATACCTGTTGAGGATGATGAGGTGTCTTCATGGCTAAGTGTATGTCAGTGGTAATACCATTCTTCAACAGCGAAAAACACCTGGATGAGTGTATAGAGTCTCTTCTTAAAACGAGAGGGATAGAAGATACTGAGATCATACTTGTGGATGACGGATCGACTGACAGGTCTGCCGGTATTGCTGATGATTATTCGTCTGACTATTCTTTTATAACGGTTATCCACAATGATAATAAGGGGCCGTCAGCGGCAAGGAATACCGGATTAAGATACACCTCAGGGAAATACATCTTTTTCTGTGATTCCGATGACCGGGTCAATCCGGATTATTTAAGCGAGATAATCCAATTGGCCGTAACAGAAGATTTGGACGTAATCCTTTGGAACAGTGAGTTGATCGATGAGGATGGCCAAGTGATCGAAGGGGATGATGTTTACCGATATGTTATTGAAGGCTTGGACGGGCAGGAAGGGATAATAACCGGTAAGGAAGCTATTAAGCGGCAGTTGTTAAGCCGTGGCGATTATGTGCCTACAGTATGGATAGGAGCTTTTCTGAGAAGCTATCTGACTGATAATAATCTGTATTTTGAAGAGGGGATTATTCATGAAGATGAATTGTGGTTCCCTAAAGCTCTGCTGAATGCCCAAAGGGTGCGGTTTTTCCCGGTAGATTTATATCAGTACAGGATTCATACGGGTTCGATCACAAGGCCTGAGATAGTCAACTGGAAAGAGCATATAGAATCGCTTCTCTGCATTTATCCTGCTCTTTATGAGTATTACGATGAAGTGTTAGCGGGAGATCCGCTCAAGGATCTTATTGAGGAGAACCTGACGAGAAGATTCCTTCGTAAGATATTCCAATATGATTTCTGCAGTTATGGTTATGCAGACAGACTGGATCTTAATCTGCTATGGAAGAAATCAGTAAGGATCAAAGATAAAGTTAAAGTCTGTTGCATCTGGTTCAGAAGACTAATAAGACGGACATAGCATTGATATGAAAGTGAAGAGTAATAACGAGAAGAACAGCTTGGTATTAAACGCCGTGTTCAATGTAGTATACAGGATGCTTAACATTCTGTTTCCGTTGATCACTGCGGGTTATGTTGCAAGGGTGCTTACGCCGGTCGGAGTCGGTTTGAATTTTACTGTGCAAAATAATGTCTCATACTTCGTGATATTTGCAATGCTTGGTATTCCGGCTTATGCGATAAGGGAGATTGCGAAGATACGGGATGACAGACAAAAGACAGATAAGCTTTTCTCTGAACTTCTTGTATTGAATGCTATTCTTACGACTCTATCCTTGTTGCTCTTTTTTGTATGTGTCTTCACGATAGATTATCTTCATAAAGAATTGGTTTTATACCTTATCTGTGGAATAACAATACTGACCAACTACATAAACTATGACTGGTATTATCAGGCTGTAGAGGAGTACAGATTCATTGCCGTAAGAAGTATTATCATTAAGGTCATATCAATGACGGCAGTTTTCATTTTTGTCCGGGAACCTGATGACTTGTACATTTATGCCTTTATCTACTCTATGGCTAATTGCGGTCAATATCTGATCAATATTATCCGGGCAAGAAAAAATGTCAGTCTAAGGCTCAGGGAACTGGAGTTATGGTCTCATATAAAGCCTCTTGTTTATCTGACTTTATATGTAATATCGATAGAAATATATTCCCATGTAGATATTACTATGCTGGGAATAATTGGCGGGCAAACAACTGTTGCTTTCTATAGTTGTGCTCAGCGGGTAATCTCTCTGGTAGTTACTTTTATTATATCCGTAACGGCGGTTTTTCTTCCCAGATTAAGTTACTATTATGCGAATGAGAGGGATAGGTTCTATCGGCTTACCAAATTCGGTGTAGATCTGATGATCTTTATATCAGTTCCGGCGTGCATCGGTATAGCAAGCATTGCAGGTCCGCTTATTAGAATCTGGCTTGGCAGTGAATATGAAGAATCGATTCCTTGTCTGATAATTCTTTCTTTCATAATACCTTTGAAATGTATAGGCGATATGGCGTGTTTTCAGGTTATGATCTGTGCAGGGAAGGAGATGAGCCTGATGGTCTCAAACTTTGCTGCTTTGTTTGTAAATATCGTGCTTAATGTGCTGCTGATTCCGAGGTATGGAGCTTTCGGTGCATCGGTTGCATCTTTGATTTCTGAAGTCTTTGTCTTTATATTAGTTCTTTATTTGTCGAGAAAGCTCCAGCTATATAAAGCTGATTACAGGAATCTGTTTTCTGTCATGATTTCATCTGCCGTTATGTCAGTGACTGTGTTGATCATCGAATCAGTGGTCAGCCCGGTCCTGCTTGCCTTTATTATAGGAATGGCGGCAGGCGTATTGATTTTTGTTGTTATGAATCTGATAATGAGTAACTCTTTTTTCAGCGTTTTGCTGATAAACAGAATAAGAGGTATGCTTATAAAGTATGAGAAAGATAAAGAACTGTCTTAAAAGGATAACGCCTCGTCCTCTGTGGCTGATTATGGCTAATGCTGACAGGGTTCTTATGAAGGTGCCATATAAAATGGATATGATACTTCATCCGGATAAGATGGTTTATTACTGCCCCTGCTGTAAAATAAGGCTAAGATCATTTGAGCAAGGGGATTTTGATGATTATCCGGATTACTATGATCTTAATGCTTTTATGAATGTAAGGCAGGATCTTCAGTGCCCTTTTTGTTACTCGTGGCCCAGACATAGGATTCTGGGATATTGGAGTGAGGGACATAAGGATTTATTTAAGGCAAAGAGAATCCTGTATTTTGCGCCTGAGAAGAGTATGATCACCTGGTTATACGGCAACTATTATAACTGCACTTGCGCCGATTTGGATGGGAGTACTGATATAAGACTTGATATTCAGAATATGAATCTTCCGAATTGTTCATACGATATGATCATTTGTAATCATGTCCTCGAACATGTCGACGATTATAGAGTTGCTTTGAGTGAGGTATACAGAGTATTGACACCCGGCGGATACTTTATATGTTCATTTCCAATGGATCCACGTGTTGATCTTGTCGATGAAGACAGGGGGATAACAGATGATTCGGAACGAAGGTCAAGATATGGCCAGAGTGATCACAAGAGGATGTTCGGAATGCGGGCAGATGTGCTTTTGAGTGAAGCCGGTTTTGAGGTAACCGTAATCGATGGTAATGATTGTCCTTCGGATATACTGCCTGTTATAGGTCCATCGAAGTATGATATGAACCGTCTGTTCCTGTGTCATAAGAGATCCGGACAGGCATGATATAATTATCGGGAAAGTTTCAATATAGATAAAGGAAAGTCAGATGGGTTTGATAAGCAGAATCGGTAAGAAATTATTATTAAGCCTTTCTGACTTGAAATTGCTGGGGCTTGCCCGTGAAAGGATGCCATTTGTCAGTGTTCAGGCTGACGGGCTCGTGTTCTTTTTTAAGAATACTGATCATTCGATTATTGATTCTATGGTAGTTGACAAGAGAATCTGGTCGCGTGATGAGATGGATTATGTGCTAGGGTACTGTAAGTCTGTTTCTATCTCCCCGGAGACCGTTATTGATATAGGCGCCAACGTAGGCACCTCCATTATTTATTTCAGGGACAAGATTGGTGAAGACAGCCGCTTCTATGCTTTGGAGCCTGTCGAAGAGAATTATGATCTTCTTGTAGCCAATTGTGCGGTAAATGGATTTCATGACATTAACACTTATAATCTTGGGATATCTGATACCCCGAAAGAATGCAGGCTTGAGATCAACCCCGGCAACATGGCAACCTGCAGGATAGCAGGGACAGATGACGAAGGGCTTGTTTTCAGAAAAGATGATGAATCATATGTAGGTGAGACGGCTTCATTTACTACGATTGATGAATTCGTTTCAGAGAATATTATAAAGCCTGATTCAACAATTCTTTTCTGGATAGATGTTGAAGGGCATGAGCCTGAAGTGTTCCAAGGCGGTTTGGGCACTTTCCGTAATTACGATGCCATTCTTTTTATGGAGTTTAATCCAAAGCTCTATAAGCACAATGGTACATACGACAGTTTTATCAGAATTATCAAAGAATGCTTTAGCGCCTTTATTTGTTATGAGAAGACTGATCATCAGAAATACTCTTTCCGAGATATTGAGGAGATTGGCAAAGTGGCTTATGAGACAGGGATGGAGCAGTGTAATCTGATTTTGGTAAAGCGTGCTTTATAGATTAAGCTGCATGCTATGAGGAATCACCATCCGTAAACGTATCTTTCTATCGATTCGGCTACTTCATTCATCAGCATAATATGTTGGTGCTTTACGATATGATCATTACACTCAGCGAGTTGATTGGCATCGAGTTTATCCAAGATCTTATAAAGATCCTCTTTGTCAGAAAGATCAACTACGATTCCGGATCCCTCCGACAAAAGATCCTTTGCTCCGACGCGATCGGTAATAATGACCGGTACGCCAAAACTCAGCGCTTCCAAAACTGTGAATCCGAACGTTTCATACCAAAGACTTGGAACGATGAGAATATCTGTACTATCAAATATCGATTCAAAATCTGAATAGGTGTATCTGTCGTTTGTTGTGATATATTCATTCTCCCCGGGGCAATCAAAATGAATATCCAGGTGAAAGTTCTTTTTTGTCTCCCAAAGTCTGTCCAATGTTTGTTTAAGGAAGGGAAACCCTTTCGCTCCGCTATAATTACCCAAATATCTCATACGTATCATATCATCAGAGAAATTCTTCTTTTTTCTCTTATCTTTGATGTCTGAATGAGACAGCCCTATAACACATCCTTTGATATCTCCAAAGTATTTGGTGTAAATATCTTGCGCGACTGTACTGTTAAAATGAACAATATCTGAATATTCCAATAATCTCTTATAGTATTCTCTTAGTTTTTGGTAGTCACAATTACTATCAGTTTTTACATATGCACTCTCTTTATTATCATCCATAAAGAAACTGTTCCTGTGCTGTTTTCTGAGAGGTTTAATAACCGAAGTGTCTTTGATCAGTCTATACATTGGTGACTGAAGTATCTTTATCTCATTCAGATTTAAAGCAGTTTTATTGCAGCTGCTGCATTCTTTGCACGAATCAACACAGGTGCATAGACCGCCTTTTCTGAACATGGTTACTTTAGGACAGATAGGAAAGTAATCATGAGTTGTATATGTCATCCTGATTCCCATTTCTTTTGCCGCTTTAAAGAAACTCTCATGCAGACCCATAAATGTGTGAATATGAATAACATCAGGCGCAAATGAATTAAGGAAAGCTCTGTATATGCTTTCATCACAATTCGCAGTAAATCTTTCATAATCAGTAATCCCTTCGTCGTAAGGAACAGGCAAAGGATTAATCAATTCAAAACTGCAGATTTTGGCACCGTTATATTGTTTCGTGCCCCTGTAAGCTACTCTGACTTCACTTGATAATAAGCTTATCTTACCGGGCCACAGCAAACCAACATCATGACCATTAGAAACCTGTTGCCTCATCAGATCCATGCAAAACTTGGTAAGTCCGCCGGATCTATATGGAGGGAACCCTAGTGAATAGTGAAGTATACGCATATCAGATTGAGAATATTTCTTCGTATTTGTCAGCCACGGACTTCCAGCTGTATGCATGTCTCATGCGCTGCTTGGCACGTTTCCCGTAGTCTTCGGAATCTATACTGTCAAGGCTGTTAAGAAGTCCGGCAAGACTTCCGGCTTCCTTCGTCCAGTATAGTGCAGCATTCTCAGCTACCTCGCGGTTGAACTCGACATCAAGAAGCAGGTTAACATTCGTCTTACCCATGCTCTCGAGAAGGCTGGGGTTTGTTCCTCCGACCTCATGACCATGAATATACGCCGCTGCATTCTCACGGATCTTAGCAAGCAATTCCGCATCGTATACAGTACCAACGAATTTGATTCTCGGATCGGATTTGTAGTTAAGCTTTTGCTGGATTTCAGCAGCCAAGGCCGAGTTCTCAGTAGTTAAGATTGCATAGTCCATATCGATATCACTCTTCATAAACTCGCGTATCATTAATACATGATTGTTCTCAGGAACAAATCTTCCGACACTTATTATGAACTTTCTGTCATGAAGGTTGTGATCTGCCAGCCAGTTAACATACTTCGGATCATCATCCTTGAGAGTGGCTCCGGCAACATCAGAACCATATGGAATGTAAGCAGTACTAGGATGATAACTGTCATATTCTTCTTGAATATACTCTTCAATTCTTTTGCTGTCGCACACGATCAGATCTGCATTTCTGACAGCAAATCTCTCGGATATCTTCCAATAGATACGTACAGGCAAAGACCACTTTTTGCGCCAGTTCTCATGCCCGTCGGGATTCTGTATAAGTTGGCCCCCGGCTTTCCTTATGCTTCTTGCATATCTCCCTTCGAAAGGCCCGATCCTGCATGCGAGAATATAGACTGTAGGATGCGGTATGTGGTTCTTCTCTATATGATCGCATACCCATTTTAAAGCCTTGAGGTCATAGAATATTGCCTGAGCGGATCCCGCCCACTTGGGAACACTGACCATAAAGCAATGAACGCCGTAATAATTAAACTCAATATCATTAATACTAACGGTCCCGGGGACCTTATTAAGTTCCATACTGCCCTGTCCGTTTGCTTTGTTGGCGATATGATACTTAATATGAACATTCCCGCTGTGCTGTTGCAAAAGATTCATCAGGAAAGTCTCATATCCGCCGTATAATCCAATAGACTTCGCTCCGATAATGTAAACATGTTGAGTGTCTGTATATCGGTTTAATTTCGTGTTTTTGTCTGAATTGCTTAATCGTCTTACGCAGTAACAGCGATACAATATTTGTAATCCTGAGATAATAGCAATGCTTATCACATAGAATACTCCCATAAGAGAAAGAGAAGGCATAAATACCTGAGGAAATACTCTGGTGATAATTGATATTAAAAGAACAAATATAGTTTGTTGTTGGGTTGTATCTATTATTTCTCTGTTGGAAAGATTCTCAATTGAGATGTACTTCCGTACAATTGAATATAAAAAATATACCCCCAAAGATAATGCCAGATTATTCCGGTATGTACCTGACGGGCTGACATTTCCAAATATCTCGTTAAGCAAAAGGAACCTTATGCCCATTGAGACCACAAAAGACAGTACAAGTCCAATCAGGTCAATTATCACAAATACGGTTTCCTTGCTCTTGAAACTATACATACTATCCTTCACTATAAAAGTAAATCTCTATCCCTCAAAATATTATTATAAATCAATTGTAGATCTGTTTGAAAGCTTATAGTTTACTTTCCGTTCAATTTTGCCATATTCATTAGTGTTATAATTTTGAAGTGCCTTTATAAGGTATATTTGATTTTTGGAGGAAATTGATTATGCAACGTGGCGGCGGAGTACTTATGCATATCGCATCTTTACCCGGACCCTTTGGTATAGGAGTGTTGGGCGAGGAAGCTGTGGCTTATGCCAAGCAGCTTAAGAAACAGGGGATGAAATACTGGCAGATCCTGCCTTTGTCTTACCCCGGCATGGGAGACAGCCCGTATCAGAGCTTCTCTGCATTTGCTGGTAACTGGCTCCTGATCGATCCGAGAAGCCTCATGAAGATGGGTCTTCTTACGGCTGAAGATGTCGTTAAGGCTGAGTACAGTGAGAATAAGTGGAGAGTTAACTACGACTTTTTAAGAGTGGACCGCGAGGCCCTCTTAAGAAAAGCTTATTCCAGAGCAGACAAGGAACTCCTTAAGAAGGTAGATAAGTTCCTTAAGGAAAATAAGTGGGCAGATGACGTGGCTTTGTACCAGGCTGCCAAAGATAAGTTCGACCAGAAGGCTTGGTGGCAGTGGGAAGACAAGGCCCTCGCTTCTTATGACGAGAAGGCTGTAGCCAAGTTAAGAGGCACCGAGGACTATCAGTTCCACGGCTTCGTACAGTATCTGTTCATGACAGAGTGGACTGACATCAGGTCCCAGATCAATGCTGAAGGTGTTCAGATAATCGGCGACATGCCTATCTATGTATCCGGCGATTCGGCTGATGTATGGGCTGCAAGAGACCTGTTCAAGATGGCGACAGCGGCTCAGAAGAAGTCCTGCCGCGCAGCATGGATCAAGGAGAATCCCGACAAGGATCCCGATAAGGACTACGAGGACGTTGAATTCGCTTGCGGCGCCGGCGTACCTCCGGACTATTTCTCTGCTGACGGACAGCTGTGGGGCAACCCCATCTACGACTGGAAGAAGCACAAGGAGACAGGTTACGCCTGGTGGATGGAGAGATTAAGAGAGAACTTCAAGCTTTACGACATCATCAGGATCGACCACTTCAGAGCATTCTCTTCCTACTGGGAGATCCCTGCAGGCTCCAAGACAGCCAAGACAGGTAAGTGGGTCGACGGTCCCAAGATGGACTTCTTTAAGGTCTTCGACAAGACCTTCGGCGACAGATCCAAGCTCATTGCGGAGGACCTGGGTGAGGTGACACCTGACCTTGAGAGCTTCCTCGAGGAAGTGGACCTTCCCAGAATGAAGGTAATGCAGTTCGCATTTAACCCTGACGACAACAGCTCTTACCTTCCTCATAACTACGTTCAGAACTGCGTGGCCTACACAGGCACACACGATAACAACACACTTCTGGGCTGGCTTTGGGAGGCCAAGGACAATGAGCGCAGGGAGTGCCTCAAGTATTGCGGCTTCGAAGGCGATAACTGGGGCGACGGAGGCGTGAAGTCTGCGTCCTGCCGTGCTATTATTAAGACACTCTGGGCAAGCTGCGCCAACACGGTCATCATTCCTATCCAGGATATGCTGGGTTACGGCGGAGACACGAGAATGAATATTCCCGGCACGCCCGAGGGTAACTGGAGAGTCAGATTTTCCAAGGAGGATCTGGATTCCATCGATAATGATTGGTACAAGGAGCTTAACAGGCTTTACAGAAGGTGATCGGTTTGGACGAATGCATACTGGCCGTAGACCAGGGTACGACGTCTACTAAGGCGTTTCTCTTAGGAGCAGACGGGAATCTTATCAAGTCCCGTCCTGTCACTATCACGCAGCATTACCCTGCGCCCGGCTTTGTCGAGCATGATGCAACTGAGATATATCTGTCCGTGCTGAAGACGATGGCGGACGTCATCCTCGATAACCCTTGCATCAACATCGACTGCATTGCCATAACCAATCAGCGTGAGACCACAATAGCATTTAACAAAGACAGCGGGGAGCCTTACTGCAATGCCATCGTATGGCAGTGCAGAAGGACCGCTGATATCTGCAGAAGAGAACAGATCCAGGCGAAGAAAGATGACATTGCCCGCATTACGGGACTTCGTGTGGATCCTTATTTTTCTGCCACCAAGATGAGATGGATACTTGAGAACATCCCGGGCACCGAGAAGGCTGCGCTTTCAGGCGAGCTTAAGTTCGGTACGGTAGACGGTTACCTGGTCTACATGCTGACCGGCAGGCAGAGTTTCTTAAGTGACTATTCCAACTGTTCCAGAACCATGCTGTTCGACATCACAAAGCTCGATTATTCCGAGCAGATGCTCGAGCTTTTCGGTATACCTCGCAAGGCCCTGGCTGACCCCGTGCCGTCCTGCTTCGATTACGGCAAGATCGCGCTCGAGGAGAAGGACCTCAAGGCCTTAGGCTTCAAGGAAGATGAGTGCAAGGCTCTGCTGTCGCTTAACGGCAAGCACATCAATGCCGTGGCGGGAGACCAGGCTGCAGCACTTTTCGGGCAGACCTGCTTCGAGAAGGGCTCTGCCAAGACCACTTACGGCACCGGCTGCTTCACGCTCATGAACATAGGTGACAAGCCGCAGTTCTCCGAGAACGGGCTCCTCACGTCAGCTGCGTGGTCCTTTAACGGCAAGACCGTTTACGCCCTCGAGGGAAGTGTCTTCCAGGGCGGCTCCGTGATCACGTGGCTCAAGGACAGCATGAGGCTTATAGACGATCCGTCCGAGTGCGACCCCGTGTGCACCTCCATTGAAGACAACGGCGGCGTTTACCTTGTTCCGGCTTTTACGGGCCTCGGCGCGCCTTACTGGAATCCGGATTTAAGAGGTACCGTTATCGGTCTTACGGGCGGCACCGGCAGAGCTCATATCATAAGAGCTGCCGTGGAGTCCATTGCCTACCAGGTAACGGAGCTCGTTGACCTCATGATGAACGACACCGGCATCACCTCCACGCACATGAAGGTTGACGGCGGCGTTTGCGCATGTGAATTTTTAATGCAGTTACAGGCTGACCTTCTCGGTGTTACAATAACGCGTGCGAAGTCAGATGAGATGACCGCCAAGGGCGTCGGAATGCTCGCAGGCCTTCAGTCGGGTTTCTATGAATCCGAGGAGAAGCTTATCGACCTGTACAAGAGCAGCCGTGTCTATAAGCCGCTCAGATCTTCTGCCGAAGCGCGTAAGCTTCTTGCCGAGTATAAGAAGGCGGTAAGAGCTTCCGAAGTCGTTTCCGGAAAGGATAATGCTTAGTGAGTCAGCTTTATATTGTTTTCTTTGAGATGGCGGTAGTCCTGCTCATCGGATTCACGCTGGGTAAGAAAAAGGTTATCGATGACAGGGGAAGGAAGGTTTTAAATGACCTTCTTCTTAAGGCTGTGCTGCCGTTCTCCATCATATCCTCAAGCCAGTATGAATTCTCTTTGGATATGGTGCGCTCCATCGGTGCCGTGGCAGTCGGTGCGGGCCTATATTATCTGCTTACTCTCGTAGTCTTAAGAATTGTAGTCTTCAGGACAAAGATAGCTGATGCTGAAAGACGCGTGTTCATCACCACTTCCGTGTTCGCCAACACGGGCTTCGTCGGAATGCCTATCATGTATTCGCTCTTCGGCAACGCCGGCCTTCTTCTGGCGGCGATTTATAACCTCATCTATAACGTATTTTTCTACACATACGGCGTGCATCTTTTGTCAGGCAGAAAGCCTTCCGTGAGTGAGTACCTGAATGCGGTCTCCATTGCATCCGTATTTGCCATTGCGCTGTTTATCGTACCGTGGAGAGCGCCTGCAGCAGTGGTTACGGCCATCGACCTTGTAGGCAACATGACTTTCCCGCTGTCGATGATCATCATGGGTTCCACGCTTTCCACCATCGACGTGAAGAAGCTGTTCTCAGACGGCAAGTCTTATCTGATCTGTTTCCTTCGCCTGATACTTTTCCCCGCGCTTATGACGGGCGCTATGATACTGATTAAGGGCTTCGTGCCCGTTCAGCCCGCGACGCTCATCACGCTTATCCTGATGACGGCGCTTCCTTCCGGCACCATGAGCGTAATCTATTCTGAAAGATATGACTGCGCTCCCAAGTTCTGCGCGAGAACCGTATCGCTTACATTGCTTTTTATGGTAATAACACTGCCTGTAATGATCGCCCTTTGCCTTACGGCTTTCATGACGGCTTAAGAGGTTTGGATGGAACAGGATTTATTCATTACTGAAGAGATTAGAAATGATGAGCTTCTGAAGCTCATGCATGAGATGAGACAGGAGCGCACTTCAGAGAAGATGCTCGAGGTGTTAAAGCTTGCGGCTGCATCCGCTTTCATCGTGCCTGTCGACACCTCACCTGACGGCAGGTTCAGCTTCCATGCGGTAGGAGACAACAAGGGAAGAAGATTCATAGTAGCCTATGCGGACACGGGTTCCTTCATGACTTCTGAAAAGAGCGAGGCCCCCAAGGGCGTTAAGGCATCCTTCGAGGACTTGATGGATGTGGTCCTGCAGGAGTCGTTAAGGCTTGACGGCGTGATAATAAACCCGGGTGCCGCCGAGGTTATCTTCGGCAAGGAACTGATCGAATCCATCAAGGGTCAGATGACTCCTTCGGATGAAGAGCAGCCCACGCTTGATATGCAGGTGGCAACACCCGCCGAGTACCCTGCTAAGCTCAAGGAGATTATAGAGCAGTTTGCTGCTGACGAGCCCCGTATGAGCAAGGTGTGGGTGAAGCTTCTTGTTACGCCTGACGGCAGCACCATGAGGTGGCTTTTAGGAGTGGAGGCTGCCTGCGAGGGGGAGGAGCTTAACTACCTTCTCGACACATTCAAAAGATTCGTCACGCCTTACCTTAATAACATCGAGCCTGTGGTGGCATCTTCCGGCGAGGACTTCGTTCAGCAGGCTGTAAAGGACGCGGAGCCTTACTATGCAAGGTCGTAACGCGGGACTTTACGTTATCATATTAGGCCTCACGGTCATGGCGATACTGTTCATGATGTATCAGACCAGAAGGATCGAGGCCGGCCTTCATAACAGTAAGGTGCAGCAGAACACCGAGGAGCTTACGGCGGAGCTTAATCAGCTTGACTATGAGATATACTGGATAGGCGAGCTTCCGCAGTATATGGATGGCATCCGGGAGCATGTTACACTTATCTCAGCTTCCGGTGCGAATTCTTCCGTGCTTCCCGTCGTCGAAGGTGACATGGGCTTCACGGAGTACGATGAGAACGGCCGTATCGTTAATCATATCGAGCAAAGACATTATGCGCCGTATATGATGATCGTCATCAACACTTCGGAGGAGCTGTCCGACACGGCCTGGGCTGCGGTCCAGGATTGCGCCGTAAACAACCACGTGCCGGTGCTTCTGATCGGGGACAATAACATCAATGCTTTCAGGTCATACATGATCCTGGTGGCAAAGGACTACGACGCGAACTCTTCGCTGTTCTTCGAGATCACGAGGGAGGCTCAGGATAACCCGATCGATCCCGAGGCAGTCGCCAACGGCGGGCACGCTTATGCGGACGCGCTGCTGACATTTATACATGACACATTAATCGACCCGTCGGTGGTATACATCACTCCGGCGCCGGAGCAGACAATACAGGAAATACCGGCAGAAACGGAGCAGCCTTCCTTACAGGAGACCGTGACAGCCGAGACACAGGAGACTTCTGATGCCGCTTGATGAGACCAAGGCTTCGTCCATAACTTCAAGATACGATGAGCTTATGTCATCGCTGTCGGACCCTGCCGTGGTCTCTGACCAGGACAGGTACCTTAAGCTTTCCAAGGAACTTGCCGAGATTACTCCCAAGGCGGAGGCCGTTAAGCGCTATTTCAACGCCAAGGAGGAAGTCAGCGAGGCACTCGAGCTGCTTAAGGACGGCGACGAGGATATAAAGGCCCTTGCGAACGAGCAGCTTGCTTCCGGCAAGAAGGCTCTCGAGGAGAGCGAGAAGGAACTGCTCACCATGCTGCAGGAAAAGGACCCGCGTGACGACAGGTCCGTCATCATGGAGATAAGGGCGGGTGCAGGCGGCGAGGAGGCTGCCCTTTGCGCTGCGACTTTATACAAGATGTACCAGGGATATGCCGCAAGACACGGCTTCTCCATAAGCGTGGTGGACTATAACGACACCGAGCTCGGAGGCTACAAGGAGATCGTCTTCGAAGTTAACGGACAGGGTGCCTACAGCAGACTCAAGTTCGAAAGCGGCGTGCACAGGATTCAGCGCGTGCCGGTAACGGAGTCGGGCGGACGCATCCACACTTCCACGGCTACTGTGGCGGTGCTTCCTGAGGCCGATGCCACTGACGTCGTAATTAACCCCGAGGACCTTAAGATCGACAGGTACAGATCATCGGGCGCGGGCGGTCAGCACATCAACAAGACTTCCTCTGCCATAAGGATCACGCACCTTCCCACGGGCATCGTAGTTCAGTGCCAGGACGAGAGGTCCCAGTTTGCCAACAAGGATAAGGCCATGGCCGTCCTTCAGAGCCGCCTGTGGGCAATGGCAAAGTCAGGCGATAAGGATGCCGAGGACCAGACGCGCCGCGAGCAGGTGGGTACGGGAGACAGATCCGAGAGGATCAGGACCTATAATTACCACGACGGTAGAGTCACGGACCACAGGATCGGTTTGACACTTTACAAGCTTGACGGCATATTAGGCGGTGATCTGGACGAGATCGTGGATGCGCTTACCGTGGACCTCGCGGCTAAGAAGGAACAGGAGCAGGAATGATGGAAAGAAAGAAGATATATGACACCAGGCTTATAAAGAGTTCTGACGAGGAAGGCCTCAAGGACGCCGCAGCAGCATTAAGCGCGGGAAATGTAGTAGGCTTCCCCACGGAGACAGTTTACGGACTCGGCGCCGATGCTCTTGATCCCGAGGCGGTCAAGAAGATCTTCGAAGCCAAGGGAAGACCCGGTGACAATCCTCTGATAGTGCACATTTATGACAAGTCCCAGATAGAAGGCCTCGTAAGCGAGGTGACACCCACGGCGCAGGCACTGATCGATTCTTTCATGCCGGGCCCCATTACAGTAATCATGCGCAAGGCTGCATGCGTTCCCGATGAGGTTACGGCTGGCCTTGATACGGTAGGCATCAGAATGCCTTCGCATACACTTTGCAATAAGTTCCTTAAGTACTGCGGCTGTCCCGTGGCGGCTCCTTCCGCGAACCTTTCCGGAAGCCCTTCTCCCACCACTGCGCTTCATGTTATGAATGACATGGACGGGTATGTATATGCCGTTGTCGACGGCGGCGAGTGCGAGGTGGGACTCGAGTCCACAGTAGTTGACGCCACAGGTGAGAAGCCCGTGATCTTAAGGCCCGGAGCCGTAACACCCGTCATGATCGATGAGGCTTTGAAGACGCATTCGGGCTATGCGGCTGCACTCAAGAAGGGTGAAGTACCCGCTTCCCCCGGAATGAAGTACAGGCATTACGCACCCGGCTGCGAGGTAAAGATCATTACGCTTCCCGAGGACGTAAGCGGCATCGACCCGTCTTCGGAGGAGCTTACGGATGAGCAGAAGCAGTCTCTTTTTAACATTGCATCTCCTTTCATCCTCGAGGCGCAGACGATCCTTAAGGAGAACCCCGCGGCACGCATCGGTATCTTTGCGGGCACCGAGGTAAAGGCTCTGGCTGACATGGCCAAGGACGATATACTTTCGGCTCACATTAACTTTTATGTTTACGGCAGCACCTGCGACGTCAAGGCTGCATCCCACTGCCTTTTCGACGGCTTAAGGCTTCTCGACAGGCAGGAGGTAGATGTGATACTCGCGGCAGGCTTCAAGGGCGAAGGCCTTGAGGTGGCTTACATGAACAGGCTTTCCAAGGCAGCGGGAAAAACTGGAGACGACGTTCCTTCCGGCGCTTACGAGGAGGCTGAGAACGGTATCCTCGAGATGCCGCTGGACCATTTCAGCGAGCTGTTTACGGCTTCCGTTGCTTTCATTAGCGACGACGACTGCAACCTGGGTGCCATCACCGAGGGCATCTTTACTGACCTTCTGCGCCGCAAAGGACCCTTCTGCTGCGCCGAAGACGAGAAGATAGGCGCGGAGCTTTACGCCGAGTCGGCGGGCCTGTACGCGTCTGAAGGCAATAGCCCTGACGAGACCGCATGCAAGGCTTTCTCACAGCTTATGGACGGCACCATAGCCCATCACCTGTCTAAGAGGGCGGACGTGTCGGTCTACGATAATAACGACCTTGTCTTAACGATTAACGATGCCCAGGCTTACGAGATCTTAAATTCCTTCCCCGAGCTTGAGGGAAGAGTATATTCGCTGAGTTCCTACATGGCTTCCAAAGGCCTCATCATGAAGGGTGATGACGGCAGGATAGCTTCTTTGGCTGTTACTGACCCTGCAGGCGAGGACCTGATCACCTATAAGCACACGGTGCTTGCGCTGAAGGCCTGGCTGGAGATCCTTTTTCCGTATATCCTTAAGGACCTCAATGCCATGAGATTCTGCTGAAAATTGTAACAAACAATTGTTTGATTTTTATAGACAAACATGTACCGTCAGGCTATAATGGTTTCAAATACAGGTTTTTGATTATTGACGCGTACACTTAAGATTACTGAAGGAACTTGACTTAACGGCTTTTGCTGTGATATTCTCACCCTTGCTGTTTTTTAAATAACGGCATAATCCTTGTTCGGCACCGGATGCCGGACCTAATGTCCATAAGGAGGTGAAATCTATGGCAAATCAGTATCAGTTGGTAGTAGTTCTTGATCCTGCTGCAGGTGAAGAGGCTGTAAATGCTCTCATTGAGAACATTCAGGCTAAGATCGCGCAGGTTGGAACAGTTGATGCTCTCGACAATCTCGGAACCAAGAAGCTGGCTTACGAGATCAACGACGCTAAGGAAGGAACATATTTTAAGGTTCGTTTCACAGCACCCGTTGAATTCCCCAGAGAGCTTGAGCGTGTTCTCAAGATCACATCAGGTGTTCTTCGTTTCTTAGTTGTCCGCATCGGTGAGTAAAACCCCGATCACGGAGGCAGAACATGAACAAAGTTATTTTAATCGGAAGACTTACAAAGGATCCTGAAGTTAAGAATACTGCTTCACAGGTAACTGTATGCAGATTCACGATCGCGGTTGACAGGAAGTTCAAGGATCAGAACGGTCAGCGCCAGGCAGACTTTATCAGCTGCGTAGCGTGGAGACAGACGGCCAACTTCATCAGCTCTTATTTCCATAAGGGTTCCAAGATCGCAGTCGTAGGAAGCATCCAGACAAGAACTTACGATGACCAGAGCGGTCAGAAGCGTTATGTGACTGACGTAGTTGTAGACGAGGCAGAGTTTGTCGATTCCGCTAATTCCAACGGTAACGGCAATACGAATGCACGTTCTAACGGCGGTTACAACAACGGCGGTTATTCCAGACAGGATCAGGCTCCCGCAGGTTCAACTGCAGCAGCGGCTCCGGTAGCACCTCAGAGACAGATCGTCCCGGACATGTCCGATGACACTGTTTTCCAGGGTTCTGATGACGAGCTGAGCCTTCCGTTCCCGATCGACGACGACACGGGAAACATCAGTTTTTAAGGAGAAAAAATCATGGCTGAGAACAATGTCAGAGAAGCAAAGGCCGGCCGCGAGTTTGGCGGAAGCCCTATGAGACCCAGAAGAAACAGAAGAAAGACCTGCTCATTCTGCGCTGAGAAGGTTGAGATGATCGATTTCCTCGATACAGCTCGCCTCGGCAAGTACATTTCCGAGAGAGGTAAGATCCTCCCCAGAAGAATGACAGGAACTTGCGCTAAGCACCAGAGAGAGCTCACAACAGCTATCAAGCGTGCTCGCCAGGTTGCTCTTCTTCCTTACGATGCAGGCTGATAGTAAAAGCCCCTCGGATGGTATATAATTATCGGGCACCTTATGGGTGCCCGATTTTTTATTTTAACGCGCATTATAATATGCCGGATTTGGGAGGAAAGTTATGAAAGTCATTCTTTTACAGGACGTTAAGGGAGTCGGAAAGGAAGGACAGGTCGTAGACGTAAGTGACGGTTACGCCAGAAATTTCCTCCTTAAGAAGAAGCTTGCCAAGGAATCATCCGCAGCTAATCTTAACGAAGTAAAGCTTAAGCAGGGCGCACGTGCCGAGCACGAGAAGCGCGCATATGAGGCTGCCCAGGAACTGAGCAAGGATCTCGGTGGCAAGTCATTCACACTGAAGATGAAGAGCGGCGAGGGCGGAAAGCTCTACGGCGCTGTTACTGCAGCTGATGTCTCTGACCTTCTCAAGAAGAACGGTTACGAGATCGAGAAGAAGCAGGTAGTTATCGAGGCTCCCATCAAGAGCGTCGGAACCTGCGGCGTAAGGATCAAGCTGCACCCAAAGGTTTCCTGCCAGATCAATGTCGAAGTTGAGGCTCTCTGATGTCCGAACGGGATCAGCTCGACAATTTAACAGGAGAGAATACTTCCACGCTTAATGTGCTGGAGGCTGAGAAGGCCGTCCTGTCTCTTTGCATGAGACACAGAGAAGCAGTCGAGACTACCGTAATGAATAAGGTAGTGGCGGGTGACTTTTCCGATGTAAGACATCAGGCTGTATTCGAAGCCATCAGCGAGATCTATCTTGAAGGTGGAGCCATCAACAGACACAGCGTCTGCGATAAGCTTCAGGATACCGGCAAGACGAAAATCGTCGGCGGTGATGCATTCGTATTTGATATCGCTAACAGCAATGCCGTTCTTTCGGCGGCCGACAGCTATCTCTCGGTTATCACCAAGAACAGCCTTTCCAGAAGACTTATCTCTACTCTGGATGATCTGCATGATAAGGCCGTAAATCATAAGGGCTCCGTTAAGGACATCGTCGATACGGGTCTTTCCAAGTTGAATCTTCTTAAGATCGAGGACGATACCACAGGCTTTGAGAGCATTTCGGTTATCGCAAGAAGAAATCTCGAAGACTTGAAGGAAGCCATGAAGGGCGGAGAGACCAAGACCGTCAAGACAGGTTTCTCTTATCTCGACAATATCACCGGCGGCTTCAAGCCCGGTACCATGAACATTATCGCTGCCCGACCCGGTATGGGTAAGACTGCGCTCGTTCTTAATATCGCCACTAACGTTGCGAGCATGTATTCCAAGACAGTTGCGATCTTCTCACTCGAAATGAGTAAGAGCGAGATCGTAAACAGAATCCTCGCTTCGCAGTCACAGACGAGCTTTAAGAAGATCGAGCGTGCGGAAGTAACTGCTCAGGACCTCGCAGAGCTCGAGTCAACTTTAAGAAGGATTACCACCTATCCTATCTATATCGATGAGAAGACAGGTACGAATCCTTCTGATATCAGAGCTAAGTGTCAGGACTTAAGCCGCAAGACACCGATCGGTCTCGTTATCATCGACTACCTGCAGCTCATGACTTATCCCGATAAAGCCGGCGGCAACAGACAGAATGAGATCGCTGCCATCAGCCGTGATATCAAGGTTCTTGCCAAGGACCTGGGCGTACCGGTTATCGCGCTTTCACAGTTGAACAGAGGAACTGAGAACAGAGAGGACGGAGATCATACACCGGGTCTTGCTGATATCAGAGATTCCGGTGCCATCGAGCAGGATGCCGACTGCGTTATCTTTATCCACAGACCTTCGTATTACACCAAGAAGAAGGATGCAGCGGAGGCTCCGAAGATCGAGGACGCTCAGCTCATCGTAGCCAAGAACAGACACGGTGAGACCAATACCGCCTATGTTAAGTGGTACGGCGCCAAGACATTGTTCTTCGAGCCGAACCGAAAGGATGATCCCAAGGATCCCATGGAGAACGCTTACAACAGGACTACCACATCCGATAAGGCTTCCGGAGACTACAAGTTCGATGAAGCGGAGGAACCGCCGTTCCCGTCCGAGGATGAGGCTCCTGCCGCCGATACGGGCTATGAGGAAGAAGCTCCCGACTTCGGCGAGAACGAGGAATTCTTCAACGACAGCCACGACGAACTCCCGGCGGATTTCTTATGATACTGTCAGCTTTTGCCAATAAAGTTTACGATTACTGCACCGACAAAGAACTGTTTGTCGGTGTTTCGTGTATTGTGGCGGGACTTTCGGGCGGGCCCGATTCAGTTGCGCTCATCTCGGTTTTGAAGGAGCTTCATGACAATAAGCGTGATTTTCCCGCGATCGCAGCGGTGCATGTAAACCACGGCTTGAGGAAGAGTGCTGCCGACGATGAGTTCCTCGCGCTGTCCCTTTGCGACAGGCTCAAGATCCCCTGCAAGGCATACAGATATGACGTTAATGCCAAGGCCCGCGAGATGGGAAGGGGCCTTGAGGAGACGGGGCGTATCTTAAGGTACAGCGCTTTCAGCGAGTATGCTGCCGAGCTTTCCGAATCCATGGGCTTCGCGCCTGAAACGGTAAGGATAGCTACCGCGCATCACAAGGGGGACCTTACCGAGACTTTCATGATGAATCTTTTCCGCGGCTCCGGGCTCGAGGGCCTGACCGCGATGACTTCTGACCCCGGTATCATCCGCCCTCTGCTTGAGGTAAGCAAGAGCGAGATCCTTGAGTACCTGGAGGAGAAAGGGATCGAATATGCCATAGACGAGACCAACCTCGAGTCTGACGTCACCCGTAACAAGTGGCGCAACGACATCCTGCCGCAGATTGCGAAGGTTTCCGTAAAGACACCCGAGGACGCGGTCTTCGACACTTACAGCCTGCTTTCGCAGGATGCGGATTACTTAAGCGCCGCGGCCCGTGAGGCTTACGAAAAGAGCCTCGTGAGGGAAGGCGGGCAGTTCATGCTTAAGACTTCCGATGTTCTCGGGCTTCACCGCGCCATCGGTACCCGCGCCGTAAGGCTCCTGTGGCAGGACACTTTCGGCTCCCTTACGGACTTCGAGACAAAGCACACCGACATTGTGATGGGGCTCATGAAGCTTACGGTCGGCACGAAAAGCGCCGACATGCCCTTCGGCAGGACCGCGGTGGTCTGCAACGGACTCCTCGGTTTCTACGGGGAGGACGGCACTTCTTTGGCCTGCGCCATGGCGACTTTCCTGGGTTTTCCGGCTGCGGCGGAGCCCTTCGAATACCGCATAAACGCGCGTGATCTCGTAGAGGGTCCGAAAACCTATAAAATACCGTGTTCAGACCTTGTTTTAACGGCTTCGGTCGTTGAGAATACCGAAGCGATGGTATATAATACATTTTCGTGGATTTGCCCCGGTGAAGACCTTGTTATCGGACTGTGTCCGGCTGACGGAGCCTTCAGAAAGGCGGGAAGTCCGCATCAGAACCGAATAAGGAAGCTTATGTCGGATCTGAAGGTTCCGAAGGGAGCGAGGGAACATCTTCTGGCTGTTAGGTCAGGTGAGAAGATCCTGTGGATCCCCGGGATCGGCCATCACGAGGGCTTTGTTTCTTCCGCTTCCAGGGAGAACTGGTTGACAGAAGAGGGCAATGCCTCCGTAGAAAAGCTTATAAAGCTTGATATTCGGAATGAGGGAGAGACGGTTGAAACATTTTGATGTCATGATCTCCGAGCAGGAGATAGATAACAAAGTAGAAGAAGTCGCTGCTAAGATCAGCAGTGATTTTGAAGGTGAATCCGTTGTAGTTATCGGTGTGCTCACCGGCGCTTTCATCTTTACGGCAGACCTCGTAAGATCTCTGACTGTTCCTGTAGAGACCGTTGATTTTGTTCAGGTATCAAGTTATGAGGGCGATAAGTCCACAGGCAAGCTTGTCTTCAAGAAGGATATCTCCACTGATATCGAAGGGAAGAATGTCCTTATCGTCGAAGATATTATCGATACGGGAAGAACTCTGAAGCAGCTTAAGCAGATGTTTCTGGAGAGAAATCCCAAGTCTATAAAGATATGCACCGCTTTCGATAAGCCGAGCAGAAGAGTAACCGATCTTGTTCCGGATTATAACTGTTTTACGATCCCGGATAAGTTCATCGTAGGTTACGGTCTCGATTACGACGGTAAGTATCGTGATTACAAAGATGTGAGAATAGTGAGGACAGATGATGAGTAACAATTCCGATCACAATAACGCGCCCAAGGCACCGGCTAACAGACCGCCGAAGTTCGGGTCAGCAGCCATTTTCTATGTGGTGCTTATAGCGATCCTTTTGATCTTTTCCACGATGATGTTCGGTGACCGTAACGGCCGCGCGAATGAGACAACACTTTCAGATGTAGTAGATATCATCGAGAACAGCGATTACACGGTAAACAAGGTCGACGTTAACGGAACTACAGTAACGATCGATTACCAGGATCTTCAGGGTAAGAACCAGACAACAACACAGACGATCCCTTACGAGTACGTCGATGACCTCATCAACAAGCTCGATGAGTACAAGGCAGAAGGTAAGATCCCTAACTATAACTACACTGAGCCGCTCGACTGGGGCATGATCCTTAATGCTCTGTCCATCCTCGGTATGGTAATCCTCGCAGTCGTCATCTTCGTTAACCTTAACAAGCAGACAAGAGGCGAGAACAGCGTATTCTCGTTCGGTAATAACAGAGCAAGACTAACAAACCCTAACGACATCAAGGTCAAGTTCTCTGATGTTGCAGGTTCAGTAGAAGAGAAGGAAGAGCTGTCGGAGGTCGTTGACTTCCTTAAGTCTCCTAAGAAGTACAAGGAGCTCGGTGCCAAGATCCCTAAGGGTGTTCTTCTCCACGGACTTCCCGGTACAGGTAAGACATTGCTCGCCAGAGCCGTAGCAGGTGAGGCTAACTGCCCGTTCTTCTACATCTCCGGTTCTGACTTCGTTGAGATGCTCGTTGGTGTCGGTGCTTCCCGTGTAAGAAGCCTTTTCGCTGATGCCAAGAAGGCAGCTCCCGCAGTTATCTTTATCGATGAGATCGATGCTGTCGGCCGTAAGAGAGGTGCAGGCCTCGGAGGCGGACAGGATGAGCGTGAGCAGACACTTAACCAGATTCTCGTTGAGATGGACGGTTTTGATGTAAATACAAATGTAATCGTAATCGCGGCCACAAACCGTGTTGACGTACTTGACCCGGCTCTGTTAAGACCCGGAAGATTCGACAGAAGGATCATGGTTAATCCTCCTGATGTCGATGAGAGAGAAGCTATCCTTAAGATCCATGCCAAGGGCAAGCCTCTTTCACATGATGTTGTCTTAAGAGAAGTCGCACTTACAACTGTTGGCTTCACGGGTGCTGATCTTGAGAACCTTCTTAATGAGGCGGCTCTCCTCGCTGCAAGACGCAACAAGAAGGAGATCACTCCTCTTGAGATCAATGACGCTACTTTCCGCGTAATGATGGGTCCCGAGAAGAACTCCAAGAAGCTCACAGACAGAGCCAAGAAGCTCACTTCTTATCACGAGGCAGGACACGCCATTGTACTGCGTGCCACATCCGACATCGAGAAGGTCGACAGAGTTACTATCATCCCTGCAGGTCAGGCAGGCGGCTTCACAGCTTATAAGCCCGTTGAGGACCTCGACTACTACACAGAGAAGATGCTCCTCGACAACATCAGAATGTCACTCGGCGGACGTGCCGCAGAAGAGCTCTTCCTCGGCGAAGTTTCCACAGGTGCCGCATCTGACCTCCAGCACTGCAACAGAGTTGCTACTGCCATGGTTAAGAGATACGGTCTGTCACCGAAGTTCAGAAACATGGTCTTCGGCGATGAGAATGAAGAGATATTCGTTGGTCAGTCTTTCGGTCAGGTTCAGAGCTACTCCGATGCGACTGCTTATGAGATCGATAAGGAAGTTCAGAGGATCATCTCTGAGTGCTACGAGGATACCAAGCGCATTCTTCAGGAGAAGAGAACTACGATGGAGGGTCTCGCATCCAGACTTATGGATGTGCTTAAGGTAGACGGGCCTGAGTTCGAGGCTATCTACGAGGCTGAAGGTAACCTTGAGCTTTCACAGGAGATCCTCGAGCAGATGAGAGAGAACCTCCGTCTTGAGCAGGAAGCACGTGCCGCTGCTGCCAAGGCTGAAGAGGATGCAGCTTCCAAGGAGACTGAGGCTCCCGCTGAGCAGGCTTCTTCCGCAGAGGCTTCTTCCGAGCAGGCCCCCGCAGATGATGCGCCCATCTCCGCTGATGTCGCTGACGATGCGCCCGCCGAAGACAAAGAGGCAGGCAATCCTGAAGAGTAATATGAGAAGAACGCTTTCGGCTGTTGTTGCTGTCGCTGCGCTGTGTGTGTCTTTGCTCACAGGCTGCAGTACGGTACCCGCCGCTGAAAGTGTTTCTGTAACTCCCGCACAGACACGCGCTGACGATGATTTCCTCGTCGGCGTGATTCTTTATGGTGACAAGGACGATGAGTCCGGCTGGACTTACGAGCACCTTCAGGGCTTGACGCAGGCCATGGAGGACCTGGGACTTTCACCTGACACGGACCTTAAGATAAGAGACGGCATCATTGATGCTGACATGGCCTTGAGAGCTAATGTCGAAGACCTCGTTGTAATGGGCTGCGACATCATCTTCGGTGTAAGCTACGAGTACGCCGACACATTCTGTGAGCTCGCCGAGCAGTATCCTGACGTAGTCTTCTGCGACGCTTACGGCGTCCTTTCTAACGGCACTAACTACAACAACTATTCCGCACGCAATTACCAGGCGTTCTACCTTGCAGGCATCGCCGCCGGCTACAAGTCAGCCGAGACCGGCAACAACAGCCTGGGCTTTGTCACCTCATGGGGCATAAAGCACTGCGAAACATGTTCTGATGTCAACGCTTTCCTGCTCGGTGCACGCTCGGTAAACCCGGACGCGGTCGTGTATGTTTATCCCGTAGATTCCTGGGGTGATCCCGATGCCGAGCACCGCGCAGCACAGACGCTGGTGTCCAGGTACCACTGCGGTCTCATTGCGCAGGACTGTGATTCGAACGAGCCCCAGCTGCTTGCCGAGGAAGAGGGGCTCTTTAGCTGCGGCTACCTCACCGACATGACGGAGGACGCCCCCGAGGCACACCTTACGGCACCCGTCATCAACTGGAATGTTTACTATCAGCTCGCGCTCTCCACGGCCATGAACGAGTCTTCGGCTCAGGAGTTCGTCTCCAACATAAGCGGCAACTACTTCGGCACCTTCGAGGATGACTTCCTCGGCTTGAGCCCGCTCACCGACAACAATGAACCTGAGGCGCAGGAAGCCATCGACCTTGCAATGGAGCTCATGCTTTCAGGTCAGTGGGATGTCTTCTCCGGCACGGCACTTGTGTTTGAGGGTGAAGCCGGAAGCGTGACCGTCACCATGGTGCCCTGCGAGCTCGAGGATGAAGAGGGCGAGGTTGTCGCCGAGGCAGGCGCGCCGTCACTTTCCTACGCCGACCTGCGCGGCTACATGAACTACTGGCTCGACGGCGTAGTCGAGGTCCCGTAAAGCTTCAAATATCCGATTTTTCTCATCAGCGCGCCGAGATTTAGTGTTTTGTTTAGTGTTTTCGGTAAAACATTAAATCAAACACTTAATTTCGACTAAGATTAAGTGTTTCGTTTAGTGTTTTGGGCAAAACACTAAATCAAACATTAACTTTTAGCTTTGACACTTGTTTCCGAAGGACAATCGGGTTATTATCCCGTCAAGGGATATGATATGAATATTGATTTTAACGACGATTACAAGATCGCCAAGGTTTTGTTTATTGATAAAGAGTTGGAAAGACTCCCGAATCTTCATCGCGGGAGTATCCGTGATTTGCGCGTTGTCAGACTATATGATGATAACAATAGGACTGTTAAGACCTATTCACAAAGTTTAGAGAAGAACTGCAAATACGGCGAGATAGCTGACTTAAGAAAACGTTATCAACTACTTAAGAAACAGCTGCTGTCCGACCTGAAGGTGAGCCCCACGGAGTATAAGATTCAGCTTAGTGCGGCTTACCGTCTGATTAAGGAAGACTGGGATAAGATGAAGTCGCAGTCGAATCCGAAGGAGATTAAAGGAGATCTGTGGTTTGAGAATATTCACATGAGGTCCAGGTTCGAGGTCAACACGGCGATCGTACTGAAGAAGCTGAATCTCGAGTTTAAGTATGAACCTGAGATCATTTTAAACGGAAAGAAGGTCCACCCGGATTTTGTTGTTTATCTTCCTGAGTTTGAGGTGTGTTTCATTATTGAGTGTATGGGAATGATTGGAAGTTCCGGGTATGACTGGGATGCGACTAACAGAATGAAACTTCTCATGGATGTCGGATGTATCCCTTTCAGAGATTTTCTTGTGCTTGGCGGAACTGAGACATTTATACCGACTGAAGAATGGGTGACCAATGCGATTGTTTCCATGGTGAATTCGATTGCCGCTGAATGCGTGCAGTCCTTGTCCCGACAGATAGTAAGTCATGCGAAACGCTCTCTGATAAGTGAACTTCCGCCTGAGATAGCAGAACGTATCGCTCATGAGTGGGGATAGAGTCTTTGTGACCACGGGTATTCAACTTCCGTCTTAACTGATGAGAGGAGGATGCTATAATGAATAGAGATATTCATCAAAGGATAGATTTATCGAATGGAAGATCAGCTCATTATCGATATGTATTTCGCGAGGGACGAGCAGGCCATCGTCTGTACACGGGATAAGTACGGCAGGCTCTTGAGGAGTATTGCCTACGGCATCTTAAAGAGCCATGAAGATTCCGAAGAGTGCGAGAACGATACATATCTTAAGACTTGGAGTGTTATTCCGCCGACGAGGCCGACTGCATTCCAGGCTTTCCTGGCTAAGATTACAAGAAATCTTTCGCTCGACCGCTACGACCAGATGCATGCGGCCAAGAGAGGTGCCGGTGAGGTCCCTCTGATGATAGACGAGCTGGAGGAGTGCATAGCTGATCAGGGTGCCGCGTCCACTGACGATGAGACCCAGGACGAGGACCTCAAGAGGATCCTTGACCAGTTCCTTGAGACGCTTCCCCAGGATGCCAGAAAAATCTTTATGAGACGTTACTTCTTCGGAGATTCCGTGAACGAGATAGCGGAGCGGTTCGGCTTCGGTAAGAGCAAGGTTAAGATGAGCCTTTCCAGGTCCCGCGACAGCTTAAGCGTTCTTCTCAAGAAAGAAGGTTACTATGGATAAGAAAGTTAATGCGACACGCCTGCTCCGCGCAATAGGCGAGGTCGATGACAAATATATAGAAGAGGCCATGGAGACGGCTGCACCTGCGAAAAGGGCAGTTACAACATCACTTCGCCGTTACGGCGGTTTGATCGCTGCCGTGGCTGCAGCAGTTCTTCTCCTTATTGCAGGTAACGCAATTATCCGCTTCCTTGGCGCTGCACGTTCAGCCGAGGCTGAGTCCGCTACTCACAATGCGACTGTAGCTGCTGCGGATGAGAACATACGCGTGTATGATCACAACGCCATCACCGGCGGCGAAGCAGCTGCTCAACCGAACCAGGGCGCTGAAGAAGTGGATGCTATGTCCATGGAAACAGAAGCAGCAGGAGCAGAGGAAGGTGATCTCTGCGTCCGCGATGCCGATACTTACGATTGTCTGACCTTCGTATTCGACAGCCTCGATGACCTCGAGGAATCTGCACAGCTTGACTTCGATGCACCCGAGTCAGTGGACGGCAGCGCTTCCTGCACATATATCAACTATGTATACGAGAACGGCACAAACATCGCCGAGATCCAGTACCTTGATGAAAACGGCAACCCCATCTGCGCGATAAGAAAAGCCTTCGTACAGAGAAATATCTCCGGATGTGGAGACTGCTACAGCATTCATGACAGGGTAGAGGCCGACGGTATCGGATCCGTTAACCTCCTGGGTAATAACAGCGGATACCAGGTGGCATACTGGACACACGGCGGCTATTCATATTCCGTTACGACCGTGGAAATCCTTTCGGAAGACGCTATGCTCGAGCTCGTCTCGCAGGTGGGCTGACAGATTCTATCGCACTAAAGCGATTCGTGGTACAATACCCGAGTGTTTATAACATTCAGTTATAGAAAGAAGGGTTTTATCATGAAGAAGTTTTTAACTATGGCTCTCGCAGCAGCAATGCTCGTTATGCCCCTTACAGCTTGTGCAGCTGAAGGTGAGGCTGAGGGTACAGCCGCAGCATCTGACGGACAGTTCGTTGTTGGTTTCGACGCTGAGTTCCCTCCTATGGGTTACATGGAAGACGGTGAGTACGTAGGTTTCGACCTCGACCTCGCAGCTGAGGTAGCTGACAGACTCGGACTCGAGTTCGTAGCACAGCCTATCGCTTGGGATTCTAAGGACCAGGAGCTAAACTCCGGTAACATCGACTGCATCTGGAACGGTTTCACGATCAGCGGCCGTGAGAACGACTACGCTTGGACAGAAGCTTACATGGACAACAACCAGGTTGTGGTTGTTAATGCAACTTCCGACATCGCATCTCTTGCTGACCTTGAGGGTGCAGTAGTAGCAGTTCAGAAGGATTCTTCCGGACTTGCAGCACTTGAGGATAACGCTGAGCTTATGGATTCTTTCGCAGAGCTCGTTCAGGTTGACGATTACCTTAACGCAATGCTCGAGCTTGAGTCCGGCGCTATCGATGCCATCGTAATGGACGAGATCGTAGCTCGTTTCGAGATCCAGCAGTCCGGCAGAGACTTCATCGTTCTTGACGAGGCTGTTGCTTCCGAGGAGTACGGTGTAGGTTTCGCACTCGGCAACGAGGCTCTGAGAGATCAGGTTCAGGCTACTCTCGAGGAGATGGCTGCTGACGGCACACTCGCACAGATCTCTAACGAGTGGTTCGGCGAAGACATCACAACGATCGGTAATTAATGGCTGAGTTACCTTCGACATTATCTCAGCTTGCAGGCGGATTAAGATTCACTTTAGGAATCTTCTTCCTGACATTGCTTTTTTCCATACCCCTCGGGCTGCTTGTAGCCCGGGGGCGTATGTCTAAGAACAAAATCGTCGCAGGACTTGTACGCGTATACATCTCCATCATGAGAGGCACGCCGCTGATGCTTCAGCTGCTGCTCGTTTACTTCGGCCCCTACTACATCTTCGGGGTGAAGCTCTCCGACCTGGATGTGGGCCCGTTCAAGTACAGATTCGTGGCGACTATAATCGGTTTCTCTTTAAACTATGCTGCATACTTCGCAGAGATCTTCAGGGGAGGCATACAGTCCATGCCTGTAGGTCAGTACGAAGCAGCGCAGATACTGGGCTTCAGCCGTGCCCAGACATTCTTCAGGATCATCCTGCCGCAGGTGATCAAGCGCGTCCTGCCGTCTGTCACCAACGAAGTCATCACTCTCGTTAAGGACACGTCACTTGCACAGGTGCTTGCCGTCACCGAAATGTTCACCATGGCAAAGAACCTCGCTTCCTCGCAGGTTTCCGTCATGCCTTTCATTGCGGCGGGCGTGTTCTACTACGTTATGAACGGCATCATCGAGATCATCATGAACCGCGTCGAGAAGAAGATGCGCTATTACTCATAAGGGGACAATATGAACGTACTTGAGATGAAAAGCATACATAAATCGTTCGGTTCCCTTGAGGTGCTTAAGGGTATCGACCTTGAAGTAAAGAAGGGTGAGGTAGTAGCCGTCATCGGTCCTTCCGGCGGCGGAAAGTCCACGCTTTTAAGGTGCGCCACCACACTCGAGTACATCGACAAGGGTGAGATAAGGATCGCGGGCGAGAAGCTCGTTTCCACTTCGCATTCAGGCCTTACTCAGTACACGGATAAGAAGAAGATACAGGAGATCAGAAGCAAGTTCGGACTCGTGTTCCAGAACTTCAACCTGTTCCCGCACTTCTCCGTAAGAAGGAACATAACCGAGTCACTCATACACGTGCACAAGAAGAGCAGGGACGAGGCCAACGCCATCTGCGACCAGCTCTTAAAAAAGCTGGATATGTACGAGAAGGCTGACGCTTACCCGTGCAACCTTTCGGGCGGCCAGCAGCAGCGCGTTTCCATTGCGAGAGCACTGGCACTTAACCCGGAGATACTCTTCTTCGATGAGCCCACCTCAGCGCTTGACCCCGAGCTTACCGCGGGCGTACTCAAGGTAATAAGGGAGCTGGCCGAGGAGAAGATGACGATGGTTATCGTCACGCACGAGATGGCCTTTGCCAGGGACGTCGCAGACAAGCTCGTGTTCATGGACGGCGGCGTTATCGTGGAGCAGGGAAGCGACATCATCAGCAACCCTCAGCACGAGCGTACAAAGGAGTTCCTGGCAGGCTACGGCTGATGCCTTCGGAATGCCTGTTAATTGACATATTACGGTTCAAGTGTTTTAATTATTGAAAGGCGCTGAAGGGAAAAAAGATGCGCGTCCCCTGTTAAGAGAGCCGGCGGTTGGTGCGAGACGGTACAGGAAGCGTAATGATAAGTCATCCCGGAGCCATAAGACTTAAAGTTAATTCGAGTAGGTCTTATCGGGTTCTCCCGTTACAGAGAAAGGTGTTGATAGACACCGCTGAGTGAGGTCCATGACCTAAGAAGAGTGGTACCGCGGAAATAAGTCTTTTCGTCTCTTCTTCGTGCAGATTTTATCTGCTGCGAAGAGGAGACTTTTATTTTACAGAAAAAGGAGAGAACGTCATGAAACTCAAAGGAGCGGAAATCGTAGTCGAGACGCTTATCGAGCAGAACATAAAGACGATCTTCGGTTACCCGGGCGGTACCGTAATCGATATTTATGATCAGCTCTACAAGAAGAGCGACCGCATCAACCACGTCCTGACAGCACACGAGCAGGGCGCAGCACATGCAGCTGACGGTTATGCGAGAGCAACAGGTGATATCGGTGTCGTCCTTGCGACATCAGGCCCCGGTGCGACGAACCTCGTCACAGGCATCGCGACTGCTTATCTTGATTCCGTACCTCTTCTTGCCATAACGGGTAACGTTCCCAACACCCTTATCGGAAGAGACAGTTTCCAGGAGATCGATATCACAGGTATCACGCTTCCCATCACGAAGCATAACTTCCTGGTACATGATGTAGAGGATCTTGCAGATACGATCAGAGAGGCCATCAGGATCGCCAAGTCCGGCCGTCCAGGTCCCGTACTCGTTGATATCCCGAAGGATGTTCAGCAGGCAGCATGCGAGTTCGCTTATAAGGCACCCGTAGAGAAGACACCTCTTAAGCTTGCAGACGATAAGCTTGTTCACGATGCGGCTAAGCTTATCGCAGAGTCCGCAAGGCCTTATATCTATTTCGGAGGCGGTGCTGTAAGAGCAGGTGCAGGCGCACTTATCTCTGAACTTGCAGATAAGATCGATGCAGTTATCGGCTGCTCCATGATGGGCTTGTCCGAGCTTCCCACGCAGCTTGACAGATTCCTCGGCATGCAGGGCATGCACGGCCATTACGCTTCTTCCAAGGCCATGGCTAAGGCTGACCTCATCATCGGCGTAGGCGTTCGTTTCTCAGACCGTGCCACAGGTGATACCGAGAAGTTCTCCAAGGGTGCGCGTAAGATCCAGATTGATGCTGACTTCGCTGAGCTCGGCAAGAACGTAGACCTTGAGCTCGGCTGCGCATGTGACATCGCAGACTTCTTAAGAAAGCTTATCGATGCAGTTGATTACAAGCGTAATCCTAACTGGATGGCAAAGATCGAAAAGCTAAGAGACCAGGAGGCTTCCCAGGAGTTTGAGAACTTCCTGCCCAGAGATGCAGTAAGAGCAGCCGCTGCCATCAATGATGATGATACTGATATCGTTACCGACGTAGGACAGCATCAGATGTGGGTAGCCCAGTACTACGAGTTCAAGAAGAAGAGAACATGGATCTCCTCCGGCGGCCTCGGAACGATGGGCTTCGGCATGGGCGCTGCTATCGGCGCTGCATACGGCAGCAAGAAGAGAACAGTTCTTTTCACGGGTGACGGAAGCTTCGGCATGAACCTGAATGAGCTTGCCACGGCAGTTACATACAACGTTCCCGTTACTATAGTTCTGTTAAACAACGGCGTTCTCGGCATGGTAAGACAGTGGCAGACACTGTTCTATAACAAGACTTATTCGAACACCACTCTCGACAGAAAGACTGACTTCGTTAAGCTCGCTGAAAGCTTCGGTGCTGAGGGCTATCACGCCGAGAACCTTGATGAGTTCAAGGCTGCTTTCGAGAAGGCTGCAGCTGCTGAGGGACCGGTACTCATCGATCTTACGATTGACAAGGATGATCTGGTTATGCCTATGATGAAGCCGGGCGGATCATTCGACAGGCTTATACTTGCGACAGAGGAGGAGAACAGACATGAGTAAGAATAATTTCGTTATCGCTGTTTATGTCGAGAATAAATACGGTGTTCTCACCCGTGTCACAAGCATGTTCACACGCCGCGGTTTTAATATCGACACTCTTACCGTGGGCGAGACAGAGTCTCCCGAATATTCGAGAATTACCATCTCCCTTTCGGGTGACAGAACAGACCGTATGCAACTTGTTAGTCAATTGACCAAGTTATATAATGTCAAGAAGGTTGAAGTGCTGTCGAACGAGGAAGCTATCAAGAGAGAGCTTCTGCTCATCAAGGTTAAGAATGACCTGGAGCACCGCTCCGAGATCATGGACGCAGTTAACGTATTCAAGGCCAAGACCGTAGACTATTCGTCACAGGCAATGTGCTTTGAGGTTACCGGCGATTCCAACAAGATCGATGCTTTCATCGATAACATGAAGCCTTTCGGTATCATCGAGATGTGCCGTACGGGTATTGTGGCTCTTGAGCGCGGTCCCGACAGCATTCTGTCTGAATGATACGATCACTTAAGTAAATCAATTTGGAGGTACATTTAAAAATGGCACAGGACAACAGGATTTTTTATGAGAAGGATTGCGATCTTTCCAAGCTTGACGGCAAGACAGTTGCCATCATCGGTTACGGTTCCCAGGGACACGCTCATGCTCTGAACCTCAAGGATTCAGGCGTTAATGTAGTAGTAGGTCTCTATGCAGGTTCCAAGAGCGCTGATAAGGCAAAGTCCCAGGGACTTACAGTCTTGAGCGTAGAAGAGGCTGTTAAGGCTGCAGACATCATCATGATCCTTATCCCTGACGAGAAGCAGGCTAAGCTTTATAAGGAGTCCATCGAGCCTAACCTCACAGCAGGTAAGACGCTCGCTTTCGCACACGGCTTCAACATCCACTTCGGATGCATCACACCTTCTGAGGACATCAACGTTATCATGATCGCTCCTAAGGCTCCGGGACACACAGTTCGTTCCGAGTATCAGATCGGCAAGGGAACACCCTGCCTCATCGCTGTACAGCAGGATGCTACAGGCGATGCATGGGATCTCGGCCTTGCGTATGCAGCAGGCATCGGCGGAGCAAGAGCAGGCGTTCTCGAGACAACATTCAGACAGGAGACAGAGACAGACCTGTTCGGTGAGCAGGCAGTTATCTGCGGCGGTGTTGCAGCTTTGATGCAGTGCGGCTTCGAGACACTCGTAGAGGCCGGTTACGATCCCCGTAACGCATACTTCGAGTGCGTACATGAGATGAAGCTCATCGTAGACCTCATCTACCAGAGCGGCTTCGCAGGCATGAGATATTCTATCTCCAACACAGCTGAGTACGGTGATTACATCACAGGACCTAAGATCATCACAGAAGATACTAAGAAGGCTATGAAGAAGGTTCTCAAGGATATCCAGGACGGATCCTTCGCTAAGGAGTTCCTCCTCGACATGAGCGATTCAGGTAAGCAGGTTCACTTCAAGGCTATGAGAAAGCTTGCTTCCGAGCATCCTGCCGAGACAGTTGGTAAGGAGATCAGAAAGCTCTACAGCTGGTCCGACGAAGATAAGCTTATCAACAATTGATTGTTAAGGTAGTTTATAATAGTAAGAGGCCGTGCAAATGTGCGGCCTCTTTTTGAAAGAAGGTACAGAAGATATGATCAAGGATACTATAGTTGACGGTTTTGCAAATGCGCCTCACAGGTCTTTATACCATGCTCTTGGATTGACCAAGGAAGAACTCGAGAGACCTCTCATCGGAATTGTAAGTTCATACAATGAGATAGTCCCCGGCCACATGAACATAGATAAGATCGTCGAGGCTGTTAAGGCGGGCGTAAGGCTTGCCGGCGGTACTCCCATCGTGTTCCCGGCAATCGCTGTCTGCGACGGTATCGCAATGGGTCATATCGGTATGAAATATTCTCTTGTAACAAGAGATCTTATTGCGGATTCAACGGAGGCCATGGCAATGGCTCACGGTTTTGACGGACTTGTCATGGTTCCGAACTGCGATAAGAATGTTCCCGGACTTCTCATGGCAGCGGCAAGGCTTAATCTTCCTACTGTTTTTGTAAGTGGCGGTCCCATGCTCGCGGGCAGGGTAGACGGAAAGAAGCGTTCACTCTCCGCGATGTTCGAGGCAACAGGAGCTTATGCAGCAGGCAAGATGGATGCCGAGAAGCTCGAGGAGTTCGTTAACAAGGTTTGCCCCTCATGCGGCTCCTGCTCAGGCATGTACACAGCCAACTCAATGAACTGCTTGACCGAGGTCCTCGGCATGGCGCTGTCAGGCAACGGTACCATCCCGGCGCCTTACTCCGACAGACTCATCCTTGCAAAGCATGCAGGTATGCAGGTAATGGAGTGCGTTAAGAACAACATCCGTCCGAGAGACATCATGACGGCGGAGGCTTTCGAAAATGCCATCGCGGCTGACATGGCTATCGGCTGTTCAACAAACTCCATGCTTCACATTCCTGCTATCGCCAACGAGTGCGGCATTAAGATCGACCTTGACCACATCAATGAGATTTCCGCGAGAACTCCCAATATCTGCCACCTCGCTCCTGCAGGCCCGACTTACATGGAGGACCTGAACGAGGCAGGCGGCATCTATGCCGTTATGAAGGAGCTTCTTGATGAGGGTCTGCTCTACGGCAATGTCATGACGGTAACCGGCAAGACCCTGCGTGAGAATGTACAGTACTGCAAGGTTATGGATCCCGAAGTTATAAGACCTCTGGACAACCCGTTCATGAAGGAAGGCGGGCTTGCCATCCTCAAGGGTAATCTCGCACCTGACGGCTGCGTAGTTAAGAGATCTGCCGTTGCTCCCGAGATGCTCGTTCATGAAGGTCCGGCAAGATGCTTCAACAGTGAGGAAGAGGCTATCGCCTTCATCTATTCGGGCAAGGTTCAGGCAGGAGACGTTATCGTTATAAGATACGAAGGTCCTGCAGGAGGCCCCGGAATGAGAGAGATGCTCTCACCGACATCAGCTATCGCAGGTGCAGGTCTTGATAAGGATGTAGCGCTCATCACTGACGGAAGATTCTCAGGAGCTACAAGAGGCGCGTCCATCGGACACGTAAGCCCCGAGGCTATCTCCGGCGGTAACATCGCTTACGTTAAGGACGGCGATATCATCTCCATCAACATTCCTGAGTATAAGATCGAGCTTAAGGTTTCCGATGAAGAACTTGCCGAGCGCAAGAAGACAATGAAGCTTCTTGAGAAGCCGGAACTTACAGGATATCTCAAGCGTTATTCAAAGATGGTCTCATCAGCCGATAAAGGTGCTATAATTAATTATTGATAAAAATTTTTGATTAATGCACATGAAGACTAAACAGAACAACGCGACCAGGATACTGATACTTCTTTTCGTTTTGCTGCTGGCAATGACAGCGGCTTATGCCATGTATATCGGAAAGAGTGCCATGGAGGTAAGAAGATTCGGTTCCGGTGATTCTGATATGTCTTTGGAGGTAACGAATCCCGAGGGCAAGGTCTGGGACGATATGTACAGATATCCCGGCATGCCGTGCGGCGCTGAGTATTCCTTCGTTGTTAATAACGGTGATGCCAGAAAGCTTACCGACTGGTCCGTAAGAATAGACTTTGATGCTCCGTTCGAGATCGATTCTTCCTGGAATGGTGAGTACCTCATCGAGGGTAATTCTCTCGTATTCTCTCCTGATCAGGAGATGAGCCTGGTGGAGTTAGATGATGACTGTTACTTCGGTGCGGTTCTGTATTCCAGACACCTTCTGAATGTCAATTCCTATACCATCATGGGTAAGATGCCTCTTGATCCCGCATCAATGCCTTTTACTTATATCCTGGCAGCAATGTATCTTCTGTGGCTGATCTATGTCGGATCTTCGATCCTTTCCAAGCAGAAGATCGAGAAGATGCAGCAGCAAAGAGATCATGATATGGAGATCCTTAACCAGTCGATCAGAACGTTTACGTCCTTCATCGATGCCAAGGACAGCTATACCAGAAACCATTCCATCCGAGTCGCCATCTATGCCAAGGAGCTCGGTCGAAGGATCGGACTTGATGAGGAAGAACTGCAGAATCTTTATTACGGTACTCTTCTTCATGACGTAGGTAAGATCGGTATCCCTGATGAGATCTTAGGTAACGAGGGCCGTCTTACTCCAGAAGAGTATGACATCATCAAGACTCATCCTCTGAAGGGCGTGGAGATGCTCGAGCACTTCACGGCTATTCCTAATATCTCAGACTGTGCTCATTACCATCATGAAAGATACGACGGTAAGGGATATCCCGAAGGCTTCACCAGAGAGCAGATCCCTCTGTTCGGACGTATCGCTGCTATTGCCGATTCATTTGATGTTATGTCCTTGGACAGAAAGTACCAGAAGGCTCTTAAGCGTGATGAGATCATCGAGGAGCTGAATAACAATGCAGGTACTCAGTTTGATCCCAAGCTTGTTCCTGTCATGATCGATATGCTTAACGACGGATTCACAGATAAGATCCGTGAGGAGTACGGTCCTACGGACGACTGATCCGTTACATAAAGTACTTCACTATGTCAGGCAGATAGTAAGAAACGAAGTCTCCCAGGCAGACCATTACGAAGCACCAGAACATAGGAGAACGCACACAGTTTCCGATTACTTTGCCGGTCGAAGGTTCGTCCGGCTTTTTATACGGCGTAAACTTCTTGCGGAATACAAAGTACAGAACGATTCCCGTAACAGCCAGCGCTGCCAGGAAAAGCATCCATAAAGTCAGTGCATACAGATATAAAAGGATGTCTTGGGGAAGATCTTCGATATCTTCCAGCACATCCATATAAGGCAGAAGCTTCTGGTAAAGAGTGACCGAGACTATGGATGTGGACAGGTTCATCGTCATGTGAAGGATAGCCGAATAGATCACGCTGCCGCTTCTTATGTATATGAATGCGAACATCATTCCAATGAGCGTTGCAAAAAAGAACTGGCTGAAGTTTCCGTGGAACAGCCCGAACATGAAACCCGACAGGATTATGGAGAAGATCTCGCCGTGCCTGATCGTCCTGTCTATAAGAAGCTTTCTGAATATCAGCTCTTCAAATAACGGTCCCACTATGCCTACGATAAGCACTCTTTCAAGCAGTGTGGAAGATGACATGATCTGAGCCAGGTCATCAAGCTCGGACTCGCCGTTCTCGAAAGGCTTGGTAAGCAAGGAGTCTATAGGAAGTCCCAGCAGTATGCCTACAAGGCAAAGGCCGCACATTACCGTCAGGCAAAGAAGCATGAAGGTGAACGTGAGCTTTCTTTTCTCAATCTTCATCTTAGGTACTTTTCTTAAGCTTAAAGCAAGCAGGGGGAAACCCGTCACGTAGATAGTAAGCGCCGTGATGACAAGCGACACCAGCGAGATGTGGTCGCCCGCGAACTCTCGTGAGTCCGGTATCAGCGAGTACATCAAAAGCTGAAAGGTAACAGGGAGGATGCCGAGTAGGACGGCAAAGAAGGTATACCTGATGCAGACAGCGTCGGCGCACTCTGTCATGGGGTCATATATGCGGTTTACCCGGGCTGTCACCAGCAAAAGCACGATGGCGATCACACCAGTTACGGCGGTGGCGGCAACAGAAGCCAGGGAAAGCTGCCTTCCCAGGTCATTTTCAAAAGCGACATTCATGATGATGTGCGCGGCCGCGTATAGGAGTGATGCCGCGAAAGCCACCCACGGCATAACCTTATTCTTCTTAACGTCCATTTCTATCCCTCCAAGCATTGACATACCGAAGCAACATGCCATACTAATTATACTTACGGGTATAAATGCAGTAAAGGAAACAAAAATGTCTGAAGATAAGCATTATAACTTCTACGGCTGGCAGAACGCCGATGTCCTTCCCAAGGATCCCGCTTACAGCGCAGCCGGTACTCCTCGAGATTTTTACGATATACTGGACAGACTCTGGTGCAGGCAGACCTGCGCCCCAAGGATGCAGGACGAGTGGAGCGAGGATAACAAGACTTTAGGACAGTGTTCCATCACGGCTTTCCTCGTGCAGGACATCTACGGCGGCACCGTGTACGGCATCTTAAGACCCGGCGGCAACTACCACTGTTATAACGACGTTGACGGTCACGTGTTTGATCTGACTTCCGAGCAGTTTGGGGAAGAGGCGAAGAGCCTCGTGTATGAGGGTAATCCCGTGCAGGAGCGTGCGGTGCACTTTGCCAAGGAAGAGAAGACGCTTCGCTATGAGCACCTTAAAAGGGCGGCCCGTGAAGCTCTCGGCATAAAGGAGGACGCTTAAAGTGTCAGACGTATTAAGAGAGATATGTTCTATCGCGCTTTTCAGGAATGTCAGGGAGAAAGAGCCCTTAAAAAGCCTGAGTGATTTCCTTCTTAAGATGGGGCCCGGATTTAGCATGGAGGAGATGATCGACAGCTACGGTCACTTCGTCTCCAAGCTGTATGAGATGAGGCCTGACGCCGACCTTTCTGCTGCCATCTGGGACACGCTCTCCGAGGACATGAATCCTTTCATAAGATATAAGATCGATTCCATAATCGCGCCCGAAAGCGGCAGGAAGATGAGCACGCTTATAAAGCTCACGGCAGAGAGGGAGCTTGACCTTCTCACCAGGATCGGAAACTATACATCATTTGACTTTAAGGACGCAATGGTCTATGACGGGTACCTTCCGGACTTCACGTCATCACACATAGACTTCAAGAAGCGCTACATGAGGATGATCGACCAGATCGAGACCCAAGGCTACGGAATCTACTCGCGCTGCGATTTCTTCAGGATCAAGAACGGTGCCCTCGTGCCCGTTAAGTCACCTGACCCCATCTGCGCCGAGGACATGTTCTGCTACGAGCGTCAGCGCGGAAGGGTTTACGATAACACCCGTGCCTTCGCTTCCGGCAAGGCCTTCGAGGATGTGCTTCTGTACGGCGATGCCGGCACAGGCAAGTCTTCTACGGTTAAGACTGCGGCGCGCATGTTCTTTGATGAGGGCGTGCGTCTCGTTGAGGTACCTAAGAGCGAGCTTCACACACTGTCAGAAGTGTTCGAGTTCCTGTCTGAAGTTCCGATGAAGTTTATCCTGTTTATAGACGATATATCATTTGACGCCGATGATGACAGGATCGGTACGCTCAAGTCTGTTATAGAAGGTGCTGCAGGAGGCGGAAGAAAGAACATCGCCGTCTATGCCACCAGCAACAGACGCCACATGATCAAGGAGACTTTCTCAGCGCGTGAGAATGAGATACATACTTCGGATACGATCGCAGAGCAGATGAGCCTGTCCGAAAGATTCGGTCTGCGCATCCTGTTCGATAAGCCTAATAAGGACACTTATCTGGAGATCGTGCAGGGACTTTGTAAACTTAGAGGCATCGAGGCTGACAAGGATAAGCTTGCACAGGCTGCAGAGCTTTATGCCATCAGGGGAGGCGGGCGTTCAGCGAGGATCGCCAGACAGTTCGTGGACTCCATCGGAGGTCCGTCTTGATCGCTTTCATATGAAAGCGATTTGTCTTTCATACAGTTTTGCCTAAATTTATTCACTTTTATTTAATACACCTGCGCGCAGGCAGGTGATAAGATAAAGCCATAAAACAAAACGACTTCAAGAAAGGGGTGAGGCCAATGTACGATGAACATTCAGATGCGGGACTTGGTTCTCGCACATTGTTTACCTCCTAAGGATTTGGTTTTATTTCTTTAACATATAGGCAATTTCAATAAGAAAAAGGGAACTCTTCCGAGTTCCCTTTTCTCATGATCAATTACTGATCGAATTCAGCGGTTATCAGCCGAAGTACTGGCTGTAATCGATAGGGTTGACGATGTTCATGATGATACCGATCAACCAGATTACGCATCCGATGATACCGAGGATCAAACCTGCTGTAGCGAATCCGCTCTTAGATGTGCCCTTGTTCTTGGCAGTGATTGAGAGGATGATAGCTGCAACGGCGCAAGGTCCGCAGCAAACAACACCGAGGATACCTGTAACCAGAGCTGCAGTTGCGTTACCGTCACCTGCGTTAGATGAGGGAGCGTCATTGTTCCATGTAGGCTCCGGCTGCTGATAATACTGAGCGTCATTGTTGTTTTCCATATGAATACTCTCCTTCCATGAATTATCAGTAATATATCACTTTTTTATGAGGTTTGCTACTTGCAATTAGAGCCTTAAACATATTTTAAACAACGTTTTCAGAAATGCATCACGATCCTGTAGATGCCGAAGGTGCACAGCAGGGCGGTGAAGATGCCGATGACTATGATGTTCCACTTGGGGATGTCTTCCCGGGATTCATGCTTGTAAAGAAGATAGATGATCTCGGTGGCAATAAGGGGCCAGGTGAAGAACATGAACTGATTGTCCTTGTAGGCACTTCCGGGGTCGCCTTCAGCAAGATGAATGAACATATGGGAGATGCCGCATGAGGGGCACTTAAGGCCGGTCAGTTCGTGGAATGCGCACTTAAGGCCGAACCCCGTGAATCGGTTGATGAAGTAATATACAATTCCGACAATTATTATTATCGTTATGTCCCGGATCGTCTTTTTCCATGCGTCAGTCATAGAACGATTATAGTATAATCAGGGCATAAAAGCATTGGAGTTCAATACTTATGAAGTTTTTCGTAGTTTCTGATATTCACGGAGACTCTTACTGGGCGCAGCGGGCAGTGGATACTTTCGTATCCGAGGGTGCTGACCGCCTGGTCCTTCTGGGTGACATTCTTTACCACGGACCCAGGAACGATCTGCCGGAGAATTATAACCCCAAGAAAGTAATCGAGATCTTTAACGGCTATGCCGACAGGATACTTGCGGTGCGCGGTAACTGTGAGGCGGAAGTCGATCAGATGGTGCTCAAGTTTCCCTGCATGGCTGACTACGCTTACATCGTCAGCGGCGAGACCGTCTTCTTTGCCACGCACGGGCACATCTATAACGAGCAGACACTGCAGGCCTATATCAGCAAGGGCACTGTGGTTTTATCCGGACACACACATGTAACTGTCGATGAAGTCAGGAACGGGATCCGATACATGAACCCCGGTTCTCCTTCCATCCCCAAAGAGGGAAGCAAACCCTCTTACATCGTGATCGATGACGGACAAGCAGTATTAAAGGAGTTTACATAAGCTATGGTTAAGAATGATGAGGGCATCGTAAAGCTCAAGCATTTCATCATGGAGGAGGTCTGCCGCCTCGCCTGGAAGGGTGAACTTACCCCCGAGAACGAGGAGCAGCTCGTCTATAGGATCAGCCCCGGACCTAAGCCCGAGTACCGCTGCTGCGTGTACAAGGAGCGCGAGATAAACCGCCAGAGGATCCGTCTTGCCAAGGGTCTTTGTCCTACCGCCGAGCCTGACAAGCAGCATCACAATGTGGTGCAGGTAATTAACCCTGCGTGTGACTCGTGTCCGCTGCAGTCTTTCGTCGTCACCGACAACTGCAGATTCTGCCTGGGTAAGGCGTGCCTCAACTCTTGTAAGTTTGATGCCATCTCCAAGGGCGAGCTGCGCATGCATATCGACCCTCACAAGTGTAAGGAGTGCGGCAAGTGCGCCAACGCCTGCCCTTATGAGGCCATCATCCACCAGATCCGTCCCTGTAAGAGAGCGTGCCCTGTCGGCGCCATCACGTACGATGAGTACGGTCTGTGCCTGATAGACGAGACCAAGTGCATCCACTGCGGCCACTGCATTCACAGCTGCCCCTTCGGTGCCATCGGTTCCAAGACATACCTCGTAAACATCATTCAGGACATACTCGCGGGCAAGGAAGTCATCGCCATGGCTGCCCCTGCCACAGAAGGCCAGTTCGGAGCCGACATCACCATGGGCTCCATCCGTAAGACTCTCATGGACATGGGCTTCGCCGACATGGTGGAGGTAGGCCTCGGAGGCGACATGACAGCGGCTTATGAGGCGCTCGAGTGGGCTGAGGCTCTTAAGGAGGGACGCAAGATGACCACATCCTGCTGCCCCGCGTTCAAGTACATGCTTAAGAAGCACTTCCCCGACCAGTACAAGGAGAACATGTCGCAGACGGTTTCCCCGATGGTCGCCATCAGCCGTTACCTCAAGCTCACGCACCCGGGCTGCGTCACAGTCTTCATCGGACCATGCATCGCCAAGAAGTCGGAGGCCAACGACAAGACTATCCCGGGCACTGCCGACTACGCCGTAACTTACGGTGAGCTTAGAGCCCTCATCCGTTCCAAGGACATGGAGATCAAGCCCGTAACAGATGAGTACCAGGAGGCTTCAGTCTGGGGCAAGAAGTTTGCCACCAGCGGCGGCGTGGCCAATGCCGTTATGGAGGTAATGCGCGAGCGCGGGATCGATACGGATTCCATCACACTCGAACGCTGCGCGGGCGGAGACGAATGCCGCAAGGCACTCCTGCTTCTTAAGGCAGGCAGGATAGAGGCCGACTTCATCGAGGGTATGATCTGCCCGGGCGGATGCGTAGGCGGACCTTCCAAGCACAAGACGGAAGCCGAGATTACGAAGGCCAGAAACACACTGCTTGACCAGGCCGACGACAGGAGCGTTCTTAAGAACCTGGAGAACTATCCCATGGATAAGTTCTCCATGCACCGTGACGGTCACTAGTGTAAAATTAAAAGACAGCTTTTAAGGAAGGACGACACCATGGCTAAGAAGAAAGACTTTATTGATGAACTTATCAGTCAGATGACTGTCGAAGAAAAGGCTGCGCAGATGCTTCAGGTGCCCGTTTCCGTGGTGGGAATGGATGAGGCGCGCAAGTGGGCCCGTAAGGGAGCTGGATCCTTCCTTAATGTGCTCGGAGAGGAGATGGAGGAGCTCTCCCGCATCTCCCGTGAGGAAACCAGACTTAAGATCCCGACCATCTTCGGTATCGATGCCGTTCACGGCCACTGCCTTAATAAGGACGCCACAATTTTCCCGTCCCAGCTTGCCATGGCTTGCAGCTGGAACAAGGACCTCGTGGAGCAGATCGGTAAGGCCACAGCTACAGAGGTAGCTACCGAAGGAATTCAGTGGACATTCTCTCCTATCCTGTGTCTTGCCAGGGACCCCAGGTGGGGAAGGACCAATGAGACTTTCGGCGAGGACAAGTATCTGTCCGGCGAGCTCGGCACAGCCATGATCAAGGGCTACCAGGGCGAGGACTTAAGCGACGATACTGCCATCCTTGCATGTGCCAAGCATTTCATTGCGTACGGTGAAGCTACCGGCGCGCGCGATTCATATGACACTGAGATCACCATGCGTAAGGTAAGGGACGAGTTCCTCTCGCCCTTCCGCAAGGCCGTAGACGCAGGCTGCGCCACATTCATGACGGCGTATGGCTCGCTTGACGGCGTGCCTCTTACAGCCAACGAGAAGGCTCTGCGCGGACTGCTGCGTGACGAGCTCGGCTTCGACGGCTTCGTGGTAACTGACTGGGATACGGTTAATGCCCTGATAAGACGCCAGAAGGTGTGCGAGGACCACGGCGAGGCTTCAAGGCTTGCTGCCCAGGCAGGCAACGACATGATCATGGCCACCCTCGAGTTCTACGACGCCATCATCAAGCAGGTCAAGGCCGGCAAGATCAAGGAGTCCTACCTCGATGAGGCCGTTAAGCATATCCTCACGGTTAAGCTGCGCCTTAACATGTGGAAGAAGCCCCTTAAGAAGGGTGTACCCGGCAGCATCGGCTGCAAGGCTCACCATAACATTTCGCTCGAGGCAGCGCGTGACAGCGTAGTGCTTTTGAAGAATAACGGCGTGCTTCCGGTCAGGGGTGCCACTAAGGTAAAGAAGATCGCGGTAATCGGCCCTAATGCCGACGACATCCGCGCGCAGTACGGCGACTGGACTTACTTCACGCATCCCGTGCCCGGCATCGAGAAGGAGCCTGTAAGGCCTTACGTTACTTTGCTTGAGGGCATTAAGGACATCGCCGAGAGCAAGGGCATCGAGGTGTGCTATTCCTACGGCTGCAGCGTAAACAGGAAGGACTACTTCAAGGGTAACTTCGCAGGCATCCCCGAGTTCATGGAGCAGTGCTATATCGATAACGACCACAAGGCACCTTTCTACAAGGAGATGTCTTATGTTAATGAAGCCGCATCCATTGCCAAGAGCTGCGACCTGATCGTGGTGGCCATCGGTGACAACTACAACCAGGCTGGCGAGTATAACGACAGAGCTGATCTTAAGCCTTCTGGCATGCAGGAAGCTCTCATCCGCGTGCTGTCCACGCTTAACGTGCCGATGGTAACTGTTTCCATCGCATCCAAGCCTCTCATCCTGACGGAAGCCGCCGAGAAGTCAGATGCAGTCATCTGCGCGTTCAACGGCGGAATGTACGGCGGACAGGCTGTGGCAGAAGTAATCTTCGGCAAGCTTAACCCGAGGGGAAGACTTCCCATCTCGTTCCCGGTCATGACAGGTCAGGTTCCCGTGTACTACAATCAGTTCCCGGGCTGGCATGAGGGCCGTTATGTAGACTGCCCCGAGCAGCCGCTCTACGCTTTCGGCGAGGGTCTGTCCTACACCAGATATGATTACTCTGACCTGAAGTTTAACAAGAAGACCAAGACCGTTACGGTCAACGTCACCAACAAGGGTAAGCGCAAGGGCATCGAGGTAGTTCAGGTTTACGTCAACGATGTGGTAAGCTCTGTAATGACTGCTGTGAAGAACCTTGCAGGCTTCGAGAGAGTGGAGCTTGATGCTGGGCAGACTAAGAAGGTAAGTATCAAGCTTGATGACGAGGCCTTCAGCGTGGTGCTTCCTGACGAGACTACGGTAATCGAGCCCGGCAAGTTCGAGATCATGGCGGGTCACAGCTCTAAGGACAAGGATCTTATTAAGGTAACGGTAACTTTATAAATGATATGCAATAACATTTTGGAGGCGGTAGGCAATACACCGCTTATCAGGCTGAACAGGCTGGTGCCGGAAGGTGCCGCAGAGGTTCTCGTTAAGTTCGAGGGCCTGAATGTAGGCGGTTCCGTCAAGACGCGCACCGCTCTTAACATGATTGAGAAGGCGGAGCAGGAAGGCATCCTCACGCCCGACAGCGTGATCGTGGAGCCCACTTCCGGTAACCAGGGAATAGGACTCGCGCTCATCGGTGCCGTAAGAGGCTACCGTACTGTGATTATCATGCCTGACTCCGTAAGCATCGAGAGAAGAAAGCTTGTGGAGCATTACGGCGCTGAGGTTATCCTCACGCATGACGACGGCGACATCGGGCTCGCGATCAAGGAGTGCATCGACATCGCTTATAAGATGAAGGAAGAGGACCCGCACGTGTTCATCCCGCAGCAGTTCGAGAACCCTGCCAATGTGGAAGCTCAGTATACTAAGACTGCGCGCGAGATCCTGGATGCATGCGGCAAGCCTGTAGACGGCTTCGTTTCAGGAATCGGAACCGGCGGCACCATTACGGGTATCGGTAAGGCATTAAGAGAAGCTAACCCGGATGTAGTTATCTGGGCGGCTGAACCCGAGCACGCTGCCATTCTTTCCGGAGGCTCCATCGGAACACACATCCAGATGGGTATCGGAGACGGACTCATTCCTGCTATACTTGATACGGCAATCTATAATGACATCGCTATTATTACAGATGAAGAAGCTCTTACCATGAGTAAGGAGCTCGCTTCCAAGGAGGGAATCCTGTGCGGTATCTCCTCGGGAACGAATGTGGCAGGAGCCATTAAGCTTGCCAAGAAACTCGGAGCGGGGAAGACAGTCGTTACTGTTCTTCCCGATACAGCGGAGAGGTACTTCTCCACACCGCTGTTTGAATAAGTTATTCATAATAAAAGGGAGGATATAAAAAATGAAGATGAAGAAGCTAGTTGCATCAGTACTTGCACTCTCCTTTATGGCAGGCGTGGCAGGATGCTCCAAGGTGAAGTCCATTACCGGCGAAGAGGCAGTTAATGTCCTGGAAGAGCTGGGGTATGAGGAGATCGACGCGGATGATATGGAAGATATTGACGATCCCGACGATTCTTTGATCTCAGACGGATTCTATGTGGTAATGGACCGTGATTACATTGAGGATAAGGTTGCGGAAGTGGAGCCTTATATCAGGATGACGGGCATGGATATCGGTATCGATATCGATAACGTAGAAGAGGCTACAGTCTTCTTAAGATGTGAAGGCATTGATGATGCTGATGATATGGAAGAGCCCGGTGATCTCGAGGATATCGAGATTAATCTGTTCGGAGGCGCTCAGATTACTCTTGATGAGTATGATCAGGATGTTCTTGATGATATCGAGGACGGACTTGATGATCTTCTGCGTAAGATCAATGTAGACATCGATGACTTGAGCCAGGATGAATATAAGCTTAACAAGAATTCGCTCTACCTCAGACTCCATGTGTCAGTAGAGGATTTTATAGAGGTTTTAATGGAGTCTGATTTCTATGACGCACTTCTTGAGACTTCCCCGGATGACGATGAAGCAGAGGAGCTTGAGGAGGCTTTACAGAATATCACCGGTGATATAAGTCTCGCTGTTTATGTTTCTGACGGAAACATTCTGTTTATTATCGGAGCATCTCTTAACTGCGAGCCCTCATTCATTAACGAGTTCTGCCGTGAAGCAGGCGTCGATGATCCTACGGATATGCCTAGCAGCGAGGCCGTGACAGAAGCTCTCATCGATACACTTGATGATTATGCGGCTCTGCTTACCGCACGTTCCAGCTATAATACCGACTATTCTCTTTACGATTTCTGATCAAGCTTTACTTTTAGATAGTTGTCAAGTATATTTATCGTGATTTATCAACAGGAGGATAGATTTATGAAATTAAAGAGAGTTGTTGCTTTGATGCTTGCTGTTTCTATGTTAGCTGCAGTAGCCGGATGCTCCAAGGTTAAGAAGGTAACCGGTGCTGATTTCGTAGCTGCCTGCGAGAAGATGGGCGCTGAGGAAGTTGACTATGAAGATATGAATGAAGTAGAGGAATCCGACCTTGAAGACGGTGTCTACAGCGTTCTCGACAGTGATGATATCGAGGATCTTTATGAGGATTACGAGAGTTCCTCTTCTTCTTCCAGTATGGGATACAGTGTTTCCGTTCCTGACGTCGAGTCCATTGTCGATGCAGATGATCTGGAAGAGATGACAATTTTCGCCAAGATGGATCAGAACATGGATGATATCAGTGATCCTGACGACATCGAGAACCTCGATGTTAATGGCGTTGTCGGAATTCAGATGACACTTACAGATTCTGATATGGTAGAGGATTTCATGGACGGTATCGCTGACAGCCTCGACGAGTACGGTATCGATGTTGAGGACTTAAGCTCTGATGAGTACTATGTCGGCAAGAATGAGGCTTACCTTCGAATCAGCATTTCTGCTGAAGATCTCGTAGCTGCATTCCTCGAATCCGATACATACGGATACCTCGAGATGATGGATCTTGATATCGAAGACGCACTTGAGTCACTCACAGGTGATCTGGCTGTTGCTACATACATCAACGGTGAGAACGTTGTAGTTCTTATCGGCATGGGCATTAACAACACTACAGAGTATCTTGATGAGTTCTGCGGAGACCTGGGTCTTTCTTCTCCTTCCAAGCTTCCTTCCAATCCGGAAATAGCTGAGTCCATCTGTGACACGATCGACGATACACTCGGTTCAATGCTCTCATCATTTGCTGCACTTGCAGCTTATGATTATTGATCAGAAGCTGATTAGCTAAGTATTACGACAGGCGGGATTGATTCCCGCCTGTTTTTTATTTCCTTTCTTATTTAATGGTATAATTTACTGTGTACGCTTGCAGTACGGGGGAGAAGATTTATGTTAAAAGATACGATCAAGAAGATTATTGCTTCAGCGCTTATCGCTGCTATCCTGCCTGTATCGGCCCTGATGCCTTCCGCATCCAGAGCTGACGATGCTATCGATTCATCGGCTATCATCGCTGATGCGATCGCTAACGGAGCTCACAGATGTAATGTTAATGCTCCGAGATCAGGCAATGTCTTCATGCAGCTTATGGGCTCCTTTGATACCACTTCCAAGGAAGCCATCTTAAATCAGATCAACAGCTACAGACTTGAGGCATGCCAGAACGGCTATCCCGATCCCCGTAACCGCTCACGCGGACTTACAATGTCAGACTATGTACCTTTGAGATGGTCCAGAGGTCTGGAGGAGATGGCTATGCTCCGTGCCGCTGAGGCTACTTATACATGTACTCATCTGAAGACCACAGGTGAGGACTGGGTTCGTTCAAGCTACGATGTAGCTGCTTTCGCTGAGGTTCTCGCATGGGGCGGAAACATCCCGGGCGGTATTTCACTGTGGTACTCAGAAAAATCCGCATATCTTTCCGGCAGCGCAAGTGTCAGCGGACATTATGCATCACTTATCAATCCTTCGAATACTTACTGCGGTGTAGCAGGCTTTAACAGCACTCAGGCAGGTGTGTTTACAAACCAGGGCGGACTCGATGAGAGCAAGATCGATGTCTCCCGGTACAATTCACAGCTTGCCGAGATCGGCATCAACTATGTAAGCGGCGTAGCCGTTACTGTTCCTGCCGGCGCCTGCATGATCGGTTCCACCACCAAGCTCGCAGCTGTGGCCAACATCAGTGTTCAGGGTTACAGCAAGAGACTTGCTTACAGCGGTATCAGGATCCTCCCTCAGACCTGGTGGAGCGGTTCTCCTTCTATGGTTACAGTTGATAACGTCGGTAACGCCACCGGAATCATCTCCGGTATGGGCAGCGTTTACTGTAAGTTTAATGGCGTGCCTTACTGTGCCAACGTGAGAATTAATGATGGCTCGCTCGTGCGAAACTTTGCGAGCAGGCTGTATTCCGTGGCGCTTAACAGAACGCCTGATTCTGTCGGCCTGGATTACTGGACTAACAGACTTGCCAGCAGACAGATCTCGGGTACACAGGCAGCTTACGGCTTCTTCTTCAGCCAGGAGTTCCTTAACACGAATATGTCTAACGAGGAGTATGTAACAAGACTTTACAGGACCTTCCTCGATAGAGACCCTGAGGCTCAGGGCTATAACTACTGGCTCACCAGACTTGCTGACGGCGCTTCAAGAAGAGACGTATTCTACGGCTTCTCCGGTTCCGCCGAGTTTGCCGGTATCTGCGCTTACGCAGGAATCAATCCTTAAGGTGTATAATGCCGCTCTTTATCATTCAGGGTGATATAACCAGATCCGACTGTGACGCCATCGTCAATGCGGCTAATAATTCTCTGCTCGGCGGCGGAGGCGTTGACGGTGCTATCCACCGTGCTGCAGGTCCGGAACTTCTGAATGAATGCCGTACGCTTCACGGCTGTGATACAGGTGAAGCGAAGATAACCGGCGCTTATAACCTCGATGCGAAATATGTCATCCATACCGTAGGCCCCATCTGGAGAGGCGGGAACCGCGGGGAAGAGGAACTGCTCCGCTCCTGCTACAGGAATAGTCTTAAGCTTGCCGTCGAACATGAATGTAAGTCTGTCGCTTTCCCGATGATATCGGCAGGCGTATACGGATACCCGTTTGATGAGGCATTGGAAGTTGCAGTGTCGGAGATATCTTCGTTCCTTAATTCATCACAGGATGACCTTACTGTCTATATCACGATCTTCAGCAAGCGTGACTATAAGATAAGCCGCGAACTCTTTGATGATGTAAACAAGTATGTTAAGGACAGGATGGTGTTCAAGGAGCACCGTTTCATGTGCATGGGTATGAATGCAGCAGCCGATGCCTGTGCTGCCGATTCATCCGTTGAAGAGTTTGTTAAGACACATATCGATGAGAGCTTCTCACGTATGCTTCTCCGCCTTATAGACGAGAAGGGTATGACGGATGTCGAATGCTATAAGAAAGCCAATATCGACAGGAAGCTGTTCTCGAAGATCAGAAGCAATGAGTCATATCATCCTAAGAAGACGACTGTTCTGGGTTTCGCCATAGCATTGAAGCTCACCCTCGATGAGACGGATGAGCTTCTTATGAAAGCCGGTTATGCATTGTCGGATTCCAACTGCGGCGACCTGGTAGTCGAGTATTTCCTTAATAATCGGATCTACGACATCAATAAGATCAACGAGGTCCTTTTTGCGATGGATCAGGAACTGATAGGCGAGTACTATCCCGCTTAATTCTTCGCGTCCTCTTCAAGCTGTTCGAAGCATCCGCAGGGGATCGCCATATCGCATCTTAATGAATTGACCGCTTTACCTACCGCGTCGTACAGGTGTGTGGTTCCTGCTGCAGAAGCCTTATAGTTGACAGATCTGTCTTCTCTGAATCCCATGACTTTACCGGTCTCGACGGCGTCGATGTTGGCTGCCAGGTACAGGAACTCCCATTCGTTCTCTTTCTCCTTCTTCCTGATCATCTTCTTGACCTTATCCGATGTGTACTTATGGCTCGCGTTCTCCATACCATCTGTGATAATCACGAAGATCGTGTGTTCGGGAACATCTTCCTCACGGATGTACTTGTGGATATTACCTATGTGCTTCACGGCTCCGCCCAGTGCATCCGTAAGTGCCGTGCAGCCTCCCGGGATGTAGTCACCGGAAGTCAAGGGCTTTATGCTGTTTATGTCGGCTCTGTCGTATATGACATGCGACGCGTTATCGAAAAGCACACACGACACATAACACTTGCCGTCAACATTCTTCTGCTTTTCTATCATGGCATTGAAGCCGCCAATCGTGTCTGCTTCGAGACCGTGCATGCTGCCGCTTTTGTCGAGTATCATTACCAGTTCAGTGATGTTGTTTTTCATATAAGTATCCTCCCTTGTGTTTGATAGTTTGAGTATAGGAAAGAATATGTCCCCCGTGGTCGCCTCACAGGCGACACATAACCGATAATTGTTTCATTCAACAAGTGCTATAATTACTAACGATGGGACTGATTGAATTACTGTTACTTGCCATAGGCATGTCGATGGATGTCTTTGCTGTATCTATCTGCAAGGGAATCGAGACAAAGAAGGCCACCCTCAAACAGGTTATGACCTGCGGTTTGTGGTTCGGATGTTTCCACTTCATCATGCCAATGACGGGCTATCTTTTAAGCTCGTATTTCTCATTCTTTATCGATAAGATTGCACCCTGGGTGGCTTTCGCGCTGCTCGGTTTCCTGGGTGTAAACATGATAAGGGAAGCCTTCTCGGAAGAAGAGGAGGAGACAAAGCCGGGATTCAATTTCAAGACCATGCTTCCTTTGGCTGTGGCCACCTCGATCGACGCTTTAGCTGTCGGTGTTACTCTGGTAGCTGTCCCCGTAGAAGTGTGGGAGACAAATGAGATCTTAAATACCACTCTCGGTTGTATCGTGATCGCGTGCATAACATTCCTGTTCGCCTGTGCAGGCGTGCATTTAGGCAACGCATTCGGTACCAGATATCAGTCAGGTGCCGAGGCGGCGGGCGGATTTATCCTTCTGTTTATCGGAATAAAAGTCCTGCTCGAAAGCTTCGGTGTTCTCGACTTCATGAGCAACTCCGATGTACTGTTCGGTCTGCTCATCCCGTTCCTCGGAACAATCATCGGTTCGGCATTCGTATTTGTTATCGACCGGAAGATAAGTGAAAGTATCAAGCTGATACTGACAGGAATGGCTGGTGGCATCATGCTCGCGTGTGCGGTATGGACTTTGCTGTATCCTTCCATTCATAACGGAATGATACTGACGGCTGCATTGGGATTCTCACTCGGCATTATATTCCAGTACGGTCTCGATAAGCTTGTCCCTCATAAGCATATTTATTTTGAGGCTGAGGAGGGCCCCACGAGCAGGCTTAAGAATTCGCATAAGATAATGCTCTCCGAGATGATCCACCACGTTCCGGAAGGAATGGCGGTAGGTGTTATGTTTGCAGGTTACCTTGATTCATCCATCTATGTGACACTTCCCGCCGCTGCTGCCCTTACAATAGGTATAGCGATACAGAATGTTCCGGAAGGAGCTTTCGTTTCATCTCCTTTGCATGAGAGCGGTGAGGTTAAGAGTACCTCATTTCTTATGGGTGTTCTCTCAGGTGTTGTCGAGCCGATACTCGGAATCGCAGTGATAATAATCGGCATGCTGTTCCCGTCGATCCTTCCGTTTGTAATGGCTCTTTCAGGAGGCGCCATAACCTTCCTGGTAATAGAGGAAAATATACCTTCGATGCAGTCCGAGAAGCATTCTGACAAGGGAACACTTTCTTTCCTTGCGTTCTTCTGCATCATGATGGTGCTTACTTTTACTACGAGTGCCTGATATGAGTGACTTTTGCTGCAGCAACTGTTTTAACCCCAAGCGTGACAGGTTCCACGCCTTTATCCGTAAGCATGGTTTTATCTCGGATGAGACTTGCCCATACTGCAAAAGTGCAGGGGGTATCAAGATAGACACTGCAAAGCTCGGCACTTTCATTAAGGAAGGCATCGACCGCGCTTATGATGACACCCGTGAAGAGAATGAGACTTCGCTTTCCGTTTTCGAGATCCTGAATGACAGAGTCATACTCTTCGAATGGGAGAACCACAGGGAGCATGATCTTACCGAGAAGCTTTTCGAGGGTATATGTGATGTCGATAAGAAAACATACAGACTTAAGCTCGAGTCTGAAGGTGATGACGAAGAGCAGTACAGAATCTGGCGTAACTTCGAGCATGACTGTAAGTACTTTAACCGCTTCTTCGACCTGACGCCGAGAGGAACGGGAAAGGCCAACCGCCGTACTGACATGCTTCAGAAACTTTATGAGTCATGCCTTAAGAATCTTAAGGAGGAGATCGAACCCGGAACGGAGCTTTTCCGTGCGCGTGTCATCGACTCCAAACTTAAGAGGGGACGTGATTATAACCTTGATGAGGTCTCTATCGGACCTGCTGACAAGAATAACTCGCAGTCAGGCAGAATGAATCCCGAGGGCATCTCGTATTTCTATGTTGCCGAGGATGAGGCCACTGCACTTAAAGAGGGACGCCTGCGTGCGAACGAGCGCGTGCTCATCGGCCGCTTTAAGACCTTGAAGAAGTTAACGGTCATCGACTGGACCAAAGCCAATATCTATGAGAAAGCCGTAGACATTTTCTCTCCCAAGTACTCGCCGCAGATGGCGGTCTACCAGGACTTCTTAAGAAGATTCGCTATCGAGGTTGGAAAGCCGAATGAGACTGCCAAGCCGATCGAGTACGTTGCGACTCAGCTCGTTGCCGAGTACGTTAGAGGTTACGGGTTCGACGGCATCAAGTATGACAGCGCCGTCGGTAACGGCTTTGACGTGGTGTTCTTCTACGGACCTGAGATGATGCCTGAAAGCGGTGATTATAATGTGCTTCCCGAGTATACGGATATCGCTCAGCTGACGGATGTAAGAGAGTTCAAGATTAAGATAGAATATTTCCTGGAACCATAAGATACGGAGAAGTGAAGTTATGAATGTAAAGATCGAGAATCTCACCAAGGTTTTTCCCGGTATGGACCGCAAGAGTGCGGGTGTTACAGCGGTAGATGATTTTACCCTGGATATCCCGGACGGTAAGCTAGTGTGTCTGCTCGGCCCCTCAGGCTGCGGCAAGAGTACGCTCCTTTATATGATCTGCGGTCTTGAAAGTCCCACTTCAGGTAAGATCTTCTTCGGTGAGGATGACGTAACCGATGTGCCTCCTGAGAAGAGGAGAGTAGGTCTTGTGTTCCAGAACTATGCGCTGTATCCGCATCTTACGGTAAAGCAGATAATCAAGTTCCCTCTGGAGAATGTTAAGGGTGATGCGAGGCTTTCCAAGGAGGAGATGGATAAAAGAGCTTTAGAAGTAGCTAAGCTCGTACAGATAGAGAACCTCATGGACAGAAAACCCGGTCAGATGTCGGGCGGCCAGCAGCAAAGAGTTGCTATCGCCAGAGCCCTCGTTAAGATGCCGAATGTCCTTCTCATGGACGAGCCACTGTCTAACCTGGATGCCAGATTAAGACTTCAGACCAGAGAAGAGATCAGAAGGATTCAGAGGGAGACGGGTATCACCACGATCTTCGTTACCCATGACCAGGAAGAGGCCATGAGTATTTCGGATATGATCATCGTAATGAAGGACGGATTACTTAACCAGATCGGTAAGCCTCAGGAAGTTTATGACGATCCTGATAATCTCTTTGTGGCATGCTTCTTAGGAACTCCTAAGGTCAATGTGTTTAAGGGCTTCGTTAAGGGCGGCGGTCTTTTCATCGGAGATGATAAGCAAAGCGAGCGCATCCTTGATGTTAAGGGCGTAGATGACAGGGAAGTCTGGATCGGTATCAGGCCTGAAGGCTTCAAGGTCGATAAGGACGGCAAGCTCACATGCGATCTTTCCGGCGTGGATGTAATGGGAAGAGATATCAGCGTAGTCTGCAGAAACAGCAACGCAGAGGAAGTTATCCGCGCCATCATCAGTGCTGAGAATGAAGTCGACCGTGACGCCAAGACCGTTAAGTTTAACGTAAAGCCTCACAAGACTTATATATTCGATAAAGAGACAGAAGAAAGGATCAGATTCACATGAGTAAGAAGACACTGAGCGGAGTCAACAGTGTCGCGACTAACGTGAGGGGATGGGTCTATCTTCTGCCGGCCCTCCTGTTCCTGGTCGCCTTCATGGTCTATCCGCTGATTGACGTTTTTATCTATTCGTTTGAAGAAGGATATAACTCCGCTTCGCAGTCTTCATTCGGAGTAGGATTCTATAACTATCAGTACGTTCTAAGAGACCCGTATTTTCTTCAGGCTGTTAAGAATACTTTCATCCTGGTTATCATCACGGTGCCGACTTCTACGGTACTTTCACTGCTTATCTCCCTCGGCCTTAATTCCATCAGGGCACTCAAGCACATGTTCCAGACTATCTTCTTCCTGCCATATGTAACCAACACACTCGCGGTAGGACTTGTATTCATGATCCTGTTCCGTAAGACGCCTTATTCGGACGGCCTGGTCAATCTTCTCATCGGCAAGTTCGGCATAAGCCCCGTCGACTTTATCGACGGTCCTTACTGGGCCAAGATGCTGGTGCTCTCCATTTATGTTATCTGGATCGTAATGCCTTTTAAGATCCTGATCCTGACATCCGCTCTGGCTTCAGTTCCTGAAGTTTATTATCAGTCCGCAAGGATCGACGGCACATCTTCCTGGAGAATGTTCTGGAGGATCACTCTGCCGATGATCTCACCCATGATCGTTTACCTCGTCATCACGGGCTTCATCGGAGCTTTCAAGGCGTACTCTGATGCTGTCGCTATCTTCGGCGTAGACCTTAATGCTGCGGGGATGAATACCATCGTAGGTTATGTTTACGACATGCTTTATGGTGACGGCGGCGGTTATCCTTCCTACGCGTCGGCAGCCGCTATCATACTGTTTGCCATCGTACTCACCATAACCGTCATCAACCTTATCGTAAGCCGCAAGGCCACGGATATCACTTAAGGAGGGGAGTATGAAAGTTAAGAAAACGATAATCTATTTCTTCCTCTCCCTGTGGGCGCTGATCGTACTGTTCCCGTTCTACTGGATGGTGCTGTCCAGCGTAAAAAGTTACGCGTCCTACGCAGGCGAGAGGGTGCCGAAGTTCTTCACGGCATCCCCGACCTTCGAGAACTACCAGTCGGCCTTTACCGCGGTGCCCCTGGCAAAGTACTTCGCCAACACTCTCATATTCACGTTTGTTACCACGGGCCTCATGGTGCTCGTCATCATCTTTGCGGCGTATGCCTTTGCGCGCATTGACTTCAAGGGACGTGCGCTGCTTTTCGTAGGCTTTCTGGCCCTCATGATGATCCCTAACGAGCTCGTGATCATCACCAACTTCGTCACCATCACCGACCTCGACATGCGCAATACGTTCCTCGGCCTCATACTGCCGTCAGTTACGTCCGTGTTCTACATTTATCTTCTTAAGGAGAACTTCGAGCAGGTGCCGGACGAGCTTTACTACGCGGCCAAGGTCGATGGCACATCCGACCTCAAGTATCTGTTTAATGTCATGGTGCCGATCTGCAAGCCCACCATCATCACCGTAATCATCCTGAAGGTGATCGAGTGCTGGAACTCTTACGTGTGGCCCAGACTCATCACTGACGATCCTAACTACTACCTTGTAAGTAACGGCATCCAGGAGATCCGCGAGAATGGCTTCGGCCGCGATAACATCCCCGCCATGATGGCAGCGGTAGTCGCTGTGTCGGTTCCTCTCATAGTCCTCTTCCTGATCTTCAGGAGAAAGATCATGGCAGGAGTGTCAAGGGAGGGCATAAAGGGATGAAAATGCGTAAGGCTCTTTCACTTGTTCTTGCTTCCTCTGTGCTTACGGCCTGCCTGGGACTTACAGGCTGCCACGGCAATGTTAAGCGCAATGAGTTCGTGGTGCCCGAAAGCTTCGACACCTCAAGGCAGTACGAGATCACATTCTGGGCCAAGAATGACACCAATGTTAATCAGACCAGGATCTATAATCAGGCCATCGAGGACTTCGAGGCGCTGTATCCGAACATCACCGTAAATCTTCGTCTGTATACGGATTACAACAAGATCTACAACGATGTAATAACGAACATTGCGACTGATACGACTCCTAATGTATGTATCACTTATCCTGATCATATCGCCACATATATTTCAGGTGATAATACGGTTGTGCCTCTGGATAATCTTTTCACCGATGAGCGTTACGGCTTAGGCGGAAGTGAGGTCCGTTTCGAATCTCCGACGGTCGATCAGATCGTTCCGGAATTCCTGGACGAATGTACGATCAACGGCGTTCATTACTGCATGCCTTATATGAGATCGACTGAGGCTCTGTACATCAACAAGACATACGTCGAAGAATTAGGATACGAGATTCCTGACATCGTAACATGGGACTTCATCTGGGAAGTCAGCAATGCCGCCACAGCTAAGAATCCTGACGGCACTTATGTGATAAACGGTCAGGAGATCATGATCCCTTTCATCTACAAGTCTTCCGACAACATGATGATCACCATGCTCCGTCAGCTCGGTGCGGGTTATTCTGACGATTACGGCAATATCGATATCTTTAACGACACCACGACATCCATACTTCATACGGTGGCTGATGAAGTCGCTTTAGGCGCATTTTCCACATTCACCGTATCCGGATACCCGGGTAATTTCCTTAATGCCGGACAGTGCATATTCGGTATAGATTCCACTGCAGGTTCCACCTGGATGGGACCTCATGCACCTCTGTCCGATATCCATGAGAGCAACATCGTCGACTTCGAGATGGTGGTAAGGCCGGTGCCTCAGTTCGACACCGAGAACCCTCTAATGATTTCACAGGGCCCTTCGGTCTGCGTCTTTAATAAACCGGATCCGCAGGAGGTTCTGGCATCCTGGCTGTTCGCCCAGTATCTGCTTACGAATGATGTCCAGATCGCATATGCGGGAACGGAAGGGTATGTACCTGTTACGACCATGGCGCAGCAGTCTCAGGAGTATCAGGATTATCTTAACGATCCTGAGCAGTACAGTATCAAGATAGATGTCACGAACATGTTCCTTGAGAATATAAACAACACATTTGTTACTCCCGTCTTTAACGGTTCCACATCCCTGCGTAATGCCGCGGCTCAGCTCATCAACAGCACGGTTAAATCCGTAAGAAGACATGAGACTATAGATGATGCTTTTTTTGAAGATCTTTACGCTGAAGTCACTGCGCTTTACAGGCTGGACCAGCTTTCGGCTTCCAAGGACAGCAGGGCTGAGCTCGGACCTTTGCCGGCTGAATCCAAGGCGCTGCTCATCACGCTTGGTGTAGTTTGGATAGGAATAGGCGCATATTTCGTATGCGGTTTGGTCAAAAAGCAGAAAAGGTCCTGACGTATCTATAATTAAAAAATAAATGATTTATAATAACCCTGAATTAACGGGCGCATAAACTATATCCAAGCTCCGTTAAGAAAGAAGGGTATTACAATGAAGGCTATGAAGAAGGTTTTATCCCTCGCAGTAGTTGCTGCTATGGCTCTTTCAGTTTTCGCTTGTTCTGCTGAGACTGCTGAGACTGTTGAGACTTCTGCTGAGGAGACACAGGCTGCTGCTTCCGAACTCGACTACATGTCTTATGAGGAGTACGATGCAGCTGCTATCGATACAGAGGTAACAGTTCTTTGCACAGTTATGGCTACACAGTCTTGGTGGGAAGACAAGATTACTGTTTACGCTCAGGCTTTTGACGGTGACGGTGCTTATTTCATCTATAACATGGCTTGCTCAGAAGAGGATTCTGTTAACCTCTATCCCTGTACAACAATCCTTGTAACAGGTTTCAAGAGCGAGTGGGAAGGCGAGATCGAGATCGCTGATGCTACATTCGAGTTCACAGATCTCGCTCAGGAGAATCCTATGGCTCCCGTAGATCTTACAGCTGATTTTGGTAACGATGATGCTCTTATCGCTTATCAGAACAGAAACTTTACAATGACAGGTCTCACAGTTGAGGCTTCCGGTGATAACGGTGAAGCATTCCTCTACAGCTGGGACGGTTCCGGTTCTCAGGGTGATGACCTCTACTTCACAGTTTCCAACGGCGAGACAACAATGACTTTCACAATTGAGTCTTATCTCACAGGTGCTGACACTGATGTTTATCAGGCAGTTGAGGCTTTGAACGTTGGTGACACTATCGACGTATCAGGTTTCCTCTACTGGTATCAGGGTGCTAATCCGCATATCACAGCAGTTACTGTTCTCTGATAACGGTTGTTTCCATTGTGTTAACGACGGCTGCGGATTGTTCCGCGGCCGTTTATTTTTGTTATAATTAATTGATATTATTTGGAGGTAACGCACATGGCAGATAAAGAAAAAGAATCAGGTTCCCTTGTTGATGAGATCAAGAATGCACCTTCCGCAAGCGAGATCCAGGCATCTTCTCCCATAGCAGCTGAAGCATCCAAGGCTGAAGTGAAGGCCGCGGAGATTGCAGAAGCTCCGGTTGTCGTCGTTCCCGCCGCTCCCGTTGTAGATAAGACTACTGCAGCTAACATCGAGGCACAGAAAGCCGCCGCCGAGAAGGCTGCCAAGAAGGCTCAGAAGGAAGAGGCTAAGAAGCAGGCCAAGATAGAGAAGAAGGCTCAGCAGGCAGCCGAGTTCCAGGCTAAGATCGAGCAGTGCCCTAAGGACTACAGACCCGTAACCACAGGTACATTCTTCTGGTGCGGACTCCTGTGCGTGCTCCCCGTACTCGGTGTTATCTTCACGATCCTCTTCGCGCTCATCCCGCGCAATAAGAACTTCAAGAACTTCGCACGTGCACTTCTGGCGTGGTATCTGATCGCATTTATCGTGTTCCTGATCTTCGCAGTTGTTGCGACATTCGTAATGGGACAGTCGGTCGCAGATTTCATCTGGCCGTTCGAGCAGTTCTTTGAGCAGATGGCAAGAGCACTCGGATTCTGATCCGTACATTAGCTTGATTTTAAAGGCCGCCTTCACGGGCGGCTTTTTTGTATCTTTTAAAACACCGCGATGACCCTCGTTTGTAACATTGTTACCCTACAATGGATTTATCAAGATGAAAGTGAGGCAGTGTCGCTTATGGAAGAAATGCTTATATCCAAGAAAGATCTTCTGAGAGTCACTCATATTTCCTACGGAACTCTGTACAGATGGAAGAGGCTGGGTCTCATTCCCGAGAGCTGGTTTATTCATAAGGCCACCGAGATCGGTCAGGCTACTTATCTTCCCAGGGAGAAGGTAATCACGAGAATCGAGCGCATCAAGGAGCTTAAGAGCGAGCTCACAGTAGAGCAGATGCAGGAGCTTTTCTCTGCCAACGTTAAGAGCTTCAAGATCCCTCTCAAGGACTTCAGCGACCTCAACATCGTATCAAAGCTCGCAGTTACTGCTTTCACAAGCGTATTTCCCATGAAGGACAAGCTCGACTTCAACGACGTGTTCTCCATGTATGTAGTAGATCACCTCATGAAGCTGTCCGGCTTCTACCTCGAGGATGCCAAGCAGGTATTAAGACTGCTGTGCAAGTACCTGTCACGTGAGGCTTCCAAGGACTATCAGCTAATCCTTCTGCGTAAGATGGGCGTGCCTATGACGGTTCTCGTTAAGGGCGATGAGGACATCCTCCTTGAGGACAGCACAGAGATCATTGCCTGTGCAAACCTTGTGGAGTTCGAGTCCGCTCTTAAGAACAGGTTGATCGCATAATGGCGGGGAAGATAGATAATCTCGCCTCCAGGCTGACGGTTCTGGCTGAACCGATGCGCCTTGATATCATGACGATCATCAGCAAGGCCGGCACATGCTGCGCAAGCGATATCCTGGAGCACTTCGATATCACGCAGCCGACGCTCTCACATCACATGAGCGTGCTCATTGAAAACGGCCTCGTCACCGCGAGCAAGAGCGGCAGGTTCATGCGCTACAGCGTAAACAAGCCCGCCGTAAACGAGCTCAAGAAGGTTTTCGATGTGCTCTGCGAGGACGCGGAAGCACCTCAGCCCAAGTCCGAAGAACCTGTCCGCCGTGAAAAGAAGAAGGACAAGGATAAGGACAAGAAAAAGAAGAAAGACAAGAAAAAGAAAAAATAAGAAAATGCCTCGGGGAGAACCTGAGGCATTTTTGAATTATTAGCACATTATTCATTTTTATCCCTTCAAAAAAGTTTGCGTTTAATCTAAAATATATTTATCCGAAAGGATAGTAGTAACACATAAGGAGAAACCAATATGATCAAGATTATTGCGGGTGAAAAGGGTTCAGGTAAGACAGCTAAGCTCGTTGACGAGATTAACACAGTAGCAAGACAGGATAACAACATTGTCTGTATCGAGAGAGGAAGCAGACTTGACCAGCTCCTTAAGCCCAATGTAAGACTCGTAAATATGAAAGAGTATCCGGTAGATGGTTTTGATCAGCTTCTCGCTTTCATCGGCGGAATCTGCTCCAAGGATTATGACCTTACACATATCTATATCGACAGTATCTTCAAGGTAGCTAATGAGTCCGATATCGGCGCTCTTGAGTCCTTTATCACAAAGCTCGATGCTTTCCTTAAGGATACTCCCGTTACAGCAATGATCATCCTGAGCGGTAAGATTGATGATCTTCCCGAAGCTGTTAAGGCTTACATCTGATAGATAAACCCAAGTATTACGATTGAAAACGGGCTTGAAGGAGCCCGTTTTCTGTTACAGACATATACGAGAGGCAGTTAAGTGAAAGAGAATCTTAATGATCTGATCGAAGCGGCAAGAGGCATTACCCAAGCTGATCTGGTGCTAAAAAACGGAATGATTTTGAATGTCTTCACAGGCGAGATCGAATCAGGCGATATTGCCGTTAAGGACGGCGTCATCGTCGGCATCGGTTCGTACAGCGGCAGGGAAGAGATCGACGTTACGGACAAGTACATCTGCCCCGGATTGATCGACGGTCACATCCACATCGAAAGCTCTATGCTCTCACCCGCGGAGTTTGCCAAGGCTGTTATCCCGCATGGTACTACCGCAGTGGTCGCGGATCCTCATGAGATCGCCAACGTGGCGGGCGTGGAAGGCATCAGATACATGATGGAGGCGAGCAAGGACCTGCCTCTGGATATCTTCTACATGCTGCCGTCCTGCGTACCGGCCACAGGCATGGACGAGTCTGGCGCTGATCTTAAGGCAGAGGACCTGAACGGATTCTATGAAGAAGAGCGGGTAAGAGGTCTCGCCGAGCTTATGAATTCCTACGGTACTGTCCGATGTGACGGGGAAATATTAAAGAAGATAGAAGGCGCCGTAGCTGCAGGCAAAGCCATCGACGGCCACGCCCCGGGTTTATCAGGCAATGAGCTTAACGCGTATATTGCGGCGGGCGTGGGGTCAGACCATGAGTGCTCCGACATAGATGAGGCCCTGGAGAAGCTGCGCCGCGGCCAGTGGATCATGATAAGAGAGGGCACGGCTGCAAAGAACATGGACAAGCTTCTGCCCCTGTTCGATGACACTTACTTCAACCGCTGCATGCTCGTCACTGACGATAAGCATGCGGGCGACATAGTCGAGCTGGGCCACATCGATTACCTCATAAGGAAAGCCGTAAGAAGCGGTAAGAGTGCGGGCAATGCCGTGAAGATGGCAAGCCTTAACCCCTCGCTGTACTTCGGCCTTGGCAAGAGGGGCGCGCTCGCTCCCGGTTACATTGCGGACATGCTGGTGGTCTCAGGCTTCGACCTTTTCAAGGTGGAGAAGGTGTTTAAGAACGGTAAGCTCGTAGCAGAAAACGGTGTGCTTACCGCGGACATTAAGTCCTCCGTGAAGCCGCAGGATTACCCCGGGATCTATAACAGCTTTAACATGGACCCCGTTAAGCCCGGTGACTTTGCCCTTAAGCAGACCGGCAGTAAGAAGCGCGTGATCGAGGTGCTTAAGGGTGAGATCCTTACGCGAGAGATAATCGTGCCGGCCGAGCTGGAGCTTAACCCCACGGGCATACAGACTGACAAGGATATACTGAAGATCGCGGTTATCGAGCGCCACAGGAAGACGGGGCACATCGGTGTAGGTTTTGTAAAGGGTTACGGCCTGCAAAGCGGCGCTATCGCCTCAAGTGTGGCACATGACTCCCATAACATAATAGTAGTCGGCACCAATGAAGATGACATGGCGGCTGCGGCCAATGAAGTGCTTAAGAACAAGGGCGGCCTCGCCATAGCCGAGGGCGGTGAGGTGAAAGCCTCGCTGGCACTGCCCATTGCGGGCCTGATGTGCGAGACTGATGCGGTGCAGACGGAGGACAGGCTGATCGAGATGAAGGTCATGGCCAAGCGCATGGGCTGCACGCACGGCATAGATCCTTTCATGACGCTGGCGTTTACCGCGCTGCCGGTAATCCCCGAGGTGAGGATACTTACCCAGGGCATGTTCGATGTTAAGTCCCAGTCCTATGTGCCTGCGGTCTTTGACTGACATTTCTTAAGATTTGTCAGGCCCGGAACTATATGTTATTATAGGACTGTTCATAAACTTGAGTTAAGTGAACGAGCTTGTACGAGCTCGTTTTCTTTTTTATATAAACATTGAAGGAGGACCGGATGGCAAAAAGATCAAAGACCGCTCAGGAAGCGTATGACATTGCAAAGCCTGAGGCGGAGAAGATGGGATTTGATCTTGTGGACGCCGAGTACAAGAAGGAAGGGCAGGGGATGTTCCTGAGGCTCTTCATAGATCGCAAGGGCGGTATTTCGATCGACGACTGCGAAGCTTTCAGCAAAGTCATCGATCCTATCCTGGACGAGAAACTCAAGTGTGACGCAGATTTCTTTGAAGTAAGCTCGCCCGGACTGACCAGACCTTTGGACGATATCTCGGATTACATAAGATACGAGGGAGAGAAGATCGATATCAGCCTCTTCAAGGCAGATGAGACAGGATCCAAGAAATTCACGGGCACCATCGTTTCAGCCCTGGATGATACAGTCGTCTTCAAGAAGGAAGATGACACGGAAGTTAAGCTTGCTTTATCAGATATAAGTAAAGCTATCAGACACATTGATTTTTAATTTAGGGAGGTAAGTATAATGGCAAAGAAGAAGGAAGTTAATGAGGAGCCTCAGGATAGCGTTCTTGACGCGATCAGGATGCTTGCTAAGGAAAGGGGTATTGATGAGGAAGAACTCATCAGAGCTGTCGAGGAAGGTATCGTAACTGCTTACAGACGTGAGTTCTCCGGCGGTATCATCGAGACAGTAGGCGCAGAGATCGACCGTGAGACAGGTGAGATCTATGTATACCAGCTTAAGGAAGTTGTTGATGAGGTAGAGGATCCTACTAATGAGGTTTCCCTTGAGGAAGCACAGGCTGCAGATCCTGACGTAGAGCTCGGTGACTCTCTTGAGTACGGCCTTGATGTTAAGGACCTCGGTAGACTTGCTGCCACAGCTGCTAAGAGTGCTATCTCCCAGAAGGTTAGATCCGCTGAGCATAAGAGAATCAGCGAGGAGTTCTCCGGCAAGATCGGTGAGCTTACAACAGGTACTATCGTTCGTAAGGACGCAAGAAACGTTTATGTTGATATCGGACACGCAGAGGCTGTTCTTCCCAGAAACGGCCAGATGAGAGGCGAGTCCTACGATACAAACAGAACAATGAAGTTCCTCGTATTAAGAGTTGAGGAGCATAACGACCGTCCTTCTATCACAATCTCCAGAACAGATCCGAAGCTCGTTGAGAAGCTCTTCGAACTCGAGATCCCTGAGATCAAGTCCGGTGAAGTGCTCATCAAGGGCATCACACGTGAGCCCGGTTCCAGATCCAAGGTTGCTGTTTACAGCAGAGACGAGAACATCGATGCCAAGGGTTCCTGCGTAGGTCCCAGAGGCCAGAGAGTTCAGACTATCATGAACGAACTCGCAGGCGAGAAGATCGACATCATCGACTGGAACGAGGATCCTGCTCTGTTCATCAGTGAAGCACTCCAGCCTGCAAAGGCAGTAAGAGTCGACATCGAGATCACTACTAAGGAAGACGGTCACCAGGAGCGTTATGCCAAGGTTATCGTTCCCGATCAGCAGTTCAATCTCGCTATCGGCAGATCCGGTCAGAACGTAAGACTTGCAGCTCACCTCACAGGTTATAAGATTGACATCAAGAGAGAGTCTGATGACGCGAGTGAGGCAACAAGATCCGTTATCGATAAGTTTACGGTTGCGGAAGAAGAGACTGCTGAGGGAGATCAGGGCGAAGCATGACGAGTCCTGCCCCTAAAAAGCAGCCGCAGAGAATGTGCGTTTCCTGCAGGACCAGACGTGACAAGAGAGACCTTGTCCGCGTTACCCTGAAGGACGACGGTACGCTGACCGTGGATCCCACAGGCAAGCTCCCCGGAAGAGGCGCATACCTTTGCAAGGACAGCAAGTGCATCAAGACAGAGCTTAAGGCTCACCGCATTTCCCGCGGGCTTAACGCCAACATGAGCGAGGATGAGCTTAACAGCCTGGCACAGGAGATAATGAAGCTTTGCGAGACGAACTGAACATCTTAAGGTTCTTAGGCCTCGCAGCCAAGGCGGGGAAGGTCACATCGGGTTACGACCAGGTGGAGACGGCCCTTCGCAAAGGCACGGTAAACCTTCTGATCCTGTCCACCGATATCTCGAGAAACACACTCTCGCAGATACTAGACCTCGGGGAGAAGAGCGGCATCACAATGCCTGATGCATACAGCTTTGCTACTAAGGAGCAGCTTGGGAGAGCCATCGGCAAACCCGACAGAGCCGTAGTAGCGATAACGGATAAGGGCTTCGCGGACAAGCTTTCCGCGATGCTCGCGCAAGAAGACTAATTAGGAGGAAATTCATTAATGAGTGAGAATTCCGAGAAGGATAAGAAGCTGCAGGTAGCGAGCAAGGGTGTCTCGGGTACCAAAGAGCTTAAGGTAAGACGCGTTCACAAGAAGAAGGCGGATCCTGAGGCAGATGCAGCCAAGGCGGAGAAGGAAGCTCCCAAGGCAGTTGAGGCTCCTAAGGCTGAGACTCCTGCACCTGAGGCTGAAGCTCCCAAGAAGACAACAAGGGCCAAGGCAGCTAAGGCTGAAGAAACACCTGCTGCTGAGGAGAAGCCCAAGAAGACTACAAAAGCCAAGAAGGCTGCGGAAGAACCTGCAGCTGAAGCTCCTGCTGAAGAGCCTGTAAAGAAGACGGCTAAGAAGGCAGCTGCTGCCAAGGCTGAGGAGCCTAAGGAAGAGGAGAAGGCTGCGGAGACTGAGGCTCCCAAGAAGGAGGAGCCTAAGGCTGAGGAAGCTCCCAAGGCTGAGGCGCCTAAGGCAGAGCCTGAGAAGAAGGAAGAGCCTAAGACTGAGGCACCTGCTGCCATCGACAGAACTAAGATCTCTTCTGCAGTAGTTGCAATGCCTGAGACAGTAAGAACTTCCACCATCATTCCTGACAGGAAGTTCGGCAACAGAAACGGCGGCTACCAGGGCCAGGGCGGCGGATACAGAGCCGGCGGTCCCGGCAGAGGACCCAGGCCCCAGGGCCAGGGCGGCGGCTTTAACAGAGCCGGCGGACCCAGACCTGCAGGCGGCGGTTTTGCCAAGGATAAGGACGAAGAGGGAAGCAGAACACCTGCTGCCAGAAGACCTGCCAAGCCGAAGGCTGACGCTCCTATCGAAGAGGTTAAGAAGAGCAGATCTTCTTATGCCGAGAAGTCCGCTTTTGATAAGAAGCATGACGACAGAGACCGCGAGAGAACTAACGGCTCTAACGATAAGAGACTCAAGAACAGAGGCGGTCAGTTTAACGGCCGTATGTCCTCCGGTGATGAGGAGTATGATGATTATTCATACGGCAGAAAGAAAAAGAAGAAGAACTCTTACGAGGAGTCTGCAGCAGAGATCCAGGCTATCACAGATATCCAGATCCCTCCTTTCATCACTGTAAAGGATTTCGCTGAAGGTATCGGTAAGAAGTCTTCTGACGTCATCAAGGAACTCATGGTCAAGCTCGGCGTTATGGCCACCATCAACCAGGAGCTCGACTTCGATACTGCATGCCTGCTCGCTGACGGCTTCGGTATCAACGCTACTCTCCTTGAGGAGAAGACAGAGGAGGATATCCTCTTTGATGATGACGATACACTCGTAACAGAGAACATGGAGACAAGACCTCCTGTCGTAGTTGTTATGGGTCACGTTGACCACGGTAAAACTTCATTGCTCGATAAGATCCGTGCTTCTTCCGTTGCTACGGGCGAGGCCGGCGGTATCACGCAGAAGATCGGTGCTTACACAGTAAGAGTTAAGGGAAGACAGATCACCTTCCTCGATACACCTGGTCACGAAGCGTTTACTACGATGAGAGCCCGTGGTGCTCAGGTAACGGATATTGCGATCCTCGTTGTCGCTGCTGATGACGGTGTCATGCCTCAGACGATCGAGGCTATCAACCACGCCAAGGCTGCAGGCACTGAGATCGTAGTTGCTATCAACAAGATCGATAAGCCCGGCGCTAACCCCGATAAGGTTAAGCAGGAGCTGACACAGTATGAGCTCATTCCTGAGGAGTGGGGCGGCTCCACCATCATGGTTCCCGTTTCTGCTAAGAAGGGTGAGGGTATCGATGAGCTGCTTGAGAACGTTCTGCTCGTAGCTGACGTACTCGAGCTTAAGGCAGATCCGAAAAGACAGGCCAAGGGTACTGTTATCGAGGCTCAGCTTGATAAGTCCAGAGGTCCTGTTGCGACTGTACTCGTTCAGAGAGGTACTCTGAAGCAGGGTGACTCCGTAGTCTGCGGCGCTATGATCGGTAACATCAGAGCCATGTATGACGATAAGGGTGAAGTCCTTAAGAAGGCAGGCCCTTCCATTCCTTGCGAGATCTTAGGTCTTCCTGAGGTTCCTTCCGCGGGTGAGACACTCTATGCGGTTAAGGACGAGAAGATGGCAAGACAGCTTGTTGAAAAGAGAAAGATCAAGCTGCGTGAGGAGAAGATCAGAAAGAGCTCCAGAATGTCCCTTGAGAACCTCGCAGCTCAGATGGCTGAGGGTAACGTCAAGGATCTTAACCTCATCGTTAAGGCTGACATCCAGGGTTCCGTCGAGGCTGTTACACAGTCCTTCGAGAAGCTCAGTAATGAGGAAGTACGTGTTAAGGTTGTACACGGTGCCGTCGGTGCCATCAACGAGTCCGATATCGTTCTCGCTGACGTATCCAACGCCATCATCATCGGCTTCAACGTTCGTCCTAATGCGATCATCACAGAGAAGGCTAAGGAAGCCGGCGTAGACATCAGACTCTACGACGTCATCTATAAGGCCACTGAGGATATCGAGAAGGCTATGAAGGGTATGCTCGAGCCTACCTTCGAGGAGGTTGTTCTCGGACACGCAGAGATCCGCGAGCTGTTCAAAGTCAGCGGCGTAGGTACGATCGGCGGATGTTATGTAACAGACGGTAAGATCATCAGAAACTGCGGCGTACGTATCCTTAGAAACGACATCGTTATCCACACAGGTGAGCTCGCTTCACTCCAGAGACTTAAGGATTCCGTTAAGGAAGTTAACTCCGGATTCGAGTGCGGACTTTCTGTTGCAAACTACAACGATATCAAGGTAGGAGACGTAATCGAGGCATTCACAAGCCAAGAGGTAGAAAGAGATGCGTAGAAACAGGGCCGAGATTGTCGGCGATGAGATGAGAAAGGTAATGCAGGATATCATCAGCAATGAGCTGAAGGACCCCAGGGTCCCCCTGCTTACTTCTGTCACGCAGGTCAAGATGACCCGTGACCTGTCTCATGCCACAGTCTTCATCTCTGTGTTCGGCAGCGAACACGATAAGCAGGAGGCGCTCGCCGCCATCGACGGCGCCAACGGCTTCATCCGTTTCCAGATGTGCAAGAGGATCAATCTGCGTCTGGCGCCCGAGCTTCACTTCAAGCTTGATAATACCCTGGACGAGGCAGCCCGTATGGACGCTATCATCGACAGGGTAAAGGCTGAAGATAAGGCCAAGAGGGAAGAGCTCGGTATCACTGATGAGGATGAGGCTTCTGAAGAAGAGGACTGATGTCATGAAAGATCGTTACTTCGAAGGTGCATCGCGTATGGCGAAGATCATCATGGAAAAGGTTGATGATCTTAAGAAGACAGACGGCGCATTTCTCGTTTTCCCTCATAAGAGCGTAGACGGTGACTGCGTCGGTTCTTCATGCGCCGTGGTATCCCTGATAAGAAACCTCGGAGGCAATGCCTGGGTATGCATGCCCGAAGAGCTTCCGACCAACATGTCCTTCCTGGGCGTGGAGGAACTTCTTTTCTATCCCGGCGAGGACTTCCTTAAAGGGGACCTGAAGGTTTACGGCAAGCACTACGAGACCGCGTTCTCGGTGGACTGCTCCGAAGGCCACAGGATGGGAGACAACTGCGATATCTTCGAGTATTACGAAGACAGTCTGGACATAGACCATCACGAAGTAACACACCTTTCCGCGCCGCTTAAGTGGATCGAACCCGGTGCTTCATCAGCATGCGAGATGGTATTCTACACAGCGCAGATGGCAGCCGAGTATACCGGCAGGACGTTAAGCGAGATCATCGACACCAGAAGTGCCAAGTGCCTTCTGGCGGGCATCGTCACCGACACGGGAAGATTTACCTATACCAACACCAAGCCCGAGACACTTGAGAGCGCAGGCGTTCTCATGGAACTCGGCGGCAACATAACCGAGGTCTGCTATAACCTCTTCGATCTTAAGACTCCTTCCGAGTTTGCCATCTCATCTGCGGCATGCTCTGCAGCCAAGTTCTACTGCGGCGGCAAGCTTGCGCTCGTGGCGGTCACAGCCGAGATGTTCGAGAAGTGCCATGCAAACCATGACGAGATCTCAGACGTAGTCTCCAGGCTGCGTGATGTCGGAGGAGTGGAGTTCGCATGCGTGCTGCGTGAGACCGACAGCAACACCGTTAGAGGTAACTTAAGATCCAAGACTGAATTCGACTGCTCTGTCTTTGCCGAGAAATACGGCGGCGGTGGTCACAAGAGAGCCGCAGGCTTCACGGTAACCGGAAGAGACATTAACGACCTCGCAGACGAGATCATCAGAGAGGCTTCTAAGTTTTTATGATCCCTGACGGCATCATCCTTCTCGACAAGAAGAAGGGCATCAGCTCCATGGCTTCGGATAACTTCATTAAGAAGCTCGCGGGCACGCGTAAGGCGGGCCACAGCGGCACGCTTGACCCTTTTGCCACGGGACTGCTTCCTGTGTTTACAGGCAAGGCCCTTAAGGTCATGCGTTACACCGACGACTACGACAAGGCATACGACTGTACCTGTGTTTTCGGCGTGAGCACCACCACCATGGACCCCGAGGGTGAAGTGGTGGAGACTAAGACGCTCACGGGTTCCGAGGAAGAGTTTGAAGCGATCCGCGCGGCTTTTGCTGAGCTTTCCAAGATAACTTCTCAGGTGCCTCCAGTGTTCTCCGCCAAGAAGATTGACGGCCGCAAGGCATACGACCTCGCTCGTCAGGGCGTGGAAGTTCAGATGGCTCCGCACCCGATTAAGATCTACTCGCTTGATGTCAATGACATGCGTTATGAGGACGGCAGGATCTATGCCGACATCTCCGTGGCATGTTCCAAGGGAACCTACATCAGATCCATCTGTGATGACGCGGGTAAGATCACGGGCTTTCATGCGCACGCACTCACATTAAGGCGCACCAAGGCTGGACCTTTTGACGTGAAGGACGCGTACACTGAAGAGCAGCTTGCCGAGCTTGCGCAGGCGGGTAACTACAGCTTCGTAATCCCGCGTGAGAAGGCCATGGACGGCATGAGCAGGATAGAGCTTGACGGGGCTCAGTATAAGGACGTGAAGCTTGGCAAGAAGATATCTTCTGCAGCTTTCGCGGAACTGGAAGAGGGATTTAAGGTGGCGGCTTACCATGAGGGTGAGCTCGTCGCAGTGCTTTACAGGGATAACGATATTATGAGAATAGAGAGGATGCTGGCAGTTGAATAACACGCTCACCACAGTCTGCTACCTGGATACGCTTCCTTTCCTGCATAAGGGAAGGGCTGTGGCATTGGGCTTTTTCGACGGCATCCACACGGGACACCAGCAGATAATAAGACAGACCGTAAAGACGGCGGCTCTTCAGGGGCTGACCTCCACGGTCATGACATTTATAAACTTCAGTAAGACTGACAACGGCGTACTTACTACGATCGAGGAGAAGCGCGAGATCTTATCGGGCCTCGGCGTGGACGAGCTGCTCGTGCTTGATTTCAATGCGGTAAAAGACATGGCTGCGGAGGACTTCCTGTACGAGATAATCCTCGTGCGCCTCTCGGCTCAGGCTGTGCTCGCGGGCACCGACTACAGGTTCGGTAAGAATGCTTCCGGTGACGCTGAGCTGCTTAAGTCTTTCGGAAGCAGCAAAGGAATCGAGGTAAGCATCTTCGAGGACAAGCTTTACGGCGAGGAGAAAAGAAGACTTTCGTCCACCTGGCTGCGCGAGGCAGCAGGGCAGGGAGACGTGGAGCTTTATTCCAAGCTTTGCGGCGGCAAGTGCTTCTCTTACAGTGGCATCGTGGTCCACGGCAACCAGCTCGGAAGGCAGCTGGGGTTCCCTACGGCCAACCTCATCATCCCCGAGGATAAGTTCAAGGTGCGCCGCGGTGTTTATGTGTCACGCGTGTACCTGGGCAAGACCAAGCTTTACGGCGTGACAAACGTCGGCTTAAAGCCCACGGTAAATGAGGATGACACGCAGCAGACGGCAGAGACTTTCATCTTCGATTTCGACGAGGACATCTACGGCGCCAGGATAAAAGTGGAGCTTTTAAGCTTCATAAGGCCCGAGTGCAAATTCAGTTCCGTAGATGAACTTCAGGCTCAGGTGGAACAAGATAAACAGACAGCAAAGACATGGCTGTCAAAAAGTGGTATTATTTTCCCCGTATGACGAGGTATGAATATGAGTGAGATTCGTTTTCCTTTTATAGGTATTACGGTTACGGTAGATCCTGTTGCATTCCGCATCGGATCGTTCGAGGTTTACTGGTACGGCATCCTTATCGCTGCCGCCATGATCCTGTGCGGTCTTCTGGCTGTTAAGCAGGCGAAGAACAATAAGTTCTCCGAGGACCTCGTTTATGATGTCCTTCTCGTTTCATTGCCTTCGGCTATCATCGGCGCCAGACTTTACTATGTCTTCTGCGAGTGGTCTTACTATTCACAGGATATAAGACGCATCTTCGATACGCGTTCCGGCGGCCTCGCAGTATACGGCGGCATCATCGGCGCAGTCTTAGGCACATACATAATGTGCAGGATCCGTAAGCTTCCTTTTTCAACGGTTCTGGATTACTGCATCATCTATATTCCACTTGGCCAGGCCATCGGCCGCTGGGGCAACTTCTTTAACCAGGAAGCATTCGGAACAACTACGACACTTCCCTGGGGTATGACATCACAGAGAATCTCGAGCTACCTCGCAGCTAACTGTCCTGACCTCGATCCTTCCATGCCTGTACACCCCACGTTCCTTTATGAGTCCCTGTGCACCATTACGATCTTCCTTTTGCTGATGATCCTGGTGCGCCCGAACAGCACACACAGATACGAGACTACAAGTGTTTACATGGTGCTTTACGGATTCGCAAGATTCTTCATTGAGAGTCTGCGTACTGACTCACTTTATCTCGGTTCCACCAATATCAGAACATCTCAGCTTCTGTCACTCATCCTGGTGTTCGCAGGACTTATCATCATCCTCGTATCACACCTTAAGGACTGGGAGAGACTGGAGCTTCCGGAGAACGCATTCGCTAAGAGGGAAGAGAAGAAGTCTTCCAAGAAATAATGCCCGGCAAGTCAGGTATAGAAAAACTTCGCAATACGCAGTACTTCCGTAAGGTCGACTACTATCTCATAGTGCCGGTTTTTCTCATCACGGTCATCGGCCTTTATGTACTGAATCAGGTTCTTAGTGACGGTTACGAGGCTTACCCGAACAACCTCTACAGACAGGTGGGAGCCGCCATCGTAGGCATGGCCATCACGGCATTCTTGTGCATCATGGATACGCAGATCCTGCGAGCGTTCGGATGGGTCATCTACGGCGTGTCACTGTTCCTGCTGATACTGGTCCCTATAGACGGTTACGACTTGACCTGGAAGTGGGGTGCCGACTCCTGGCTGAACCTTCCCGTAATCGGTAACTTCCAGCCTTCGGAGCTTATGAAGATAGGACTTTCGATGGCGGCTGCGGATATATTTGAACGAATACATGAAAAACAGGTCTCGCTTCTTAAAGGCATGGGCCTTCTGGCGCTCACATACGGCCCGCCGATGCTCCTCATCTTAAGCCAGCCTGACTTCGGTACCGCGATGGTTATCGTGGCATCATTCGTATGCGTATTGTTTGTATGGGGACTTAAGTACAGATACTTCCTTTTGGCCGCTTCCGGCGTAATCGTTATCGGTGTTCCTTTCGTCTGGAACTTCTACCTTAAGGACTATCAGAAGAAAAGAATCCTCTCACTCGTATTCGAGGGTACAGACCCGGAGGCCGAGTGGAACCTTGTACAGTCTAAAGCGGCCATCGCGTCAGGAGGTCTTTCAGGAAACCATACGGGTATCCTCGTAACTGTTCCGGTTAAGGAGAGTGACTTTATCTATTCCGCCACTTCAGAGCACTTAGGCTTCATCGGAACGACGGCGCTTATACTGCTCGCGTTCTTCTTCCTGTGCCGTTGCCTCTTCGTGGCAGCGAGAGCTTCAAGACCTGCGTATTCGTATATGATCGTAGGACTTGTTGCGTCTTTTGCTTTCCATTACATCGAGAATATGGGTATGGCAGTTGGACTTCTTCCTATCACAGGTATCCCGCTTCCTTTCGTAAGCTACGGAGGTACCGCCATGCTGGTTAATTATATTTCGTTCGGTATTATTCTGAATATTTCAATGGAGCTAAAGAATTAGCGTCAGTGTGTTCCGCTTCTATTACTATTGTTTCAGGGTTTCGGCTGTCATTTGATTGCGCTTTTTGATTATTCGTAATTCCGCAATCAGAATTAGGCGTATTTGATTGCGTAAATCCGAATTAGAGAATTCCGCAATCAGATTTAAGTTATTTACGTTGCGGATTTTTGTTTTTTACATATCCGCAACCAAAAACATGGGTTTTTGATTGCGAAATCTGAATTATGAGAAATCCGCAATCAACTTTGTATAAAAGAGAGCTGTCCGGAGCATGTCCGTTTTTTTCATGATGTGAATAATGATTAACAGCAGACAGAGCTGTTCTATATTTGGTATTGCACAATGTGTAATACTGTGCTATATTCAGAACCAAGAGGGGTCACCCGCACAAATTTCAAGAACAGGGGGATAGATATGAACAATCAGTTCAAAAAAGGTGTCCTTGATTTGTGTGTGCTTACCATCCTGAAGAAAGGTGACAGCTACGGCTATGACGTAGCTGACACGCTTTCTTCCAAAATCCAGATGTCTGACGGAACTGTTTATCCGATTTTACGAAAACTCGCAGCAGAAGGATATGTAAGCACCTATCTCAAAGAGTCACAGAACGGACCGCCGAGAAAGTATTATCACTTAACTGATCTCGGTGCAGAGAAGTTAACCAAGGACAAACAGGAATGGGATGAATTCTCCCAGGCGGTAAAAGGAATATTGGAGGATATGAAGACATGACAAAGAAGGAATATCTTGACAAGCTCACACGCGAGCTCGGCTCGATGTCTTACAACGATGTCAAAGAGATCATAGGCGATATCGAGAATCATTTCGATGAAAGCGCTCTTGCCGGCAAGACTGAAGAAGAAGCCGCAGCAATGCTCGGCGATCCTTCGGAGCTCGCAGCAGATTATAAGGACGGGATGACATTCCCGACCATCATGAAGAAGAAGGAACAGAAGGCCGCTAAACCGGCTGTTAAAGAACCTACATCAGCGACGATTGCTTTCGTAGTTCTCATTACGATATTCGTAGCGATACCTGCCTGGGTCACTCTCCTCGGTATTATCCTCGGAATCGTACTCTGTGAACTCGGAGTAGCAGCCGGCGCGGTCGCACTCCTTCTCACATGCTGGACATACGGTCCTTTCCTTACATCGGGACTTCTGTTCGGACTGACACTGCTCTTCTTCGGAATCTTCGGATATGCGGTATCGTACTTCTCCATTAAGTACTTTATCGTCGCCACCAAGTGGTACATCGATTCCATGAAGAAAGTTTGGAAGAACGGTATTTAAGGAGGGAACAGCAATGAAGAAATCAGAGATCAGACTTATAATCGTCGGTATCGCTTCGCTGGTCATCTCCGTATTACTGGCAGTGGCCACAGTGATCGTATTCATCACCAACGTCGGTATGAGTGCAGATTTCGATAAGATCGGTGAGAGCTTCGACTCATTCACAGAAACAGTGGAGAGCGTGGCAGACGGCATCGAGAACACCGGTAATGAGATCGGTGATACGATCGAAGAGATCAATGAATTGGATCTTTAACTCATAAGGTTTACCGAAAGTTCACGAGTTAGGTAAGAAGCGTTTATCAAAGTAAGTTTAGAATGAGGCAGGTCCGTTTGGATCTGCCCATTTTATTTGCGAGGTGACGATTATGGATTACAGAAAATGCGCTTCGGAAATACTGGCGGGCATCGGGGGTAAAGAGAATCTTATCAGTGCGGCTCACTGCGCTACCCGACTCCGACTGGTTATTGCCGATAACAGTAAGATGAGCAAAGACACTGTTGAGAATGTAGATGGTGTTAAAGGAGTATTTGAATCAGCTGGACAGATTCAGATAATTATCGGAACCGGAACCGTTAACAAGGTGTATGATGAGTTTATCGACCTTGCAGGTGTCCAGGCTATGTCCAAGGAAGATGTTAAGCAGGCAGCCGCTTCTAAGGCTCCTGTATGGAAGAGGATCCTCAAGACTTTAGGTGATATATTCGTACCGATCATCCCGGCGATCGTTGCCACGGGTCTTCTTAACGGTTTGCTCGGAGGTCTTTCCAGAGCATTCCCGGCAATGACGGATCACTACATTTACAGCCTTCTTGATATGTTCTCGAATGCTGCTTTAACATTCCTGCCTATTCTTATCGCAGTAAGTGCGGCTAAGATCTTTAAGGGTAATGTTTATCTCGGTGCAGTTATCGGAATGATCATGATCCACCCGAGCCTCGTAAATGCGTGGACGGTGGCTTCCGGAGCTGAGACTTCCACTTTGTGGTCATGGTTCGGCGTCTGGAATATTCAGAATACAGGTTATCAGGGACACGTTATCCCTGTAGTCATCGCGGTATGGCTCATGTGCAAGCTGGAGAACTGGCTGCATAAGCACGTTCCCGAGATGATCGATCTTTTCGTAACGCCTCTCGTTACGGTACTCGTTACGGGCTTCTTCACATTGACTGTGATCGGTCCCGTCTTCGCACAGCTTGAGTCCTGGGTTCTTACAGGCGCTCAGTGGCTTATCACTATCCCGTTCGGTATCGGCGCATTCCTGATGGGTGCTGCTTATGCTCCTACGGTAGTAGCCGGCGTGCATCACATGTACAACGCCATCGAGGCTTCCATGATTGCCAACAACGGTCAGAATATCTGGATGCCTATCGCGACTGCGGCTAACGTTGCACAGGGTGCGGCAGCTCTCGCAGTAGCGCTCAAGACAAAGAACAAGAAGATCAAGTCCATGGCTCTTCCGGCTTCGCTCTCTGCGTTCCTCGGCATCACTGAGCCTGCTATCTTCGGTGTTAACGTAAGATTCGTAAGGCCGTTCATCGCCGGCATGATCGGAGGCGCGGTCGGTGCGGCTGCAGGCTCCATCCTGAATGTATACGCCACAGCTTACGGCGTTACGGGCGTGTTCGGTTTCCTCATCACAATGGACTGCACCGTAGGTTACCTGATCGACTTCCTCCTTGCAGCAGGCGTTGCTTTCGCAGTGTCCTGGTTCATGGGAATCCCTGAGGAGGCTGAAAACGGCGGCAAGAAGGCTGAGCCCGCTCTGGCAGTGGCAACGGCAACAGCAGGAAGTGCACCTGCAGCTCCCGCGGCTCCTGTGGCTGCTTCCGATGCTTGTGAAGTTCCCACCAAGGAAGAGGAGAAGGAGTTCATTATCGCTTCTCCCGTTAAGGGCAAGCTGATCGCGCTCGAGGATGTTCCTGACGAGACCTTTGCGCAGGGCATACTCGGACAGGGCGCTGCTGTTATCCCCTCTGAGGGCAAAGTAGTCGCTCCCGCTGACGGCGAGATAAGTTCCATTTTCGATACCAAGCACGCAGTGGGCATCACGCTTGAAAACGGCGTGGAGATCCTCGTGCACGTAGGCATTAACACGGTCGAGATGGAAGGCAACGGCTTCGAGGCTTTCGTCAAGGAAGGCGATAAGGTCAAGAAGGGCCAGAAGCTCGTGGAGTTCTCCATCGATAAGATCAAGGAAGCAGGTTATAAGACCGAGACTCCCGTCATCATCACGAATACCGATGATTATGCTTCTGTACAGAAGATCGCGGATGACGGTGATATCGATACTCTGACAGATATTATAAAGGTTTGCAAATGAGTGACTGGAAACAAAATCTGCATATAGAGCCGCCGCAGGGATGGCTTAACGATCCTAACGGTCTGTGCTTCTATTCGGGCAAATACCATGTGTACTTCCAGTATGCTCCTGACTCCGCTTCAGGCGGGGGAAGGAAGTGCTGGGGTCACATGGAGTCACCGGATCTTCTTTCCTGGGAATATACGGGAATCGTAATGGAGCCTGATATCCCGGAGGACCGTAACGGTGTCTATTCCGGATGCGCCGTAGTTGATGAAGGAAAGCTTCACATTTTCTATACGGGTAATGTGAAGAATCCCGGAGATTATGATTACATCAACGAAGGCCGTGAAGCCAACCAGATACATGTGGTGACAGACGACCCGCGCGTGCTTAACGGAAAGAATATCATCCTTCGTAATTCGGATTATCCGGATTACTGTTCCTGCCACGTAAGAGATCCCAAGGTGTGGATCGAAGACGGCGTGTGGAAGATGGTGCTCGGAGCAAGGACTAAGGATTCCAAGGGACTCGTTCTCTACTATGAAGGAGACGGACCGGAGAATTTCAAGTTCGTAAAGACTTACGAGATTCCCGGCTTCGGTTACATGTGGGAGTGTCCGGATCTGTTCTTTGTAGAAGGCAGTAGCTTCTTAGGGCTTTCCCCTCAGGGCCTGCCACATGAGGATTTTAAGAATCAGAATGTCTACAGTTCCGGATACTTTAAGCTCACGGACGATAAGTTAAGTGACTTCGAGGAGTTTGATCACGGATTCGATTTCTATGCGCCTCAGACGTTCGAGGCGCCTGACGGCAGAAGGATCCTGATCGGCTGGATGGGAATAGGTGATATCCCTTACAGTAATCCGACAACGGAGCTTGGCTGGCAGCATTGTCTGACGCTTCCTCGTGTGCTCACCCTCGCGCCTGACGGAGGTATCTGTCAGAATCCGATAGATGAGATCCTTAATCTTCGTTCTTCACGTACAGCATATAAGGCAGGGCAGAAGACTGAGATCACACTGCCGTGCGACATCATGATCCGTGATGAAGGATTCACACGTGCATCCTTCGGAGGCTTCGAGATAACTGTAAGTGACGGCGCCGCAGTGCTTAAGTTCGACGAGAGCAGAGGCTGGGGCAGCGGAAGAGATATCAGAAGAGTAAAGATCGGTAAGTTCACTGATATGAGGATCATCCTAGATACCTCTTCGGCCGAGATCTATATCAACGGCGGAAGATTCGTCATGAGCACTCGTGTCTATCCTGATGCAGCGATCACTTATGAATGTGACTGTGCCTCCATGATCTATACGCTTAGTGAAAAGCCGATGAAGCTCGTCGCCATCGGTGAGGCACTCATCGATTTCATCCCGGATAAGACCGGCTGTGCATTCGATCAGGTCACGGCATTCTCACCCAAGCTCGGAGGCGCACCTGCCAATGTGTGCGGCGCATTCTCCAGGCTCACAGGTAAGTCCGCCATCTTAACTAAGCTCGGTAAGGATCCGTTCGGAAATAAGATCCTTAAGGAGCTCGGTGAGGCGGGTATCGATACATCTAATGTGGTCACGACCGATGAGGCTAATACAGCACTCGCGTTCGTAAGCCTGGAGGAAGACGGCAACAGAACATTCTCGTTCTACAGGAACCCTTCGGCAGACATGCTGCTCAAGGAAAACGAGATCAGCGATGAGATGTTCGATGATATATTCGCACTTCATTTCTGCAGCGTATCCCTCGGTGATTTCCCGATGAAGGACGCGCACAGGGCGGCCATAGAAAAGGCGAGAGCGAAGGGCGCACTCATAAGCTTTGATCCGAATCTGAGGTTCCCTCTGTGGAAGTCTGAAGAGGATTTGCGCGCGGCGGTAAAGGAGTTTATCCCCAAGGCCGACATACTGAAGCTCTCTGATGAAGAGATCGCATTCATTACCGGCAAGGACGATATCGATGATGCTGCCGCGGAGCTTTTCGAGCAGGGCGTGAAGCTTATCGTTTACACCAGGGGCAAGGACGGTGCCGTGCTTAAGACGGCTAATGCTTCCGGACAGGCCGCGGGTGTTGCCGTAAAGGCTGTGGATACGACGGGCGCAGGTGACGCTTATATCGGCTCGCTGCTGTGGTACTTAAAATCCATAGGCGTGACCGTGAAGGACCTGACCGAGCTTACCGAGGCTGAGCTTTCCGAGGGCGCGGCTTTTGCAAATAAGTACTGCGCCGTGACGATCACGAAGCCCGGTGCGATACCGTCTTATCCGTCATTACAGGAATTTAAGAACATTTACAAATAGGAGGACATTAACATGAAGCAGTTCGATTACACCATCAAGGATCCCGTAGGTATTCACGCACGTCCCGCAGGACTTCTGGGCAAGAAGGCAAAGGAGTTCGAGGGCACTGTCGTAACCATCGAGAAGGGTGATAAGTCCGCTGCGGCTACCAAGCTCATGGCTCTGATGGGACTCGGCGTTAAGTGCGGCGATACCGTTACCGTTAAGGTAGAAGGCGGCGATGAGGATGCTGCAGCAGCTGCCATCGAGGCTTTCCTGAACGAGAATCTCTGATAACACGGATAATCACCTTCGATAAGGAGGATACCTATGATCAAGTACACGGGTAAAGGCGTTTACGGTGCCGTGGCCATCGGCAAGGTGTCGGTGTTTAAGCGGCAGACCGCAAGCGTGGAAAAGGTCCGCATAACGGATCCTGAAGCTGAGAAGGCACGCGTCACCGCAGCCAAAGAGAAGGCGACCGAGCAGCTGCAGGCCATCTACGAGAAGGCGCTCGCTGAAGTAGGCGAGGAGGAGGCTGCCATCTTCGAGGTTCACATGATGATGCTCGAGGACGAGGACTTCAACGATGCGATCAACGACATGATCGAAAGTGAACTCGTTAACGCCGAGTTCGCAGTGGCGTCCGCGCGCGATACTTTTGCGGCACAGTTCTCCGCCATGGAGGACAGCTACTTCCAGGCACGAGCCGCTGACATCAAGGACATCTCTGACAGGCTCCTGAACTGCCTCGCGGATAACGGCGTGAGCAGCGAGCTTGCGGGGGATAAGATGGTCGTCTGCTCAGATGACCTCGCGCCCTCGGAGACGGTTTCGCTTGATAAGTCTAAGGTGCTCGCCTTTGCGACGGCATACGGCTCTTCCAATTCCCACACGGCGATCCTCGCACGTAACATGAATATCCCCGCCGTAATCGGACTCGGCAAGGAGTTCCTGGAGGGGATCGCGGACGGGCAGCAGATCTGCGTCGACGGCTACACGGGTGAAGTCTTCGTGAACCCGGATGAGGAGACTGTAACGAGGCTTATCAAGAAGCGTGACGAGGACCTGGAGAAGAAGAGCAGACTTAAGGAGCTCATCGGCAAGGATAATGTCACGCTGGACGGCACTAAGATCAATGTGTTCTGTAATATCGGCGGCCCTAAGGATATCCCTCTCGTAAATGAGAATGATGGCGGCGGTATCGGCCTGTTCAGGTCTGAGTTCCTGTATCTGGAGAATTCCGATTTCCCGTCAGAGGAGCAGCAGTTCGAAGCTTATAAGAACGTGCTCGAATCCATGAAGGGGAAGAAGGTAATCATCAGAACTCTTGATATCGGCGCAGATAAGAAGGTTGATTACTTTAACCTCGATGATGAAGAGAATCCCGCCATGGGTATCCGTGCCATCAGGATCTGCCTGACGCGTCCCGAGATCTTCAAGACACAGCTGCGCGCCCTGTACCGCGCTTCAGTTTACGGTGACCTCGGAATCATGTTCCCGATGATCACGTCTGAGAGTGAGATCTCCGAGATCATGGGCTTCTGCGACATCATCAAGGCTGAACTTGATACACAGGGTATCCCTTATGCGGATAACATCGAACTCGGCATCATGATAGAGACTCCTGCTGCGGCAGTGATAAGTGATAAGCTCGCGCCGATGGTGGATTTCTTTTCTGTTGGTACCAACGATCTTACGCAGTATACGCTGGCGTGTGACAGACAGAATCCGAAGATAGAAAGATTCGTCGATACGCATCATGAAGCGGTATTAAGACTCATCGAGATGGCGGCCAAGGCTGCGCATGATAACGGCAAGTGGATCGGTATCTGCGGCGAGCTCGGAGCTGATACTTCTCTTACGGAAAGATTCCTCAAGATGGGCATCGATGAGCTGTCTGTATCACCGCCGTCAGTGCTTAAAGTCAGGGACAAGGTCAGAAGTATAGATCTTTCCAAATGACTCAAAATTCTTACAGAATGTGACATTCAGGGCCGTGCTTTATGTGCGGCCCTTTGTTATACTTAATTGTCAATTTTTCTATAGGAGATATGGTATGGGAGAGATGTTAATCAAGGCCGAGGGCCTGTGCAAGGATTACGGCAAGAAGTCCGTCCTGCATGATGTTGATTTCACTATTAACAAAGGCGATATCTACGGACTCGTAGGAAAGAACGGTGCCGGTAAGACGACCATCATGAGAATAATGACCGGTCTTCAGGTTCCGACTAAGGGTACGATCAGCTACGGTTTCGACAGAACGAGATTAGGCTCCGTGGGAGCGCTTGTGGAGCTGCCGTCCATCTATGCGAACAAGTCCGCTTACGAGAACATTAAGTTCCAGTATCTTAACTTAGGCCTTAAGGTAGACGACTCCATCAACGAGATCCTCCACCTCGTCGGCCTTGATAATACAGGCAATAAGCCCGCAGGCAAGTTCTCACTCGGTATGCGCCAGAGACTCGGCATTGCGATGGCCATGGTAGGTGACCCCGAGGTGCTCGTGCTGGATGAGCCCATTAACGGCCTCGACCCCCAGGGCATCATCGGCGTGCGTGACCTTCTTATCAGGCTTAACCGCGAGAAGGGCATCACGGTCATCATCTCGAGCCACATCCTCTCCGAGCTTTCCAAGCTTGCCACGCGTTACGCTTTCATCGACGACGGCAGGATCATCCGCGAGTGCTCCGAGTACGACATCGAGCACGCAGGGGAGAAGCTCATAATCATCTCCTGCGATAAGTCTTCCGAGTACTGCACACTGCTTACGGACAAGGGCTACAAGGCAGAGACTGTTACCAATCCGGACAAGGTTACCATCCACGGCGAGGCAGATATCACGGATATCGTCCTGCTTGCCAGGGACGGCGGCATCAAGATTACCGACTTCAGAACAGTGGAGACGGATCTTGAGGAGTTCTATGTCGGAGTTGTCGGAGGTAATAAGAATGTCTGAGTTATTAAAGTTTGAATACTACAGGATCTTCAAGAGCAAGATCATCTGGGTCATGGCTGCCATCTGCGCTGCGGCACCTGTACTCGCCGCACTGGCGCTTAACTTGATCATAAAAGAATTAGCGGGAGAGGACGTGAATTTTGACCTCACTTCTTCCAATGAGAAGTACTTTACCTGGTTCATCATCTCTTACTTCTACGAGAGAGTTCCTCTGATACTCGCGCTGTTCGTCCCGCTGTTCATCGGCAGGGACTACAAGGACGGCGTCATCAGAAACAAGCTGATCGCAGGACACACGAGGTTCGAGATCTTTACCTCATACGTCGTTACGCAGGTTTCGGTGGCTGTGGTATTAAGCGCCATCTATATCTTCGCCGGCTGCATCGGCATGGCCTTCACCAGAGTGGGACTTAACCTGAACCACGGCGAGATGTTCTTAAGGGCAGGCACACTGCTGCTCGCGCTCATCGCGACCACCACGCTGTTCGCGGTTATATCGCTTCTTATCAAGAGCCGCGCAGGTACCACAGTTCTGTGTATTGCGTTCATCTTCACGCTTGGAATCTTCTCCATGCTGTCCACGAACTTCTCCTATAACCATAAGATGATCGACGAGTACCGTGAGATCTATGAGGAGAACATAAGCAACCTGCAGTTCGATTACGGCCCGAATTCGATGTACTACTACCAGCCTAAGGAGTTCGACGAGAGCGATTACTTTAATGTCGGCTGGTACATCGGTCACCCCATCTTCCTTCTTACTGATGCGAGCCTTTCTGACGAGTTCGTTCCTGATCTTCAGAGCCTGGTCCTGTCAGCAAATGACGAGCTTTTCAGCTATCCGAAGAAGATCGCCCGTACGGCTTTCGTGGATTCCATCTACGCAGCTTTCGTTGGCAACGGCGGCTACATCACAGCTGATGATCTGGAGAAGATCGACGGTGCTTACGTGAAGGTCGCTGATGCCGAGCTTCAGTACAACATCAAGTCCATTATCTGGCTTGCCATCTACTTCGGCGGCGGATATGCCCTGTTCAGAAAGAAGAACATTTTCTGATTTGCTCTTGACTTAATAAATAAAGGGTTTAAAATGTAACGTGCGCTTTTAATGCCGTACTATGCCCTTTTGAGGTAATACAGGTGCGTGAAAGTGCTTGATTTTGACAGGTAAAGGCGGTTTTTGATGGCTATTAAGCAAGGCATGTGTAAGAACTGCGGATCTCTTATCGTTTTCGATGAGAGAGACGATCAGTGCGAGTGCGTATTTTGTCACTGCATTTTCCCCTCTGAAGAGGCGGTAGAGATATATAACAATCCCGAGGGAAGGCAGTTCCCTAACGAGAAGTACGAGCCCAGCACAAGCGCTCAGAAGCATAACGTAACCAGAGTGTATTCATCTGAGAGCCTCGAGAAGTCCATTGCGAGGGAAGAGCTGCGCAAGGCTAACTCCGAGGGCCCCAAGACGAACGAGTTCGAGGTGCAGGCCAAGGACGTTAAGGCTCCCAAGAAGCTTGTTATCGGCGTGATCGCAGGTGCGGTTGCCATCGTAGGCATCGTAATCGCGATCTGCTACCCCATGTATAAGACGAGGATCGCGCTTCGTGATTCTATCGAAGCCGACATCGCTCCGGTGTTCGAGGGCATTGCTGACGTAGCGCTCACATCGGACGCAGAAGGTAATTATTTTGATGGTTTCTCCGTATTCGGACAGACGTGCCAGTATCTTAATGCGGCAACAGAAGATGAATTAAGTGAAGAGGACGCGAGAGCCATTTTCGAAAACTATTGTGCCTTAAGGGCAGAGAAGATCGCTGACGGCAGTGCGGATACATTCGACGGCGTGCAGATCAAGATCTACAGCCGCGGCGGATACTACACTGTTACGGGGGCGAACGGCGAGGTGAACGCAGTGTTCACTGAAGATGCAGAAGCGGAGGGTTAAGATTACGGCTACTAAGAAAGCAACGGCAGACAAGAAGACTGCCGCCAAGAAGACGACAACTACAACTAAGAAGACCACTTCCAAGACAGCTGCTCCCGCTAAGAAGACAGCAGCTAAGACATCTTCCAAGAAGGCTGAGCCCGCAAAGAAGACAGCGTCCAAGAGCGCTTCCAAGACTGCGGCCAAGGCCCCTGCCAAGAAGACAGCAGCAAAGGCACCCGCCAAGTCTGCTGCTAAGGCTCCTGCAAAGAAGACAACAGCTAAGACTGCTTCCAAGAGCACGGCCAAGAAGGCTGAGCCCGCTAAGAAGGCAGCATCCAAGACAACTAAGACAACCAAGACAGCGGCTAAGGCACCTTCCAAGAGCACAGCTAAGAAGGCTGAGCCCGCAAAGAAGACAGCTGCTAAGGCTTCTTCCAAGGCTGCAGTTAAGCCCGCTGCAAAGACTGCTTCTAAGACGACAGCTAAGACAGCAGCAAAGACAACCAAGACTACAAAAAAGGCTGAGCCCGTAAAGAAGGCAGAGCCTGCTAAGAAGACAGCTTCCAAGGTCTCCAAGACAGAGGCTAAGGCTGAGGCTAAGCCTGCAGCAAAGAAAGCACAGTCTTCTGATAAAAAAGAAACAAAGAGCCCCAAGGGTTCTAAGAAGAAGGCAGAAGTGAAGGAAACAGAAGAGAAAGAGCAGATCGTCAATGAGCAGGCTAACGCCGAGCTTTCAGAGGATCTGAAGAATATACTTGCCCAGCTGAAGCTTATGGCTTCCGGCAAGACCATCTCAGAGGGTGAGTTCGATCTTCTCATGGTAGAGAAGAATGTATCTCCCGAGACTACAGAGCTCCTTATCCAGAAGCTCGAGTCCATGAAGATCAAGATCGTGCCCGACACAGATGAAGATGATGATGACACAGATGATGTAACGACGACAGGTTCCGAAGAAATCAATGTAGACGACTCCGTCCGTATGTATCTCAAGGAGATCGGTAAGATCCCGCTGCTTAATGCAGAGCAGGAAAGAGAGCTTGCCCAGAGAATGCAGGACGGCGATAAGGATGCCAAGGATACTCTCGTAGAGTCCAACCTGCGTCTCGTCGTATCCATTGCGAAGAAGTACATGAACAGAGGCTTGAGCCTGCTTGACCTTATCCAGGAAGGAAACATCGGTCTTATCAAGGCTGTTGATAAGTTCGATTATTCCAAGGGATTCAAGTTCTCCACATACGCCACATGGTGGATCAGACAGGCTATCACGAGAGCCATCGCTGACCAGGCTAGAACGATCAGAATCCCTGTACACATGGTTGAGACTATCAACAAGCTCACACGTGTTCAGCGCCAGCTCATTCAGGACCTCGGAAGAGAGCCTACCATCGATGAGCTCGCAGAGAAGATGAACATGCCTGTTGATAAGATCCGTGATATCCAGAGGATCTCCCAGGATCCCGTATCCATCGACAAGCCTGTCGGTGAGGAGGAGGATTCACACCTCGTTGACTTCATTCCTTCCGATGAGTACGTATCACCTGATGATGAAGTAAGCAGAGAGCTTCTTAAGGAAGACTTGATCAAGGTCCTCGATCTTCTTACAGAGCGTGAGGCTAAGGTTATCAGACTCAGATTCGGTCTTGATGACGACAAGCAGAGAACACTCGAGGAAGTAGGAAGAAGCCTCGGAGTTACAAGAGAGAGAATCAGACAGATTGAGGCTAAGTCCATAAGAAAGCTCGGAAGATCTTCTTATGCTAAGCGCCTTGAGGGTTATACAGACTAAGGTCAGCCTATGTCCGTAGGCAGACGCAGTTCTTCTTTCTATAAAGGTTTCAACTCAGACAACGCTTTGGATTTTTCAAAGCGTTCGTCTTTTGACCGCGATGTTATGCTCGAGAGGGTCTACCCCGGAAGGCTGATCCTCCCGATGCTCCAGCATCACGGAGATGAGTGCATCCCTAATGTTAAGATCGGCGAGACCGTCGCCATCGGTCAGTGTGTCGGCGCTCCGGCTCCGGGTACTATGGCCGTGCCTGTGCATGCCGGAATCTCCGGTACCGTAACTGCGATCAGACCCATTGTGCTGCCTGACGGAAGGACCAGCATGTCCGTCTTCATCGAAGGTGACAGGAAGAGAACCTACCACCCCACGGTGCGCCCCAGAAACAACGTTAACGTCAGCGCTGCCACAGTTATGGGAATCGTGCGTGACGCGGGCATCGTAGGCATGGGCGGTGAGGGAATCCCCGCCATCGTTAAGATCAACAGAGCCAAGAAGTTTAAGGTAAAGGAGTTGCTCGTAAACTGCCTTCAGAGTGAGCCCTTCGCTGACTCGGATTACCTCATAATTGACGAGTACGCAGACCACGTGATCATGGGTGCAGTTGCACTCGCGGGTTCTTGCGGCGTTAAGATAATAAACATCCTCATCTCCAAGGACAGAAAGAAAGAGATAACCGCGCTTCGAAGCGCCATGGAGCGAAGCTTCTCCATGTATTCGGGCTACGCTTTTAATTTCATTTTCCTTAAGACGAGATTCCCGCAGGGCTACTACAGGATGGTGGCGCGCGCGGTCTACGGCGTGAACCTTGAGGAGGGCGAGTGTCTGGAGAACAGGTGCAGGGCGGTCATGTTTAACTGTTCCACTGTTTACTCGTGCTGGAATGCCATCGCCGAGAGTATGCCGCTTGTTTCAAGGACTGTCAGCATCAGCACGGAAGACGGGCTTCTGCGTAATGTAGTGGCGCCCATCGGCACGCCTGTCTCGGAACTTCTGGATAACGTAAGCGGCTTTAAGGGCTCGTCCAGGATAATCGTCTGGGGTAACGCGCTCACGGGCCTTCAGATAGATAACCCGGAGACGACGCCTATCATCAAGACCACCTCGGGCATCTGCCTTATCACCGACGTGCAGGACATAAACTCGCCGTGCATAAGCTGCGGCAAGTGCTCCGATGTCTGTCCGGTAAGCATTGAGCCCGATAAACTTTATATGCTCATTAAAAACGGAAGGGAGAAGGACGCTGAGCGCCTCGGTGCAGGCAAGTGCATCGGCTGCGGCGCGTGCTCTTATATCTGCCCTTCATATATCAAACTCTCGGGAGTGGTGGCTGACTTCGCTGCTTTGAAGCGCAGGAAGGGAAGCTACCCGTATTCGGCTGTGGGAGACAGTGAGTGGATCGACGACCTCGCGCTGCTGTCGGCTGACCCCGTAAGCTCCGCCGAGAGCCGTAAGCCCGTGTCAGACACGATCACACTTCCTTTTGAAGGATGGGAGACAGAATGACGGAGAGAGTAAAGGCGCCTTTTATACACACGGAGAATAACGACGCATACTCGGCTGCGGCGCATCTCGTTTCGCTCGTGCCTGCAGTGGCCGTGGGCGTGGTTTTCTACGGACTGCGCGCGGCTGTGCTGATCGCATTCTGCTCACTTCTCTTTGCGCTTTCTGATGACGTGTGCTCACGTATAAGACACATGAGCCGCGGAAGTATACTTAACCCGCTTTTTAACGGCGCTGTGATCGCGCTGCTGCTGCCGCCTGACACACCGCTTTATGTGGCTGCGACCGGCGTGCTGTTTGCGTCTGTGATCGTAAGGCAGCTCTCGGGAGGAAGGGGTTCGTCTTTCCTGAATGCTGCTGCCGCGGGACGCCTTTTTATAAGGATCTTATTCCCGCTTAACGAGGCCGCACTCGCCATCCCCGGAGAGAACAGGCTTTCACTTACGAGTCTGCTTACAGGGCCGCGTACGCCGGTGCCTGCCGACCTTTCGCAGTACTATTTCGCTGAGCTTTTCATGGGACGCTTCCCGTCGTTTATCGGCACCTCATGCACCGTGATGCTTCTGGCGGGTTTGATCTACCTGCTTGCCAAGAAGGTGCTCAAGCCGTACCTGCCCGCGTGCTACCTCGGCATGCTCACGCTTTTGCTCCTCATCAAGGATATTTACATGGATACGGCGCAGACGGGCATGTTCCTGCTCACGTCAGGCATACTCTTCACGGCTTCGTATCTGATCTTCGACGACGACACGGTCAAGTCTTTCGGCCCCGTGGCTGTCACGCAGGCTTTCCTGTGCGCGGGACTTACGTTCCTCGCGTCATTTAAGCTCACGGGCATCGATCTGCTCGTGATCCCCGTGCTCATTACCGGCATCCTCACGGATGTGCTGGACTTCGCATTTAAAGTAATCAGGGCAACAGCGGAGGAGGACTCAAGTGTTAAGTCGTGATAATGTCGTCCGCTTTACTGTAGAAGCTATACTCTTCTTCGTGCTCAGCGCACTTTTGGTGGTGGCAGGCATTCTTGCCACCAACAGCAGTGAGTATACGCGTGTGCAGTCGGAGCTTGCGGTGGATTTCGCAGGTGTTCTGCCCGCGGATTCATATGTGCCGGTACAAAGCGCGCTCGTGGAGGGCTACGGCATCACGAATGTTTATGAAGGCATCGGCGAGGACGGCAACTCGAACGGCTACGTGGTGGAGATAGAGGTGACGGACCACCAGACGGGAAACCCGCTGAACCTTTTGATCGGAATCGACTACAATACCGCCGCGCTGACGGGACTTGAGAGAGCTCCCGACGACCAGGGCCTGTCCGCCATCACTGACGAAGATATAAGCGTGATCCTTGCGCAGACGCTCGGCCAGCAGATCCCTGTGGCTTACGGCGTGCAGAGGCAGGATACGGACGACAACGCAGAGCAGCAGGTGCTGACGGGACTTAACGACGGTATCTACTATGCGCAGACGCTGTCGGCGGACCGCTCCGGCTACATCGACTATGTGGAGATGAGCATCGAGAACGGCGTCATCACCATGGTGCAGTGGGATGCGTTTAACGTCGACATGAATATCAAGAACAGAAGAGAGTCGTCGCTGGACGGCGTGTATGAGGTTTCCGGTCTTAACTGGGCTTCGCAGTCCTACATCCTCTGCCACGCGCTGATGGACGTGCAGAACCCCGACCTGCTTGCCATGAAGTCCGACGGCACCACTGACATCATAGACGGCGTTACGGTTAACATCAGAACCTTCGTGGAGCTGTGCGTGGAGTGCATCGAGAACTCCAGGGCCGAGTTTGATAAGGACATGTACTTTGCAGGCATGAGGGAGATCGTGGATAACCTCTTCGAGGGTGACTTCGAGTCCTTGGGCGTCATGAATGACGACGGGTTCATCGTATTCACATTTGACGGCTACCCCGGCGTTTTCGCACTGCCTGACGGGGGACAGATGAATGTAAGACAGAAGATCACGGGTGACCTCGCGGACTACTCCGACTTCGATTCCACTGCGGCTGACGGCGGCGAGCAGATGACTACCACCGACAGGGGAAATGAGGACGGCATCCGCACGGAGGACAGCGCTTACGATGCAGACAGTATCGACGGTATCCCGATGGCGGAGATCAACACGTATATAGACGGCATCGAGGGTGACATCATGAGCACAGCTGACATCGTCACCGCGATCAACACCACATATAGATTCTTGAAAGACTACCTTAACTGGATGGCGTAATATGAGCATGATCGACACATCGGACAAGACACTTAACAAGTCGCCCTTCAATGACCTGAAGGACCTTGATAATATCCCCGAGAACCCCTTCGAGGGTGTCGGTCTTGATCAGGAGCGCGAGGTAAGCCGCTTCTCCACCAGGTCATGTATCTTCACGGCTTTCATCATGATCTCGTTAAGCTTTATGCTGCCGGTGTATTCGGGCAGTATGAGTTCTTTCGGCATCTCGTGCCTCTGGGCACTCGGAGCGGCGCTTGTGTATGTGCTGTTTTGGTCATGCACCATGAGGTTCTTCGAAAGCCCCGACATGATGCCGGTCTCCATCGTTTTGAACCTGATTCCCGCGGTGGCTTTAAGCTTCCTGCCTTTTGTAAGTCTGCCGCTCGAGGGCCTCGTTTTCTTAGGCGCGGGTGTAACTGCTTTAACGCTTGAGGCTTCTGACAGCGCGCCGCACAAGAAGGTGCGCAAAGATGCTTCCGGGTTCACGGGCATCGACTTTTTAAGCGGCGAGGTGGTTAAGTATACCGAGTTCGTGAAGGCGGGTGCAGGGGAGATCGTGCTGCCGTTTATCTGTGCGCTTTTCTCTTCGTGCTTAGGCGTCGGTATTACTGAGCTTCTGCGCCGTTACACGCACCTGCAGGGCAAGGGTTTACGCGTTATCATCAGCGCGCTGGTGCTCGTGCTTTTCTCTGTCGTTATCAGTGCGGCGGGCGGCAAGGATGTACTGTTCTCATCGGAGGAGTTAAGCGATGCGTTCACGCTGCCCCGTAACACTTATAAGCACTTAAGGAGCTTCATATTAAGAAGGACACGCTTCTTCGTAAGTATCGCGCTCGTCGGCGCGGGGTGTCTGATCGCTGACTCTGTTAATGAGTTGCTCACCCTTGGGCTGCCGTTCATGAAGCATATACTGTCGGCGCTTTTAGTCTTCGCCTTCGCATTCGCGCGCGGCAGGCAGTCAAAGCACAGGATACAGTTTGCCACGGAGCTCGCGGTGATACTCGCAGTGTGCGTGACGAGAGTGCATTCCATCTATGAGTTCGTGCTCGTGACGGTGCTCGCCACAGCGGTGGATGTGCTGATCACGTCGATGATGTATACGCGTAACAGAAGGCTCATCATGTCGGTGAGAAGCCCGTATATAGACGGCATGCCGCTGGCGCTGCTGTCCGCGGCCATGATCTACATGGTGATGGAAGTGGTTCTGTGTTACTGGGGGATAGTTTTGTGATATAATCCTTGTCGTGCCTAAATGTTTGCGTAGCTCAGCTGGATAGAGCGACCGCCTCCTAAGCGGTAGGCCAGCGGTTCGAATCCGCTCGCGAACACCACGTACCCCCCCGTAATTACTGCGTTTAGCAGATTATGGGGGTTTTACTTTTGCAAGGCAAGTGTGCAATCCAGATCGCACATTTCCCTATTACAAAAGTGTGAAGTGATAATCTTAACCATAAAAGGAGGATTCGCTTATGACAAGATTTCCCTGGGGCACAATGGCCCCCATCCCTTATGCAGATGCCAAGTACAATGTCACAGTAAATATGAGAGCCAACGGCATGATCGAGACAGAAGCCGACATAGATGAGAATCAGAAGATAGGAATAAAGGCCGCAGTTCTCCTCGGACTTGCCGACGGCTTAGCCAAGCTGGCTTCACAGTGTATTCCCACCGAACAGATCATCGCACACAAAAGAGATATCGAAGAGACAATCAGACAGAAGGTCTCCTCGGCAGGATACGACACAAGGGTCACGATCAATTCCATCACATGCGATGAAGCATCCCGCAATGCGCTCGAAGAAGCCAAGAAGAAAGCCATGACCTCGGGTACTGTTGCACCTGCAGCCACAGCTTCATCTGTTGCTTATTCATCTGCGGTCCGTCCGAAGTTCTGCCCCAATTGCGGAAGCCCTGCAGGCGCCGGCAATTTCTGCACAAACTGCGGATCAAGACTTATCTGATATCGAAGGTCAGGCTTTCTCTAACGAAGGTCTCCAAGCCGCAAAACCAGCGAGCTGTTCGTCGGTCCTGTGGTAGTATCTTGATCCTTATCGAGCTTAGAAATTTCATTCATCTCTCAGTGAGAAGTTAAGAGACATTCTTTGGCGAATGTGTAGCTTAAGCGACAAAAAGTGATGATACTAACGATTGGGTTTCGCACATAGTAATGTGATAATAAATCAACAAAAATAAAGAAGGAGGACAATACCATGAAAGACTTAGAGAAAAACAATATTGATCTTGAAAAGTTGGAAGAAGTTGTTGGCGGAACACGTTCTGAGGAATTGGAACTTATCGAATTTGTAAAGACTCATACATGGTGCACTACTGAGAGTGATGTATGGTATTGGCTTAAGAAAGAATCCGGTTTGCAGTTCAGAAGTCTTCATACTTCGACCTGGGGCTTGAATGAGTTCGAGCTCATGGACGGGACCAAACTTAATCATCGGGAGTTAATGACGCTGTTGAGGGAACGTATTTCTGATGATCTATGAATAAGAGGAAAGGGCGGAAAGGACCGCCTTTTTCTTTGGGTGTAATTCTGCAGCTCGGGGGGCGCGCAGAGAGTGGTATAATCGGGGGCATGAAAAGATTTGCTACTAGTTTGATTATTATGACGGCGCTTCTGGCGTTGGCGGCGTGTGGTTCTAACGGAACTGATACGACGGTGACTGAGAGTGCGACTTCTGCGACAGCTACCATGACCGCACCTGCTGTAACGGAGGATGCGGTTCCTGCTGAGGAGACGGTTGTGATTACGACTGTGACTGCACCGGCGCAGACTGTGGACGCTGTGCCTGCAGACGAGGCTCAAGAACAGCTTACCTACGAGCAGATCGATGCGGCGGTAGTCGAGCACATTAATGCCGTATACGGAATCGATTCATTCATCAGGGACGATATGAGCGCGGTGGATGAGGAAGGCACCACTTATTGCGTCTGGGTTATGTATACCATGACCGAGCAGGAATACGAGGACCGTACTAACCACGGCTATGCAGGCACCGCTTATGATGGCTTCGGTGAAGTTTCGGTGGATCTTGCTTCAGGTGACGCAGTCCTGTCTATCGACGGAGCCGAGCAGGAAACCTGGAACTTATATCAGTAATCTTTCAGCAGGTAGTGTAAAGCCGCTCGGTTTCGGTGGAGCGGCGGATGAATGCGAAGAAGCCGTCGGCGCCGGTGACGATGAGAAGCTCGTGGCCGACCGGAAGTTCGAATCTGTTTACAAAGGCGAAGTAGTTATACTTTTTCTCGATGCCGTCTTCAGTGCAGGTGAGGAGCGCATACTGCATGTCCTGCTGATTCATATAATCCACGTGCGTGATGGTGACGACTTTTGCCTGAATCTCCTCGGGCATTACGCGTGCGAGCGGGATGCGGAAGTGATCGCTGTGCTCGCTTTTCCATCTTCTGTTTTCAAAAACAACAAACACCACAGGCACCGTTATTACCGACAGCAGCATGCCGACTGTAAGCACTGCGTCCGTCAGCGTCTCATGCGTGGCGAAGAAGTCCCTGTAGGCGAAGACGAGTATCGTTAATACGACGATCATAACAGTAATCGGCAGGAACGCAAGCCGCATGGGCGTCTTGTTTAAAGGCGACAGGCCGTCCTGCGCTTTAAACATAACGAGCTGCGGGTTATCAAGCAGCATCTGCCTTTCTTCCTGTGTGAGTGTGCGTGCCATGTTTTTTAGTTATACGAGTACTCGTTCCAATTATCGTCGTCCCAGATATTGCCTGATACAGTAAGCCAGTATCCGTTGGGATCGACGAATTGTGTTCCGTGATTGAAATCTACATTCCATTCATCTGACATGTATACCAGTTGTTCGCCGGTTTTGTCGTACTCTACTATCGGATTGCCTGTGAAGGGGTTTACGGGATTATCAATAACTCCATTGAGACAGATGAAAGGAGTGTCAGCGTTAGTCATAAAGTCGTATGATACAGAGAAGCCTTGGCTGCCAAAGTCTTTTACCAAAAGTACCGGGTTAACCCATTCGGCATCAAATTCTGGATTGCTTACAAGAAGATCATCAAACTGTTCCAGGCCAAATCCGTGATCGGCTACGATTATGATACGTGAGTTGTCGTATAAGTTGTTAGCACGAAGATAATCAAACCATCTGCCTAAACATATGCAGGCTGACATATTGCACTCATATTGACTGTAATCTAAAAAGTTTGTATCCATGTGCATGGTCACACCGTCAACTACAAAACGATCTTCATGCTCTGCATCATATTCGGTATTGTCGATCATAGAACCGGGTGTGTAATCAGGTTCATTCATGAGGCAGACCTCGTGTGTAAGAGAGTTGGTTATCATGCAGAAACAATTCTGAGAATCGTCACAAGTTGTTGTAATGTCACATAAAGCGTTAATAGCCGCGTATTCCTGTGCATTGGTCTCGAATAGTCCAATCTGATAATGAGGGGTAGTAGCGACATAGGTATTATCTACATAACCGTTATAGTAATGATTAATATAGTTGTAAGATCCATCGGAATAAACGATGGGTTGTAAGATATAAGGCATAGTCTTCATTAATCCGAAACAGAATAGATTGCGGTTAAGTCTGGTTTCAATCTCTTCACCTGCATCAGTCAACAGTTCGATTTGTTCGTTAAACATTCCTGAAAGCCTGAACGCATTGATATTCTCGTTATCATCATAGATGCTGACATCAGGTATCCATGAGTAATTTGCATATGCAGGATCACCGACTGACACGTTCCATCCGTTATCTGCAAAGATAGTAGGGAGTACTCTTAATGATTCATTGTGTTTATCAACGAGAGGTTCATCTGCGCGCAAGTTAATATTTGCGGGAGTATATTCGTATCCTCCGTAAAGAGCTGGAGCGGCAGTGTTGGTGTGCCCTCCGAAAGAGACTGTATTAGGGTAATAGATGAATCCGTCAAACTGAGCGGCAACATCCGGTCGTTCATTAAAAATATATGGTATGTATGCACCAATCATACGGTCCATCATAATCAGGATAACATTTTGACCTGAAGTAGTCAGAGGTATGTTGATATCTTCTGTGTCGGTGTTGAAGTCGTATGTGCTGAGGCTGGAGACGCTCACAATCATAACGACATTACTTATAGATAAAAATAGACAGGTTAATAACAGTACTGCTGTAAGGGTTTTGGTTATTTTCCTCAGTTTAAAAACTAAACCAAAGGCGAAGACTGCAAAGAGTATATCTGCTCCAAGATTGATTAGAATCTTATTCTGTGAAAATTCCATAGGATAGTCATATATCAGTTTCCTGGAAAGCAGGCCGAAATTCTCATTAAAAGCAATATAATTCAGAACCGCAGTTAATGCGCATATGGGCATAAGGTATTCCATGATTTTCCCGAATCTTTCTTTTGTCAGATAGATAAAAAGCGGAATCCAGATTAAAAACATTCCGATAGCAATTAGCATGCTGCTTACAAGATAGAGAGTCGGATTATGCGGCGTTGAACTGAATGTGTTGATAAGTTCAGTAGGGTTTTCCGATATTACATCAGCCGGTATCATGATACCTGTAAGCACTGTCAGAACACCGCAGGATAATGCAATAAGACGTCCGTCAGTTTTGCTCTTTGAACGGGCAGATGCAGGCTTTGTGTGTTTCTTGCTGATAGTGCAGCCGACGATGTTTTTTACTAGAGAAAAGACATTATTTAAAGTCCAATAGAAAACCAGACCTGAAGGGGAATCATACAGTAGAAATAAGAAAACCATCGCAATGAGTATGAGCTTCAGCTTCTCTTTTAGAGGTTCTTTGCCGGCGTAGATAAAGCTGGATATAAGATTAACTGCGGTCATGAGGATAGGCAGTGCATTTATGCGAATATTGCCTATAGGTATTAGAGCGTCAGGAAGCCCCAGATCATGTATGGGTCCCAGAGAAACTCCATGTAACATCTTCAATTCTGAAAGGAAATAGTATGCTGCCATGAAGAATGGTATCTGGAGCATAAGGGAAGTGAGGCCTTTGACAGTGTTAAGAGGACTGTAATTTGCTTCCCTGTAATAAGCCTGAAGCATCATTACTTTCTCATCGCCCGAAAAAGACTTCTTGATGCGGTCTGCCACTGAACGCACTGAGGCATCCTTTTCACGAGCCTGATTCTGCAGTTCATCCGCTCTGATGTACAAGGGAAGGGCAAGGATATTAACGACAAGACTTAATACAAGGATAGAAAAACCGCAGTTACCAGTGAATTTGTAGGCATAGAAGTATATAAACTCGAACACGAGCCTAATAGGTTCTATGAGTAACAAATATAGGTAATTAATCAAATTCATTAATAAGTCCTGTTGCTTATACAAAAGAATAAATATCTTTAAATAAACATTGAAAAGTATACACCATATCATTATTGACGGCGAGTAAACAAAAATCCCGGCACGGGGGCGCCGGGATCTCTGTGAGTAGTATAGGATCAGCTTCACCTCTGTCATGGAAGTGCTCCAGCCTGGAACCGGTACTCATATCACTTCTTCCAGAGCTTCTTTACCGAGAACACTCCGAGAGCTATGGAGAACAGGATGCCCGCCAGCGCCAGCAGCGGAACGTTGCCCGCGGCCTTGGGCTCGATGTCGGTAAGGCACAGGATGCAGCTGCCGAGCAGGATTACGCACGCCACGATCAGGAGCAGGGAGTAGCGCAGGAACTCGCCGATGCGGTCCAGCGGCTCATCAAGACCCGTGACCTCCATGTTGACCTTGAGCTTGCCTCTGTTAAGCGAGCTTAATGTGTCAGCGAGCAGCGCCGGAAGCTTTACGGTCTTGCCTCCTACGTCGATAAGGCCCTTGCCGAAGTCGATGGCTGTCTTCTTAAGGTCGAAGCTCTTCTTCATCCTCTCGGTGATCTTGGCGGTCATGAGCTCGAGCAGATTCAGCTCAGGGCAGATGTCCTCGATGACGCCTTCAATCGTAATGACGGACCTCGCCATCATGGTGAAGCGGCCCGGAAGCTCTACGCTGTTGTCCTCCGCCAAGTCAGTAACCTCATTAAAGAGCACCATTACATCAAGGTCGTTTACGCCGGTTACGTCGGCGTACTTACTAAGCAGCGCCTCGGCATCTTCCATCAGCTTGTCGTGGTCTGTGTCGGGACCCGTGGCACCGATGGACTCCACGCCCTTAACGAGAGTCTCGGCATCACCCTTGATGAGGGAGGAGATCATGTCGATTATGAACTGCATGTCCTTCTCGGTGATCTGGCCGATCATGCCGAAGTCGATCCAGTAAGGTTTGCCCTCACTTACCATGATGTTGCCCTGGTGAGGGTCAGCATGGAAGAAGCCGACATCCATTACCTGGTGCACAAAGTTCTCGATAATGACCTGACCGATGGCGTTCATGTCGACGCCTTCCTCGATCAGCTTGTCCTTCTTGGCGAGGGTGACACCGTCGACGAAAGTCATGGTGAAGATGCGGGAAGTGGAGAGTTCATCGATTACAGTAGGACAGGAGATCTTTTCCTCGTCCTCGATGCAGTTCTCCTTGAAGAAGCGCGTTCTCTCAGCCTCAACGCGGAAGTCCAGCTCCTCGTAAGTGACCTTCTCGAGCTCCTCAAGAACCGAGATGAAATCGAGTGTCTTGGAGCCGTTCTCTTCGATGAGGACGTTGGCAGCGCCGCCGAGCTTCTTAAGGAGCTCGAAGTCCTTCACCATCATGTCCGCGATGAGAGGACGCTGTACCTTGGTTACGACCTTGGTGCCGTCCTTCAAGATACCGAAGTGTACCTGGCCGATGGAAGCGGAGCCTAAGGGCTCGTCACGGAACTCGGAGTAGATCTCGTCGATCTTCTTGCCGGTCTCCTGCTCGATCATGGCGCGTGCCACTGCGGGGTCGAGCGGCTTAACGTTAGACCTTAATTTCTCGAGCTCCTTGCAGTACTTCTCGGGAAGGATGTCGACACGGCTGGACATGATCTGGCCGATCTTTACGTAAGTGGGGCCCAAGTCCTCGAGAGTGGTTCTAAGCTCCACGGGCGTCAGACCGTCAGCGTAGTAGTTATGCGCCGCAAAGATGCTGAGCATCTCGGAGGCACGTGTCTTCTCGTTCTTTTCCTTCTCTTCGATCTCCTTGGCAAGGAGCCTTTGAAGGTCGTCGCTCATTTCTCTGGAAGCCTCCTGCAGATGGGCCTTGCGATCCTCGAGCTTCATCTTGGTGGCTTCATATCTCATTCTTATCTTTTCACGGTCCTGAGCCTTCTTCTCGGTGATGGCCGACTTGACCTCCTCGAGCTTGCTCTTAGGCTGTTCATGCTTCTTCATTTACGTCGTCTCCTTTCTTAGCGGGCATGATCCACAGCAGTCTTACCGCGCTTACGATGGCACAGAAGAATACTGCGCTGCCGATGATCTTCATCAGGAACAGCGGAGACGCCAGTGATGAATGATTGAAATAGATGATTCCGACGATGAGAGCCACGCCGAAGATCATTAGGATATTTGAAAGGATGACGAGAATAGACCAGCCGGGGCGCTGCGCACGCTTTGCAAAGGTGAGGGCATAGTAGAAAGTGTTGCCGCCGTCCACCAGCAAAAGCAGGCCGAAAGCCCAGCACAGGGTGTAAAGCACGTCCTCGTTAAAGACGAGTACCGCGAGGCCGACAAGGCCCACGATGAGCGCGAGTATAAACGTGATGTAACTCATAACCGAGCGGCTGCCCGTGAGGAACTCCAGAGTCTGCTCCAGAGTGTAAACGATCATGGCGTAGCCTGAGAACATAACCAGAGTCTCAATGTGTCTCTCAGGGCAAAGGATCAAAACAACTCCCAAACACATAAGTAAGATGGCAGTCAGGATCGACTGGCGTCTTATCTTGATAACAGCATCCAAAAGCATAATGCCGTTCCTCCTAAATTATTAATAGTAACAAGGTATCAGTAAATCTTTATAATTTCAATTGAGTATGATTAATTGTCTGTTAATTATTATGGGGTGCGTAGTTTTTCAAAGAGGATAGCTTTGTTATAATCACATCAAATAAGTTCGACACTCGCCTTTTTACGAGGAAATATGAATTGTTTTACCATTTCTAATATGAGTCCGTTCGCTTTCAGGGCGATTATTTATTTCTGCGGCTTCGGGTTCGGATTCTTCGGGCTGATGCTTGTGATGTCAGCGTGTATTGACCGTATAGCTTGGCACGGTGTGATCGGGTTAATTCTGATCATCGCGGCGTTCGTGGTGCCTCTTTTGGCTTTGAAACTTGTGAGGACGGACGTTAAGTATGACGGTTTTACGGTTAAGACTGATTCGCGCCTTAAGCACCGTGATATCATCCTGCGTGATGTCAGGCATATCAGCTATGAGTTCGTGACCTCGCGCGGGTCCTTTAGTGATGCGGTTCATGTGTATATAAAGCTGGATGATTATGCGACTGTCACGCTGACAGACACATTCCCGAAGGAGGATTCAGGCCGCCTGGTGAAGGGTGACCGCTCATTCGTTCCGTTGCTTTTGATGTACGACGACATCGCTGAAAGATACCCGGAGAAGGTCGGCGCCGGGGAGTGATTTAAGAACTAATTAAGACTTCCTTAAAGGCAGTTAAGAGTCCGCGGGGTATTATCAGAGCATAGGAATACTTACGCGGAGGGAAGATATGAAGAAGATACTGATCACGGCGGGCTGCATAATTCTGGCGCTGGTGCTTACGGCTGCGGGGGCGCTTGTGCGTCTGAGGCTTAAGACGGATTCCATCAACGACGACTACTCATTCATATATCAGGACAGCGCATACAGCGCGCCCGTGTATGCGGACGGTGTGGAGGTGATCACGCAGGATGTGTCCTGCGGTTATGCAGTGCTCGAGATGTTCGCGGACTGGAACGGCACTTCTGGTGTCACCGAAGAGTCCCTGTACGATGAGTACGGCAAGGTGGTAACTTCCACCGGCAAATCCTTCGAGGAGCAGATGAATCTGCGCTTCCCCGAGTACGACACGGTCATGCATAAGTACATGACGAACTCCGAGCTCGTCACAGCCGTCTACGACAGCCTCGAGCAGGGAATACCCGTGCCCTGCGAGTGGGCAGCTTTATATGAAGACACGTGGACGCTCCACTATTCGCTCATCATCGGCATGGATATACCGAACGACATTGTCACAGTCGCGAATCCTTACGGCTACACCGAGCAGATCTCTTTAAGCGAGTTCCTGAGCAGAACGAGGTTCGACGCGTATGAGAACATGCCGCTGTTCCTGAAACTCGGCTTTGCCTTCGGGATATTCGAAGAGAATACGGTTTTTATCGCAAATCAATGCTCGTAGCAGTCTGAAATGTCAGGCACGCTTAACCGTGAAATCCATAAAAATATTTGATATAATATACAGCGGTGAAATCAATTACTCACTGTGAGGAGTAGATATGGAAAATACTAACGTTAAGCGTAGAAGATTATGGTCACCCTTCAGAAGGTTTCAGACGGACCGTTACACCTGGCATGACAACATAATAATCATCAGCCTGCTGTTCCTGGCGCTGCTGATCATTACTGCGATATTAGATGCTTTTATAAACATCATTCCGGCGCTGATCTTCGGCAACACTGATAGCGGTGCGGTCAACATGTTCGTCATGTATATCCTGACCATCAGCCAGTGGATCGTGTACCTGGGGTACGAGCTCATTACCAAGCGTAACCGCCCCATGGCAAAGGCACTCACACACAAGGCCAAGGGCAACACGGTGAAGATGTTTCTTCTGGGCATGATGATCGGAGGCGGGCAGAATGCGCTTTGCATCCTGATCGCCATCTTACATGGCGACATCCACCTGGTCTTCGACTGCTTCAGGCCCCTGCCGCTGCTCGCGATACTCTTCGCGGTCTTCGTGCAGTCTTCGTCTGAGGAGCTCATGTGCAGAAACTTCCTGTACCAGAGGCTTGCCAGGGGACACAAGAGCCCGCTGGTGCCCATCCTCGGCAACTCGCTTATATTCATGTCACTGCACCTTTTTAACGACGGTATCTCGCTGGTGCCGATCCTGCACCTGGTGGCAATCGCGGTGTTCTACTCGCTGATCGTGTACTACTTCGACAGCATCTGGCTGCCCTTCGGCGCGCACACGGCATGGAACTATACACAGAACATCATCTTCGGCCTGCCTAACAGCGGCATCGTAACCGAGTTCTCTATCCTTAAGCTTGATGCCACCAATGCGGCTTCCAACTTCATCTACGATCCTGCATTCGGAGTAGAGGGGGCGCCTCTGGCACTGGTGTTCACCTGCATCGCCATCGTATTGACGATCGTCATCGGCAGGAAGCATAAGGTTAAGGACCCGCTTCAGGTCTGGGAATAAGCGACAGATTGTTAGCACATTGTTCATTGGTTACAAGGGATTCATGTGGAATAATACAGTTAACAACAGTGAAACTGAAGAAGGAGGATTACGCCAATGACTGACAGAGAGTTTAATTTAGATGAGCTTGAGGCTGTACAGGGAGGAACATCGCTCCCCGTTATTGAGAGACCGGGACTTCATACATTAGTTAATAAGTCTACAAATACTCTTCTTGAGAAGGCCACGGACGGTAAGCCTGCGGTACCCAGGAAGCTTGGCGGCGCTCTCGGAGGCGGAGAAGAGGACAGTATCATCTGATCTAAACAAACAAAAAGAAATCACAGAAGCATCTGTCGTATATGCGGCAGATGCTTTATTCGGGGGTTAAATGAATAAGAAACTTAAGAATGTATTACTGGTAAGCACAGCGGCTGCAATGGCATCTGTAATGGCAGCATGTTCTTCCACACCTGTGGAGACTATTGTTGTAGAAACGGCTGCGATCACAGAGACAACAGCTGCGGCTGAGACATCAGCTGTTATCACGGAGCCTGCGGTAACTGAGCAGACGGCAGGGAACACCGATGAGTATGAGACGTTGGAGCTGGACAGCGATTTTCAGACATATGCCAACACATTCATCACGAATTTCGTGGAGCAGTGGTTCCCGGATTACGACCGTGATACCTCAAGCTTTGAGCAGATCATTGATTTCGCGCATATCCATATGAAGCTTAACTCTTTCGATTCCATCGTATATGAGGACAGGGGAGATCTTACATTCGAGACTTTCACCACGGAACAGCTGCAGCTCATTACGACTAAGTACTTCGGCATGATCATATTCGATGAGCAGTTAACCGCGCTTCCCACTCCTCCGGAGTCCTACGGAGATCAGCCTGCCGGACCTTTCTACGATGACGGCAGGATCTGGTATGAGGCTGCGGACGGGGAGATGTATAACCGCATTGGAATCGTTGATTCCATCGTTAATCCCACAGACGGCACCTTAATGATCGACTTCTCCATCTATACCATCGACATGGACCGCTACTGGTCTTTGACCATGGACGAGCTGCGCGGATACTATACTTTAACTCCCGAACAGGCGGAAGCAGATCCGCTCCTGACCCGGACCGGCTCAGGAATGGCGACCGTCGGAGTCGCGCAGTCAGGTGAGTATTACCTGATAAACTACTCGGTAAGTAACTAAACGAAGGGTTGCCGCGAGGCAACCCTTTTTAAGTCCGTTTATTAGGGCTTTTAATATTATATTCCCTGATAGTATGTAGGTAAGTAATCACATAACAGGGGAGGTAGCAACATGGGACTTTTTAATCTTTTCTCTAAGCCTGAAGGTCACTGGATCAAGAGTGCTCACATATGCGCCAAAGATGACTACGAGTGTTCAGTCTGCGGACGGTCTTTTAAGTCAGCTCCCTTGGAGTGTCCCCGCTGCGGCGCCAAGATGCGTGGCACCATCAACGACTGGGAAGTCCGCATGCGCCGCGAAGCCCTGGAAGAAGACCTTGATGAATACGAGGGCATCGAGGATGCGGATTACTGATTGATATGATTTAGATTAAAATACTTTAAGGAAACGAAGAAGGGAGCTGAGGATATGTGTCAGATATGGGATGAGATAAGAGAAGAAGGTGTTATGATGGGCAAGGAAGAGAATGCTCTTAAGATGATTGCTGATAATCTTCCGTTAGAAACGATCGCCAGATACACCGGTCTTCCTCTCGAGCGTATCAAGGAACTCGCGGAAGCTAAGCCCGCATTGAGTTTTTTAGAATAGAAGGTTAATAATATGCCATTGAGTATTATTCGTAACGATATAACTAAAGTTAAAGCAGATGCTATAGTTAATACTGCCAACCCCAAGCCTGTGATTGGCGCAGGCACTGATAGTGCGGTTTATGCGGCTGCCGGAGAGACTAAGTTGCTTGAAGCTCGTAAGAGGATAGGAGATATAATGCCTGGCACTGCTGTTGAGACCTCTGCATATAATCTCGATGCTAAGTTTATTATTCATACTGTGTGCATTCCTTGGAAGTCAGGGAAGACAGAGGCTCTTGATGTGCTTGCGAATTGTTATCACAACTCTCTCGTTCTTGCGGAAGAATTGAATTGTAAATCGATTGCGTTCCCTCTTATTGGTACCGGTGCATATGGTATTCCTCATGATGATGCAATCGGCGTTGCCAACGAGATTATCAAGACGTTCTTGAAAGAACACGACAGTTCGATGAAGGTTATGCTCGTTCTTTTCGATCAGGAGTCGGTGAAGTCAGGTGAGGCTCTGTCAAAGAAGATAAAATCGTATATTGATGAAAACTATGTTGATAATGCTGTCGTTAATGAATATGGGTTGACGGAAGACGATGAAAGGGAGATTTCTTCTATTAAGCGTCGCAGGGAGATGTATCACCGCGAGATGCAGATGGATTATTACCGAGCCAATGTTCCGAGGGAACTTATTGATGATTCTTCTAAGACTTTCGCAGAGAAGATGTTTGAGTATGCTGATAACAAGGGGTTAAAGGATTCGGCTTTATATGGCGGAAGCAGAGAACTCTACTTTAAGAGGCAGACTTTAAGCTTAATGCGCTCCGATTATGATTATCATCCGTCGAAATATGTATGTATCGTTGTATGTCTTGTATTGGAACTTGATCTTGATTCTACCTTGGATCTTCTTTCAAGAGCGGGATATGCATTATCCAGAAGTCGTAAGGCTGATGTGGTTGTAAGAGCTTGTATAAAAAATGGTATACATGATTATTTTGCAGTGAATAACAGACTGCTTGAAAATGGCTGCGATGAACTGAGTAAGATTAAGTGAACCCGTTGATAATAGTTATATTCTGCCCCTCTTCGGAGGGGCATTTTAAATGCGCTGGGAAATGTCAATCTGAGATTGACATGTGTACTACCGAAGCTTAGTAGAATACAGCCATAACAAGAAACGAACGGATGAGATCTAAACAAAAAAGGAGGTTCATCAATATGGACGCAAAGTTTACAAAGTACAACGAGAAGTGCAGGTTTGTTCATTTCAGATTCAGAAAGGACAAGGACGCTAAGTTTCTGGAGTTTCTGGATTCCTGTGAAAACAAGACAGCATTCTTGAGAAGGGCAATCGACAGAGAATTGGAGGTGAAGGGAAATGGCTAAGAAGGAAAGAAGAGCCGACGTCTGGGTTAAGTACTATCTCGTAGTTAAGGCAACAGGGATTACAGAGCTGGAAGACGAATATCCTATCTACGCTACGGAGAATGTTTACAACAGAATCAAAGAGTCTTACGAGTCTGGCAAATATAAGCAGCTTCATGAGGATAAGGAGCTTTTTGATATATATGACTGTGTGGACGGAGATACAAGAACATCATTCTTCCAGTACATATATGTAGATTATCCTCAGGTAGTTATCGACGGAAAGACGTTCGACCAGGTGTATGAAGAGTATATGGCTGCTGAAGAGGCCCGTAAGCAAATGATTAATAAGAAAGACGACGAAGAGTTGTGGTAAGGAGGTAATGAATATGGGAATCATCAAGAAAGAAATAACAGAACATCCAACACCGGAGCAGCTAAAGGAAGGTTATATGGAATGGACTCCGGAGAACGACAGGAAAATGCGTGAAAGACGTGCAGCTGAGGAGAAGTTAGTTATAAACGACGGAGAGGGTTATAGCCCAGTGAAGCTGACGAAGAAGTTTGAAATAGAAGACCATGAAAGGGAGGATTGAAAAATGATTGGAGCAATTATTGGAGATATCGTAGGAAGCAGATTTGAGTTTGATAACGGAAACAAGAGCAGAGAGTTCGAACTCTTTACGAAGCATTGTTGTTTTACGGATGATACCGTAATGACAATCGCAGTTGCTGAAGCTCTCATGAATACCGGAAAGGACGCGGACGAGGCAACAGTTAAGACGGACCTTATCAAGTCTATGAAGAAGTGGGGACAGAAATACCCTAATGCCGGTTATGGTGCAAGATTCATCAGCTGGGTTTTGACGGACGATCCTGAGCCGTATGGTAGCTATGGTAATGGTTCTGGTATGAGAGTGTCTTCTGTTGGGTGGTTGTATGATTCCTTGGAGCGTACACGTGAAGTTGCCCGTTGGACAGCGGAAATAACACATAATCATCCAGAGGAAGTTAAGGGTGCTGAGTCTGCTGCGACTGCCATCTTTATGGCGAGGACAGGTGCTTCTAAGGAAGAGATCCGTCAGTATCTTGAGACTGAGTTCGATTATGACCTTAGCAGGACTCTTGAAGATATTCGTCCTAAGTACTATCACGTTGAAGATTGTATGAGGACTATGCCGGAGGCTTTCGAGTGTTTCCTTGAGGCAGAGTCCTATGAGGAAACATTGCGTAACGTAATGTACATCGGTGGAGATACAGATACATTAGGTGCCATCGCAGGTGCCATTGCTGAAGCTATGTGGGGTGTACCGGTTAAGATTGTCCTCGATGCACAGTCGTATATTGACGATGACCTTGATCAGGTTGTTCAGAGATTCAACAAATTGGTTCATAGCACTCGTGGTGAGACTGCAGACCCATACGAGAACAATAAGTACATCAAGATGGCAGTTGAACGTGCTCATGAAACGAGAACTGCTGAGGATATGATAATGGTTCTGGACGTACTTATTAAGAGAATGGAAGAAGGCGGCGAAGCTCCGACACCTATGGTTGACGTTAATAACGCTATGGGCGAGTTCGATCCTGTAAAAATGACAATGGGTAAGCCGTTTCAGCTTGATAAGGATATGAGGCTTCGTAAGGATACTGTTATTGACGAATCTGGCAAGGAATGGTTTCCGTTATTTACTGATAATGAGGAGCTTAGTAAGAAGCCTACTACCAACATAAGTATCAATGTCCCGATAAGGATCATCTTGGAAGACGGTCTTAACAGTGACAGGGTTGAGGGTATAGTTATTAATCCTTTCGGATTATCAATGCCTATTCCTAAAGACGTTCTAAAGATTGTTTTTCGCAAGAGTAAGGCAGCGGAGGGGAAGTGAATAACAATGGAAGAAAGAGTTATTATCAGTAGAATGAAAGCTGAGTCGTTTCTTATAAAGGATCCATCACTTCATGATATCAATGCACCGTTCTATAAGTGGCTTATAGAGAATGGCTTCAAGCATGCATGGTATAAAGGACATTATGTTTGTTGTGATTGGGTTTATGTGAATATAACTCATAAGCTCTATGCTGACGGAATGCCAGGAATACCGGTAGTAACTCCTACAGGTAATCATGCAATTACGATAGATGAGTTCATGACCATATGGAATATATACGAGCGCTATAAGGGAAAGGATATGTTGGTTATGGATTAAGTCCGATTAATCGCCCTCATGCTTTGCGTGAGGGTGTTAAACTTAACTCACCATAAAGAGTACGGAAGGGACAAGCCCGATGAACGTACAGCAACCTGCCGGGAGGTAAGGTGCTAAAGCTTGAACGATGGTATTAGAACTTACCTTTTTCTGATCCCGTCGCTCAAGCGTCGGGATTTGTTACAAGAAGGAGGATATATATGTACGAATTTACAAACAGGTTCAAGAAGAACTTCGGTATAAAAATGTGTGCGCAGGACTGCGTGGAGGATCCTACTGAGGATAACAAGCTTCGGCTGCTCGCGGAGCTCATATTAAGGATAGAAGACGGGTGTGAAGCTCTGGTGCCTATGACGATAGTAGGTGAGACCATTCATTACAATACCGTCTCTGACGGGTTTGACGAGTGGATCCCCATGTTTACTGACTGGGACGAGCTTACCCGGGAGGAGCTGCCGGAGTTTACCCTGAGCCAGCCTATCAGGTGCATCCTGCAGGACGCTTTCGATCACCGCAGGGCGGAAGGCATCGTTCTTAATCTTCATACTGAAGAGGTGTTTATAAATAAGGAAGACCTGGATTTGGTATTAGATTATTTTTTGCAAAGTGAGGCAGAGTAAAAAGAATAGAAGAATTTTTTCAAGCTTTCGAATAAATGCCTGCTGTTTTTGTTTACGGGGTTAAACTTTCTCGTAATCGTCAATGGGAACAATCTGTAATCTGTACCCCATAGGGACCAGTATCTTGAGTAAGCTGTCAACCTGAGGGGAATGAACATCCTTTTCCATGCGTGCGATTACAGGTTGTTTTACATTGCACAAGCGTGCGAGTTCTGCTTGAGATAATCCCTGAGATTCACGGATCTGAACCATAGTGCGGATGAGATCCTTTTCAAGTTCTATGACGCATTCTTCTTCAGGTGTAAGATCCAGCTCTTCTCTGAATTCTTTCCAATTAGTCATCGCTCCTGTGCCTCCTTCGATAATCGTCGAGTTCTTTCTTGGTATGATAATAACAAATATGTTATTAAAGTGCGATAGCTAAAACGACAAAGATGGATGTGGTGGTGAATGGTATATCGATTTCTCTGATTGATTTTTGAGGGGGAGGCGCGGTGACATTAATGGAACGGTGCTGTATAATCAATACATAAGTGGTGTTACCCACTGACGGGTGACCTCAGAAGAATGTCACTGAGTGACCGTTATCCTTGGTCGGGGACGGTCACTTTTTTATGTACTCAATGAGTAGATTCACAACAATCAGAATAATCGTAAGAATCACAATAATAATCTCATAACTACTCAAGTGTACCACCTCCTTTCTCTCCGAAGAGGGAACTGAGGCCAACCGCCTTTCCGCGTGGGCAACACCCATAAACAGAATAACTAGTTGTTTTAAAGAATTTACCTACAAAAAGTCGACAAAAAACGACAAAAAACGACAAAGATCGGACGGTTATATTTATAATGGATTAAGATCTTAAGTGAAGATGTGGAGGGTGGTTTATGATTCAGGTTTATTGCTATTCCAGATGTACTACATGTAAGAAGGCTCTTAAGTGGTTGGATGACAGTAAGATCCAATATGAGCTGATCGATATTAAAGAGAACCACCCGGATGAGAAGACATTAAGAAGTCTTCATAAAAAGAGTGGACTGCCGCTTAGAAGGTTCTTTAATACCAGTGGATTAATCTACCGTGAGATGGAACTGTCTAAGAAGCTTCCTGACATGAGTGAAGACGATATGTTTAAGCTTCTCGCTTCCGACGGCATGATCGTTAAAAGACCTCTGCTCGTATCAGATGATAAGGTGCTCGTAGGTTTCAAGGAAGACGAGTGGAAGTCATTAGTAGGGAGATGACTATATGAACTGTCCCAGATGCGGTACGCCGATGCGCGGCGGAGTATGTCCTGAATGCGGATTCCCGGTTACAGGGAGTCAGTACAAATGTCGGTCAGACCTTTTGTTTATGAAGGTGAACTACATAGATTTAAGTTCTTCTTCTTTGCGCTTTAAATAAACAGCGCAGGCCGTGTTGATGAAGTGCGAGTGAGTATCTGACTGTCACACCAGCTCTGCGTCGTAGAGGATGCAGTAGGTGTTGCCGTTTTCTTCGTATGTGCCGAAAGTGCCCTGGACGAAGATGATCTCTCCGTCAGCCGGGTAGTCGTTTACCGGATCCTCGGCGTCAACAAGCTCAAACTCGATTCCCTGGGAGCAGCAGGCGGTGGCGTCTTGAATTATGCACGCGTGATACCAGGCGTCGGTGTCTTCGTTGTGGTAAGACGTAGCGATCCCGCACATCTTCACGACCATGCCTGTGTACTCATCGGGCGTGGTGATCATGCAGTAAACGAACGAGTAGATCATGGTGGAGGAAAGCACGGTGAGATCGATGTCGATGCCGTTCTCTCCGTTTGTAAATGCCATCTGCGCGGTCACGGGCTCAGCCTGCGTCGGCGCGGTCACTGCAGTCTCATAAACCGCAGGCACATTCAGATACGCGCTGCCGGAGGGGTAGGCATCCAAAGTATAAGCATCATCCGAACCTGACGCCCCCGCGCACCCGGCACCGCTCATCAAAAAACAAACAGCAAGCAAAAAAGTGACAACCCTCTTCATACTCTCACACCTCCTTTAACTTTCCCGATCATCCAGCATAGCCCGAAGAAAACCACATCCGCAGCCACGATGGTGGAGCCGACCGGCGTGCCCGCAAGTATCGACACCAAAAGCCCTGTCAGCGCGCACAACACTGACGCGCATGCCGAGAAGACCGTGACTGACCTGAAGCTTTTAAATATCCTCATGGCCGACAGTGCAGGGAAGATCACGAGCGCGGAGATGAGAAGGGAGCCGACCAGGTTCATTGCGAGCACGATGATGACCGCGATAACCACCGCGATCAGCAGGTTGTAAAGGTCGACCCGCGTTCCCGCCGCGCGCGCAAAATCTTCATCAAAAGTCACCGCGAAGATCCTGTTATAAAACAGCACGAATATCACCACCACCGCAACCGAAAGCGCGATGCACACCCACACCTCCGCCTGCGTCAGCGTGAGGATGGAAGTGGAGCCGAAAAGCGTGCTGCACACGTCGCCTGTCAAGTTAGACGAAGTGGAGAAGATGTTCATGAGAAGGTAGCCGAACGCGAGAGCGCCGACTGAGATCATGGCGATCATGGCGTCGCCCTTTATCTTTGCGTTCTTGCCCGTCCGAAGAAGCAGCACTGCGCTTAAGACCGTGACCGGCAGGACAATCAGCATGTTGTTAGAAAGCTCCAGCACAGCCGCGATCGACATGGCCCCGAACGCCACGTGCGACAGCCCGTCGCCTATAAACGAAAACCTTTTGAGCACCAGCGTGACGCCGAGTAAGGAAGAACACAGCGCAATCAGCACGCCCACGATGAGCGCATACTGCACGAAAGGAAACTGCAGGTATAAAGTCAGCTTGTCGATCATGCCGCGTCACCTCCTAAGATCATGATCCTGCTCGCGTACTTCTTAACTGAAGTGATGTCATGCGAGATCATGATGATGGTGACGCCCTCGTCGTTGAGTTGCTTTATAAGCTCGTACATGTGCTCCGTGGCCTCAGGGTCTAACCCGGAAACCGGCTCGTCCAGGAGAAGCACCTTACGTGTGGCGCACAGTGCACGCGCCAGAAGAACTCGCTGCTGTTGTCCTCCTGAAAGCTCGCTGTAGCAGCGGGAGGCGAGGGGAGTAATCCCCATGCGCTCCATCTGCTGTGCGGCGAGAGCCTTCTCAGCCTTGGAATAAAACGGGCGGCGCCCGCAACGCCCCTGACACCCGGAAAGAACGATCTCTTTCACTGATGCAGGGAAGTCTTTCTGAACTTCAGTCTGCTGCGGGAGATACCCGATCTCGTTGCGCTCCAGGACGTCACCTCTTATGATCTGCCCGCTTATGGGCGCTTTAAGTCCGAGCAGCGTCTTCATGAGCGTCGTTTTGCCGGAGCCGTTCTCGCCCACAATGCAGAAGTAGTCGCCTTCTTTTACGGTGAAGTTGATCCCGGAGGCCACGACGGTCTTCTCGTACCCCAGGGACAGATCTTTTACGGTGATCAGAGCCATATGATTCTCCTTAGTGCAGTGCCTGTGTGAGTACCGAAAGGTTCGCGCGCATGATGTCAAGGTAAGACGCGCCGCGGCTCACGTCCTCCGCCGTGACCGACTGCATGGAGTCGAGCGTGAGGATCTGCTGATCGGCAGAAGCCGTGTTGGAGATGATAGTCTCCGCGATGCTGTGGTCCGTTCCCTCAATGGTGAGTACCGCGGTAAGCCCGAGCTCGTCGACTTTGCCCGCAAGGAACGAGATGGTCTCGAAGCTCGCCTCGGTCTCCGCAGAGCAGCCCACAAAGGCGGCGTAGTAGTTAAGGCCGTAGTCGTCCGTCATGTATCTGAAGGGGAACCTGTCGCCAAAAAGAATCGTGTCAAACTCAGCGTCAGCGACGGCAGCCTCATACTCGGCATCAAGCGCGTTAAGCTCGGCGATGTAGTCGGCAGCGTTCTGCTCGTAAGCGTCGGCGTGCTCAGGGTCAAGGGAAGAGAGCTCGTCCGCAATGCGCTGCGTAAGAACTGCGGCACAGCGAAGTGAGAGCCAGACGTGCTCGTCATACTCGGGGCCTTCTTCCTCTTCTTCTGCGGCGTCGGCTTCCTCAGCTTCTTCCTCTTCGCCTTCCATGCCCTCCACGATCTCTTCCTCGACTACCGTGTCGCCGAGTACATCGAGCAGGTTGATCACGACCATGTCAGGGTTGACTGCCTCCGCGAGCGCATCCTCCACCCACTCATCGGACTCGCCGCCGACGTAGATGAACATGTCGCAGGTGGCCACCTTCATGATGTCGTCGGCCGTCGGCTGGAAGCTGTGAAGGTCCACGCCCGAGTCAAGAAGCATGGTGACCTCTGCCGAGTCCGCCTCATCGCCCAGGACGTTCATGACCCAGTCGTATTCAGGGAAAATAGTAGTAACAATGTTAAGTTTGCTGTCGTTATTGGGCTCACCGGCCTCCGCCTCTGAAGAGCAAGCCGTGAACATACCTGCCGCAAGTGCCGCGGCAACCAAAACAGAAAGGATTTTTTTCATCTTAAAACCTCCGTGTGTACTGTGAAAATATGAGTTCAGTGCAGACGGGAGGTATTAATTATTAAGCTGTACTTTAAGTGAAACGGGAGTTGATTCCGTGTGCGTGCCGGCAGGAATGATGGCAGCCATAAGCACGAAAAGTGCAAGAGCCGCAAACTGTGTGCCGGCCGATGCCTTGAAGCCGAACTTCTGAAGGAGCTCCGTGCATATCTCGATGCATTCGCAGATGTGGCAGTGCTCGCCCTCGCAGTCATGGTCAGCCTCGGCGACCACGTAGATGAAAGAGAACAACACAAGCGCGATCATCAGTAACGAGATGATCACTGCCGCTGTTTTCTTTACTGTTGTCTTAGTGGACCTGCGCATCGCACCGATTATAGAAAAGCGCCTGCGGTGAGTCAAGGAGTATAATGGTCGCGTAAGGAGACGCGGGTTATGAAGCATAAAAGTATCGGCAGGTGCAGGCAGGAAAGAAGGTCGCTCATCGCTTTGATCGCGTGCGCGTGCGTGTGCCTGGGTCTTGTTATTGCGGCCGTGTGTTTTATTAGTTCGCATGCGCCGGGTGCAGATTTTGATGCAGAGTCTGCCGCCGAGAGTTCCACCGCTGAGACTGCTTTTACTTCTGAGTACGCGATGGCGAGTGAAACTTCTGCTTTGCCTTCTCCCACGCCCACGCCCGAGCCCACTTCTACGCCGACTCCCACGCCTACGCCCGCAGTGCTCACGTCTTTGGATGGTTACGAGCCGGGTGCCGTGATCGACGACGAGCTTATCGACGCGTCTAACTTAAGTCAGTATTTTTCTGTGAGCGAGATCACCGAGGGTGACGCCGTGTACCAGAGGATCGCGGGGCAGTCTTTTGTTTACAACAATGACATTGCGCTGTCGGACCTTAGGTACCTTAAGATGCTGCATGTGAATTTCGACGGGCGCTACCAGGTGGGCGAGATGATCGTGAATGCTTCCGCGGCGCAGCAGGTGACGGAGATCTTCGAGCTGCTGTGCGAGGCTCGCTACCAGATCTACTCCATGTACCTGATCGACGACTTCTGGGTGGGCAACGGCACCGACTCAGACACGAACTCCATCGACCACAACAACACGAGCTGCTTCTGCTATAGGCCCGTGTCAGGCTCCTCGCATATTTCGAAGCACGCGCTCGGCCTCGCGATCGACCTTAACCCGCAGCAGAACCCCTATGTCAGAGTGAACGCCGACGGGTCATTAAGCTGCGCGCATGAGAACGCGGAGGCCTACGTTTCGAACCGCTCCGCCGATGTGCCGCACGTGATCACCGAGTCTGACTATGCCTACCAGCTTTTCACCGCCCGCGGCTGGACCTGGGGCGGCAGCTGGAGTAACCCTAGAGACTACCAGCACTTCCAGCTGTGATTTAACTTGTTCCCGCGGCCCTCGCCCACCAGTTTCGCTTATGTGGTATCATTTGGGATAGTTTGGGGCAAGGCAGGGCGGTTGATGGACACACTTAAGTCCGGAAGTAAGAAGCTTACTTACAAGAACATAATCAATGCCGTTATTCTGGCGGCATACGCGGGCATACACATATTTCTGGTGCTTCACCATGAGGCCTGGCGCGATGAGTCGCAGGCGTGGGTGCTCGCATATAATTCCACCTGGATCGAGCTTATCAAGCTCTGCTCTTCCGATGGCCACCCGGTCCTCTGGTTCTTCGTGCTAAAACTCCTGCAGCTATTGCACATGCCTTTCTTATACGCGGGCTTATTCAGCACGGCCCTGATGACCATCGGCGCGGCGGTGCTGCTTTGGAAGTCGCCTTTTAAACTGATAACTAACATCTGCATATTAATCTCGCCGGTGTTCTTTTACTACAACCCGGTCATCTTCAGGACCTACTGCATCGTGGTGCCTCTGTTCATGCTCATCAGCGTTTGCTGGCCCGAGCGCCGCAATAAGCCCATCCTCTACGGTCTGCTGGTGGCGGTGCTGTTCCAGACGCATATACTTGTGTCCGGCTTTGCGATCGGCTGCGTGCTGGAGATGCTCTTAAGCCTTAAAAAGCACCACAAGAAGAACCACATCATCGGCCTTGCGCTCGCTTTCCTGAGTGGTCTGGCCATGGTGCTCGAGCTGCGCCAGCCCGCGGGAACCGAGACTTATATTCACGTTACGCGTGAGTATTTTAAGGAGCGCCTGCAGGAGCCGCTTATGTACAGGATCAAGTGCGTTGCCATGTGGTATGAGTTTAAGGAGAAGCCGCTCGGCATGGCAGTCCTTGTGGTGTTTGCAGTGCTGCTGGCGGCTTTCGTCATACTGTTCTGCGTGGGCAAGGGTAAGCGCAGGAAGCTGTTCGACATCGGGCTCGTGAGCTTTGCGGGAGTTATCTGCTACGCGGGCATCATCATACTTGTAAGAGACGCGGGACACCCGCAGATGGTAATCCTCCTGTGGATGCCGTTGCTGTTCTGTGCGTGGGTGACTGTCGGCCTGGGGCTAGGCGCGGGCGCGAAAGAGGGAACAGAAGAAGCAGGAAAGAAACTGAAAGCAACACGACTTTTCGAGGCTCTGCTGGTACTAAGCTGTCTGCTGGCGTTCCCGAGGACAGTGCTTGAGGACGCGGTCTACGATGAGCAGAAGCCGTTCTCCGGAAGCCGCGAGATCGCGCAGGTGATCATTGACACGGCGCCCGAGAACTCCGTGGTGGCCATCCATAACGATTACTTCAGCATGAACATAGTGGCTTACCTTTACGATTCTGATAAGAACCTGCGGATCTGGGACATCGACAACGCGGAGGAATACGGCATCCATAAGTGGGGCCACGACAACATGCGCGCGCCGGATTCGTTCCCGATCTACGATACCCTGTGCTCTGACCTGCCTGATGAGACCAGGTGCTACTGGGTGTACGGCACGAGTATCTTCCAGTACTATCACGTGTATTACGGTGACATCGCTTTCGTGGCTCAGAACGAGGAGCCCAATAAGTGGGATGAGTATTACCAGCTATTTGAAGTAACAATGAACAGATAAGGATGCAGCGGTTATGAGTGATTTTGTTTTGTCGGTAGTGATCCCGTGTTATAACGAGGCGGGCAGCATACATGAGATCGTGGACAAGGTGCTGGCGGCGCCGATCGAGAACAAAGAGATAATCGTCGTCGATGACAAGAGCACTGACGGCACGAGCGACATCCTGGACAGGGACATTGCACCGCTTGTAAGCAAGGTGATCCACCATGAGGTGAACACGGGAAAGGGAGGTGCGCTGCGCACAGGTTTCCAGCACGCCACGGGTGACCTCGTCATCATTCAGGACGCGGACCTGGAGTACGATCCCAATGAGTACCCGCTTGTCGTAAACCCCATCCTTAACGGCGAGTGCGATGTTTGCTACGGCTCGCGTTTCCTGAACCAGGCTGCCAAGGGCTACAAGGCAAACCAGATGGCCAACAAGTTCTTAACGCGCCTTACCAACGTGCTGCTGCACCTTCACCTGACTGACGTGGAGACCTGCTACAAGTGCTTCAAGAGAGAGATCATTCAGAGCGTTGATATTAAAGAGAACCGCTTCGGCTTCGAGAACGAGATCACGGGTAAGCTCGTCAACATGGGCGGCGTGCGCATAAAGGAGGTGCCGATCTCTTACTACCCCCGCACGAACGAAGAAGGTAAGAAGATCGGCTTCAAGGACGGTGTGCGCGCGATCCTTTGTATCTTCAAGTACAGAAAAGGCTGACGCGCGGCGGTCTGACGACTTGCCCCGCACCCGGTGGTTTTAAACAAAGAAAAAGGACTGCCGAAGCAGTCCAGTTTCCAAAGGAAATATAGGTAATGAAGGTATTAGGCATCGATACCGTATGTGTTGCAGGTTGTTGTCCACTCTGTGGATGCTGTGAAGCCTGCGATTACCTGTGATCTTGAAGTGCCGTTGTTAAGAGCGTTTACCCAAGTCTCGAGACCTGCCTGGTCGGGCTCACGGTCGAAGAATACCTTGTAAAGTGTCTTAACGAACTGCTCGTTGCTTAAGTTTCTGTTAGTGAACTCAAGGGAACCGAAGAAGCCGTTTGCAACCTGTGTGCCGGACTTAGCCTTGGATGTAAGAAGGTTGATCCAGTAAGCTCTGCCGGACTCGTCAGCGTTACGGTTAAGTGCGTTGACATAAAGTCTGTCTACGAATCCCTCGGCGCCTGTTCTTGCAGCGCCGGCTACCAGAGTAGCGGGAGCGGAAGATTCTTCTGAGATTGTGAACACGGGAGCGGGTGATACGGGCACGCTGTAGTTTATGGGTGTTGCTGTTTCGGGAACTGTGTTAGGCTGCGGGTTCTCAGGGATTACGGGTGTCTCGTAAATTACGATAAGATCAGGGCCCTCCTGGATACGGGGATTATTAGGCTTATCGGGTGTCTCCGGTGTCTCCTCAGGTATCTCAATTATCTCGAATGTCTCGGGCTCAACATACTCGTATGCATCAATCTGATCCTGTGTAACGGGGTGGAGCTCAACTGCGCCGCTGTCAGTTACGATGATTCTAAGGCCTCTGAAGCCGGAACCAACAGCGATGCTGATGCCGCCGCGCTTCATGATGAGCTTGCCGTTATGTACGTAGAAAGATCCTGCTGTGAATGTGGAATAATCGCGTTCTGTGTAATAGATTCTGTAAACGCCTGCAGGAAGTGTTGTAGGCTCGTCTGTGATGTGAAGAATGTCGCCTGTGTGGAAAGGAGACTCGTCAGTCTCTTCGTCTTCTTCAGTCAGCCCAAGTGTTTCTATTGTGAACTCAGCTTCAGGCTCGTCGATCTCTGCGGGCTTCTGTACGGGAGTTGTATCCTCTTCAAGAACAAAGACCGGAACGGACTCTTCTTCGTCCGGTGTTGTGGCATCCTGCGCAGCCTGATCGAGTATTTCCTGAATCATTCTTTCAAGCTCGTTTTTTGATTCGTCTCTGAGTATTGTCTGGCCGGGTGTATGATTTTCAGCCTCCTGAGCATTCAGCGGGGGGACAACAGGAAAATATTCATCTGCCATTACTGTTGCGCCGCCGAGCATTACTGTTGCTGCGACTGTTGCTGCCATTGCCTTCCCGATCATCTTGTTTACCTTCATTGTCTTTTCTCCTCTGGTTTTGGGTTTGGGTTTTGTGTTTTAGTTTTCTGTTTTGCAAAGCCATTAAACCGCTGTGAAGGAGGCAAACCAATCAGTAATATGGGCGCGTTCTGTTGCTTAAGCGACACCCCGGTCGCGATGTGTTGCTTTAGGGAGCTCATAACACATTCTCTATAAACCTATTGACACAGTAGGGAAATAGGCATAATATAACACCGTAATATTTTCACACAGGAGATCAACAACAGTGATATACGCAGACAATGCCGCCACCACCAAGATGAGTGCAGCGGCCGTAAAAACTCTGACAGAGCTTATAGGAACCACTTACGGTAACCCCTCGAGCCTTTATACTTTCGGTCAGGAAGCTAAAGAGGTCCTCGAGCAGGCAAGGGCAGACGTGGCCGCTTCCATCGGCGCAGACCCCAAGGAGATTATCTTCACATCAGGCGGTTCCGAGGCTGACAACCAGGCTCTCATCTCCGCCGCATCCATCGGCGCACGTAAGAACAAGAAGCACATCATTCCCACCAAGTTCGAGCACCATGCCATCCTGCATACACTCAACAAGCTCGAGAAGGAGGGCTTCGAGATTACTCTCCTCGACGTTCACGAGAATGGCCTCGTAAGACCTGAAGAAGTCGAGAACGCCATCCGCGAGGACACGGCACTCGTTACTGTTATGTACGCCAACAACGAGATCGGCACCATCCAGCCCATCCGCGAGATCGGTGCGATCTGCAGAAAGCACGGCGTCATCTTCCACACGGACGCAGTGCAGGCAGTGGGCCATATAAAAGTAAATGTAGAAGAAGATAATATCGATATGCTGTCGGCTTCCGGCCACAAGTTCCACGGCCCCAAGGGTACAGGCTTCCTGTATGCCAAGAAGGGAATTGCACTGACGAACCTCATCGAGGGCGGTGCTCAGGAGCGAGGCAAGAGAGCGGGCACCGAGAACGTACCCGGCATCGCAGCGATGGCGGTGGCACTGAAGGAGTCAGTGGCGGCACTTGATGACTACAAGGCCAAGCTCACACCCGTGAGAGACAGGATCATCAAGGGGCTAAGCGAGATACCGCACTCCGCGCTTAACGGCGACTTCGAGCACAGAGTGCCCAGCAACATCAACTTCTGCTTCGAGGGCATCGAGGGCGAGTCCCTGCTGCTCCTGCTGGACGACAAGGGTATCGCAGCTTCTTCGGGAAGCGCGTGCACATCAGGCTCACTGGATCCTTCCCACGTGCTGCTCGCAATTGGCCGCGTGCATGATGTTGCGCACGGCTCCCTGAGACTCAGCTTGGGCGAGGACATCACTGACGAGGACGCAGACTATATCGTGAAGTCGGTCAAGGAAGTAGTCGAGTACCTGCGCGGCTTCTCACCCGTCTGGCGCGATCTCGTGGCAGGCAAGGGCACATTCATACTTTAAGGAGGACACTAACATGGCTTTATACAGTGAAAAGGTAATGGACCACTTCAGAAACCCCAGAAACGTAGGCGTGCTTGAGGACGCGAACGGCGTCGGCACCGTAGGCAACGCCAAGTGCGGCGACATCATGAAGATGTACCTGAAGATCGAGGACGACATCGTGAAGGACGTTAAGTTCGAGACCTTTGGCTGCGGCAGCGCAATAGCTTCCAGCTCCATGGCAACGGAGCTTATCAAGGGCAAGCCTGTGGAGGAGGCGCGCAAGCTTACGAACAAGGCGGTAGCAGAGGCGCTCGACGGACTGCCGGACTACAAGATGCACTGCTCGGTACTCGCCCAGGAAGCGATCGAGGCGGCACTGAAAGACTATGAAGAAAACGGACAAGGTGGCTAATGAGTTTAATTAAAGAGATTTCTGATTACATAAGAAGCGGAGAAACCTCATCACAGAAGCTCGGTCTTGAAATCGAGCATTTTGTGATTAATGAGAACGGAATTCAGATCGACTTTCATCAGATCTCGGAAATGATCAAGGAAGTCGGTGAGAAGATCGGCGCGAAGCTTGTATACATGGACGGCTATCCGGTCGGTTATATTGCAGACGAATATACTACCAGTCTGGAACCTTCATGCCAGTTCGAGATAAGCATCAATCCGTATTCTGATATCCATGAGATCGGGAGGATCTATAACGAATTCATCGATCTTTGGATTCCTCTGTTCGCACAGAAGGGTTACCGTTTTATAACTGCAGGCAACCTTCCTCTTGTAGAACTTGGCGTCATCACACCTGATGATATCGCCTTGTCTCCCAAGAAGAGATATATCTTCATGGATGACTACTTTAAGACCAGCGGCAAGTATGGCAAATACATGATGAGAGCTTCGGGTTCCACGCAGATCTCTGTTGATTATTCATCAGAGCAGGATATGGTAAGAAAGCTTCGCGTGCTCCAGAAGATAAGTCCTGTTCTGATGATCCTGATGGAGAATAAAAGCAATCCTGATTCCACACTGCCGGGAGTAAGTGATAAGACGCATCTTCTCAGGATCCAGGAGTGGGATGATATCGACCCTGAAAGAACGGGATTCGTGCCGCATTCTTTTGATGAAGACTTTGGCTACGATAAGATGGCCGAGGTAATCTGCAATGTTCCTCTGATCCTTTATACAGAAGACGGCGTGACGGAAGGCGTCGGCAGCAAGACTGCGATGGACCTTATCGCGGAAGGCAGGGAGCCTAAGAATATCGACCACATCATCTCCATGGGCTTCTTTCACTTCAGGGTGAAGACTTACATTGAGATCAGAGTGGCGGACGCAGTGCCGCTTAATAAGGCACTGGGTTATGTTGCGCTTCTAAAGGGAATAGTTTATTCTGACAGCGCGCTTACGCTGCTTGATAAGGAGCTTGAATCAGCAAACGATGCGTCTTCTGTTCAGGACGCAGTAGAGAGAATCATGAAAGACGGATTTGATGCGGTTATCTATAACGGTAAGACTGCAAGAGAGTGGGCGGATCACCTGATAGGTATCGCATCCGGCAACCTTCCCGAAGAAGAAAAGGAGTATCTTAACCATGTGCGAGCTATACGCGGTGACAGCAAAGCGCAAGATAACGGTCAACGATACGCTTAAGACCTTCTACTCGCATAGTGAGGAGCATAAGAACGGGTGGGGAATCTACCTGAAGGACGACGCGTCCGAGATTATTGTTAAGGAGTACCTTAAGGCGGCTGACAGCTTGTACCTGAAGGCTCTGTTGGAGCAGAAGCTTGAGACTAAGCTTTGCATCGCACACATCAGAAGCGCCACCATCGGAGAGGTAAGTGATAACAACGCACATCCGTTTACCGGCATCGACAAGTTCGGACGGCAGTGGGTGTTGTGCCATAACGGCACGCTTTTTGACGCGCCGGAGCTTGATAAGTACCACTACATACAGGAGGGCAGTACGGACAGCGAGCGGCTTTTTCTGTATCTTCTCGAGCGCATGAACGGCTTGGATGTTGCTGACGCGGAGGACCGCATGAGACTTATCGAGGACGTGATCTCGAAGGTCGTGCCCGGGAACAAGGTGAACCTTATGATCTACGACGGCGAGTACCTGTATGTACACAAGAATGAGCCCGGCACGCTCCATGCGAAAACAACTTCAGACGGCATCATATTCTCGACGCATCCGCTTGATGACGGGCACTGGACCGAGGTGCCGTCCAACTGCCTCCAGGTGTATAAGGAAGGCGAGCTCGTTTACGAAGGAAGAAGACACGACTACACCTACATCTACGATCCCGAGAAGATGAAGGTCGTCTTCATGGCCTACGCGGGACTTTGATAGGTACCAAAAGAGAACCGTCCCCGAATGAGACATAAATTGTTATAAACCTATTGACACAGTAGGTAAGTAGATTTATAATCACTGACATAAAGCAAAACGAAAGGAAATCCAACTATGAGAAACATGTGTTGTCGAATGTATCATTCCCGGGCGAAGGAAGATATGTCCCTCGATGTTTCGCGATGTTGAGATTACTTAAGAAAACCATGTCTTTTATGCCCGGCGCCTGAACAAGCCCCGGGCTTTTTTAACTCAAAAAACAATTCAAGGAAGGTAAATAAAAATGAGCAAGGAAACATTAAACATCAATTCACTTCTTATCCACGGCGGCATCGACGGCGATGAGACCACGGGCGCGGTTAACGTCCCTGTCTACCAGACATCCACCTACAAGCAGGACGGCCTCGGCAAGAACCACGGCTGGGAGTACAGCAGAACAGGCAACCCCACACGCGCCGCACTCGAGCAGCTGATCGCAGACCTTGAGAAGGGACAGTACGGCCTGGCATTCGCATCGGGACTTGCAGCCATCAACACTGTTCTGTCGCTGTTCAAGTCCGGCGACAAGCTCATCGTCTCCGACAACATCTACGGCGGAACTTTCCGTATCCTCGACAACGTATTTAAGAACTTCGGCATCACATATAAGATCGTAAATACATCTGACCTCGCGGCAGTGGAGGCAGCCATCGACGATGACGTTAAGGCCATCTACATCGAGACTCCCGCCAACCCGCTTCTTACCATCACTGACATCGAAGCCGTAAGTAAGATCGGCAAGAAGCACGACAAGCTCGTTATCGTCGACAACACATTCCTCACGCCTTACCTGCAGCGCCCGATAGAACTCGGAGCTGACATCGTAATCCACAGCGGCACCAAGTACTTGGGCGGCCACTCCGACACCATCTCGGGCTTCGTAGTAGTAAACGACAAGGCACTCGCCGACAGGCTCTATTACCTCCAGAACGCCATCGGCGGCGTGCTCGCTCCCTGGGACTCGTTCCTCATCATAAGAGGCATCAAGACACTCGGCGTAAGAATGGACAGGCACGTTGCCAACGCAAACAAGATCGCGCGCTGGCTTTCTGAGAGCGGCTACGTAAGCAAGGTGTACTACCCGGGTCTCGAGTCTGACCCCGGCTATGAGATCCAGAAGAAGCAGGCTGACGGCGCCGGCGCGATGATATCCTTCGTGCTTGACGAGAAGTACGACTACAAGAAGTTCTTCGAGCAGCTTAAGCTTGTAACTCTCGCTGAGAGCCTCGGAGGCGTGGAGTCTCTCGTATGCCACCCGGCTTCCATGACTCACGCTGCGATCCCCGCTGACATCCGTAAGGAAGTAGGAATCGTGGACGAGCTCATCAGACTTTCAGTAGGTATCGAAGATGTTGATGATCTGATCGCAGATCTGAAGCAGGCCATCGAGAATTCAGCTAAGTAAGAGGAAGGACAGGAGATCACTATGGAAAACGTATTTGAAGATATAAGAGGCATGATCGGCAACACTCCGATCCTGAAGATCAACCATATGGGCGTCAAGCCCGGAGTAAATGTTTATGCGAAGCTTGAGTTAATGAACCCGGCAGGTTCCGTAAAGGACCGCGTAGGTGTGTACATGATCGATGACGCCAAGAAGCGCGGCATCCTCAAGGAAGGCGGCACCATTGTAGATGCCACGGCAGGCAACACAGGCATCGGCATTGCGGTGGCAGCACTTAACCAGGGTTACAAAGTAATCTTCACGGTGCCCGAGAAGTTCTCCATCGAGAAGCAGAAGGTAATGAAGGCGCTGGGAGCCGAGATCATCCACACGCCCCGTGAAGACGGCATGCTCGGTGCGGAGAGCCTCGCAGAGGAGATCCTGAAGAAGACTCCCGGAGCCGTGTCCTTAAGACAGTTCCGTAACCCCGCGAACCCCCTTGCGCACTACGAGACCACAGGCCCCGAGATCTACCGCCAGCTTGACGGCAAGATTGACTATTTCGTGGCAGGCGCTGGCTCAGGCGGAACCTTCTCAGGAGTAGTGAAGTACTTGAAGGAGCAGGACGCTAAGATCACCGGCGTTCTCGCAGACCCTTACGGCTCCACCATCGGCGGCGGCGAGCACTTCGACTACAACATCGAGGGCATAGGAAACGACTTTATTGCGGACACCATGGACATCACGCTCGTGGATAAGGTCATCAAGATAACAGACGATGAGGCGTTCGAGACTTCGAGATCACTTGCGCTTCATGAGGGCATTCTCGCAGGCTCGTCTTCAGGTGCGGCTCTGGCTGCGGCACTGAAGCTTGCCGAGGAGATCGATGAAGGAAACATTGTAACGGTATTCCCGGACAGAGGAGACCGCTACTTAAGCAAAGGATTGTTTGATTAATGGGAAACGTTTACGAACTTAATAATGTCTATAAGACCTATAAGAATGACGGCAAGGAATTTACGGCATTAAAGGGCGTGAGTCTGGAAGTTAAGGAAGGCGAGATCTTCGGCATCATCGGCATGAGCGGCGCAGGTAAGTCCACGCTCGTGCGCACGCTGAACCGCCTCGAGGAAGTCACTTCAGGCACCGTCAGCTTCTACGGCAAAGACCTTGCATCTTTAAAGCCTAAGGAGCTCAGGGAAGTTCGTCATTCAATATCGATGATATTTCAGGGATTCAACCTCCTTAACCAGAGGACAGTAATCCAGAACGTGGAGCAGTCGCTTAAGATTATCGGCACGCCCCGCGAGAAGCGCCGCAAGAAGGCAGAGCAGATGCTCGAGATCGTTGGGCTTCTTGAGAAGCGTAACGAGTACCCCGCACGCCTTTCGGGCGGTCAGAAGCAGCGCGTCGCAATAGCACGTGCACTTGCAGTGGATCCCAAGGTACTCCTTTGCGATGAGGCCACGAGTGCGCTTGACCCCAAGATCACGGGCGAGATCCTCGACCTTCTGAAGAAGATCAACGAAGAGCGTAAGTTAACGATAATAATCATCACTCATGAGATGGCTGTGGTGGAGAAGATATGTGACCGCGTCGCGATCATAGACGACGGTAACCTGGCGGAAATCGGGGATGTTAAGGAAGTGTTCTCTAACCCTAAGAGTAAGGCCGCCAAGAAGCTCGTGTTCCCAAGCAATCCCTTCGAGGCTTCGGAGCCTGACGGCAAGATGATAAGACTTGTGTTCGACGGTACGCAGTCAAGTGTGCCTTTCATTGCGAACCTCGTGGAGAAGACCGGCATTAAGGTCAACATCCTGAGCGCAAACACCAAGAGCGTCGGAGGCATCGGCTACGGTCAGATGATCGTGGAGCTGCCTAAGGATGAGAAGGAAAGACAGACCGCGATAGATTTCTTTAAGGACGGCGGACTTTCCGTAGCGGAGGTGAATTAAGATGAGTGATTATATAAAAGATGCGATTTTAACCGGCGTGTGGGAGACACTTATAATGACGTTCTTTGCGTCGCTGTTCTCATATGCTGTAGGGTTGCCTCTCGGCGTGGTACTGTATTCCACTTCCAAGGGAAGGCTGCTGGAGAATAAAGTTGTTAATGCGGTAGTCGGAACTATTGTTAATATCACGAGGTCACTGCCGTTCCTGATTCTGCTGGTGCTGCTGATCCCGTTTACCCGCTTCGTTGTAGGTAAGTCGATCGGCACCACGGCCGCCATCGTGCCTTTGACTATCGGTGCGATCCCGATCGTTGCAAGAATGGTCGAGGCTTCATTGAACGAAGTGCAGCCCGGAATAATCGAGGCGGCGACTTCCATGGGCGCGTCACCACTGTATACGATAATTCATTTTATTATTCCCGAGGCAATGCCTTCGCTGCTGCAGGGAGGTGCCATCAATGTGGCGACTGTTCTGGGTTACTCAGCGATGGCGGGCGTTATCGGAGGCGGTGGCCTCGGCGCTATCGCGCTGCAGTACGGCTACTACCGTTACGACAAGCCGGTTCTGTGGACGACGGTTACTTTGCTGATCATCATGGTAATGCTGATACAGGAGTTTGGAATCAGGCTGTCGAAGAAGCATCGTAAAGCATAATTTACAGGCGCATTCAGATATAAAGAAGCGGGACAGATGAAACTGTCCCGTTTTCTATTGACAGCATAATCCACTCGGTGTATATTCTGTATTACAAGGACTAATACAAAGCATACACAAGTTTTGGAAAGGCGGTAGATTATGGATAAGAAGAAAGTAATCAAGTTTGTCGGCATCACCTATGTGATCGCTTGGACTTTGCAGATCATCGGATCGCTTTATGCGGTTAATAATCATGGGATGACGGGGACTATGGTGTTCCAAGGATGCCTGGCAGTTTGTATGTTCGCACCTTTGGTTGCATCTTTGATCGCGAACGGGAATCTGAAGGGCATGGGCTGGAAGCCTAAGTTCAAGGGCAATATCGGATGGCTCTTCTTCGGCGCATATGCCATGATCATTCCGACGGCCCTGGGAGCAGCTTTGTTCTTCGGGATCTTCCCGAGTCTTTTTGACGGCAGCGGATCAATGCTGATCGCTCAGGCCGAGGAGCAGGGCGTGAACCTTATGGAGATGCTCGAGCAGACGGGAATGGATATGAAGACATACCTGATCGTACAACTTGTTCCTTCAGTGCTTATTGCACCCTTCATAAATATCATTACAGCCATTGGCGAAGAGACCGGTTGGAGAGGATTCCTGTATCCGGAACTTAATAAGAGATTCGGTAAGGTCGGAACGTGGCTTATAGGCGGAGTCATCTGGGGAGTATTCCACTTTCCTGCGATGATCCTCGGCGGCTACGAGTATGGCTTCGACTATCTTGGCGCCCCTGTACTGGGACTTGTTGTATTTACGGTCTGCTGTATAGTACTCGGTATATTCGAGGAGATCATCTACGACAGGACAAAGTGCATCTGGTATGCAGCGCTCTTGCACGGATCGTTCAATGCGATCCCTACCATCCCTCAGCTGTTCATAAATGCGAATAATCCGGATATCAACAAGTACATGGTATTAGGACCTTTACCCAATGGACTTATCGCGATGATCCCCTTAGTCGTATTCGCAGCGATCCTTGGTGCATGGTCGATCAGAAGAAAGAAGGTGGAATCATGATCATAAGGATAGATGAATACTCTGATGTACCTATCTACATGCAGATTAGAAATCAGATAGTTATGGGAATCTCCTCGGGCGAGCTTAAGCCCGGGGAGCAGCTTCCCACAGTAAGAGCTCTCGCGCTCGAGATAGGAATCAACACGATGACGGTCAGCAAGACCTACCAGCTATTAAAGCAGGAAGGCTACATCATGACCGACCGTAAGAACGGCGCAAGGGTGCGTGAGAATATCACGCAGAGCGGCGTTATCAGCGAAGAGAATAAGACTGAGCTTCGCCGCATAGTATCGGAAGCAAGACTGTCAGGCGTCGGCAAGGACGCGCTTAAGAAACTCATAGATGAGTTCTATTGAGGACAAGGAGGGTAAGGTTATGACATGGATCATTAAGTTAGTAATGTTTATCTGCATTGTACCGACGGTCATTCTTATGTATATCTTGGGCTTCTCCAAGAACCCGGGCAAGAAGAATATGATCATGGGTGTAAGAGACAACCCGAAGTTCCATGAGGGTAAAGGACAGGAGAAGTTTGATACGATAGTAAGTTCCGCACGTAAGGGCGGCCTCATCATTACAGCAATAGTTGTGATCTTAAGCATTGTAATGCTTTTCCTGCCTGTTAACGGCGGTACGTTGCTCGCGTGGGTGCTGCTCGTTTTCGCACTGTTCCTGGTAGCAGTACCTTACGGCAAGGGCAACACTGAGCTCAAGAACCTCAAGAAAGAGCTCGGCATCACGAAGTCCGGTGTCACATACACGGACATCACGAGCACGAACACAGTGCACGCGCTTAAGCTTCCGTGGCTGATCCTTCCTAATGCACTCGCACTGATCAGCACGATTGCAGCAGTCCTTATAGACTTTGGTGTCTTCGGTGTAACACCCGCTGTTGAAAAGTACGCGCTTACTGTAATGAGCCTGTCGTTCCTGTTCATAGCAGCTATCATGATTCCTATTGCGGTAATGATGGACAATGCAAGGAATATGGTAATAAGCCGCGACAGCAGCATCAATGCGAACTACAGCAGAGCGAAGAAGAAGACATGGGCGGATCTGTTCATCGCTATGAGCTGGGCTAACGCTCTCTACCTGATCGCGAATAGTGTCCTGATGTTCTTCACAGACAGTGAGGCGGCAGTGCTCATCAGCACCTTAGGTTACACAGCTGTGATAATGGCAGTCGTTGTAATCGGAGTCATCAATCAAAGACAGGTCGAGAACAGATATGAGCGCGACACCGAGCTCGAGCTTCAGGATGACGACGACAACTGGCTCCTCGGCATGTTCTATTACAACAAGAACGACACGCGCCTCAACGTCGAAAAGCGTTTGGGCTACGGCGGCACCATAAACCTTGCACACCCGGCTGGAAAGGTAATAGGAATAGTAAGTGCGCTGATACTTATCGGCTCACTGATAATGATAATTTACCTCAATGTAACCGGTCAGCTGGTGGTATAATTCCGATAGCTTTAAGGAATAGAGGTAGAAACATGAAGAAATTATTCGCGGCAGTATTGGCAACGGCAATGATGTTCACGATGGCTGGGTGCAAGTCTTTGTATCAGCTTGATCCGGCATCCAAGACGGAGCAGGAGCTTGTGCATGTTCTGCACTCGGGCGACGATGTGGGTTTAAGGTATTTCGATGAACTGGATTATACGGATATCGAATTTGAGGAGATCTACTGGCAGACGAATGACAGACTGGCTGTAGGACCGACCGAGCCCTGGTATGCGGGCGTCCTGTATCTGACTGAGGAGCAGGCTGATGAACTGTGGGACGAGTATGAGTGGGAAGAGTGCGAATTCCCTGATATCGAACTGTACGATGTCGAGGTTCCCCAGACTGATTCGAATCTGTGGTGCAGCTCTGATGACTTCAACCAATATATTGCAGATCAGGCAGTTCAGGTTATAGATATCGTATTCAACGGAGACGTATTGGTTTTCTATCTTAAGACGACCTGACATTGTCGTATAATAGAGCTATCAAATACTGATCCGGGAGCGCGGATGTGAATAGCTCGAAGTATTTCAGTCTTAGTGATAAAAGCTCCGTAAGGGATGCTCTTGTCTTTGTGCAGGAGAACCTGCGTCGGGTTAAGACGGGTGATAAGCTGACGAACAGCGCGATGGTCGCCTGCGAGGAGATGATCGCCTTATTCGTGAAGCATGCACCCGAAGACGGCAGTCTTCAGGTAAAGTTCAGTAAGTCATTAGGTGAGTATTACATCACTCTCCGATGCAAAGGCGATGAATTCGACCCCTTTGACAACTATGTAGAGAAGACATCCGAGTTAAGCCGTATGGGCAGGGACGATGCTTCGTCTGCCATACGGTCGATACTTCTCATGTCCTACGGGAATCAGCTTCGTTACTCCAACAGGAACGGCGTTAACAGGACTCAGATCAGCGTAGGTAAAGCGGAACAATCAATGCTTAAGAATACGGTCATAGCCCTGGTAATGGGTCTTGCCGTCGGATTGATCCTGAAATTCCTGGTCCCGGAAAAGATAACCGATGCTGTCGTTTTCTATGCGCTCGAACCGGTGAAGATCATGTTCATGAATGCGATAAAGATAATCATCGGACCTGTAATCTTCTTCTCGATGGTCTCGTGCCTGTCGTCGTTCAAGAGTCTGTCGGAACTTGGCAGGATCGGCGCCAAAGTAATGGTGTCTTATGTGCTGACGACTATACTGGCTGTAAGCCTTGCAGTGGGACTGTCACTTCTGTTTAAGCCGGGAACTGAGGGGTTTGCTGCGGACGGTAATGCAGCGGCAGCAGTAGATGTATCTACGGATATAGATACGTCCTTAAGGACGACTATCATTAATACCGTACCGTCGAATCTATTCGTACCGTTCGTCGAGACTAATACTATGCAGCTGTTATTCCTTGCCGTGTTGTTCGGCATAGCTGTCGGAATGACAGAGGAGTATTCGGGTGCGCTGAAGAAGTTCTTCGATGCGGGAAATACGCTGGTTCTGACGGTTACGTCCATAATCACAAGATTCATTCCACTGGCGGTATTCGCGTCCGTGGCACTGATAGTTGATCAACTCGGGCTGGATTCTGTGAGATCGTTAGCAGGGTATATCGGTGTGCATCTATCTACGGTGGCCTGCATGCTCATAGTTTACGGATTGATCATCCTTATCTTCGGAAGATTAAATCCTTTGAAGTTCTACTCGAAGTTTAAAGAAGGCATGTTGACGGGACTCGCGCTTGCAAGCAGCACCGCATTGATGCCTACGAACATTCGCATCTGCACGGAGAAACTCGGTATCTCACATAAAGTCTGTGATTTCTCGATACCTCTCGGCGCCACTGTCAATATGGATGGTACAAGCATCACTCTCGTGATCGGTGGACTTTTCCTCGCGAGGGCGTACGGAGTTGATGTGTCATGGTCTTTGCTCGCGTCCGTCATGATCACGATAGTCCTGCTGTCGCTCGGATGTCCCGGAGTTCCGGGAGCGGGTTTAATCTGTCTGGGCATCATCGTGCAGCTTATGGGAGTGCCGATAGAAGCGCTGGGATTACTGATCGGAATCTATCCTTTCATAGATATGGTAAACACCATGTCGAATATCACGGGTGATGTAGCAGTAACGACGGTTGTGGCGAGAAGTGAAGGGCTTATCGATACCGACGTGTATAACCGGCACGATTAAATTCAGTTATAAATCAGTTATCAATTGGATTGAGAACAACCTCTAAAAAACGGTGATACTATAAACCCATTGACACGGTGGGTAAATAGGAATAAACTAACGCCATCAAACGAAAGGAGGCGCAAAAATGTACAGAACATACGATACAGGAACGACGATGATGTGTTGTCGAATGCTGAACTCCCGGGCACGCCAGATGGCCTCGGCGCAGGATAGAGACTTGCGCCTCGAGAAAGAACGATGTTGAAGCAAGATGCTTTGAAACATATGCCATGTGCCCGGGAGTAAATTGGAAGCCCCGGGCATTTTTAATGCCAACAAACACAAAATCAAAAACAAACACAAAACAAAAAGTTATTAATTAAGGAGATCACTAAAAATGAGTAAGAGAATTATCAAGAAGGCAATCGCAACAGCAGTAACACTTTCCATTGCAGGTTCATTCGCAGCCTGCGCAGCAGAATCAGAGGCAGAGAACTCAGTGCTCGGAGAGTCCAGAGAGAACACAGTAATCACAGTAGGCGCTAACATCACACCTCACTCCGAGATCCTCGAAGTAGCAAAGCCGATCCTCGCAGAGCAGGGCATCACACTTGAGATCGTTCAGCTTGAGGATTCCGTTACACCTAACACAGGCGTTATCGAAGGTTCCCTCGATGCTAACTACTTCCAGCACGTACCTTACCTTGACCAGTTCAACCTCGAGAACGGTTCCGACCTGGTTTCCATCGGTGCAGTACACTATGAGCCGTTCGGCATCTACGCAGGAAGAGTTTCTGACCTCGCTGACCTTGAGGAAGGCGCTGTAGTTGCAGTACCTAATAACGTAACAAACGAAGCAAGAGCATTGCTCCTCCTCGCACAGGAAGGCCTCCTCGTATTAAGTGACGACGCAGGCATCAATGCTACAGTAGAAGATATCGTAGAGAACCCTCTTAACATCCAGTTCGAAGAGCTCGCACCCGAGCAGCTCGTAGCAGCACTTCCTGACGTAGATGTAGCAGTTATTAACGGTAACTACGCAATTGAGGGTGGCCTCCACGTAAGCCAGGCTCTCGCAGTAGAGGCTAACGACGGACTTGCAGCACAGACATACGGCAACATCATCGCAACATCACCCGAGCACGCTGATGACCCTGCACTCCAGGCTCTCGTAGAAGTACTCCAGGGACCTGAAGTAGCTCAGTACATCAACGACACATACGACGGTGCAGTAGTACCCCTCTACGGAAACTAATCTCGTATAAAAGGAGATCACATACGATGATAGGTTTTGAGTACTACAACCCGGCTAAGATCGTTTTCGGTGAGGGTGCTGAACAGAGTTTAAGCAAGCTTCTTAAAGAATATAAAGTTACATCACTTCTGCTGGTCTACAGCGGAGACTTCGTAAAGACTCTCGGCATCTATGATGTTATCAAGGCTGCCGTAGACGAACTCGGAATCAAGTTCTCTGAAAGCGGCGAAGTAGTACCGAACCCTTCCATCGAACTCGTAAGAAAACTTGTCGCACAGGGCAAGAAAGATAAAGTAGATTTTGTTCTGGCAGTCGGTGGAGGTTCCTCCATCGACACCGCCAAAGCAATAGCACTCGGTATACCGTATGATGGCGATGTCTGGGACTTCTTTGACAAAGGCAGCTCCCCTGAATCAGTCCTTAACATCGGAGTCATCGCGACAACGGCATCAAGCGGTTCCGAGACAAGCAACTGCGCGATCCTCTCATACGGTGAGTGGAAGAAGGGCTTTGAGGATGACCGCATTATCCCCAAGTTCGCGATAATGAATCCCCGTTATACCGCGAACCTTCCTTCATATCAGACGAATGTAGGTATTGCAGACGTGCTTTCACACCTTCTGGAAAGATACTTCTCAGACGAGAAGAATTCAGACACCACAGACTACCTGATCGAAGGTGCGGTAAGAGCACTCCTCGTGAATGCTGACAGACTGATCGCTGATCCTCAGAACATCAACGCCAGAGCAGAGATACAGTGGCTCGCTTCTGTGGCACATAACAATTTCCTTGATGCCGGAAGAAGAGCTGACTGGGGTTCACACAGGATCGAGCATGAGCTGTCAGCGCAGTACAACATCACACACGGCGAGGGCATGGCAGTAGTCTTCACGGCATGGACAAAGTACATCGCTGACATCAAGCCCTGGAGACTGGCACTGCTCGCATCACGAGTTTACGGCAAAGATCCGTATGACTATGACGAACGTGAAAGAGCTCTGCTCCTTTCACAGGAACTGGAAGCATTCTTCAGGAAACTGGGACTTAAGACTCATCTGTCTGAGCTCGGGATAACGAATGAAGACTTCGAGGTAATGGCAGCCCGTGCCACAAAGGGCGGAGAAGTAGGACATTATGTTCCGCTTAACGCACAGAAGATCATTGAGATCTTAAACATCGCATTATAAAAAATAACCATAAAAAGGAGATCACACAAAATGGCTAGAATTAAATTGGTAGAACAGAACGAAGTTACAGGCGCCGAGAAGGAGCGTTATGACGAGCTCGCAGGCAGAAACGCAGTAACAAACATGAAGAAGGGCCTTCTGAATGACGCAGCTACATACGACGCATTCATGGCTTGGTACACTTCCTGGAACCGTCTCGTAGAAGTAATCGGTGAGAAGGATGCTATCCTCTTCGCACATAAGATCTCTACAACTAACTCTTGCCAGCTGTGCTCCTTGTTCTTCATCAGCGACGTTAAGGGCTTAGGTCTTGATCCCGCTAACCTCGTATACGATGAGAAGGAGACACTGCTCACCACATTGGCAGAGCAGATCGTTAAGGATCCTACAGCTGTTTCCGATGAGCTTTTCGCAGATCTTAAGAAGTTCTTCAACGATCAGGAACTCGTAGTTATCGTAGGATTCGCAGGTCAGATGATCGCTACAAACAACTTCAACTCAGTATTCAAGATCGATGTTGACCAGCGTCTGCTTCCTCTCGTTAAGGAGTTCAAGCCCGCTACCTGGAGAGCTGATATTAAGAAGTAATCAGAAGTTCAGTTACGAACCTCTGTAAGAACCGGAGAGGTACCCATATGCGATTACATTACCGTAAGTCGCAGGGGTGCCTCTTTCACTTATGTTAAGAATCCTGTAGTAGAAGTAATCAGGGGAGAAGGACGCATCATCGAATGTGATCTCGTATTCCGAGTCAGGCTCACCGGCCATGGCATAGACGGACACGGAGTATGTGTTTCCGGGGTAGCTGGGAATCACGTCCAGACGGCGGTAAGTGCCTTCTTCATTTCCTGCCTCAAGCTCGGTCTCATGAAGATCATCGATATACCAGTGGACACAGGATCCGTCGGTCTCATTTACCATATAGACAACATAATACTGCGCACCCTCGACCTCTTCGAAGCTTAACTGCGGTGCGCGGTAAGACAGGGCACTGTCCCACACGCCGTCGACGAGATCATCCGAAGTAACTTCCAGCGTGGCGCCTTCCATGAAATCGTACATCGTTCTCTCATATCCGCCGTTTCTGGATTTGTAGATATAATCCGTCATGGAATCCATGCAGACGATACCGAATATTCCGACCACTCCCACGATCAAGATTATGAATATGGCAGTGAAGATATTGAGTCTGGTCTTGCGGGTGTCGGAAGGGGTTCTGACATCGACGTTATCTACGTATTTCTCCGTGAAGGTCTGCAGGTAAAAGACAAATGCCAGCACCAGGAAGATCAGGCAGCCGAGGGCGATTACCACTGCAAATGCCACACAGTCCGGCTCATAATCTTTCCACTTAAGATAGTAATTCGCATCCGCGCCGAGGAAGCCTAAGAAGGCGAGCAGGGAGATAAGTGCAGCAGCCTTGCTGTCAGATGTATATCTGTTAACAACCGGCTCGCCCGTGCGAGGAAGCTTATGCAGAAGGTAGTCATACTCTTTCCTGTCCTCAGGCACCGTGAAACCGTTCTTCTTAAGTCGGTTCAGGTAAACGGCGGTGTTGCAGTAGTTGTATAAAAATATCAGGAACAGCGGGACCCCGACAATGTCCATATACATGCAGATGCCTATGAAATTGCTGTATTTCAGATTCGGATCGTCAGAAGACGAGAGCACAAGGCCGATTACAAGTCCGACGACGATCATCACGAGAGTAATGATAATGCCTGTCCTGCAGTTCTTCTTCGTATTTTTGTCGTAGATAATCTTGGCCGGTGTATTCATATTCTATCCCTCCGTATGAGCCCATTATAGACTAAGTCGAAGTGAATATCAATACAAATATATCGAATAACGATAACAAATTAATCTAATACAGAAACAGAACTCACTGCAGCCCTCTGCGTATGGTCTCAGCCATATTAAGGAAATGGTCGCTCTTCATGATGGCAAGGCCGGCACCTTCGTCACCGAGCACCACCAGGTTGTCTCCGGGGTTGATGTCGAACAGCTTGCGTGCCTTGGCAGGGATCACGATCTGCCCCTTGTCTCCCACGGTTACCAGCCCGAAAAGGTGTTTCCCGCGCGGCGCCACACCGAGCCCCAAGTTATCGCCGGGCTTATACTTCGCGAGATCATCCAGGCTTACGCCGAAAGCGTCCGCAATGAGCATGCTCTTCTCAAGGTCAGGGACAGTCTCGCCGGACTCCCACTTGGCCACAGCCTGACGCGATACGCCGACTTTCTCCGCCAGGTCCTCCTGCGTCATCTTAAGAAGCTTACGCATTGATACGAGATTTTCACTGAACATCTTTCTGTACCTTCTTTCTGCTTATTCCGAGTACGGCCCATCTTATGAACGGAATCCTCGAGAGGATTGTATAAAGTATAATACCTGCTCCAAAACCTGCGGCTGCCGTCAGGATATATACGCACCATGCGGGCAGGATGCCTGCCTTGGCTACAAACAGACCGAATGCCGATATTCCGATGTAGTGGAAGATGTAGATTCCCCACGCCTTCTTGCTCATCCACGCAGTGAAGCTGTTTCGGAAATCCAGGAACTTCGCACCGAATGCGAGAACAGTGACACTCATCCAGTAAGCAAAGAAGCTGAAGAAGACCGTTCTGTTCACGGGTGCGTCGGCGTAGTTATCACCGAAGTTTGTGACTGTGAATGCAATACCCGAAGCCAGTGCGAGCACAGCGAATATCGGCAGGAACTTCTTGATCTTATCGATGATCTCATCATGCGAGAAGACGAAATATCCGAGGAAAAATGCGAAGCCGTACAGACCGAATCTGTAGACGGCGATGACCGGTGTATTCAGGATAAGGCCTGCGCCGAACATCGGGATCGCTAGCAGGATGAGAACAACCAGGGGAGTCTTGGCGCATACATTCCACAGACGGTCTTTGTCGATATTTCTTACCGGAACAAGAACAAGCGACAGGACCCACAGAACCTGCAGGAACCACAGAACGCCGGTTCCGGAGACGCACATAATGAGGTAACGGACGATGAGAGGAGCCTGCGCCATCGAATCCAATGCGCCCTCTGTCAGACTTGCATTGAGCCAGCCCTGAACATATCCGAATACCAGAAGGCCGATCGTGGAAGGCACGAGGAGCTTCACAGTTCTGCTTCTGATGAATTCTTTATTGGTATGCTTATTCAGATAGAGTCTTGATGAGATACCCGCGACGATAAACAGAACCGTCATAAACCACGGATAGACTGCATACTCGAATACATCGCCCGGAATGAAGGGTGTCTTCGTGATCGGACCGACGACCGAAGTCATCGTAAGGCTGCTGTACATGAAACAGACATGGTACAGGACTACGAGGACCTGTACGATCCATCTGATGTTGTCCAAGTAGTGCTTTCTCATACATATCCCACCTTTGCAATTAATCTTAACATTATTTTAGATGTGGGGACAGAAGAGGTCTACCAACCGAAGCTTACATAAACGGGCGATATTTGTTAACAACTGTTGCGCATGCATCCGCGGCGCATTAACAGTATAATTACAGGTAGATCTAAACTTACATCAGGGATGGTTCTATGATCACGAGGTAAAGCCATGAGACAGTACATTATCGACACGGAAGAGAACATCAGATTCTTAAAGCAGAATGCCAGGGATCTCATCACATTCGGAAGAAGATTTCCCTCGCCGCAGGGTTCGTCTTATTACCTCGGTGATGAAGGCCTTCCGATGACCGAAAGGCCGCGTGAGACCTGGATTACTTCCAGAATGACGCACGTGTACAGCATCGCCTCCATGATGGATGACGAGAAGTCAAAGATCCTCGCCGAGGCTGCGTTAAGCGGACTTCAGGGCGAGCTTAAGGACACGGTTAACGGCGGCTGGTTCGCAGGCGTCGATAAGGACGGCAACCCGCTTCCCGATAAGCAGTGCTACGCGCACGCTTTCGTTATCCTGGCGTCTTCAAGTGCATACCTTGCGGGCCTCCCGGGAGCTAAGGAACTTCTTAAGGAAGCACTGGAACTTTACGATGAGAAGTTCTGGGATGAGAAAGAGGGCCTCGCGGTCGACACCTGGAATACCGAGTTCACGGTATTAAGCGATTACCGCGGACTTAATGCCAACATGCATACTGTGGAGGCTTTCCTCGCTGTGGCGGATGCGCTCGATGACAGCTACAGGGTGCGTGCGGGAAGGATAATTGACCGCGTTATCGGCTGGGCGAAAGACAATAACTTTCGCATCCCCGAGCACTTCACGTCAGACTGGCAGCCTGACCTCGAGATGAATAAGGAGAAACCTGACGACCCGTTCAAGCCTTACGGTGCCACACCCGGCCACGGGATCGAGTGGGCAAGGCTTATCACACAGTGGGCTTTGAGCACTTTCCGTGAGACTCCTGCTGATGCGGCTCCGTATATCGAGGCTGCACGCAAGCTTTATGAGAGAGCCATTGATGACGCGTGGAACAGGGACGGCGCCGAGGGCATCGTCTATACCACGGATTGGAACGGAGAACCCGTCGTACATGACCGCATGCACTGGACGCTCGCAGAGGCCATCAACACTTCTGCCGTGCTGTTCAGAGTTACGGGTGAGGAAAGATATAAGAATGATTATGAGATGTTTATGCGTTACCTGGATCAAGTCGTGCTCGATCACGAGACGGGTTCCTGGTTCCATCAGCTCGATGAACATAATCAGCTTAAGGGAACGGTCTGGCCGGGTAAGTCTGATCTGTATCACGCTTTCCAGGCCATGCTGATCCCTTACAGCGAGACGAATCTTTCCATCGCCACCGCCGTTCACAGGAAGCACAGAGGATAAGAGACAACCATGAAAAGTGATTATAAAGCAGCCAAGAAGAAGGCCGAGAAGGCAGTAAGGGACGCCGTCAGAGAAGGCCGCTCTCCTTATCTTCCGGTGCTGGATGCCCTGGAGGAGATCAAGCATGCCACGGTAACGCGCAGCATCGGTCTTCTGGACCTTCCCGTAAACCGCATCAAGGGTAACAAGGAGCAGGGAAGAAACTCCGCCTTTGCCGCCAACTTCATGCCGCTTCTGGATGAGAACACAGAGTTCGCGCTGAAGTGGTCGGACCTGTACGACTCCTACAAGCAGCAGGGCATCAGGGATGCCATCAAAGTCTACGAGTACATGCACCAGTTCTATGTGCAGGAGGGCAATAAGCGCGTCTCCGTATCCAAGTTCGGAGGCACGGATTACATGCTCGCGGACGTCACCCGAGTGATCCCCGATAAGTCCGATGACCCTGAAGTTATCGCGTACTACGAGTATATGGATTTCTTTAAGGTCACGCATAATCACCTGATAGTTTTCACGCAGCCGGGCGAGTATAAGCGCCTCGCAGAGCTCGTAGGGCAGGACCTGAAGAACCCCTGGCCCGAGGACCTGTGCAAGGACCTTAAGTCTGCTTACTTCCGCTTTGCCAGGATGCTTAAGAAGGAGTTCAAGATAGAAGACATGTACATGGTGGGCAACGCGTTCCTCGTGTACCTGTCGATCTTCCCTCTGGCGACTTTCTCGGAGGATTCCGACGACCAGATCCTGAAGAACGTGAGACTCGCGCGCCATGAGATCCTGACCGCGGGCACACTCGACAGCGTCACTTTCCTTGACCAGGCTGCAGCGGGGGAACAGAAGAATTCCATCATCACCAACTTCTTTACAAAGCCGCGCAAGTACACTGAGGACGCCCCTCTTAAGGTCGGCTTCATATACGATAAGGGCGTGGACGACTCCAGGTGGATCGACTCCCATGAGGCGGGCAGGCTTTACATCGACGTAATGGTGGGCAAGAACGTCAGCACCGCTGTTTACTACACGGGTGACGACGGCATTAAACCCACGCTCGAGAAGTGCATCGCGGACGGCTGTGAGCTGGTCTTCTCCGTGTGCCCCGAGCATTACAAGGAGGTGCTGAAGGCTGCCGTAAAGCACCCTGAAGTGAAGTTTGCGAGCTGCTCTGCAGGCCAGACGAACCCCTCCGTGAGGTGCTACCAGGGCAAGCTTTATGAGCCGTCTTTTCTTATCGGCGTGCTTGCGGCACAGACGCAGCTGCTGGAGTATGGAAACACCGAAGACCGCAAGATAGGCTACCTTGCGCGCGGCACTGACGCCATCAACAGGATCAACCTGAATGCCTTTGCCATCGGCGTTGCCATGGCTGACCCGGAGTGTAAGATCTCGCTTAAGGCGGCGGGGCGCGATGAGGATTACCGTCAGCAGTGGGAGTCGGAAGGCGTGAAGGTCTACTCCGACATGGAATACTCGCCCACGTCTAACACGGGACTTCGCCCGGGCGTCTACAAGATAAAGGACGGCAAGGACATTTACGTCGGTGCATCCTACTACAACTGGGGTAAGTATTACCTGCAGATCGTAAGCTCCGTGCTTAACGGCATGTGGAACATAAATGAGATTATTGACAAGCACATTGCCGCGAACTACTGGTTCGGACTTGCGACCGGCGTGGTGGACATAAGAGTGCCTGACATAAATAAGCAGACGCTTAAGATGCTGGACTTCTTTAAGGACGCGGTCATAAGCGGCACGGATCCTTTCTCGGGCAAGCTTAAAGATAACGAGGGTAACGAGCGGACCTTCACGGGAAAGATCACTCCCGGTGATGTCCTCACCATCGACTGGCTTAACGAGAACATTGAGGGTTCGTTGTAAACTCACGCGCCGCGGGACTATAATAGCCGCATGAATTACAAGGTTATCGACAAAGAGCAATATTACCGCAAGGGTGTTTACGACCACTTCACCAAGGACTGCAAATGTTCCACGTCCATGACGGCGCGCATTGATGTTACGCGTCTGGTGCAGCATTCCAAGGTGAGCGGGACTAAGTTCTACCTGAACTTCCTGTATATACTTTCCAAGGTCCTCAACTCACGTGAAGACTACAGGATGGGTTACCTGTGGCAGACGGACGAGCTTGTCTGCTTCGATCAGATAAACCCCATCCAGTACTGCTTCCATGAGGACACGGAGACATGCACGCCCGTGTACACCACTTACTGTGAGGACTATAAGACTTTCTACGACAATGCTCTGAAGGACCTGGAGGAAGCCAAGAAAACGCGTGAGTATAAGGTGGATGTGCAGGGACACCCGAACTGGTTCGATGCGTCCTACATCTCATGGCTTTCCTATGATTCGCTTAACATAGAGCTTCCTGACGGGTATCTGCATTTCCCGCCGATCGTAAACTGGGGCAGGTACCGCGAAGAGGACGGCAGACTCATGATGCCCGTCAGCGTGCGCATGAACCACGCAATCGCGGACGGCTTCCTCATAGCCAACGTATTCCGCCTCCTCGAGAAGGAGATGGCAGGGGAAGAATGGTCTGTGTGATCAGGTCAAATGTTTTAACATATTTAATACTTTTAGTGTTATAATTTATTTTGAGAAATCGGGCAGGGGGTCCGAATTTATCATTTGAACAAGAAATGAGGTGTGATTATGAATAGATTAAAGAAGATCATTGCGGTCCTTCTGGTATCTGTTGTTTTCTTTGCCGCTGTACCTGTTAAGCAGGACAAAGTTTATGCAGACGTTACCTATGTAGACCGTGAGGGAAAGCATCAGTACTGGATCAACGGTATTTATGACTTCATCGACAGCCTTTATATCATCGGACTCGAGAGAGGTTCTGATCCGGACGGAAGATTTGCATGGTTTAACCACATCATTTATGACGGTTATTCAGGTGCTGATATCGTAAGAGGAATTCTCTATTCACCTGAGTTCCTTAACAAGAACGTAAGCAACAGAGACTTCGTTCTCATCGTTTACAGAGCTATCCTCGGCAGAGAGGCTGATGAAGAGGGTCTTGCACACTGGACAGCCAAGCTCGATTCCGGCGTTTCCCGTCAGCAGATCGTAGAGGGCTTCTTAGGTTCCGTAGAGTGGGCTAACACATGCCGCTGGTACGGTATCCCTTCAGGAACTAACGTAGCTCCTTCCATCAATGTCCTTCCTACAAGAGACAGCAGAACTTTCGTAGGTTTCTTAAGCTCACAGATCATGAATCAGTCTGAGACTAACGATAACGTTGAGCTCTATGCTGCACAGCTTCTGAACTTCCAGCTGTCCGGCACACAGCTTGCTCATAACTATCTGTTCAGCCCCTATGTAAACTCTCTGAGCAACTATGACTACCTCACCAGAGTTTACAGAACGATCCTCGCCCGCGAGCCTGACGGTGACTTCCAGACAAACCTTGATAAGATCAACAACGGTACAATGAGCCGTGAAGATTTCTTCAACTACGCTGTAAGCACTGATATTTGGGCACAGACATGCGGCGGATTCGGAATCCTCAGATAGTCAATTTGTATAAAATTAATAATAATAAGAGCTGCGGCCTATGACCGCAGCTTTTTTATGTTATCATTATGTGGTTTAAAATCCATTAACTACAGGAAAGGTGTGCTCCTTATGACGAAATCAGGTTCATTCCTCAAGGACGTTCTGAAGAATTTGGGATTCGCTGTACTGGCATTCATAATAGGATTTCCGCATTTAGTTCTGGCACGTTATTCTATCCCGGGAGCTGACGACTTCTCCTGTGCTAATGCCGTTTCCATTTACAGGGAGAATCACAATGCCGTTGCTTCCGCTCTGGCTTATACAAGAGACGTATACCAGTCATGGCAGGGAACATACACAGGCGAGTTCATCATGGGAATGGAGCCTTCAGTAAGAGAGTCTTACACGGCTCTGCGCGTGATCATGGTAATCAGCGTTATCCTCTTCGTGACGGCACTCATCTTCCTCGTACACACCATCTGCACCAAGGCCCTCAAGATGACTTCCGGTCAGGGCTGGGCTGTAGGTCTTCTTTCTGAATTCATCGTATTTAACATCTCACTTACAGGTGAGCTTTTCTCATGGTACACAGGCGCTGCAGTTTATACTTTCCCTCTTATCGGAATGCTCCTGTGCCTCGCTTTTTCCATAAGAAGTTACTTTGACGGCAAGCTCGTATATGCGATCCTTGCGGGCATCTTCGGCGTTATCGGTGCCGGCGGATCCCTGCAGGTAGTAGGATTCGGCTGCGCCGCTTACCTCGTGGCACTCATCGCCTACATGACAGGCATCAAGAACATCAAGGCCAACATCAAGAGGATCCTCTTCCTGTGCCTGCCTTTCATCTTTACTGTAGCCGGCGCGCTCGTCAACACGGCTGCTCCCGGCAACTTCAAGCGTCATGACGCAATGGAGGCCGGCGGCGTCTTTGAGGTAGGCATGACGTTCACCTCAAGCTGGTACAACATGATCACTCACATCGGCTACATGCTTACGGCTTATCTGGTTCCCGCTGTAATTGCGGCTGCATTCCTTATCTGCGTGTGCTCCGCTTCCAAGGTGGCAGTGACAGGCAAGGCCCTCGCTGCAAGTGCATGCGGCGCAGTTTTCATTGCCGTGGTAACGATCTTCCCGGTTATCCTGGGCTACGGCACTTACGACATCGACTCTTATCTTTCCAGCTCCAGAATCCACTACGTATTCGACATGACCATCACGATGCTCTTCGTGCTGATTGCATGCGTTGCGGGCTTCTACATGAAGGAGCTTTTGCGCCGCAATAACATCTCCGTCAAGGAGCAGGCACTTAAGACTGTGCTCATCGCAGTGGTACTTGTGCTTATGTTCTCCGGTGAGGTGTTCAAGAACTATCAGAACGGCATGAACTACAAGATCATGGATGATCTTAAGTGCAACAGACTTATCGTGGCTTCAGAGCAGATGGAAGCTCTGTACGAGAAGGTGGATGCTGCAGAGGACGGCTCTGATGTAGTGATCGAGGAGCCTGTCCTGCCCGGTACAGTTCTGTACATTCCTCTTTATATCGACTATCCCGATTACTTCGCTAACCACGAGGTTGCAAATTATTATCATGTTAATTCGTTCTCTGTTCACTGGATCGCATAACAGGGAACTAATTGGAGGGTATAAAGAATGAAGGGTAACACAAAGGAATTTCTGAAGAAGAAGGGCATTAACATCAGTGCCAAGACTTACTTCGTCGACGCCATGGGTGGAATGGCTCAGGGCCTGTTTGCATCGCTCCTCGTAGGAACGATCCTCACGACGATCTCCAAGTACATCGGCATGATCGACGGCGCATTTTTCGAGCGCTTCGCACACTTCCTCTCAAGAGCAGGAGCTATGTCTTCTGCAATCTCAGGAGCTGCCATCGGCGTAGGCATTGCAGCAGCTCTTAACGCACCCATGCTCGTATTGGCATGCGCTGCAGCAGTAGGCTACTTTGCCAACGCATATCCGGGACAGCCTTACGCGGCAGGTCCTCTGGGCGTATTCATCGCAGTTATCATCGCAGTCGAGTTCGGTAAGGCTATCTCCAAGGAGACTAAGGTAGATATTCTCGTAACACCTCTCGTTACGCTCGGTGTCGGCTATCTGACCGCTTACCTCACATGCCCCGCCATCGCGGTGGCTATGAACTGGCTCGGCGAGTTCATCAACTTCGCAACAACGATGCACCCGTTCCTCATGGGTATCATCATCTCTGTAGTAGTAGGTATCATCCTCACACTGCCTATCTCCAGTGCCGCTATCTGCGCTTCCATCGGAATCTCCGGTATCGCAGGCGGTGCAGCTCTCGCAGGCTGCTGCGCTCAGATGGTAGGCTTCGCTGTGGCATCCTTTCGTGACAATAAGTGGGGCGGCGTCGTTTCACAGGGCCTCGGAACTTCCATGCTCCAGATGCCTAACATCGTAAAGAAGCCCGTTATCTGGCTTCCTGCCACACTCGCTGCTGCCATCACAGGCCCTCTGGCTACCATCGTGTTCCAGCTGGAGTGCTCCAAGGTATCCGCAGGTATGGGTACATGCGGCATGGTAGGCCCCATCGGATGCTTCTCTGATATGTCTGCTTCAGGCACTCTTGATGCCAAGGCATGGATCGGAATGGCTGTAGTCTGCATCATAGCACCTGCAGTTCTCTCACTTATTTTCTCTGAAATCATGAGAAAGCTCGGATGGATCAAACCTGACGACATGAAACTCTCATAATAATGGTATACTAATAGTGTACTAACACATCGGGAGGTCTCATTATGTCAGTAAAGCAGATCAACGTATTCCTTGAGAACGAACCCGGAAGACTTGCTGAAGTTACAGCAGCTCTTTCTGAAGCCAAGATCGATATAAGAGCAGTCTATATCACAGATTCATCTACATACGGTATGCTCAGAATGATCGTCGATCAGCCTGATGAGGCCAAGATAGTGCTTATGAGCAAGGGCTTCACAGTAAGCATCTCTCATGTTATCGCGGTATCGTTGAAGGATGTGCCGGGAACACTTGATAAGGTCCTGAGACTTCTTTCTGACAATAATATCCAGCTTGAGTATCTGTACGCTTTCGTAGGACGCCTTTCCACAGAGGCTGTAGTTGTCTTAAGAGTTGACGACAGGACTAAGACGATGGAGATATTCGAAGCTAATAAGATCCCCGTTATCGAGGATAAGGAGGTTTACGGCATCTGATGTCGAATCCCTACAGTATTTACGGTGTAAGTAACGAAGCAGCTTCTCTCGCTATTCAGGCGGGGGAAGCTGTTCTTCCTGTATTCAGGAAAATTGAGCAGACGCGCGAGAAGAATCAGCTGCGCGTTATGGAAGCTTTCAGAAAGCATAAGTTCTCCGAGCCCCACCTGGGTCTTACCACGGGCTACGGTTACGACGACATCGGCCGCGAGAAGATAGAAGACATCTTCGCCGAGATTATGGGCGCGCCCAAGTCCTACGTGAGGATCCAGATAAGCTCCGGCACGCAGTCGATCTCCTCGATGCTTTACGGCATCACGCGTCCCGGCGATGTTATCCTTTCTGCCACGGGCAGGCCTTATGACACACTGGCTTCCACGCTGGGCCTTACAGAGGAGACTTACGACGGTTCCCTCAAGCAGTACGGCATCGGCTACGACGAGGTGGAGCTTAATCCTGACGGCACCTTCAAGCGTGAGGAGCTCCTGTCCAAAATCACGGACAAGACCCGTGTCGTTTTCATACAGAAGTCCAGAGGCTACACGGGAAGACGTGCCCTCAGGAAGGACGACATCAAGGATATCTGCGATGCAGTCCATAACAAGCGCTCCGATATCATCGTGGCGGTGGATAACTGCTACGGCGAGTTCACGGAAGACGCTGAGCCCTGTTCCTACGGCGCCGACATCTGCGCCGGCTCCATGATTAAGAACCCCGGCGGCGGCATCGCACCTTCCGGCGGTTACATTGCGGGCAGGGAAGATCTGGTAGAGAAGGTAGCACGCCATATCTCGGCTCCCGGCCTCGGCAGCGAGGTAGGACCTTCACTGGGCTTTAACAGACAGCTTGCGCAGGGCATCTTCATGGCGCCCCACGTAGTAGCTGAGTGCCTTAAGGGCGCTGTTTTCGCGGCTGCGGCCTTCGAGCTTGCAGGCATAACCACATCTCCTTCTTATAAGGAAGACCGCGGCGACATCGTGCAGACGATAATCTTTAACGATCCCGATAAGCTTATAAACTTCTGCGGCAAGGTGCAGAGCTGTTCGCCCGTGGACTCTTTCGTAACACCCGAGCCCTGGGATATGCCGGGTTATCAGGATCAGGTAGTAATGGCGGCTGGTACTTTCACCTCAGGCGCCACCACGGAATTCTCCTGCGACGGCCCCATAAAGCCGCCGTATATAGCTTACATGCAGGGCGGACTCGTCTACGAGCAGGTTAAACTTGCAGTGATGAGGGCTTTGTCATAAACTGACTTACGTATGCCGGATAACGAGAATAAACAATGGTTTGAGCAAAGCGAGAAAGATCGCGAGAAGAGGAAGAGCAGAACCGGTGGCAAGAAGCCTGCCGGCAGTTCTCCTAAGGCTCCCGCTGATCCTTCACGCCGTAAGCGCGCTCCCGAGAGAGGCACAGCGCCCGCGGGTAAGCGTCCTAATAAGCCTGCTCAGCCTTCCGGACGTCCGAATTCAGCTAAGAGAAATCCTTCCGCGGGTCCTGCGGTACCTCCTAAGGACGCTCCTGCGGATAAGTCCCATAAGGATATAAAAAAGAATAATAAGAAGGCAGCGGCTAAGGCCGAGCGCAAGCCTTTGCCTAAGGCGGGTGCTAAGGCTGACCCCAAGCCCAAGGCTGTTAACAAGAACGAGCCCAAGCCCATTCCTCAGGCTGCCATCCCTGCCAAGGGTGAACCCGAGCCTAAGGCTGAGAAGGCGCACAAGGGCAGTACACCCACACCTAACGAGATAAGAAAGAAGTCTTCAAGGCATAAGGCCCTGATGAACTCCGTGCTGGCGGTAACTCTCGTGCTTGCAGGCGCGCTGGTGCTTATGTTTGTGGTGCACCACCTTTTCGATTACTTCGCAGTTAAGCCTAACCTCGAGTTCGTTACCAACGGTTCGATCGAGCACACCATCGGAGCCAGAGCCATTATCGTAAGAGACGAGAGCGTAATCGTTTCAGACCACGGCGGTGACTTCGTAACACAGGCTGCCGAGGGCTCACGTGTCGCTTCCGGACAGTCCATTGCCATGGTAGTTCCGGCTGACATGCAGACTGTAGTAGAGAACCTGCGTAATACGCAGTCACAGATTTCCGATGTACAGCAGGAGCTGATCGCAAATGGTTCCGCTGACGGCGCTGATGCGATCTACAGTGACATCAACCAGTCTCTTACGCCTATTATCAATATGTTGAGGATCGACTCCATGAACGGCAATATCTCGGAGCTTCCGTCATATGCCTCATCCATCTCGGTTCTTCTTAACCAGAGGGAACTTGAGCTCGCGGATATCGATCTTGATGATGAGCGTCTGCGTGTGCTTCGTTCTGATGAGAGGGGATATGAGTCCCAGCTTCAGAACAGAGCGTCCGTTATCACGGCGTCTGAGCCCGGAATCGTTTCCTTCAAGCTTGACGGCTTGGAGACTGTAATTAACTTTGAAGTATTGCTTAACGCCGACCCCGGCACCATCCGCGATTACATCGACAATGCAGTAGGCGTCATCACATCCGACCTCGTAGTAGAGGCGGGAGATAACGTAGCAAGGATCGCAAGTAACCAGGAGCAGTACATCGCATGCTTCCTGAATGAGTCTGACGCGCCTTCTTCGGCTTTCGAGGTAGGCTCACAGCATACCGTTATCGTAGGTTCCGAGGGCTTGAGTATCGGTAAGTGTATCGTTCAGAGGATACAGCCTACATCGAATGGCAATTACCTCGTCGTATTCTCCACCACGCGTTATGTGGAGGATCTGCTTGATGTAAGAACAGTCGACATCGAGGTCGTTATCACTGAGACACGCGGTCTGCGTGTGCCTGTTTCGAGCCTTGTTGACCCCGATTACAGCAGGGGCGTCGCTACCATGTATATTAACGATCAGGGCTTCTGTAACCAGATCGGCGTACTGATCGTGGACTATGACCGTGAGTTCGCCATCGTTACTCCTATGGGTGACAGCTCTGTTCCGAGCCTGCAGACTGTTTACATTACTAATCCGGGTTCTGTAAATCCGGGAGATCAGGTAGGCTGACATATGGATTACACGGAAGAACTTCTTAATAAGCTCGCGTCTAATATCGCTTCGGTACGTAAGAACATTGACGATGCCTGCCGTGAAGCCGGAAGGGATCCTTCTTCTGTTACGCTTATCGGCGTGTCCAAGGTTTTCCCTGTGGAGTATGCGGAGGCTGCTTTCATGTCAGGCCTTAAGAACCTTGCCGAGAACCGCGTGCAGGAGCTCGTGCCCAAGACAGAGCGCTTTAACGAGCTCGGCCTTACGCCTAACTGGCACCTCATCGGCACGCTGCAGCGCAATAAGGTTAAATATATTATAGGAAAGACATATCTTATACATTCCGTTAATACGCTCGAGCTTGCGGAGGAGATCTCCAAGAGGTCTGCGGCAGCAGGGTTAGTTACAGACATACTTCTCCAGGGCAATATCTCGGGCGAGGAAAGCAAGCATGGCTTCAGCCCCGAAGAGCTTGAGGGTGCGGTGCAGGCAGTGTCTGCGCTTGAGGGCGTGCGTATGAGAGGTCTTATGACGATGGCTCCCATTGAGACTGCGCCGGGGCAGGCAAGACCTGTTTTCGAGCGTACGCGTGAGATATATGAGGAGTTGAAGTCTTCTGTCAAGGACCCGTCCTGCTGGGATACGCTCTCCATGGGTATGAGCGGCGATTACAGGGAAGCAATAGCCGAAGGAAGCACCTGCGTGCGCATCGGAACCGCGATATTTGGTGACAGAAACGCCTTAAAAGCCTGATTCCTGTGTCTTCTGTAACATAGATAATGCTCTATGTTACAGAAAAATGTCTTTAATTTTCCATTGAATTACAACTACTCAAATTCCCTTGTGCATGTGATTTTCAATTTGTATTATCAAGTCATACTTTTTATCAACCACGCGGGTTTTGTGGTTTACATACAATTAAATTAGGAGGAACGAAAAGTATGGGCAAGTTTTCTGATTTCATGAAGAAACTTTATGATTATGAGGAAGTTGATGAAGTAAACGAGTACGGTGAGTACGACATGGAAGAGTACGACGACTCCGCAGAGTCTGATTACGAAGCATCTTATGATTCTTTCCAGGAAGAGGTACCTTATATGCAGCCTGAGACACAGTCATACATCCAGCAGCCTGTCGCTACAACAACACCCGTTAGATCCGCTTCTACAGCTACCGTTGTAATGCTTTCACCCTATGACATCAGAACTTCTCAGATCGTTTGCGATCATATCCGTGAGGGCCACATAGTTATCTGCAACCTCACACCTAACGCTAACAACCAGAGAGTTGTTGACTACATCTCCGGTGCAGTTTACTCCCTCGATGGTAAGATCGAGCCTACACCTGTAAAGACAACATTCGTCTGCACACCTAGAGCAGTTGAGCTCATCGTTGACAGCCAGGCTTCCGAGGAAGGCGCTTCCAAGGTTTCCGCTCTCTGATAAAGAAGAGAATCCTGTAAGTAGATTGATTAATAAAGCCGGGATGAAAGTCCCGGCTTTTTTATGTTATTATTAGAGTATCAATTAATCGATTAGTCTTCGGGGGCGAGATGAGAGAAGCAGATCGCGAATATGTATTTACCTGTATATCCAGGCTTTGTCAGACTTTGATCTCAGAGTGTGAAGTTCTTTGTGAGTTTATTGATGAAGAAGGAGATGTTGATCACATCACCAGACACATCGCATCTCTTGAAGATGATGCCGATAATATCAAGCATGACCTTCAGTTCTATTATCAGGAGAACAAGCTTTATAAGGATCAGGACTGCATGATCATCTTCGAGATTATTTCATCTATTGAGGACTGCACTGATAAGATCTACGACATCGCCAAGACTTTCATCAGACTTAATATCCCCGAGGTTAAAGATAATATCGTATCCAGCTTTATGAGTGCGGGTACCGGAGCCGTCAGAATGGCAGAGCTCATGAATACCATCCGCAGACTTAATAAGGTTGATACTCCTGTAAGAGACATTATTGAGCTTGACCACTTCAGTGTGGAATATAACAGGATCTATGAGATCAATATGAAGAAGCTTTATGTAGACGGTACCGACCCTCTCGAGGTAATGAGATGGACTGCCGTCTATGATGCTTTTAAGAAGCTTTTCGAGGGATATGAAGCTGTGGCTGAGGCCTGCGGTAAGTATTGCCTCGTTACAGAGTGATCCAAGTGAAAAAGTACGAAGTTACCTCTGATGATATGAAGCTTATTGATGAGGCGTATGATGCGCTTCATAAAGCTCAGCAGCCGGGTAACTTTTTTCATACCGTAGGATGCTGCCTGAAGGCCAAGGACGGCACGCTGTATCACGGTGTGAACTGTGACTGTATTCACGGCTCATGCGCCGAATTTATCGCTGTAGGTAATGCCAAGGTGAATGGCTGTCATGATTTCGATACCATCGTTTCCGTGCATCCTGACGGCCCTGCAGGACTGTTCTCGCCCTGTGGTAACTGCAGACAGATGCTGATGGAATATGCGCCTGATATTAAGGTGATCCTCGCAGATGAGGAAGGAAAGATCATCAAGACTGATATTGCCGAATTACTGCCCCTGGCATGGACCAGACTGCCTACCGGCGATCTCATGCATTAGACTATATTTCTAATACCTTCGCAGATGCGGCGGGCGACGAGCGGGTTATTCATGGTATACAGGTGAATTCCGCGCGTGTCATGTACGAGCAGATCAATTATCTGACTTAAACAGTAAGACATTCCCGCATCGAACAGCGCTGCTTTATTATCCTCATAACGGTTGACAATCCTCTGAAATCTCAAGGGGAAAGACGCATGACATAAAGTCACCATGCGCTTTATCTGCGCGGCATTGATTACGGGCATGATCCCGGGGATTATTGGTATGTTGATGTCTGCAATGCGGCACTCCTCATGGAAGTGATAGAAGATGCTGTTGTCGAAGAATAACTGTGACAGCAGCACTTCCGCACCGGCATCCACCTTTTTCTTAAGGCTCTTGATCTCGCTTATGGTGTTAGGCGACTCCGGATGACACTCCGGGTAACATGCTCCTAAGAAGCAGAAATCGTTACGGTCTTTAAGGTAAGAGATGAGATTAGATGAGTTCTTGAAGTCATCCTTGGCAGGGGCATTGGGATTCGGATCCCCGCGAAGAGCGAGGATATTCTCGATCCCTTCAGCCTTAAGCACATGTGCGAACTCATCGATCTCCTGTCTGTCGTAATGCAGGCATGTAAGATGCACCACGGGTTCTATCCCGTACTCGTATTTGATCTTCCTGGCAAGCTCGATGGTCCTGTTGCAGTTTGATGAACCGCCTGCGCCGAACGTTACGCTTATAAAGTCAGGCTTAAGCTCGGACAGGACCTCGAGGGTGTCATCGATGTTTCTAAGCTCGTCGTCCCTTTTAGGAGGAAAGATCTCGAACGACAGAGTTCTCTTATTATCCCTGTAAAGATCGGTTATCTTCATCTTAACTTCTTTGCTGCCTCAACGAGGTTCTTAAGGCTCTTTACTGTCTCTTCATTGCCGCGTGTCTTAAGACCGCAGTCAGGGTTAACCCAGAGCTTGCTGTCGTCGATCTTGGTTCTCATCTTGGTGAGGGCAGTAATGATCTCGTCGACGGAAGGGACACGGGGACTGTGGATGTCGTAAACGCCGGGGCCTACCTCAGTCTTAAAGTTGTTCTCCTTGAGTGAGTCGAGGATGAGCAGGTCAGACCTGGATGCCTCGAATGTGATGACGTCTGCGTCCATAGCATCGATCGCGGGGATGATGTCAGTGAACTCGCTGTAGCACATATGAGTGTGGATCTGTGTCTCGGGCTTTACGCCGGAAGCCACGAGTCTGAAGGCGGGGATGGCCCAGTCGAGGTACTCGCTGTACCAGTCGGACTTTCTTAAAGGCAGCTTCTCACGCAGTGCGGCCTCATCGATCTGGATTATGTTGATGCCGTTGGCCTCGAGGTCGAGAACCTCATCGCGGATAGCGAGTGCGATCTGCAGTGTGCTCTCCTTGATGGAGATGTCTTCACGCGGGAAGGACCAGTTCAGGATCGTAACAGGGCCTGTAAGCATGCCCTTTACTTCCTTGTCTGTGCAGCTCTTCGCGAATGCGGACCACTTAACCGTGATGGGCTCCTTACGTGATACGTCACCCCAGATGAACGGAGGCTTAACGCATCTTGTGCCGTAGGACTGTACCCATGCCTTCTCGGTGAACAGGTAGCCTTCGAGGTGCTCGCCGAAATACTCTACCATGTCGTTACGCTCGAACTCGCCGTGAACGAGAACGTCGAGGCCGATCTCCTCCTGGAGCTTAATGCACTCCGCAATCTTGTTCTTGTTAAAGTTTACATACTCCTCCTCGGATATGTTGCCCTTTCTGAAGTCCTGGCGGTTCTTTCTGACGTCAGCTGTCTGCGGGAAGGAACCGATAGTCGTGGTAGGGAACAGAGGCAGGTTAAAGCGCTCCTTCTGGATCTTCTCACGCTCCGCAAAAGCCGGGAGCCTCGTGTAATCTGAATCTTTAATGTTTTTGACTCGCTCCTGTACCTTGGCGTCAAAGACGTTTGCGCGGCTCTCGTGCAGCTTCCTGTTAGCCTCGAGTACAGATGCGTCTGCGTTTACTGCTAGGGAAGCGATTTCTTTAAGCTCAGGCAGCTTCTCCTCGGCAAAGGCGAAGTGCTTCTTGTAATCGTCCGTAAGCTTCGTTTCGCTTGCGAGCGTGTAAGGCACGTGCAGGAGGGAGCAGGATGTGTTTACTACGATGTTGTCTGCGCCTGCGGCAGCCTTGATCTCGTCGATGATGCCGAGTGTCTTCGCGTAGTTGTTCTTCCAGATGTTCTTGCCGTTTACGACGCCTGCAAAGAGGAGCTTACCTTCAGGGAAGCCGTTAGTCTTAACGAGCTCGAGCGTCTTCTTGCCCTCAATGAAGTCGAGACCGATACCGTCGAAAGGCAGTGCAGTTACTTCATGATAGATGTCTCTGATGTCACCGAAGTATGTTTGCAGGAGCACCTTTACGCTGCCCTTGCTGCCGAGGATCGTGTTGTAGATATCCTTGAAGATCTTGATGTCTTCTGTACTTAAATCGTGCACTAGGTAAGGCTCGTCGAACTCGATCCACTCGGCGCCTGCGTCTGCTACGGTGTTGATGAGCTTGATGTACTCAGCGGCGAAGACGGGAGCGTAGTCTGCGATAGTCTTGGAGCCTGTGTAGCGCAGAAGCTTCAGGAAAGTGAAGGGTCCTGTTACTGAAACCTTGGTGTTGACGCCCTGTGCTGCGGCTTCCTTATACTCATCGACAGGCTTGGTGCCTGTAAGCTTTACATCAATGCTGTCGTCAATCTCGGGTACGAGGTAGTGGTAGTTGGTGTTGAACCACTTCTTCATGGCGAGTGCCTTTACGTTGCCCTTGTCGCCCTGGTAGCCCCTCGCCATCGCGAAGTATGTGTCGAGTGCGGGCAGACCGAGCTCGGTGTAGCGCGCGGGGATGATGTTAAACAGAACTGCAGTGTCGAGGACGTTGTCGTAGAAAGAGAAGTTGTTACTTGAGATGAAGTTGATGCCTGCGTCCTTCTGTGCCTTGAGGTTTCCGGCGCGGATGGCTGCTGCTGTCTCGTTAAGCTCCTTCTCGGAGATCTCGCCCTTGAAGTACTTCTCTGAAGCAAACTTGAGCTCTCTGTCCTTTCCTATTCTGGGGTAACCGATAACTGATGTCTTCATATGTTTTCTCCTTGTGGTGATGCATGTTTTATGTTGCCGAGTATAAGCCTATTGACATGGTGGGTAAAATACATAAAATTGGAGTGTAAGTATAGATAAAATCTATGGAACTGATGTGAGCATAGATTTCTGTGAGGTGTACGATGACTCTTAAACAACTGAATTACGCTGTAACCATAGCCGAGACCGGCAGCATTACCGAGGCTTCCAAGAAGCTGTTCCTGGCGCAGCCGAGCCTTACGGCTTCGATCCGCGAGCTCGAGAAGGAATACGGTGTCACCATCTTCACCAGGAGCAAGAAGGGCATCGAAGTAACCAAGGAGGGCGAGGAGTTCTTAGGATACGCGAGGCAGGTGCTGGAGCAGGCGAACCTTATAGAAGAAAGGTACAACGGCGCGCATAAAGGTAAGGTCAGATTCTGTGTGTCCTCGCAGCACTACTCGTTTGCGGTTGAGGCTTTCGTAAAGCTTCTGAAGGACCTGGATCCGGATAAGTATGAGTTCCATATGAGGGAGACCGAGACCTACGACATCATAAATGACGTGGCCACTTTAAGGAGCGATATCGGCATCCTGTATCTTAACAAGTTTAATGAGACAGTTATCATGAAGACACTTAAGGATAATGATCTGGAGTTTCATGAGCTGTTCGTGGCCAAGCCGCATGTGTTTGTCGGCAAGGACTCGCCGCTCGCGGGTAAGAAGAGGATCAAGCTCGATGACTTGAAGCCGTACCCCAGGCTTTCGTACGAGCAGGGGAGTCATAACTCGTTTTATTTTTCAGAGGAGATCTTAAGCACGCTCGACTGTGATAAGGAGCTGATCGTACGTGACCGTGCGACGCTGTTTAATCTGCTGATCGGTATGAACGGTTATACGATCTGCAGCGGCGTGATCAATGAAGATCTTAACGGACCGAACATTGTGGCGCGCCCTCTGGCTGTCGACGATTATATGCAGATTGGGTTTATTAAGCCTTCAAATAACGTGACCTCGCGCCTCGCGGCGCTTTATATTGAAGCCTTGCAGGAGATGGTAAGGGCGTAGTTTTTTCGGTTGACAGCGGCGGTTCACGTCTCTATTATATAAGTGTAATTATATAATCACGCTAATATAATGAGGTGCGGTAATGGCGCGTAAGACAACTATCGGTAAAGACGTTATCCTTGAGGCGGCACTGCAGATGCTTATCAGGGACGGTTATGATTCCATCAATATAAGAACTCTCGCGGAAGACATCGGCTGTTCGTCGCAGCCGCTGGTCTGGCACTTTGAGAACATGGAAGGCCTTCGCAAGGCGCTCGCTGTCTATGCGCGTGATTATGCTGTGCATAAGGCGGACCCTGGTAAAAGGGAAGGCGCGGAAGCCTTCGAGTTCATGGGCAGGGCTTACATCAGGATGGCGATGAAGGCGCCGAATCTGTTTAAGTTCCTGTACCTGGGGCAGTGTCCTCAGGAGAAGCCTCTTACGATTAACGGCATCTCTCGTGAAGCTGATTCCGCCGCCATGATCACTGCCATAAGCGCGCAGACCGGACTCACACCCGAGCAGACTCTTAAGGTTATTCAGAACACGATAATGTACTCGCACGGCATCGCGACTATGCTCGCGACAGGCGTGTTTAGGGCTCCCGAGAAGCAGGTGATGACGATGATCAAGAGTGCGTCTGAAGCTTTCGTTCTTCAGCAGAAAGCAGGCTTACATGAATAATCCGAAACTGCCTTGGCTGCTGCCCGTGCGTTCTGTATTGTTTCTTCTTATATTCGTAATTGGTGCCGCGGTGACGGGCAAAGCCGTAGACGAGATCACGAACTGGTGGACAGTTGTGGTTACTGCCGTGAATGTGATCACTATTGCGCTGCTTGTTATTGCCGCCAGGCGAAGCGGCATGACTTATAAGGAGCTCATTAACTATAAGAGGGGCGTTACCCGTGTGCGTGGGGTGATTGGCATGATCGTGATCGTTTTCCTCTTGGGGATGGGCTGCATGTACCTTACGGCTTTCCTTCTGTACGGTACTGTGATGCCTGAGCCCGCGGTGAAGATGGCGGCACCGATTCCTGCTGTGCTTGCGGTGATCAACTTCCTTCTTTTTCCCGTGTCTGTGCCTTTCGCTGAGGACGGACTGTACCTGGGTTACGGCGTGAACAGGATTAAGAATGATACGCTTGCTATCATCGTGCCGGCGTTTTTCTTTGCGGTGCAGCACTGCTTTATACCCGTGTTCTTTGATGTGAGGTACATACTGTACCGTTTCTTATCGTTCCTGCCGCTGACGCTGGTACTGTGCTGGCATTACCGTAAGCATCGAAACCCGCTCCCCATCATGATAGGACACGGCCTGATCGACATGAGTATGTCGGTGATGGTACTCGTGATGTCTCTGAGTCCCGCTCTGTACGAATCAATAATTAACGCATAGTTAACATAGGTCAATGCGCTGTGTCTTATTCTTCTGTTATAGTAACAGCAGAAGGTTAGGGAGGCAGATATGAAAGACGTATTGATCGGAACATGGGCGTGGGGCCCGGGAATGAACGGAACCAAGATGGTGTTCGGAAACAAGCAGGATCCGCAGGCATTGACAGAGTCATTTAATGAGGCGATAAAGCTCGGATTTCTTAACTGGGATACGGCGGCCGTGTATGGTATGGGTTCGTGTGAGAAGTTCTTAGGCGGGCTTATTGCAGGTCACCCCGAGGTGTTCATTTCTACCAAGTTTATGCCTTCCAAGAAGTATAAGGCAGGCGCGCTTAAGAAGTCTTTCGAGGAGAGTATGCAGCGTCTGGGCCGCGCGTATGCCGATCTGTTCTGGATACATGTGCCGAATGCTCTTGAGCAGAATCTTTCTGAGGCTATTCCGCTTATGAAGGATGGCAGGATTAAGTCTTTAGGTGTGTCTAATGTTTCGCTCGCGCACATTAAGCTCGCGCAGGAGCTGCTCGCCAAGGAAGGTCTGAAGCTCGGTGCGGTACAGAATCACTTCAGCATTATCCGTAACGATCAGCAGCCAATCATCGATTACTGTAATGAGAACGGTATCAAGTATTACGCGTACATGGTGCTCGAGCAGGGGGCTCTCGCGGGCCATTACAGCTATGAGCATCCGTTCCCGGCGTTCTCCTTTAGAAGCTTCATGTTTCCGAGGAAGAATTTTAAGATGATAGAAGGCCTGCTTAAGATCATGCGTGAGGTCGCAGGCAAGTATGATATCGATCCTTCGCAGGTTCCGATCCTGTGGGTAATGGCAAAGGGCGCTAATCCCATCGTAGGTATCACGAAGCCCTCGCATGCCAAGAAGCTTGCGGCTGCGATAGATGTGGAGTTAACGCCTGATGAAGTGGAGATGCTCACGAAGGAAGCCGCTGCGACAGGTATTCGTCAGCAGGGCGCCTGGGAGCCTCAATGACACCTTGCTCGCTCAGGTCCTCCGCGCTGCGCTTGTGCGGAAGTCGCTGCGCAAGGGCGTCACATCGGCGAACAAAATTGATCATTTATATATATACTCTGAGTTGCTGAACAGTTCGGCGTTATCGAACTCTATCTTCGTTTTGGAGTCGTAATACTCGTATGCGGGAGGACGCTTGCCCACATGCATGTTAGTTTCCTCATAAAGTCTTTTGTATGATTCGCGTCTGCTGTCGAGGATGCGTGTTATCGGGCTCGTGATAAAGCCTGCCACGGTTTCCGTTTTGCCGCCGATGTCGAAGTTGAAACCATTGCGCATGATGCTCATGCCCACGAGAGGCACGGAGACGCACAGCACGATAAGCAGTGTCAGTGCGAGGCTTGTGTTTGAAAGGTAAATAAGCAGGAAGTAGAAGCCGACCAGTATCCCCGCGAAGAGGCCTGCCGCAAGGATCCACGCGAGTACATCAACGATCCTGTGCAGCACAAGAAGTATAGTTCTTTTTACGCGGTCTACCGGGAGATAACCGTCTACTTTTCCGGTCTGACCGTTGACCGCGATCCTGTAGTTTCCGCCGTTGTACTTGTAGTTAAGGAACCAGATAGGGTACAGGGAGTAGGACTGCTCGATGTCGTAAGGTCTGACACCGCAGGCACCAATCTCCACCGAGTCGTACTCGTGCAGCGACATGGCTGCCGTTTCCTTTCCATAGCGCTCCATTCTGGTGATGATGCGGTCGGTGAGTTTGTCAGGCGTGAGGTTGAATTTCTGTGCGTAGAAGCCCTGCAGGTAAGATGTACCGAAAGGCTTTTTGTCTGAAGTGTCGAAGGGTTCCACCGCTTCCATCAAATCATCAGCGATCTCCACGGAGCCGTCGAAAGGAACGTTGTTGTATTTAACGTCGAAGTCCGACATCAGTACGTACTTGTCGGTGCGGCCGAGCTTGCGCTTGAAGCCTTCGCCTCTGACGCTGACGGAACACCTTGAACTAATGGTCCAGAAGGGAACGTAGATGCCCGTGATCTTATCCAGGTTGTCCTTGTTGTAGTAGTCGCGCGGGACGTACTTACGGGTCTTGGCGAACTCGATGAACTTCTGCTCAGCCTGTTCCTTGGTGACCTTGAAGGGGATAATGTAGTCAGGTCTGAAACGGTTGGAAAGGCGCCTCGTGATAACGGCAGGGGAGCCGCAGAAAGCGCAGAAGGTCGAAACCGTGTCGTTGTCGGTGATAAGAACCGCGCCGCAGTTGTCGCAGACGATCTCGCTCTTATCCTCTTCAGCCTCGGAGGCTTCACCGTCATCAGCTGGACGGATCTGCTCGAGCACTTCAAGCTTCTCGGGTGTGTATGTGTTCTCGCAGAAGTTGCAGGTGAGAAGCTGTGTCTCGGGATTGAATATAAGTTTTCCGCCGCATGAAGGACACTTACGGGTTTCCGAAGAGAAGGTCTTCATTTCCTTGTTGTCGGATAGAGTGTCCATATTTTGATTATAGCATTAGCAAGAAAATAGTTAATGGAACGCATAAAGCCTGTGCTGCAGCACAGGCCTTAATTGCAGTTTTGGTGGAGGTGAGGAGAATCGAACTCCTGTCCGAAACCATATCCTCTGAGACGTCTCCGGGTGCAGACAGTGTTTAAAGATTTCCCTTTGGACAGGGCCCGCTGTCAGGCGTGCCCGCCGGTAGCTTCATAGATACAACATAGGCTCAAAGCTTTGCCTGTGAGGTTGTCCCATTTAACCTCTCCCGGGTAAGGTCTGCCGGCAACGTCTTTCTAAGGTGGCAGAAGGCCGAAGAAGACGGTAGCTAGATTAAGCAGCTACGAGCTGTGTGTCGTTTGCAATTACTTGCGTTTCCCGTTTTTTAAGGAGGCCAACGAGAATCCTCCACCCGCTTTCTCAGTATCAACGACCCCGTCGAAACCGGTACACCCCCGTATAGGGAATGTTATTATAACACACTATTATTGTCGTCGAAATCGTCGAAGTTAAGATCCTTGGATACATCGTAAGGCTTGTAAGGATCGTTCTCGACTGCCTGTGCCCAGCGCTCTTTCTGCGCTGCTTCTTCCTGCTGCTGTGCCATGGCGGCATCTACCTCGACTGCGATATCACGTGCCTCATAAGGGTTGATGATCGACTCCATTCCGCAGTAGATGCACTTGATCTTGAAGTTGCCTGAAAGCTGCGCATTACGTCCGCAGTTAGGGCAGGCCATACCCTTAAGTGCCTTGTTACCCTCAGCCTCGATCTTCAAAGCCTCAGCCAAAGCCTCATCGAGCATCTCGTCTGTATAACCGTTCTTCTGGAACATGATCCAGAATGCGTGAATCATGGTCTCGATCTTGCTGAATCTGGTCTCGTCTCTGTCGTAGTCGAGAGCCTTCATGCTTGAGAAGACGTTGTAACCCATATCGTAGTCAGACATTAATACTTTCCCCCTTATGTATCATTCTGTGAACTCTGCGCAGAAGACAGCAACTGCTTCCGCAACACGAGCAATATTCTCCTCATTGACCAGCACTGTCTCGTCGTCACTGTTGGATAAGAAACCGAGACTTAACTGGAACGCTCTAATAGTATTAGCATAATTAAGGCCAGTGTACAAACTTGTGGCTCTTACTTCATTCACCTCAAGACCCTCTGCGTCGGCAACCAGCTCGGCGAGCTGCTCTGCGTAAGCGGGAGAGGTATCGGTGTAGCTTCCGTTGTCAGGGATGTATACGCGCACGCCGGAAGCAGCGGAGTCACCTGCGGCATCAGCATGAATTCTCAAGAATACGTCAGCGTTGTTAGAGACGGCGATCTGCGCTCTTTCCTGGTTGGAGAGGTTGACGTCATTAGTGTCTCTGGTGAGTATTACGTTGGCACCGCACTGCTCGAGATAGTCCGCAATGATAAGCGAGTAGTCCAAAGTGAGCTCGTACTCGGGAGTGCCCGTTACAACGCCTGCGGCACCTGCAGTGCAGCGGGGCTTGGTGGCTGACAGCCAGGAAGCATACAGCTCCTGCTCGGTGTCGGCAGTCTCCTGGTGACCCGGGTCAAGAACGACCGTAAGGCCGGTGAGGTCAGGTGCATCTGCAGCCAAAGGAACACGGGTTGGCTCCGGTGTGGGAGTTACCGTGGGAGTTGCGGTGGGTGCGGCAGTAGTCTCCGCAATGCTGGGCTCAGTGTAATTTACTGTGGTAGCGTCAGGGTCAGAAGGGAAGATGGTGTCCCTGAACGTGTACGCAATGATGCCGGTTACACCCAGGATCAGCACGAGGACTATTGCGGTGAGGCCGTTCTTAACGCCCTTCTTAAGCTTGCGCTTGGGAGCAGGACGCTCTTCCGGTGAACGGTTCTCATATTGTGTTCGTGAATATTCTGTGTGAGCAGGTGTGGGGCGCTCTGCTACAAATCTGTTAGGCTCTACTTCCGCGGGCTGCTCGAAGCTTTCCTCGTAAGGGACCTCTTCGGCTGGCTCGTAAGAGACTTCATTGGAAGGGTTAAGTTCAGACTGAACGAACGGATTGTTTAATCTGGATTCGTAAGTTTTTACGATCTTCTCGATTATGTCCCACTTCTGATCTTCTGTGGCAGTCATGAGGTGAGCCTGAAGTGTGGCTCTCTGATCGGGAGTCATGGTCCTGAATATCTGTTCGAATTTTTTCTTCGTCTCTTCAGTAATCATCAGCTGTTCAAACCGTCCGTATTGTTTTTCTTAAGATGTGGTAAACTAGTTCCAGAAAAATTATACATTAATTAAGAAAAATGGGAGCAAAAATGGAAGATAGTCTTTATATTGTAATGCCCGCGTATAATGAGGAGGCTAACATTGAAGAAGTTGTCAAAGAGTGGCACGAAGTTGTAACAAAGATCGGACCTTCTTCAAGACTCGTGGTCGTTAACGACGGCAGTAAAGACAAAACCTACGAGAAGCTTCTCGAGCTTAAGGCTTCCTACCCCCAGCTCGAGCCCATCAACAAGCCTAATTCAGGACACGGCGCCACAGTTCTCTACGCATATAACTATGCTGTGGAGCAGAAGGCAGATTATATCTTCCAGACTGATTCCGACGGACAGACACTTCCTTCCGAGTTCGGCCCTTTCTGGGAGGACCGCAAGCTTTACGATGCGCTTATCGGTCACCGTAACCACAGAGAGGACGGCTTCTCGCGCATATTCGTAACGAAGGTGCTAAAGCTCGTGATCAAGCTTACTTTCGGCGTGACGGTAACTGACGCCAACACCCCATACAGACTCATGCCGCGTAAGACTTTGGAGAAGTATCTTCCCAAGATCCCGAAGGACTTCTTCCTTTCGAACGTGCTGCTGTCAGTGCTTCTGGTGAAGAACAAGGATAACGTCAAGTTCATACCCATCACGTTCCGACCTAGACAGGGCGGCAAGAATTCCATCAACATGAAGCGCATCTTCAAGATCGGCTGGCAGGCTTTAAAAGATTTCAGGCAGCTGCGTAAAACCATCTGAATAAGTCCGGACCTGTGTCCGCATTGTCAAGCAAAAGTAAAACTAGTTTCCTTGCTAAACATTATAATGTGAGTATGGGATTCAATCGAAACATCTACAATACGCGTTATGAGATCGAGCAGAAGAGCCTGCCCGAGCGTTTTTATGAGACGCCTAAGGATGTGATCGCGAGTATTCTGGAGCCCGGTAACAACACTTTCTATAAGCTGTTTAAGATCCTTATCGAGCGTACCGGCGAAGAGTTCCCTTATAAAGAATCCGATTTTTACACCAAGTGTTTTAAGTTTAACGACGGCACTTTCGGCTGCTTCGTAACTTTGCCGAAGCCCGAGTCGGTCATGCTGTGTGCGCATATCGTTTATGTTTTCTCGCCTGACCTTAAGACGCTGATGTTCTTCACTGTAGAGACCGATGAGTTCATCGGCCATGCCAATTACCGCCTGTGTTCCATAAGCCGAGAAGGTAAGCACACTGTTCACGGCGGCTGCCCCATGACTGCTTCCGGTATCATCGGCAAAGTAACCGAGATCTATAATTCCAATCATTGATGTTAAGGCAGATCGTTCTTGACGGTAAGACACTCGAGTATGAGCTGACTCGTAAGCGTGTCAGAAATATCAACCTGCGCATTAACCCTGACGGCTCCGTGAAAGTATCATGTCCCGCGCGCACTTCCGTGGCTGAGGTGGAACGGTTCCTGCGTTCGGAGTCGGCATTTATATTCAGAAGCCTCGCCAAGGTAAGCTCCAGGATCGACAACGCTGCGCGCCCGAGTACTTACGAAGACGGGGAGCAGGTGAAGGTTTTCGGTGAGCTTTGCACGCTGCATGTCAGCCCCGGCTTTCCTTTCAAGGGGGTGCGTTACAGCTACCCTGACATCTACGTGTGCTCCGACTCGCCCGAGAAGACACAGCGCCTTTACGAGAAATGGAAGCGGCAGAAGCTGCGCGATAAGGTAAGCGAGATGCTTGAGTACTACGTGCCCATGTTTGAGCGCAAAGGCGTGAAGCCTCCGGCTGCAGTGGCTTTTCGCACGATGACATCGCGCTGGGGTGTGTGCTCGCCTTCGACAGGGAAGATCACTTTTAACTATAATCTGTTCGAGACGCCGGAGGAGCTGATCGCGTACATAGTCGTGCACGAGATGGCGCACTTCCTCGAGGCTAACCACTCAGAGCGCTTCTGGGCCCATGTAGAGGACGTGATGCCTGACTACAAGGCCCGCCGCAAGCTTCTCAGGGAGTATTGATATGAAATATAAACTAGCAGTATTTGACCTGGACGGTACAGTCCTTAACACCATAGGCGGCCTGACGCACGCCGTAAATGCCGTGCTCGAGCGAAATGGGATTCCCGTTAAGTCTAAGGCGCAGGTGCAGGCCATGGTGGGAAACGGCACGCGCAAGCTGATCGAACGCTCATTAGGTGAGGGAGCAGACCCGGCCCTGATCGAGAAGGTGTTTGCCGAGTATAAGGAGTTCTACCGCGACAACTGCTCTTATGATACGTTCCCGTATGACGGCATTACCGAGATGCTTCAGGCTCTGAATGACGCAGGAGTGAAGTGTGCGGTGGTAACGAATAAGCCTGATGCGCCTGCTAAGACGCTGATAGAAGAACACTTCGGAGGGCTTATATGCGAGACTCACGGCAATGTTCCCGAGGTGCCGGTAAAGCCGGATCCGACTTTTGTTTTTGAGGTTATGAAGAACGCCGGAGTGCAGCCGTCGGAGGCTTGTTATATCGGCGATTCGGATGTAGATATCAGGACTGGAAAGAACGCCGGGATCGACTTTATCTCAGTTGACTGGGGCTTCCGTACCCGAGATTTTCTTATAGAAAACGGGGCCGGAATTATCTTTTCCGACCCCGCTGAATTAGCAAGTTATCTTATTTCAGATTAAAGCATCTTTGCTCTTAATTCATCACCGGAGAGAGGTGAGAGGAGAGCGGGTGCGATGTCGAAAACTGTCTTGCAGCCGTAGTCTCCCTTTTCGTAGAGGCGGAAAGCAGCACGTGCATAAGCGAGGATGACTGATGCCGTGAACTCAGGGTTGGAGTCGAGCTTCAGGCTGTACTCAATGATGTGCTTGTGCTCGCCGTTGAGGCCTGTGGTGCCGGAACGGAATACGAAGCCGCCGTGGTTGAGCTTGCTGTGGTTAGCTGCGAACTCTTCCTCGGAGATGAAGTGTACTGTAGTGTCGTAGTCAGCGAAGTAGTTGGGCATTTCCTTGATAGTCTTCTCGATGAGAGCCTTGTCAGCGCCTTCCTCAGCAACTACGAAGCACTCTCTGGTGTGCTTCTGTCTTGTGGTGAGCTCAGGGTTGGAGCCGGATCTTACTGCATCGAGAGCAGCGGGAACGGGAATGGTGTACTGCTTGCCGTTCTTTACGCCCGGGATTCTTCTGATGGCGTCGGAGTGTCCCTGGGATACGCCCTTGCCCCAGAATGTGTAGTCATTACCCTCGGGGAGGATGCAGTTGCTGTAGAGTCTCTGGAGTGAGAACATTCCGGGGTCCCAGCCTGCGGAGATGATAGATACCTTGTTAGCGCTCTTGGAAGCGTCATCTACTGCCTTGAAGTGCTCAGGGATCTTAGCGTGTGTGTCGAAGCTGTCGATAACGTTATAAAGTGCAGCGTACTCGGGTGTTGTAACGGGAAGGTCCGTAGCGGAACCGCCGCAGTTGATCATGATGTCGAAGTCCGCTGTCTTGTCCTTAAGGTCACTTACAGAAAATACGGGAACGCCCTCAGTCTTGATCTTAACGGAAGAAGGGTCACGTCTTGTGAATACCCCCTTAAGTTCCATGTCAGGACAGCGTCTGATCTCACTCTCAACGCCTCTGGCGAGGTTGCCGTAACCGATAATACCAATTCTTATTGCCATTTTATCTGCCTCCTCGGCTTATAAATTTCTTTCAGATTATAGTGTATTGTTTTCAGTTTTTAAATATTTGATATAAAGAAAAGTTGTAAAATATAAATACCTGAAACAGATATTCAAGGGAGGTGATCCTATGTCGATCAAGATAATCACTATCAGCAGACAGTTCGGAAGCGGCGGAAGATCCATTGCGAAGGAGCTTGCCAACAGGCTTGGGTACGAATACTACGATAAGGAGATTATCGAGCAGGTAGCCGAGAAGACAGGTTTCTCCAAGGAAATCGTAGCAGCTAAGGGCGAGGAAGCTCCCGGAAAGAGTATCTTCTCTTATGGTTTTGAAGCTCAGGCCACTCCGGGTATCATGAACGGAATGACAATGAATGATTACATCTGGTCCGTTCAGCGTAAGGTCATCAAGGACATCGCGGAGTCCGGCAAGCCGTGCGTAATCGTAGGCCGCTCGGCAGATTATATCCTCAGGGACTATGACAGCGTTCTTAATGTTTATATCTGTGCGGACATGGAATTCCGTAAGGAGCGTATAGTTAAGCTCTACGGCGAGACTGATAAGAAGCCGGAGAAGAGGCTTGAAGAGAAGGATAAGAAGAGAGCTGCCAACCACAAGCATTTCACGGATCTGGAGTGGGGATATGCACCTAACTACGATATCTGCCTGAACTCCGGAGTCCTCGGCATCGACAAGTGCGTGGATATCATAGAGGGCCTGGTAAAGTAAGCGTTTTTACATAGTAATTTGTTATGGGGCTGTTCGTAATGAACAGCCCTTTTTGTCAGTGTCTGAGTCGGCTACAATCTGCGGATACTTCTGCGTTAATGTTTAATCTTCTCTGATTTCGCATTAATTCATCAGTAATTAACATGACGGCATTATTAATACTTCGTAAGGATAGCATATTATTCAAATATATTGAGTCAAGTTTGATTTTCTAAAACGGGTTTGATATAGTGTTTTTTATGAAACGATATCTTTTTAGGAGGAAGTATATATGAAATCGTTATCTAAGAAATTGTTAGGAATCGCTATGGCAGCTACTATGGTATTTGCTTGCAGCGCTACAGCATTGGCTGATGAACGTGTGCCTGTATCTATTCGTGTACCTGTAATTGGACCGGGACCTTATGTAGAATCTACAGAGTACTCACCTGAGCCCGGTGATCTTGTAGATTGGTGCTACGGTAGTATTACTTATAGCAGAAGGTCCTGGCAGCCTTATGGCGCTTATCTGTTTGCTCCTGTATCTGGTACTTATACTCTGGATCTTTATAATATTGTTAAGGGTCAGAGCGGCGTGCTTACAGTTACTGTAGATGGCGTTGAAATAGCTGAGGGCGCAACTACTGTTACACTTAGCGAGGGTTACCATTATGTTTATGCTACTGGTTCCAGAACAAATACCCGTGAAGCTATCACATTTGATCTGGATCTCTACTATACACCTGACGCTTCCGTTGAAGAGCACTTCACAGCAGAGCAGCTCAGACAGATGTCCGTAACTACTTTCGTAGAGTCTCTGTATGTTAAGATCCTTGACAGAACTTATGATCCTACAGGTAGAGACGCTTGGTTCAGCACACTCATGGAGAACGGCACAGCAACAGCTGTAGTGTCCGGATTCCTTAACAGCGCTGAGTTCTCCGCAAAGAACATGAGCAATGAGGAGTTCGTAGCTGTTTGCTACAGCGTATTCTGCAACAGAACAGCTTCTGCAGCTGAGGCTGCTTCTTGGGTAGAGGCACTTGAGAATGGTGCAACAAGAGCTGACGTAGTAAGCGGCTTCGCAGCATCACCTGAGTGGGCTACAATCTGCGGATACTTCTGCGTTAATGTTTAATAAGAAGTAATAATATATTGACACGATAGTTTGTTTAGTGTAATAAATTATCTCGGTAGGGCTGTCCGAGGAGGGCAGCCTTTAATTTTTGTAACATGTAATCTTAGAGTAAATTATGTTAAATTTTATTGATTATAATTAGTTGTAAATGGTACAATAGTTGTGTCAATCTAATTATCAGGAGGAAATAAGATGAGAATAAAGTCATTGCTTAAGCCCGTTGTTTCTCTGGCAGTAACTATGTCAGTTGTACTGTCTATGGGAGTTGCTATATTTGCAAGAGAGGCTGAAGGAACACCGAACACTAGTTTTGATGTAGGAGATACTATCACAGCCGGTACAGTTATTTATGATTCTTATACTTACTCAGATGTGTTTATATACCCGTCTCAGGAAGAATATGATCAGGGTGGTTATGATTATACACAAGTCTATCTACGAGGAAGTGGTACTTGGGAAGCTGATAAGGCTTATTTGGTAGTTGATGTAGATTATGATTATTCTTACCGCCACGGCTTTTATTATGATTTATATGTAGTTCCACTCAGCTCCGACTCCGGTGAGTCCTCATTGACAGCTGAGCAGCTCAGACAGTTGTCCGTTAATATCTTTGTAGAGACTCTGTATGAGAGAATCCTCGGAAGAACTTATGATGTTACAGGCAGAGATTACTGGGTAGATCAGCTTAATAATCACGGCGCTACTGGTGCAGACGTAGTTCGCGGTATTCTCAGAAGTGCAGAATTCAATCCCGGTGATTTGACAGAAGAAGAGCTCGTACTCGCTCTGTACAGCGATCTGTACAACAGAATCCCCAGTGCAGGTGAGACTGCTAACTGGACCGGTGCTATAAAGGACGGAGCAACCAGACAAGCAGTTCTTGATTACTTCCTCTCTTCACCTGAGTGGGAAGCTATCTGTGCATACTACTGTGTAAACTTCTAATCTCATAGGTTTATATTGACACACGCGCGAATTTTATTATATAAATAGTTTCCGTGAGGGCTGTCCTTGCAAGGGCAGCCCTTTAATTTGGAGGTAGTTATGATAATTAAGATCCTGATGCTTATCGTGTTCTTCGCGGTACTCATTCTCGTCGGCGTTTTAAGCCGTAAGAGTGCGAAGAATGTTGACGGCTTCGTTCTCGGCGGAAGATCCGTCGGTCCCTGGCTTACGGCTTTCGCGTATGGTACGAGTTATTTCTCTGCTGTAATCTTCATCGGTTACGCAGGACAGTTCGGTTGGAAATTCGGTGTCGCTTCCACTTGGATCGGTATCGGTAATGCGGTCATCGGATCGCTCCTCGCTTGGGTAATCCTCGGAAGAAGAACACGTCTTATGACTCATAAGCTCGACTCTTCCACGATGCCTGAGTTCTTCTCCAAGAGATTTAACTCCAAGAGCCTTCGCATAGGATCTTCGTTCATTGTATTTATATTCCTGATCCCTTATACAGCTTCTCTGTACAACGGTCTTTCCAGACTGTTCGAGATGGCTTTTAACATCGACTACAAGTACTGCATCATCGCCATGGCAGTGCTCACGGGTATCTACGTTATCGTAGGCGGCTACATGGCAACTGCGATCAACGACTTCATCCAGGGCATCATCATGCTGATCGGTATCGTTGCAGTTATCGTTGCAGTTCTTAATGTTAACGGCGGCTTCATGGGTTCCATGATGGAGCTTGCTAAGATCCCCGGTGATTTCCCTGAGTATAACGGTGCATATACATCTTTCGTAGGCCCGCTGCCGTTTGACCTTCTCGGTGTTGTTATCCTTACATCCCTCGGTACATGGGGTCTTCCTCAGATGGTACAGAAGTTCTACGCCATCAAGCACGAGGATGCAATCCGTAAGGGAACTATCATCTCCACATTCTTCGCCATCATCGTAGCAGGAGGCTGCTACTTCCTTGGAGGTTTCGGAAGACTCTTCCTTACACCTGACGAGGTAAAGGAGATGGGCTTTGATGCTATCGTTCCTTCAATGCTCTCAACACTGCCTGACATCCTCATCGCAGTTGTTGTTATCCTTGTTCTTTCCGCATCAATGTCCACACTCTCTTCGCTTGTACTTACATCAAGCTCCACTCTGACTTTGGACTTCATCTCAGGAACAGTTGTAAAGAATATGAAGGAGACAAGCAAGCTTATCTGCCTGCGTGTGCTCGTAGTTGTATTCATTATCATCTCTTCCGTGATCGCACTTATCCAGTACAGCTCGTCTGTTACTTTCATCGCTCAGCTCATGGGTGTTTCCTGGGGTGCTCTCGCAGGTGCATTCCTTGCGCCTTTCCTGTTCAGCCTTTACTGGAAGAAGACAACGAAGGCTTCCTGCTGGGTTTGCTTCCTGTTCGGATCTCTGTTAATGATCGCCAACATGCTGTTCAGAGCTTCATTCCCCGCAGTGCTGCAGTCACCTATCAATTGCGGTGCCTTCGCAATGCTTGCAGGCTTCATCATTGTGCCTGTAGTAAGTCTGATATCCAAGAAGCCTGATGAGGCACTCGTAGAGAATGCATTCTCTAGCTACGAGAGACCTGTTACGGTTAAGTCCAAGAGCATTCTCGAAGAAGAGGAAGAGAATTAATCGGTTGTTGCTTTCGCAGCGGGGTGGTATAATCATCCCGTTGCTCTTGGGGCATTAGCTCAGCTGGGAGAGCGCTACGCTGGCAGCGTAGAGGTCACGGGTTCGAGCCCCGTATGCTCCACCAAATCAAAAACGGACGTCCATTGAACGATCGGCATAGCCGGTCGTTCTTTTTAATTCTATTCATAACTGTTGATGTATTATATATGCTTGGAGGGTGATGAGATGTTCAATTATGTATGGCCGATTGTGCTGGTTATTTTTTCAAATGTGGTATATCAGATCTGCGCTAAGTCAGTGCCTAAAAAGATGAATCCTTTTGCTTCTCTTACGATAACGTACATTGTCGGAGCGGTAGCAAGTGCTATTTTGTATTTTGTGCTTGAGAAGGATGGAAATCTTATAAAAGAATACAGCAAGCTTAACTGGGCTCCGCTTGTCCTTGGTATTGTAATCGTAGGATTGGAAACCGGATGGATCTACGCGTATAAGGCCGGGTGGCAGGTGAGCACCGGTTTTATTGTCCAGAGTTCAGTGCTTGCTGTTATGCTCCTTGTAGTCGGGTATTTTCTATACCATGAAGCTTTTACATGGAACAAGGTGGTCGGAGTTGTTATTTGCTTGATCGGACTTGTATTCATAAACTACAAGTAAGGTTAACGATATGGAATCGATAAGACTGTCCGTGAAGAGAGACTGCGTGCGTTTGAGGCTGGTGACGCGGAGGGGATATGAATACATCACAAAAGGTACTGTTTATACTTGAATCCAATAAGGATACCTATACTTCCGGGGAAGAAATGGCGAGACAGTGCGGCATCTCGAGAAATGCTGTTTGGAAAGCCATAAAGGATCTACGTGAGAGGGGTTACAGCATAGATGCGGTCAGTAACAAGGGTTATAAGCTGACCGGTAATACTGACATCATATCTGCTGAGGGCATAATGGCCGAGCTGCCTGAGGCTCTCAGGGACGCCGAGATACTGGTGTATGACAGTCTTGAATCCACCAGTGACAAAGCCAAGGAGCTTGCTGTAAAAGGTGCGGTACACGGGACTTCTGTTGTTGCCGTTACACAGACCGGTGGCAGAGGCCGTAAGGACCATTCATTTTTCTCGCCTGAGGGCGGAATCTACCTTAGCATTATTCTTAAACCTGAAATGCTGTCAGAGACAGACAGTAAAGCCGTTACCGCATTTGTGGGCGGAGCGGTAATAGATGCGATAAATGAGCTTACAGGCATTAAGCCTTATATAGATGGCATTAATGATCTGTATGTTGACGGCAAAAAGATCTGCGGTATTCTGCTTGAATCCGGAAACGAATTTGACAGCAATACACTGCAGTGGATAGTGGCGGGAATAGGTATTAATTTTGATTCGGATATAAGCAGATTTCCTGAGGATGTTAAAGAAAGAGCTGCCGGTCTGTTTGGCCCCGGTAAGGCAGCAATTACAAAGAATACGCTTATAGCCGGGATAATAAGAAATATCATATCGTCAACCTAAATCAATTATAAGTTGACGATTAGCTGCAGTTGTGCTACCTTCTCATATGTATTTGAAGGAGGAATAGTTCCATGAGACGCGAAGCAGCAGATAAAACCAGCAAAAAGTTTAAAACTTTAGATCTCGTTTATTGTTCGATAGGTGCGGCATTGATCGCCGTTTGTTCATGGATAAGCATTCCCACTGAAGTTCCCTTTACACTTCAGACATTCGCGGTATTTCTTGTTCTGCTGCTTCTGGGCGGCAAGAGAGGCACCATAGCGACTGCTGTGTATATTCTGCTCGGAGCGGTCGGAGCACCGGTTTTCGCAGGTTTTAAAGCGGGCGCAGGCGTTCTTCTCGGAAGCACGGGCGGATACATTTTCGGATTCCTGTTTATCGGACTAATCTATATCTTTTTTACAAGTCTGATTAAGGACAATATTGTGATTAAACTCGCAGCTCTTGTCCTTGGACTTGTCGTTTGCTATGCATTTGGAACAGCCTGGTTTATGTATGTTTATTTGAAGAACACCGGAGATGTCGGACTTCTTACTGTTCTCGGATGGTGTGTTTTCCCGTTCATTATTCCTGACCTTATAAAGATGACGATTGCCGCAGTAATTGCAAAGAGAATAGAGCCTGTAATAAAAAAGTGACTCTGTGGTAAACTTGTTAGCGTCGGAGGCGTTAATAATGTCAGATACAGATATACAGCAGGAAATCTGGGATCTTTATGACCGTAACGGAAACAGAACCGGAGAGACATTTGTAAGAGGATTCGGAAACTTCAGGGATATTCCTGAGGGCAAATATCATCTTGTTGTTGATCTGCTGGTCCTTCACGCTGACGGGACATATCTTCTTACCAAGAGAAGCGACATTAAAGACGTTTACCCGGGTTACTGGGAGGCGAGTGCCGGCGGTTCTGCCGTGAGCGGTGAAGAGCCTTTGGAAGCTGCTGTAAGAGAGCTTTACGAAGAGACCGGGCTTACTGCTGATTCTCTGGAGTTAGTGGATATCACATACAGAGATGTAAGTCACGGTGTTTACTATTCTTATCTGGCACGCGTAAGCGGTGATAAGGACAGGATCGTGCTTCAGGAAGGTGAGACCACGGATTACAAATGGGTTGACCGTGAAGGCCTTCTTGATTATGTGGATTCAGATGAAGCGATGACGGCGCATAATGATAGGTACAAGTCCTACATTAACAAGCTCAGATAGAGCCTGATCCAACTTATACTTTCCTTAAATATTGTTGTTCTCCCGTTCATATATAATCTTCCCCAATAAGAAATATCCAGGGAGGATAAGAAAATGAAAAACAAGAATACAACAAGATGGATCGTCACGGGACTGATCGTTATCGCAGCCCTCGTAATGATCGGTAATGCATTTAAGATTGTGCCTACGGGTTACACCGGCGTGCGTGTAAGACTGGGTCAGGTAAGTGAAGAAAATATCCCCTCAGGTGTTGCACTGAAGATCCCGTTCGTCGACAGCATCAGACTTGTTAATAACAAGCAGCAGGATGTTACGATCGAAGGCCAGATCTGGAGTGAGACAAGCGAGCGTACAGCTCTGTACTATGAGGGTATCAACATCACTTACAGAATCAACACTGGCAGATCTGCATGGCTGGTCGCAAATGTGAATGATTATGAGCATACGCTTCTTACCAGCAGCTTCGTTGCTTCTTCAGTAAAGACGGCATCCAAGCAGTTCACGGCAATCGATGCGACCAACAGAGGAATCATCGAGCCCGCTATTGCTCAGGCACTTCAGGCTTCCGTAGATGAGAAGTACGGTGAAGATACCATTACCATCATCAAGGTTGTCGTAAACAATGCTGATTATGAGGACTCTTATAATGAGGTAATCGCTGAGCAGCAGGCAGCACAGATCCGTTATCAGACACAGCAGATCGAGAATCTGAGAGCAATCGAGCAGGCAGAAGCTCAGGCCACTGTAACAATAACATCAGCTCAGGCTGAGGCGGATGCACTTCTGATTGCTGCAGAGGCTGAGGCAGAAGCAAATGCTGTAAGAGAGGAGTCGCTGACACCTAACATCATCCGTTATGAGACCATCACCAGATGGGACGGCAGACTGCCTATGGTCCAGACAGGCGAAGACGGCAGCATCATCCCGATGATCGATATGAGCGGTATCTATGATGAAGCAGCATCTGCACCGGCATTAATTGAAACAGCGAACGAAGGTTAAGTATAACGGTCTGTACCCGAGGGGCCCGGAGTAATCCGGGCCCTTTTCGTTTGCATGGGATTATCACTCTTTAATGAAATATGTATTGACTTATATATACCTCGTGATATGATGTATAGCGTAACAAGTAGTATTTCGGAAAGAGAGGTATATATGAAGAAGATATTTAGAGTTACCGGTAAAGTCTTGCTGATTCTGATTGCGGCAATCGCGGCTTTCTTGTTGGTGATGTTTGTTTACAATCAGATCATGCTTAAGAAGGAAGCGGTGATATTTGAGCATCCGCCTGTAGGTCAGTTCGTTGAGGTCGACGGGCACAACATGTGCATCTATACAGAAGGTGAGGGGGACCATACATTGGTATTCTTGTCAGGTTCCGGGATTTCCTCGCCCATATACGATTTCAAGTCTCTGTACTCGTTGCTGTCTGACGACTACCGTATAGTTGTTGTAGAGAAATTCGGTTACGGCTTCAGTGATGTCGTCGAGGGTGAGAGGTCGATCAGCACTATCTTAAGACAGGACAGAGAAGCGCTTGCACTGAGCGGAATCGAAGGACCTTTCATCCTGTGTCCCCACTCATTCTCGGCACTTGAGGCTTTGATGTGGGCACAGCAGTACCCGGATGAGATCGAGGCTATCGTGGGACTTGATATGGCTGTCCCGCAGACTTATGAGAACTATGATTCAAATAATCATTCTTATGATGCGCAATACCTGCTCATCAAGGCTTTGCGCCTGTCCGGCATAAGCAGACTGTTTCCCGATGACGTGCTCCTGTATACGGAAGGATTGACGGAAGAAGATATTCAGACTTTCAGACAGATCATGTATGCGAGACTGCTGAATGAGACCGTTTTGAATGAAGGTAATGATATCCCGGAAGTCAGTGAGCAGATCATGAATGCTCCGCAGCCTGATATTCCGATGCTTCTTTTCGTTGCGGACGGAGGCGAGGCTGATGTGGACCTGTGGCGCAGACAGACAAATGATTTCGTGCAGGAGCAGGTAAACGCAAGCGTAGTAGAACTCGACTGCGGTCACTTGGTTTATGACTTCGAGCAGGAACGGATCGCCGCTGACATGAGAGTTTTCATCGAAAACCTTGACGCATGAGGGAGAATATTAATATGAAAAAGAGAATCTTGATAGCGGTCAGCGTGATACTCATTCTGTGCATTGGATTCGCGGCGTTCTGGTACTTTACGTATTTGTATAAATACAACCAGATCGTGGAATTCAGGAATGACAGAGATCAGGATATCTACATGCTGGGCACATACCATTCGCAGCACTTTAACCAAAGCATGGGTTATTCCATGGCTGATATCGTAAATTGCATTAAGAATGTGGATCCTGACGTGGTGCTGATCGAAGCAAGGGAAGAAACATTTGACAGATACGGTGCCATTGACGGACCCATCGATATGATCCTGGCGTACAGCTACTGCGTGCAGGAGGGGATTGATGTCGGTATGATCGATTACTGGAAGATCGATGATGATACAAGACCTAATACGACTGATAAGTACAGAGATGATAATATCCACACCAATATCCTTGAGAAATTGGATTCGATAGATGAGGGAAGCCGTGTAATGATCATCTGTGGTGATACGCATCTTCATGAACAGACAAAAAGATTCAAGGCTGACGGTTACGAGTGGGTGAATATTCAGAACAGAAGAAGCCTTTTCGAAGGGGAGGGGGAGTTCGTATATCCTGAAGTGATGTCAGAAGTTATCGAGGCCAAGATCGCTTATCTGACGGTGTTCGCAGATGATGAGATAAACAGTAATGTTGAAGATGAGCGAATACGGCAGGAGTGGTTTAACGCTACTTCCAATCTGGCCGATACCTTGCGAAGTCAATTGGTTATGGTCGAAAACAATGAGTTGTATTACACTTGATATTCAAGAAATTGAAAGTGTGAGGCAGACGGCGTGCCAAGGGCGTTAATAGCATTATTTGCTTCTTTGAGTATATTTACCAATTCTGTTGCTTTCTTTACCGGAGGCAATGATAACGGCAGTGCGGGGAATATTAACGGAACGACTATAGTCATCACACTGTTTGTAAGTGATGTTGAATACGGATGGGATGTTAAGACTTATGATGATGTCCAAAGGATCGATACCGTTAACGAGTATCTTTCCATGGCAGGAGATTATCTTGAAGATCAGGTGAGCGGTTACGGTGGCGATGCTGTCTTTATCACTGATTTCATAACGAATAAAGATCTTGCATATTATATCCGGGTCAACCGTAACATGGAGAATGCGGAACTTGACGGTGATTACGGGGCTAATGAAGAAGCCTTGTGGATCAACATAGATGAGCAGATTGATGTTGATGCATTAAAGGCAAAGTATCAGGCAGATAATGCGGTGTTCCTCGCGGTGTTTAATACTGATGTGACTAATCCTGCTATTACTTGTACACGTAACTGGTATCCCGGAATAGAGAGTGATAATGAGATAGTATTCCTGTACTATATCGATTACGGGCAGGTTAATCCTCCTGCGGTTTATGCGCACGAGATCCTGCATACATTCTCTGCGCCCGATCTTTATGCGGCAGATCCGGATTACGGGATAACATCAAGGAATCTGTCCGGTCTGCAGGATAAGTATCCTAATGACATCATGCTTACCTGTTCGGATTTAAGCACCGGAGAATATGTATATGATCGCATAACCAACGACATTACCGAGGTTACGGCATCCTATATCGGACTTATCTGACTTCGCGGCCTTCTTTCAGTTCTACCTTGTTGGCATACATAGCCTGATCTGCACGTTCATATACATCTGCAACAGAAACGCCTTTCTGATAAGTGGCAGTGCCACAGGCGATAACTACACCTCCGGAGGGGAGAGCCTCCTTGTTATGGTCTCTGATTATCTGTACCAGATCATTAAGATTCTCGTAGTCATCTCCCTGTGAGATAACACAAAATTCATCTCCTCCGACTCGGAAAACAGGACTGCGCTTGAAGGTGGTACAGACTATACGGCAGGCTTCACGGATCCACTGATCTCCGGCCTGATGTCCCATGTTGTCATTAACATATTTAAGGTCGTTGATGTCGACAATGCTAATTGCAAACTTGGGATCACTGGTTTCTTTGATAGTGTATTCGAGACGGGTCTCGTACTCCAGGTAAGCGTGCTTGTTCCTGACACCTGTCATGGAATCGATGTTTGCCTGACGCTGGGCCGAAGCAAGGCGGCGCGTTAAGTCAGCTTCTCTAAGCAGATCCTGAGCACGGCGGATCTTCATTTCTTCATCAACATCAGTTACTCCGATGATGATTACATTATTATCATCCAATGCGCGGGTAGCTCGCATACGCACATAGAAAGGTTCGCCTTCCTTAGGTACACGATATGTCATCTCGAAAGCTCTTCTCATTTCGATCTGTTCAAGCAAAGTCTCTTTTACCATTGCCTTGCTGAATTGCTCACGGTCCGGCTCACAGACGAGTGTATTCACCTCTACCTGACAAGAATCAAAGAACTTCGGTCCTCGGCGCTTCTCAAAGAGCAAACCGTGGTCGTCTATTCCGTAGTTGATATAGTCATCGGTATCCAGATGTACATAGAAGACCTCATCGTATCCGTATGCCAAAGCCTGCGCGAGATGGGTGTAAATAATACCGTTGATCTTAGCCTGTTCATACTCTGCCTTGGTGGTTGCAAACTCACGTCTCAAGAGAGTTACATCGGTTTTTTCAGAAGCCATACAGAGTACACAGATTCGTCCGAATGAATCAGTATACTTAAGCTTTGTGGTTTTAAACTGTCTTGTATTGCCATCACTATCGATAATATCCTCGACAAAGACATACGGTTCGTCCATTGACATGGCAAGACGGTCATCTTTGCCAAAACGTTCGGCCATTTCCGGCTTAAAGAGCTCAGCGTCAGTTAAGCCTATGACATCTTTCGGACTTTTCTTGCCTACATAAACGGCAAATGCCTGATTACATGCAAGGTACATGCTTGTTTCCGGCTCTTTGGTGAAAGTTATAGCCGGCATGTTATCGAGCAATGAAGAAATTGTTTTGTTAAGCTCGTCAGCTCTCTTCTGTTTGTCTATATCCAGTTTGTATTCTTCGATCTCATCTCCGATTACAAAAACTCTGACCAAACTCGTACCCATCAGGTAAGCTACAGCATATAGGGGAAGATAGGGGAACCACAGCTGAATTGTGAGAAACGCTACCATAATAAGTCCGAACAAGGTAACCGTACGATAGCGGGGCTTGAGCTTATCTCTTCTGTCTTTGACCTTAGCAAAAGCTGCGAAGGCGTATACCGATATTATGAACTGGAAAACTATCTGAGCGATAAGAATTAAGTGTCTTAACGGCAAAGCTTTATACACGCATGCATCATCTACCGTAAAAATGATCGGCGTGAATATGTTTATGAGGGATAATGCCGTGATGATCGTAGCTAGAGTTCGTCCTGAAACTATAAGGATAGGTCCGAATCTGCCGTTTGCCTTAATATAGTAGAAAACACTGGTGCTCCACAGAACTATACAGGCTGCCATAACAATGAAGTATATGGTGGTGTCTATAAATAGAGGCATGACGAGTTTATAGTATTCGAAGATGCCCCACAGCGTGTCGGTAACATAGTAGGCAAGAACAGCGAAAAGAAAACGTCTGTATATCGTCCAGGTTCTGGCCTTCATGGACGGTCTCTTGTTGAAGATAATATCTTGATTTTCTATAAGCAATATCAGTATTGCCAGAAGATCCATTGACGCATAATACATATTAGTTCCCCCTGAACTTGATACAAAACCCAAAATCTATACCTACAGTCTAAACTTAGAATTAGAGCTAAATTTTAAGCGTATGTTAATTTTCTTTTATAAATAGCAAAAATGAACATTTCACCGGGACTGCTTTAAGACTTATCTTAAGCCTTCTGTATATAATGCGCGAGTTTATTTATTATAGAAAAATAATGTGTTGTGGTAGGATATTTCAGGGAGGATCATATGCTTCGTTATATTCTTATGATGTATGCCACGCTCATACCGGTGATATTTGCCGGAATACTTGTAATGCTGTGGTGCAAGCTGCCGATACTGAAGCCTCTGGCACGCCCCATCGATAACGGAAAGAACTTTACCGACGGCAGAAGGATATTCGGTGATAACAAGACCTGGAAAGGACTTCTGGGTTACGTCATCTTTAACATCATCTTCGCTGTGATCTGGGGCTTTGTCTGTAAGAATACATCCTTAGGCGAATACAATTTCTTCTATCAGAATCATGAGAATACTTTGGCCTTTAATCTTCTGATCGGCTTTCTGCTGGGACTTGGGTACGCGCTGTTCGAGCTTCCTAACAGCTTCCTTAAAAGAAGGCTGGACATCACTCCCGGAAAGACCGTTTCGGGCGTAAGCAAAGTGTTCTTTGTTTTCCTTGATCAGGCGGATTCCATCTTCGGCGTGGCGCTCGTAGTATGGCTTTTCTATCCCCTCGGAATCCTGCTTTATCTTGCATATGTGCTCGTAGGAGCCGTCACTCACATCTTGATCAATATGATGCTGTACTTCATGCATCTTAGAAAAAACATGGTATAAGGAACGGATATGATAACCAGACTGGACAGCACCGGCAGCGATAACGGCAAGCTCGGTAACAAGGGAAGATTCCTGCTTTTGATGAAGCAGAACGGGTTTAATGTGCCCGGCGGTTTTGTTCTTGACAGCGACACTTACGATGAGACTGTGAAGGGAAGCCTGCAGCAAAGGATAGAAACGGAACTTGCCGCGCTTACGCCGGAAAATATAAAGCAGACTGGTGAGCGGCTGAAGGCGCTTTTCGATGAGGTGACTTTGCCTGAGGACGTAAGTCGTGAGATAAGTGGGCTCCTTAAGCCCGACACCCTATACGCGGTAAGAAGCAGCGGCACCAAGGAGGACCTCGATGAGTTCTCCTTTGCGGGGCAGTATCAGACTTTCCTTAACACGCCCGCAAAGGACGTGGAGGCCAAGGTGATCGAGTGCTACCGCTCCATGTTCGGCGAGACTATCCTAAGCTACCTTGTAAACCGCAGGATAGACACGGCTGACCTCAAGATGGCGGTGGTGGTGCAGGAGATGGTTCCTTCCGAGGTAAGCGGCATCTGCTTCACGATCGACCCCGTCACGGGTGACGACAAGACCATGCTCGTTGAGGTCTCGGAGGGCCTGGGCGAAGACATCGTAAGCGGCAAGACTGCTCCCGAGCAGTACCGGTACAACTGGTACGAGAACATCGAGAAGGACCGCGCCGCAAGTAACAGGCTCATTCCTGCCGTGAAGCTCAGTGAGTATGCGCGTGTGTTCTCTGGGATTCAGCAGCAGTTCGGCTACCCGTGTGACATCGAGTTTGCGCTGGCGGACGGGGAGCTTTATATCCTTCAGAGCAGAAGGATAACCAAGCTTAACTACTCCGGTATCAACGACGTGTGGACTACCGCGGACTTCAAGGACGGCGGCGTTTCTGCCAATGTCTGCACGCCTTATATGTGGAGCCTTTATGAGTATATCTGGGAGTATTCCTTAAGGAGCTTTATCGTGGATAATAAGCTTCTGCGTGATGATGAGCTGCCGAAGAAACTCGGTCAGATGTACTACGGCAGATGCTACTGGAATCTGTCTGCGGTTAAGAAGACGATGGAGCAGATCGTCGGTTATAAGGAAAGAGAATTCGATAACGAGTACGGCATCGTAGGTGATTACGAGGGAGACGGCAAGGTCACGGGAGCAACGCCCAAGGTGCTGTTTCACATGATCCCGATAATCATAAAGCAGAAGCAGCTTCTGGATGACAGGCGTAAGAATTCCGAGCGCTATAAGCAGGAACTGCTGGACCTGTATTACGGCTACAAGGATAAGCTTGATAACGGGAAGATAGAGGATATAACGAAGGAATTCGTCAAGATCACGCATGAGACTTACTTAAGAAGTGAGACAACTTATTTCCATCAGATCTTCATTAATACGATCCACCAGTCGCTTTATAAAGACAGTCTTCTTAAGTATGTATCGGAGAGCGAGTATCTGTCTTTGCTCGGAAGCATAGATAATATCTCGCACCTGCTGCCTTTCTACGACATGTGGGATATAACAAGAAAGATAAGGGCGGATGAGGATGTTTATAAGTTCTGGACTGAGAAATCCGCTGATGAAATCGAAAAGCTTATTTCAGAAGATAAGTATGAGATGCCGCTTGTCCGTAAGCTTATAGATGATTACGGTTACCATTCCGATAAGGAGCTGGATATCACATATCCGTGCTACTACGAAGAGCCTCAGGTTATGGTATCCATGATAAAAGACATGGTGCTGCTGGATGATTCTTTCTCACCTAAAGAGGACAAGGAAAGAGGAACGGCTGTATATGAGAAGATCCTTAAGGACCTCGAGGGGAAAGTGTCTTCTTCCAAGCATAAGAAGATCACTCAGAAGGTCGCAGGCATGAGGAAGATGCTTTGGTGGAGAGAGGAGTTCCGTGACGTCTCCACCAGGTTCTACTACATGCTTCGTATGTACACGCTTGAATATGCGAAGAAACTCGTAGCTGACGGCGTGCTTGAAAGGGTTGAAGATGTGTGGTTCCTGAAGGTCGGAGACCTGTGGGATTACATAGACGGTAAGAAAACGAAGGCTGATCTTAATGACCTTCTGGTTAAGAATAAGTTCTACTACAACGCATACCGCAATTACATCAGCGATAACGAGATAGGCCATAACTTCAAGGTAATCCCGGATGCTGAAGGAAAGAATATGATCAAGGGCTTAGGCGCCAATAACGGTAAGATCACGGGAATCGCGAGGGTGATCGAGGATTTCACTCAGATCGAAAGGCTGCAGCAGGGAGATATACTGGTAACGAGGTTTACCGATACCGGATGGACCCCCAAGTTCGCGATACTTTCAGGCATCGTAACAGAATACGGCGGAATCCTCTGCCACGCGGCCATCGTTTCCAGAGAATACGGTATTCCGGCCATCGTCTGCTGCAAGGATGCCATGAGTAAAATACGTGACGGACAGATCATAACGATCGACGGAAGTTCCGGCGCAGTTGCTATCTCGGAGGGATAAAACATGATCGTAGGTAAGTGGAACAAGTCAGTTATATTGACCTATGCGGGCCTGCTTCTGGCGGTGCTCGGTATCTTCCTTGCTTTCACTGCAGAGAAGATTACATACTCATTCTGCTGCCTCATGGTGGCCGGTATCTGCGATCTTTTTGACGGCATGGTGGCCAGACGCTGCAAGAGAACTGAAGAGGAGAAGATGTTCGGGATTGAGCTGGATTCACTGGTAGATGTGGTGAGCTTCATTGCGCTGCCTGTATGCATTTTCATTGCCCTCGGGTTTACTTCCGTGTGGCACCTGATCATCTACCTTGTGTACGCGCTGTTCGGAGTGGCGAGGCTTGCGTATTTTAATATCGCTACCGCCGACAGTGAGAAGGCGGTTAAGTATTATATCGGTCTGCCCGTAACTTATACGGCACTGATATTTCCGCTGCTTTATCTTCTGAGCGCAGTGTTCACTGATGCCGTTTTCGTGCCTGTATTCACATGCGGAATTGTTGTTGTTTCCGTTCTTGAGATAGTTAAGATTAAAGTCCCTAAGCCGAAGGGAATCTGGTACGGCATCTTCGGTATTATGGCGATCGGAATGCTTGTTATCTATCTGGCGGTGCTCTGAAACTTATGAAGATCTACGACAGAGCGCAAGGCAGATACGAACAGATAGAGCAGTACGGTGCAGGTAAACTGGAGTTCCTGTATAACAATCCTGCGGGCCGTCTTCTGCTTTGGCTTGCTGTTTCGCCGTTGGTGTCGAATATATACAGATTCAAAAACTCCGGGAAAAGTTCGGTTAAGGTTATCCCCGAGTATATCGAGAATCACAAGATAGACATGAGTGATTATGAGGATAAGGAATACGAATCATTTAACGACTTCTTTATAAGAAAGCTTAAGCCCGGCAAGCGCCCTGTGGATATGAGCCCTGAAGCGCTCATCGCACCTGCGGATTCCAAGCTGCTTGTTTATAAGATCGGCACTGATACGCGCATGACGATCAAGGGCAGAGAATATACCGTAAGTGAGATCTTAGGGGATGATAAGTACGCGCAGGAATTTGGTAACGGATATGCGCTGGTGTTCAGGCTGACCGTCGACGACTACCACAGATACTGTTTCCCTGACAGCGGCAGCGTTTTAAGCAGCAGGCATATTAAAGGGAAGCTTCATACCGTAAGCCCCATTTCCAAAGATCATAAGATCTACCATGAGAATACGCGTAACGTCAGCATACTTAAGACCGATAACTTCGGTGTTATCGCTTATATCGAAGTGGGTGCCATGCTCGTGGGAAGGATCGTGGATGAAGGAAAGACGCACTTTGCCAAGGGTGAAGAGAAAGGGCATTTCGAGCCCGGCGGCTCCACGGTGGTGCTCCTCGTTAACGGCATTGAAATTGACGAAGATATTATGAGGGAGAGTGCCGAAGGTACCGAGACCAAAGTAAGATACGGAGAGAAGGTAGGACAGAAGAGATGATCAAGCGCCTTCGTGTGTATTTTAAAGAGCGTTACCCGATTATCCCCAGACTCATTCTGGGAGTGATAGTATTCCTGGAGATACACTTCATAATCCTGCTTAATATGGGAGTTACCAAGGATCAGTTCAGGATCGGTATACAGGAGGCTGTCGGAGCTTTCACGGTGTTCGCTTTCCTGCTGTGGCTCAGAGTTGCCGATGACCTTAAGGATTTCGAGACGGATAAGAGACTGTTCCCGGACAGGCCCCTGCCCAGCGGACGCGTGTACAAGAAGGACGTTATGATCGCCTGCGTGCTCGTGCAGGCTATTGCGGTGGCGCTGAATGTGATCTTCATGAGAGATAACCTGTGGGCCTTCGTGATCCTGTATATCTACGGCTACCTTATGAGTAAGTGGTTCTTCCGCAAAAAGAAGATACAGCCGAGCCTGCCGCTCGCACTTATTACGCATAACCCGGTACAGGCGATCATCAATCTTTATATCATATCGTTCACTGTTATTAAGTATGATCTGGAGCCTATTACACTGACTAATATCATGGCTCTGTGGACGCTGTATTTCCCCGCGCTTATCTGGGAGGTGTCCCGTAAGATCAAAGCTCCCAAGGACGAGAACGACTACACCACTTATTCCAAGCTGTTCGGCTACAAGAAGTCGACGAGGTTCGTGCTGATACTGACCATTATGGACATCATCACCAACTTCATCCTGGTGTGGAACCTTAACAAGATATCCGTCTGCGTGCTGGCACTGCTCGTGTCCTGGATGACCTGGAAGTTTATCCAGTTTATGAAAGATCCCGAGAGGTTCGTACTGGTAACTAAAGTGGAGATCTACACATATCTTCAGGAAACCACGATGCTGCTGACCATTGCGGCGTTCCTGCTGTTCGGAAAGGTATAAATGTACGGGGCCAAGATCGACAACCTGATAAAGCTTAAGGAGAACGGATTTAATGTTCCGGCCTTTTGCGTGCTGCCTTATGAAGAGACTGTTAAAGACGATCTTAAGATCACATTCCCGTCAGAGGGCGCGCTGTTCGCTGTAAGAAGCTCTGCCAATGTCGAAGACGGCAGTGAATTAAGTTTTGCAGGTCAGTTCGAGACTTTCCTTAATGTCCCGCGTGATGAAGTCCCTTCTAAGATCAGAAGCATTATCGCGTCTGTTAACAGCGGGAACGTGAACGCCTATGCTGACGGCCTTAAGGATGTAAAGATGAATGTCATCGTCCAGGATATGGTGGACTCGGATATATCCGGCGTCCTCTTCACGGCCAATCCGCAGGGAATCTTAAACGAGAGCGTTATCACGGTAGGCCGCGGGCTCGGTGAGGGCGTCGTAAGTGAGCGCGTTGATACCACTTCTTACTACTACAACCTGACCGACAGAGTCTGTTATTACGAAGGTAAGGAAGATCTGTTAAGCCAGGTTCTTACGGATGAACTGATCGGGATTTCTGAGAAGATTAAGACAATATTCGGCGAGTATCTGGACATTGAGTTCGCGGTGAAGGGGGACGAGATCTTTATCCTTCAGGTGCGTCCCATAACGACATTAAAGACTGACGATCCGCTCATCATGGACAACAGCAATATCGTCGAAAGCTATCCCGGGATCTCTCTGCCGCTCACCACTTCATTCGTAGACCTGGTCTACAGCGGCGTGTTCAGGGGAGTATGCAGAAGGATCCTTAAGAACGATAAGGAATTAAGTAAGCATGACGATGTATTCCTTCACATGACAGGTCACGTCAACGGCCGCGTTTACTACAAAATCAGCAACTGGTATACGGTTCTTAAGTTCCTGCCTTTTAACAAGAAGATCATCCCTGTGTGGCAGGAGATGATGGGCGTGCGTAACAAGTCATACAACGACGATGATGTGAACCTTAACTTTTTCGTGCGCACGGCAACTTACATCAACTCTCTTTACGAGCTCCTGGCCGCGCCGAAGAATATGAAGAAGCTTAATGAGGACTTCATTAAGATAAATGATGATTTCTATTCTAAATTTTCACCTTCGCTCACGCCCGCGCAGCTGATTGACTTGTTTAACGACATCAAGGTTAAGCTTTTTGACTGCTGGGACGTGACGCTTGTAAACGACATGTACGCATTCATCTTCACGGGACTTCTTAAGTCACGCCTTAAGAAGAAATACATCAAGTCCGACAGGGAGATAAACGACTACATAAGCGGCATCTCGGACATCGAGAGTATGAAGCCCGTAATTGAGATCATGAGGATCGCGCTTCTTAAGGCATCCGGCAGTGAAGAATATGAGAAAGAAAAGGCTGAATACATAAGAAGATTCGGTGACCGTAACCTGGAGGAACTTAAGCTGGAGAGCAGGACGTTCAGAAGTAATCCCGAGCTTTTTGACAGGAAGACCGATGAATATATTAAAGATCCTAATCTGGCACAGCGTTATGCCGGCCTTAAGGCGGATAAGACTAAGGAAGATAAGTATGACGTCCTAACAAGGTCTTATGTAAAGAAGGCGTCACTCGGTATCTATAACCGTGAGATCTCCAGACTTAACAGGAGCCGTATTTACGGCATAGTGAGACTTATCATTGATACGCTTGCGGTAAAGTATGCGCAGCAGGAGATCTTAAGCGAAGCATCCGACATCTACTACCTGGAGATCAGCGAAGTTCTTAAGCTTGCTTCCGAACCCTCTGATATGCGCATGGTAATAGAAGACCGTAAGGACAGATACCGTCTGTTCCGCGAGCTTCCTGCGTATACCAGACTTATCTTTGCTGATCATGAATTCGATAAGAATCACGTGTGCATCAACTCTTATAAAAAGCAGGCATCAGGGGACGCGCTTCAGGGCGTTCCGTGCTCAGGCGGCACAGCTGAGGGTGAGACGCTTGTTATAAGTGACATCAATAACATCGGTGACACCAGGGACAAGATACTTATAACCAGAATGACCGACCCCGGCTGGGTGTTCCTGCTTACTTCGGCAAAGGGCGTTATCTCCGAGAAGGGCTCGCTGCTTTCGCACACGGCGATCATCTCACGTGAACTCGGGATACCTTCTGTCGTAGGCGTGAAAGACCTGCTGCTTACGGTTAAAGACGGCGATTATATACGCATGAACGGTGACACGGGAAAGATAGATATCATCAGGAGAGGCAGCAAATAATGAAGCTAATTAAGTTCGATAAAGAGGAAAGATATATCAAGGCTTTCACTAGGCTTCCGAAGCTACTGTACAGCAGGGAAGACAACATGGAAGATCCTGGTACGATGAGGAAGATACTTCTGGGCGAGCACCCGTTAAGCGGCTGCTTCAGCCTGGACAAGTTTCTCGTGCTTGATGACTCGGACAAACCGCTGGGCCGCTTTTGCATCACGTCTTATGAAGGTGATGACACGGCTTACTTCGGCTTCTTTGAGTGTGTTGATGATGCCGATGCCGCGCGTTTTCTTTTCGAGAAGGCGTATGAGTTCTGCAAGGAGCGTGGGTTTAAGAAGATCCTGGGCCCCGTGGATGCATCTTTCTGGATCAAGTATAGGCTTAAGATCAATAAGTTCGACAAGCCTTACACGGGCGAGCCTTACAACAAGGACTACTATCTGAAGCTGTTTACGGATAACGGGTTTGAGGTGGCGGAGCATTATACTTCTCACGCTTTCAGAGCCATCGACGAGTCTTATGCCAACGATGTCTATGAGCAGCGTTTTAAGACTTTCACTGACGCAGGCTATGAGATCAGAAGCCCTAAGGAGGAAGAGTTTTCTTCTGCTATAGATGACGTGTACCGCCTGGTAACCGAGCTGTACAGTGACTTTCCCGTGTTCAAGAATGTTAAGCAGGAAGACTTCCGTGAAGTGTTCATGAGCTATAAGCAGATAATGAACATGAGCATGACCAAGCTCGCTTACTATGAAGGCAAAGCTGTGGGCTTCTATGTGTCGATACCTGACTACGGCAACCTCGTCTATCACACGGGCAACCCGCTCAACATAATGAAGATCCTGAGTACCAAGAAAAAGCCTTCGCGCTACATCATGCTTTACATGGGCGTGGACCAGAGCCACAGGGGCCTTGGCAAGGCTCTCGTGTATTCCATCATGAAGGAGCTCATGAGCAATAAGCTGCCGAGTATCGGAGCGCTCATGAGAGACGGCAAGAAGACTCAGGAATATGCCGCAGGTGAGATAACCGATGTTTATGAATATGTGCTGCTTTCAAGGGGGATACAGTAACATGAATGAGCTGGAAAAGATCTTAAGAGCCGACTATGAGAAGTGGAAGGATAATGAGTACCTTCACGAGATGGTTGACGGTAAGTACAAGGCTGTCACTTTCGGCGAGTTTATCGAGAAGGTAAACTACCTGGCGTCATACCTGCTGTCCCGCGGGTATAAGGGCAAGAATATTGGCATCTACAGCCCCAACTCCATTGATTGGATGATCGCGGACGTGGCTGTCATGAACTATATCGGCATCGCCGTCGGCCTTTCCAAGGACTGGGTGGGAGATAACCTGGACTACGCCATAGGCAAGTGCGATATCTCGTGCCTGCTTTACAGCAAGGTAAACGAGACCCACGTAGACGGCGTCAGGGGCAAATACCCGGAAGTGGAGTTCATCTGCATTGAGGACAGCTTCGCAGGCATGCTTGAAGAGGGCAAGAAGCTTTGCGATGGGCTTTTTAAGCTCGAGCCTGCCGATGAGGACGCGCCTGTTAAGATCGTGTTCACGAGCGGCTCCACATCATTTCCTAAGGCTGTCATGCTCTCTGTGAAAAACATCTTCTCAAGTTACGAGGCCCTGGCAAGGCGCGTGCCTTTTAACGAGCACGATGTCTGCTACCTTTTCCTCCCGCTTAACCACACTTACGGCTCCATCTTCAACTTCCTGTACTCGCTTGTGTTCGGCTTTAACATTTACCTTACGGGTGACATCAAGAACATGGCGCAGGAGATGATGCTCGTGAAGCCGACCGTGTTCTGCGCGGTGCCTCTTGTTTACACAAGGTTCCTGGAGGGAGCCAAGGCCATGAATGTTCCGCTTAAGGCGCTCCTCGGAGGCGAGCTCAAGTATGCGTTTATCGGAGGCTCGGTGCTGCCGCACAGCTTGAGGCAGGCTTATATCGACGCGGGGATCAACCTCATGAATGCGTATGCGCTGTCAGAGACGTCCTCGGGCTTCTCCATCGATTACCCTGATGTCACTGACCTCGACAGCGCGGGCACTTTGCTCGAGTATGTTGATGCCAAGGTGAAGGACCCGGATGTCGAAGGCTACGGCGAGCTTGCCATCAAGGGCCCCAATGTTTTCGGCGGCTACTATAATGACCCCGAGGCCACGAAGCGGGCTTTCGATGAGGACGGTTACTACCTCACGGGCGACATCGGCAAGATCAGCGGGGGCATCGTTTATGTGCGCGGCAGGAAGGATACCATGATAGTCTTGAGTAACGGCGAGAACGTGTCCTCAGCGCGCATCGCCGATAAGGTCAAGGCTGCGGACCCGAGGATCGCTTCTGTTAAGGCCTTCGTGCGTGACGGCGAGCTTACATGCAATATCTTCGTCAAGGCAGGCGAGAGCACCGGCGGTGACTGGCAGGCAGTGATAGACCGTGTGAACGAGGACCTGTCGAAGTACGAGAAAATAAGAAAGTTCAGCGTGGCGGACGTAAGCACGCTTATTAAAGGCTGACGTTACTCTTCCTTCTGGTAGTAGAAGTAGCCCGAGAGCTTCTCGGTTCTTACGAGGTTGATGAAAGCTTCGGGATCGACTTCCTTAACGCTTCTTATAACGCGCCTTGAGTCTGACCTGGAGATTACCGAGTAGACCACGTTCTTCTCGCAGTGCCCGAAGGAGCCCTCGCCCTCAATGATGGTTGCGCCGTGGTTCGAGACCTCGTATATCTTGGCGCAGACCTCGCTAGGCTTCGTGGTTACGATGAAGAGCGTAGACTGCTGGAACTTGAGGTAAAGCGTCCTTATCACGATGGTGGACGCGTACTGGAAGATGATGGAGTACAGGGCCTTGTCCCAGCCGAAAAGGGCACCCGCGGCAAGCAGTATGCACGCATTGCCCGCAAGGATTATGTTGAAGGCGTCGTAGCCTTTCTTCTCTGACAGGTAAATGCTGATGAAGTCCGTGCCGCCCGAGGTAGCTCCCGCGAGGAGGCAGATGCTGATGGCGACGCCGTTTATGATGCCGCCGAAAATGCTGATGAGCAGCGTGTCCTGGGTGACAGCGAAGCCCGGCAGCAGGTCGGTAAGCGTGCTCGCAAGGAAGATCATCACGATTGAGAAGACCGTGAACTTCTTGCCGATGTGCTTGAAACCGATGTAAATGGGGAGCGCATTAAGCGTCAGGTTTACGAACGTAAAGGGCGGGGTATACCCGGTCGACATGGTGAATATGTGCTGGATGAGGATGGTAAGTCCGTTGACGCCTCCCGGGAAAAGGTCTCCGGCCCTTACGAATGTTTTTATGTTCAGCGCCATAAGGACCGCCGCCACGACGATGCTCAGAAGTGTCTTAAGATCCTTGCGCCAATCGAATTTCATAATTCATCTTACACCCCGGACGTGCTGTCTGAATACACCGGACGGCAGACGTTTACTTATTATTAATATATGCGCGACTGACTTGCGTGCTCGTAATGGTATAATCAAGACGCTGGGATATAAAATTTCCCTGATTTACGGAGGTGCAGATGAAGAAGATTCTGGGACTGTCTATAGGAGGCCTTAAGCAGAAGCTCTTAAGCCTTGTTATAGTTATTTTCCTCATTATGCTTGTCTTCGTCACCATCCTGTCTGTTTACAAGACCAGATATCTTTCAAGCGTAGTAAGTTCCACTAACGAAGTACAGCAGGCGGCCCTGGGTGAGGTGTCCACCGGCACTCTTTACGATGTGCTTGAGTCCAGCGTTACCAAGAATAATACCCTGCAGGCATACATCGCAGATGATATGTTCGAAGAGATCGTTACTGATGTAAATACTCTGCAGGCTCTGGCTGAAGGTTATTTCTCACATAAGGGGGCATATGATCCGATCCCGTACTATCCGCCGGATCCTGCTATGGACGGTACGATCACCGCTCAGGTCCTCTGGGATGAGACAGTAGTAGATTACGGGGATTCCGATTATCTGGAGATAGCTGCACATATGAGCGACATCATGATCGCCATGTGTGAGAGCTCAGGCTATATGGATAACTGCTATATCGGTTTCGAGGACGGAACCTCGCTGTGCATAGATGCCATGTCGGCTAATAAATATGATGAAGACGGCAACCTTATCTATTTCCCGGCCCGTGTGCGCCCCTGGTATGAGGAGGCTGTTGCCGAGGACGGACTGGTTATATCCGGAGTTATCTATGATACGTTCTCAGGAAGATCATGCGTTACATGCTCGGCTCCTATTGAAGTGGACGGTGAGCTTATCGGTGTCGTAGGAATTGACCTTTTCCTTGATGAACTTGAGGCATATGTCGATCAGTCTGCAGGTAATGTCGGATTCATCTGCATTGTAAACAGTGACGGCCAGGTTATATTCGCGCCTGAAGACAATGGCCTGTTCGAGGTCGAGGATCAGTATGTGGCATATGATCTTCGTGAGTCTAATAATAGTGATCTTGCCGAATTTGTTACGCAGGCTCTGGTAATGAGTACGGATCTTCAGCTTGTTAACATCAACGGTAAAGAGTATTACATGGCGGGAAGTCCCATTCCGACTGTCGGCTGGACTGCTATCTCAGTAGTAGAGAAGGAACTGACAGAGACACCTACCAATCTGATGCTCGAGGAGTATGACCGTATCAACACCGAAGCACGAGAGAACTATAAGGAAGCTCAGGCTAAGCTCATGATCCTTTCATCGATCCTGGTCGGACTTATCATGATAGCCGGTGTTATTGTTACTCTCATTCTGGCTGACAGGATCGTTAAGCCTATCGAATCCATGACTCAGGACATCATAGAAGGTTCCAACAGCGGTAAGCTATTTGAGATGAAACCGATCTACAATACCAATGATGAGATCGAGATCCTCGCTGAATCATTCGATGATCTTTCCAAGAAGACGAAGCAGTATATTACCGAGATCACCCAGATCACCAAGGAGTCAGAGCGTATAAGCACTGAGCTTACGCTGGCCACTCAGATCCAGGCGTCCATGCTGCCTCATGATTTCCCTCCGTTCCCGAACCGCAGTGAGTTTGACCTTTACGCTGTTATGGATCCTGCGAGGGAGGTAGGAGGAGACTTCTACGATTACTATCTGATAGATGACGATCATCTGGCACTCCTTGTTGCAGATGTATCCGGTAAGGGAATTCCGGCTGCACTTTTCATGATGATATCCAAGACGATCCTTCAGAGCTGTGCAATGCTCGGTAAGTCTCCGGCGGAGGTTCTTGATAAGACCAACCAGGCACTGTGTACCAATAATCTGGTCGAGATGTTCGTTACAGTCTGGATTGGAATACTTGAGATCTCCACAGGTAAGCTCCTTGCTGCCAATGCTGGTCATGAGTATCCTGTACTCAGAAGAGCAGGCGGTAAGTTTGAAGTGTTTAAGGACAAACACAGCCTCGCCGTGGGCGCAATGGATACGACTGTTTATCACGAGTATGAGCTTGATCTTAAGAAGGGTGATAAACTGTTTATATACACGGACGGTGTTCCTGAAGCTACTGATGCTGATGACAACATGTTCGGCTCAGAGAGGATGCTTAATGCATTGAATGCAGATCCCGATGCTGATCCTGAGACTTTGCTGAAGAGCGTTAAGCAGGCAGTAAGCGACTTCGTAAAGGACGCTGAGCAATTTGATGACCTTACGATGCTTGGATTCGAGTATCACGGAAAATAATAAATAACAAATAAACGGAGGCATAAAATGAACAAGAATTCAGTAATCATTGACAATACAGGCAACGGCTTTGCCGAAGCACTCGAGATATCCAACAAGATGGGAGTCGAAGCAGGTCTCGACAAGAAGGAGCTGTTAAGATTAAGACTTCTCACTGAAGAGACTATCGGTCTTCTCAGAGGTATTGCAGGTGATATCAAGGCTGAGTATACAATCGCTCAGTACGGCAAGGAGTTTACTTTAAGCCTTAATGGTGACGTAGTCCTTGATAAGACTATGCACGATCAGCTTATCGACGCTTCCACCAGGGGAGAGAACTCCGCAGTCAAGGGCTTCACAGGCAAGCTTAAGGAGATGATCGGTACTATGCTTCTGCCGGGTACTCTGGGTCATACAGTAGTTTCCGGTCTTTCCATGGGTCTGACCAACATGGGCAGCCCTGCTTCCATCGATACTTCTGCTACAGCAGCCAAGGAGTACCTGTGGTCCCTTGAGAAGTATGAGGAGGCTGTTAAGGAGAGCAATAATCCTTCAGCTACAGATATGCTGGAGAAGTCCATCATTGCTAATGTCGCTGATGAAGTTCAGGTAAATATCGTTAATCCTCATGTTGAGATCAAGGTGTTTAAGATCTTCTCATAATTTAAGATATAAATTAGTATTGATAAATTAGTTATAGTATAATCTTTAGTAATGCTTATAAAGGGAGAGTCGTTATGCTGAACATTAGTAAAAGAACTGATGGCAAGAAGCTGACAATTACAGTAGAGGGAAGACTTGATACTACAAGTGCTCCTCAGCTTGAAGAGATCGTAAGAGGTCAGATCGGTGATTCCGAGACCCTCGTATTTGATTTCGAGAAGTTGGACTACATCTCCAGTGCCGGCCTTCGTGTCCTTCTGGCTGCTCAGAAGATCATGAACAAGCAGGGCAAGATGGTAGTCAAGAATGTTTCTGAAGAAGTTAAAGAAATCTTCGAAGTAACAGGTTTCTGCGATATCCTGACACTCGAGTGAGGATACGATGACCAAAACGGATAAGCTTTACATCGATAACACGGAAGAGAAAGCTTCTGCCGCTATCGATATGGTCGATGAGTTCCTTGCTGATAAGGAGCTCGATCGTAAGAAGATGATCCACCTTCGTCTGCTCGCAGAAGAGACGGTCGGCATGGTTAAGGCCATGACCGGTGATTTCGAGGCATTCTTCTGGATGGAAGAAGATGACGGGGAGTACAGGGTCAAGCTCAATCTTAAGACTGATATGGACAGGGAAAAGAAGGAAGACCTTCTGTCTTTGTCGACTACAGGTGAGAATACGGCAGCCAAAGGTTTTATGGGGCGTCTGCGTGAAGTAATCGAGAACAGCCTTCTTGATTTTGATTCCACACTGAAGCTTCAGCAGCAGACCGAAGGCAATGTCGGATACAACTATATGGGTATGGGCGTCGTAGGAGATGCTTCAATGACAGGAAGCCCCATCGTATGGTCACTTGCAGGATATAAGCAGTCTTTGGAAGACGGTGAATCTGAAGAAAGTGAATCTCAGGAAGCCTGGGATGAGCTTGAGAGGTCTATCGTGGCAAGTCTTGCTAAGGATGTAACCATAGGAATCAGGAGCAATGTGGTTGATATGACCATATTGGCACGATGAATAAAGAGAGGCTTTAATATGAGTGATGATATTAAAGATTTAAATATCGAGGCATTACCCGAGAACCTGTCACAGGTTATGGAGTATGTCGACGGACGCCTTGAGTCTATCGATTGTCCGATTAAGGTCCAGATGCAGATCGATGTTGCCTTGGAAGAGATCTTTATCAACATAGCTAATTACGCTTATCAGCCTGAAACCGGTCCTGCTACAGTCCGCGTTGATGTGCTGCCGGAGCCTTTGACGGTAACTATCACATTTATTGATCACGGCATTCCTTATGATCCGCTTGCCAAGGAAGATCCGGATATCACTCTTCCTGCAGAAGAGAGGGAGATTGGCGGTCTCGGCATCTTCATGACCAAGAAGCTTATGGACGATGTAGTCTATGAGTATAAGGATGGAAGCAATATATTGAGATTGATTAAGAAAATAGGTTGATTTTTCTCCTTTTGTCCATTGTGCATGTAGCACAACCTCTCACCAACAATTGTGGCGAGATTGTGAAAAAATATTACTGAAATATTAATAGCCCCTTGTAATTATTACATAGGGGCTTTATTATCGGACTATCTTTACCATAAGGGTAACTATGCCTTTCAGGGGGACAAGAATGATTACAAAACCGTCAACAAGAAGATTGTTTGGCCTAATTTCTACAGCACTCGTTGCATCCATCACGATGCAGTGGCTGATTATTCCTAAGTTTCAGTGGGGAGTAAAAGCGGATACTGACTCAGAACGTTATGTTCCTATTCAGTTTGATTCAGCAAATCTTGTAAACTTCGAGACGATCCTCGGAGGTGCAGTAGATTATGGTATTGTTGCTAATACACTTAATCAGACGGGTCACTCTGAGACCACATTCGCTGTTAATTATTATTCAACTTCCGCTAATAACGACGTTGACTATGTAACCGATACAGCACATTTCATTATCGGTCAAGGATTCTCCACAACAGGTGAGGCACAGGAAGTATTCCTTGGTAAGTCACGAGCTTGCAGTGTAGTCTTCGAAGGCCCTCAGTCTGTATTCGGTTATTATGCTGAGAGCGGCGACCCTATGGATCTTACGGCTTTCCAGAATATTGACGGCAACCGTTTGTCAGGTCATGACAGTGATACTCCCTATTCAGAGACGATTACAAATGGAAGATTAGGTAATTTCAGATTTAATAATGAGTTCCAGTTCGGATCTTATCCTGAATCCGAGTTCATTCAGTCAGTAAATGACAGTGCCAGTCTTAATGTAAACAGAATTATCAACAGAATCAGGGGAGAAGTTGGTAATACCGGTAGATCCGAAGAGATTAATACCCGTGCTTCAGCTAACAGCGATTTTGTTTTGAATCCTGATGGTGATGCTTGTTATTGGTTCGGCGGTCAGAATGGCAGAGATACAGCAATCGACCCCCTCAATCATTATGGTATTTATATTAATGATTCTGAATTCGCTAACAGAGTTGTATACATCAACGTTACTCCTAATATGTTGACCGCTATCCAGAATGGCGGATTGGAGATTCACAAGATTCCTTCTACTGTAGTGATATTCAATTTCCCGGCTTCAATGACGGACGTAACAATCAAGAATCCTAAGCTTACAGTATATAGCGAGGATGATCCTTCAACTGTCCTGATACCCCAGATGGATTCCGATACTGCAACCAACGGTAACGGTTGGGATGAAGAGAATGGCTGCCTGAAGGAGAAAGAGGCTAACGTAGAGCGTTACTTTAACCATAGCGTTGTATGGAATGTTATGGGATCCGGTACTGTTGAACTTGCTGTCGTAGCGGGTGTTATGCTTTGTCCTAATGCAAGCCTGGTTGAGATTTCAGGACAGTCTACTGGTTGGCTCGTTGCAGGTGGTACCGTTAATACTAGAGCTGAAATGCATTACCTTTACAATGGAGGCAGTTCAGATACTTTAGGTGAGATGCATTTCTCTTTGAGAAAGTCTTTCGAGAATCTTGCCGGTGAAGATGACCGTTCCATTTCGTTTAATCCGGGTGATGTACAGTTTACAATGTACAACTCTGACAGCAGTTATAGCATTGGCTCAATATTTGATGTTGGTTCAATTGATGCCTACAGTATTATTAACTTTAATGAGATTGACTTTACGACCGGCGATTATTTAGTTGAAGCACCTGCCGAGGGAGCTAATCCGAACAGTAGAGATTTTTACTTTGTTATAAGGGAAACCAAGTGTAATACTCCCGGATATTCAATATCGTCTGACGAGATACGTATACACTTGAGAGTTACCCGAAGCAGTGCTACTAGTTTTTCGTTTGAGGTTGAGGACAGCTCTACCGGTAACCAGACAATTAGTCGTACCCTTAAACCTATGTCAGGTGTTCAGTTTGACCTTGGTGCTTTCAGAAATGTCGCTGTACCTCCTGTTGGAGATCTTGTTATCACCAAGACTATTGCCGGCGGCGTTGATCTTGATGAGCTCGATGCAATTAGCTTCACAGTAACAGGCCCGAGCACTGTTTCTATTCTTGACCTTACATCATCAAATGTAGGAACAGGTAAGTGGGAGCAGAATGGTAATGTCTATACTTATACAGTTCATGATGTAGAGATTGGTACTTACACAGTACATGAGTCTTCAAACGGAGAGACAACTGAGTGGACTATCGTAGCTGGAAGTTCTACCACAGATGATCAGGAAGCAACAGTAGCTGAGGACTCTGCTCAGACAGTAGCAGCTGCATTTGTTAATACATACGAGCAGCAGACTACACCTGTACCGACATCCACGCCGGCACCTACGTCAACGCCTGTGCCGACTTCAACACCTGTACCTACATCGACACCGGCACCTACATCTACACC